>JACPUX010000070.1 GCA_016192065.1 Betaproteobacteria bacterium
ACTTCTCCTTCCCAGTGGCTCCTATATGCCGATCATCGACTGGCTCGTATATGCCGGACATGAACTGGCTCATATATGCCGATCACGCACTGGCTCGAATATGCCGATCATCAAGTGGCTCGTATATGGCGGTCGCTGACACGAACCCGAACAACAACCCGCCGCCCTCGTGGAAAACATGCTCCTGCTGCGCCGCGAGGACTTCGACGAACTGCTCGACCGTGCCGCCGAACGCGGAGCCGAGCGTTGCCTTGCCCATCTCGGGCTGGAGAACGGCAGTGCCGCGAAGGACATCCGCGAACTGCGCGATCTGCTGGAAGCGTGGCGCGATGCCCGCCGAACGGCGTGGCAGACCACCATCAAGGTCGTGACCACCGGCATCCTGGCCGCGCTGCTGGTGGGGGCCGCCATCAAGTTGAAGCTGATGGGAGGTCCCCAATGATCGAGACACTGCTTGGTGGCCTCATGGGTGGGGCCTTCCGCCTTGCGCCCGAGATTCTCAAATGGCTCGACCGTAAGGGAGAGCGTGGCCACGAACTGGCGATGCAAGACAAGGCGCTGGAGTTCGAGAAGCTGCGCGGCGCGCAGCGGATGGCCGAGATCGGCGCGAGCGCTGATGCGGCCTGGAACGTTGGTGCCATCGAGGCGCTGCGCGAGGCCGTCGCCGCCCAGGGGCAGCGCTCCGGCGTGCGCTGGGCCGATGCCTTGTCGGTCAGCGTGCGACCGGTGATCACCTACTGGTTCATGGCACTCTACTGTGCAGCCAAGACGGCAGCGTTCGCGGCCGCCGTGACCGCTGGCGCTGGTTGGGGTAGCGCCGTCCTGCATGCCTGGACGGAAGCCGATCAGGCGCTGTGGGCCGGAGTGCTGAACTTCTGGTTTCTTGGGCGCGTGTTTGACCGGGTGCGGCCGTGATCGAGGTGCCTCAAGCAGCCATCGCGCTGGCCAAGCGCTTCGAGGGGTTCGAGCGCAAGGTGAAGCGCGGAAACGAGATCACTGTCGTTCCCTACATCTGCCCAGCAGGCTTCTGGACGATTGGGTACGGCCATCTATGCGATCCCAAGCACCCACCGATCACGGAGGCAGAAGCCGAGGTCTATCTGGCGCGCGATCTGCAGACCGCAATGGCGGCGACGCTGCGCTATTGCCCGGTGCTGGCTACTGAGCCGGAGACGCGGCTGGCAGCCATCGTGGATTTCACCTTCAACCTCGGGGCGGGGCGGCTGCAGACGTCGACACTGCGTCGCCGGGTTAACCAGAGAGACTGGGGCCTTGCCGAACAGGAACTGAAGCGATGGGTCTACGGGAGTGGAAGAGTCTTGCCGGGGCTGGTTGCTCGTAACCGGTAACTCCCCGGCGTTCTTCCCTACGTGCGCAGACTATGCAAAGCCGAGCGCAGCGGCTGGTCGGCGAAGTGTTGCTTCCACAGCCGCGGCGTGAGTTCATGGACACGGCGAAGTCCGCAAAGTCCGCGACCGCACCCATTACAGATCAATGGGTTACGCGCGGACGAATCAAGCGGTTGGATTGCGGCATTGGCTACCGGAGGGGACACACGCTTGCCCCAGCGAGCTATCGCACTTGCAGTCTGTCAGAAACTCGCATATATTTTCATACATGAACACGACGACCAAGACTGCCGAGCTGATTCGCGAGCGCATCGAGGCGATGCCGATCGGGGAGCCTTTCACCCCGACAGCATTCCTGGAGTGCGGCACGCGTGCGTCCGTCGATCAGACCCTCTCCCGCCTCGTCAAGGCAGGGTCGATCGAGCGCGTGACGCGCGGTGTCTTTGTGCGTCCCGAGGTTAGCCGTTTCGTCGGCAAGGTTAGCCCCTCGCCGCTGAAGGTGGCCGAGACCGTCGCCAAGACGACGGGTGCCGTCGTCCAGGTTCACGGTGCCGAAGCGGCGCGTCGGCTCGAACTAACCACGCAGGTTCCGACCCAGTCGGTATTCGTGACATCCGGCCCGTCGAAGCGCATCCGCGTGGGGAAGATGGAGATCCGTCTGCAGCACGTCTGTCAGCGCAAGCTGGCCCTAGCCGGCCGACCTGCGGGGCTCGCGCTTGCGGCAATGTGGTACCTCGGCAAGAAGGAAGTGACTCCAGCTCTCGTCGAGAAGATTCGGCGCAAGCTGGGATCGAGCGAGTTCGAGGTGCTGAAGTCAGCCACCAGCTCGATGCCTGCGTGGATGAGCGACGCCATCTTCCGAAACGAGCGGATGGCTGTTCATGCCTGAGTCCTTCCTGCATCTCGAACGAGAAGAGCAGTCCCAAATTTACCGGGCGCTTGCTCCGCAGCTTGCCCGCACGCCCGTCGTACTGGAAAAGGATGTATGGGTCTGCTGGGTGCTACAGACCCTGTTCACCATGCCCGATCGACTTCCGATGGCCTTCAAGGGCGGCACCTCACTATCCAAAGTTTTCGGAGCCATCGCACGCCTCTCCGAGGACGTAGACATCACCCTCGACTATCGAGGACTGGACGGAACCTTCGACCCATTTGCCGAAGGGGTCTCGCGCAACCGGCTGAAGAAGTTCAGCGAGGATCTGAAGTCCTTCGTGCGCGACCATGCTCACGGTGTCGTGGCGCCGCACTTCCAGAAAATGCTGGCCACCGAGTTCAGCGCCGACGCATTCCGTCTTGAAATCAGCGATGACGGCGAGCAGTTGCGAGTGCACTACCCGACCGTGCTGGAAAAATCCGGAGACTGCGTGGGCAACAGCGTCCTGATTGAGTTCGGTGGCCGCAACATCACCAAGCCGAACGAAGAGCATGAGGTACGGCCCGACATCGCGGAGCATGTCACTGCACTCGATTTTCCTCGCTCGAAGGTCAGTGTGCTGTCCCCGGCACGTACCTTCTGGGAGAAGGCGACGTTGATGCACGCCGAATGTCAGCGCGACGAGTTCCGTACTGGCGCCCAACGCCTGTCACGCCACTGGTACGACCTGGCCATGCTGGCCGATCTTGTCCATGGGAAAGCCGCTGTGTCCGATCGCGCTCTGCTCGCAGATGTTGTCAAGCACAAAAAGGTCTTCTACAACGCGAGCTACGCCAACTACGACGCATGCCTGACCGGGCAGCTCAGGCTCATTCCGGAACATGCCGCACTGGCCGCGCTGCGCGATGACTTCCAGCGCATGATCGGTGCCGGCATGTTCATCGGCGAGCCACCCGCCTTCGATGCCATGGTCGATCGTCTGCGCGCGCTGGAAGCAGCGATCAATGGTTGAAGCAAGCATCGCTGTTAAGGCTCTGCTGCAAGGCGCCACGCCTGAGCGCAAACAAGAAATTGAGGACCTATGGGATCGCTATGCACCCAAGGTCTGCGTAGTCGAAGACGCTCGAGGTGTGAACATCAGCGCTGGCAAGGGTCGCATCAAGTTTGACCACAAGACACTCGAAGCAATCTGGCTGCTCGGCTTCAATCGGTGGAGATCTATCTAGACGTACTCTCCAGCGATCATTCTGGCCGGCATCACTGGTGGGGCCCTTGAAGACATACTACGCGCTGATGACGAGCTTGGTTCTTTCGAGATGGATTACAGGTCTCGTTCAAATTCAGCTCGATCGATCATCGAAGCGCTAAGCTCTGTTCACGCCACTTGGCCGCAAGATGTGCCGCGCCCTGAAGCCAATAGAGAAACTCTTTCTCTCTGCTGTACTCCGGCAAAGCCCCCGTTCTGGCACCGTTTTACGACACGCTCTCGACGGCGGTGTATCCAAAACTGACGCAGAAGATGGCGATGAAAATCGGCAGCAAGTACAAGTTCAGCGAAGTCCAGGCGCGGCACTGGGAGCAGTTCGCCGAAGGTGTAGGCTTTACCAAGGCTCAGGCCAAACGGCGAATTCTGGAATTGGCAAAGTTACTGCCAGCGAAGGCACGCAAGCTCCAGTCTGACCCCGGACACAGTTTTGCTGACAATGCTGTGGTTGAGCAAATCAATACCTTGGTTGAGCAACGCTGCGCCCTGACGATTCGGAGGCTCACCGATCCTGCCACCGAAAATGACGCAGCCGCCGAACCCTCCGCATGAACCACCCTGCGGACGCGGGTTCGATTCCGTGTTTGCGAATCGAACTGAGCTGCTTACTACCTTACGGCCATCACCGCGGCGGTGACGGGGGTAGTGCTCAACCTCGCGCTGTTTTTCGCCTGGTATGTGTTATGGCACCAAGAGCTTCGCGGGCGGCGTCGATGCGCTCGCGGCGATACTCGCGCTCGCCTCGGGCTGGGCGCCCATTCGTTTCCAGCTCGGGGTAATTCCTTTGCTCGCCGCCTGCGCGGCCATCGGCCTGGCCACAAGAGTCCTGATTCTGGTCTGACCTTGAACCGCTTCGTGCCCGGCAGGACGCCTGGCTCTTCGCGCCCAGGCCAAGGCGAATGCGCCTCAATTCACGGCGAGGCGAGCATAGAGCTCAAGGTACCGGCGTGCCACGGGCGCCCAGCCGAAATCGCGGCGCATGCCGTTGCGCATAAGTTCCTGCCATGCTGGCCGATCCTGCCATAGGGCGACCGCGCGCCGTAGGGCCGGCAGGAGGTCACTGGCGTCGGCGGCCGCGAAAGTGAAGCCGGTGGCACTGCCCGCGGCGCGTGTGGCTTGGTTCCAGTCCACCACGGTGTCGGCCAGTCCTCCGACCGCGCGCACCACCGGCGGAGTGCCATAGTGCATGCTGTACATCTGGTTGAGGCCGCAAGGTTCGAAGCGGGAGGGCATGAGAAAGATGTCGGCGCCGGCTTCGATGCGATGCGCCAGGGTTTCGTCGAAACCCACTTGCACGGCGATGCGCCCGGCGTAGCGGGTGGCCAGTTCACGCAGCGCGGCCTCGATGCCTTGGTCCCCTTCGCCCAGCACGACGAGTTGCGCGGGCAACTGAACGATGTCCTCGGCGAGGCTCGCCACCAGATCCACGCCCTTCTGTTCGGTGAGGCGCCCAACCATGCCCAGCAGCGGCACCTTCGGCTCGGGCAGGAGGCCCAAATCGGCACGCAGCGCACGCGTATTCGCCGCCTTGTGCTCCAGGTTCTCGGCCCCGTAGGGAGCTGCGATCAGCGGGTCGGTTTGCGGGTTCCAGAGCGCGGTGTCGATGCCGTTCAGAATGCCGGTGAGATCGGCGCTGCGCCAGCGCAGCAAACCCGCCAGCCCGTAACCGAACTCCTCGCTCAAGAGCTCTTGCGCATAACGCGGGCTGACGGTGACGATGTGCCGCGCGAACTGGAGCCCGGCTTTCAGAAAGGAGAGCTGACCAAAATACTCCACGCCCTCGGCCGCGCGTGCTTCCTGCGGCAGGCCGAGCGGCGCAAGGAGTTCGAGATCAAAGTTACCCTGGAATGCGAGGTTGTGGACTGCCATCAGCATGGCAGCATGCCGACCTCCGTCGTAATGGGCGAAAGCTGGAGCGAGCCCGCAAGGCCAGTCATTACCGTGCAGCACTTGGGGGCGCCAGGGCATTGGGCTTTGTGCGCTGGCCAGCAGGGCGGCCACGCGCGAGAGCAGGCCGAAGCGCACGGCGTTGTCGGCGAAGTCGCGGCCGGTGTCATCCTGATACGCGTTGCCCGCACGATCGTAGTAGGGCGGGCAGTCGATACACCAGAGTTTCAGCCCTTCTGGCAGCACCGCTTCGCACAGCCGCGCCGCGGCATAGTCGCCCCCAAAACCATGCAAGGAGGCGAGTGGCACGGCATTGGGAAACGCGCGGCGCAGCGCCGGATAATAGGGAATCAGCACCCGCGGATCGGCCCCTGCCGCAAGCAGCGCCGCCGGCAGCGCCCGGCTCACGTCGCCCAGGCCGCCGCTCTTGACCCAAGGGGCAATTTCCGGAGTCGCGAACAATACTCGCATGGCCGCCGCCCTCAACCGGCCGTCACAACCACACCATCATGCCCATTTCGAAAGGGTGCGTCAGCAACTCGTGGTGCGGATAGAGGCGCAGGCGGTATTCGATCTTCCCGCAATACTCTGGCGTGAGGTCGAGGGTGAACAGCGCCTCGCCGGTGTCGAGCAGGTGCTCGAAGACGAAGCGGTGGCTGCGCGACTTCTTGAGTTGCGCGCCGCCTGCAGGACGCCCGAGAAGTAGCTCGACCACCACGTCCTCCGCCTGGAGCCCGTTAAGGTTGCAGGCCACGGCGAAGCGCAGGGTGTCGCCGAAACCGATGCGCCGCCGCGCCTCGTCCACGCGCCGCACCGCCACACCTTGCCAGGCGCTGCGCACCCGGCCCTTCCAGGCCGCCAGTTCGCGCGCGCCGGCAAAGCCTTGCTCACTGTAGCGTTGCCACTGGCGCGCGGCGGGCCGGTAGAAAAGCTTGACGTAGTCGGCCAGCATGCGCGAGGAATTGTAGCGCGGCAGCAGAGACGCGATCGAATGCTTGGCCATGGCGACCCAGCCCGGGGAATAGCCCATCGCGCCCCAATCGTAGTAGAGCGGCAGGACGCGGTCCTGCAGAATTTCATAAAGCGTGCGCGACTCTTCCTGATTGCGCCGGGCGCCATCGAGCGTATCGGAAGCGGGTTTGATCGCCCAGCCGTTCATGCCGTCGCAACCCTCGCCCCACCAGCCGTCGAGCACCGAGAGATTGACCACGCCATTCATCGCCGCCTTCATGCCCGAGGTGCCGCAAGCTTCCAGCGGATATTCCGGGTTATTGAGCCAGACATCCACCCCCGAGACCAGGCGGCGGGCGAAGCGCAGATCGTAGCCCTCGACCAGGAGGATCTTGCCTTCGAACTCGGGCAGCCGCGCCACTTCGACGATACGCCGGATCAAAGCCTGGCCCGGCTGGTCCGCAGGATGCGCCTTGCCGGCGAAAATGAACAGCACCGGGCGCTTGGTGTCGCCGAGGATTTCGCGCAGCCAGTCGAGATTCTCAAACAGCAGCGCGGCCCGCTTGTAGGTCGCGAAGCGGCGCGCGAAAGCGATGGTCAGGACATTGGGGTTGTCGGGATTGGCCAGTTTCAGCAGGCGATCGAGGTGCGCCTCGGAACCGTGGTTGCGCGCATGCTGTTCGGCGATGCGGTGGCGCACCAGGTGCAGCATCTGCGCCTTGAGCGACTGGTGCACGCTCCAGAACTGGTGATCGGGAATGGTCTGGATGCCTTCCCAGCAGGCGTGCTCGGCCACCCGCTGACTCCACCCTGGGCCAAGGAAGCGGTCGAAGAGCTCGTTCCATTCGTTGGACAGAAAGGTGTTGACATGCACACCGTTGGTGACATGCGTGACCGGGTTGTCTTCAGCTTCGATCTGCGGCCACAGACTCGCCAGGATGCGCGCCGAAACGCCTCCGTGGATGCTCGACACGCCGTTGTGAAAGCGCGATCCGCGCACCGCCAGCGCGGTCATGTTGAACTCCGGATTGCCCGCGCTATGCCCCAGCGCCAGAAGTTGCTCGACGGCGATGCCCAGTTCGTGACAGCGCGGCTCGAAATAGAGCCGCATCATCTCTTCGCTGAAATAGTCATGCCCCGCCGGCACCGCGGTGTGGGTGGTGAACACGGTATTGGCGGCCACCGCTTCCAGAGCGCTGGGAAAATCGAGCGGAGCGGTATTGAGTTCGCGCATGCGCTCGAGGATCAGGAAGGCGGCGTGCCCTTCGTTGATGTGCCAGACCGTGGGCTGGATGTTCATGGCCGCGAGCGCGCGCACGCCGCCCACCGCGAGGACGATCTCCTGCTCGATGCGGTTGCGCCGATCGCCACCATAGAGCCGGTGCGCGATGTCCCGATCTTGGGCGGCGTTCTCTTCGAGATCGGTGTCGAGCAAATAGAGCGAGACATGCCCCACCCTGGCGCGCCAAACCTTGACCGCGACATTGCGATCCAGGAGATCGACCATCACGCGCAACTCGCCCCCTTCCGCGGTGCGCACCGGGGCGATCGGCAAGTCGTCGAAATCGGCGTCATGATAGATGGCGTGCTGATTGCCGTCGTTGTCGATGGTTTGCAGGAAGTAGCCCTGGCGATAGAGCAGCCCCACGGCCACGAAGGGCAGGCGCATGTCGGAAGCGGCCTTGCAATGATCACCGGCCAGTATGCCCAAGCCCCCGGAGTAGATCGGCAGGCTTTCGTGAAAACCGAACTCGAAACAAAAATACGCCACCAGATCGTCGCCCCGCAGCTCCTGGGCGCCATTGGCGCGCCCCGCCTCGTTGTGATAGGTGTCGTAAGCGGAAAGCACCCGCGCGTAGTTGCCCAGGAACACCGGGTCTTCGGCCGCCGCGGCGAGTTTCTGTTGATCCACCCGTTTCAGGAACGCCTTGGGGCTGTGCCCCACGGCGTTCCAGAGGCTGGGGTGCAGGCGCGCGAAGAGGGTGCGGGTCGGTCTGTCCCAGCTATACCAGAGGTTGTTTGCCAGCTCTTCCAGGCGGGCGAGTCGGGCGGGGATCTGCGGAACGACTTCCAAGTGAAAAGCGGTGCCGGGCATACTGGTCTCTCAGGCGATGGTGACTTCCCGACTAAGATACACGTCCTGGATCGCGTTGAGCAGCGCCACCCCCTCGGCGAGCGGTTTCTGGAAGGCCTTGCGCCCGGAAATCAGTCCCATGCCGCCAGCGCGCTTGTTGATCACGGCGGTGCGCACCGCTGCGGCCAAGTCTCCGGCGCCCTTGGACTCGCCGCCAGAGTTGATCATGCCGGCCCGCCCCATGTAGCACCCGGCGACCTGGTAGCGGCACAGGTCGATGGGATGCGCCGAACTGAGCTGGTCATAGACCCTGGGGTGGGTCTTGGAAAATTTGAGCGCGTTGAAACCGCCGTTGTTCTCGGCCATTTTCTGCTTGATGATGTCCGCCTCGATGGTCACGCCCAGGTGATTGGCCTGGGAGCTGAGGTCCGCCGCCACATGGTAATCGACACCCTCGTGCTTGAAAGCGCTGTGGCGCAGATAGCACCAGAGTATGGTGACCATACCCAGCTCGTGGGCACGGGCAAAGGCCTGCGAAACCTCCCAGAGCTGCCGGCGCGATTCCGGCGAACCGAAATACACCGTCGCGCCGACCGCGCAAGCACCCATTTCGAAGGCCTGTTCGACGCTGGCGAAGGGCGTCTGGTCATAGGTGTTGGGGTAGGACAGAAACTCGTTGTGGTTGAACTTGAGAATGAAGGGAATGCGATGGGCGTAGCGCCGCGCCACCGCGCCCAGAACACCCAGGGTCGAGGCGACGGCGTTGCAGCCGCCGGCGATAGCCAGTTCGACGATACGCGCCGGATCAAAGTAATCCGGGTTGGGCGCGAACGAGGCCCCGGCCGAGTGCTCGATGCCCTGATCCACCGGCAGGATCGACAGATAGCCCGTGCCGGCCAACCGCCCATGGCCGAAAAGCGTGGCCAGGTTGCGCAGCACCGGGGGCTTGCGGTCGGATACCGCCAGCACCCGGTCGATGTAGTCCGGACCCGGCAGGTGCAGGCGCTCGCGGCCGATGCCTCGGCATTGATGCTCGAGCAAGCTTGGCGCCTCGGCGCCCAGGAGAGAGACGATGTCGGTCATGGTGAGGGTCCTTGGGGAATCAGGGTTCAGGAAGGGGGGGCAGCGGATCGGACTGGACTTCCAGCCGGAGGTGGATTTCGGTGAGGGCGGCGGTGATGGGCCAGCTCAATTCGAGGCAGGCCGCTTGCATGATCTTCTCGAAGCCCGCTTCCGATTGCGACACGGTGTGGTGCGGGTGCGCCTGGAGCCGCGCGGGCGGGTCCAGCAGCAGACACAATCCGCCGCCCAGTTCGCGGTCGTCGAGCCGCAGCCGGCGCACGCTTTCGAGCGCCAGGGTTTGGCCGAAGCCGCAGGGAATGCTGCCGTCTTCGAGGATGTAGCGCCCGGAGTAACCATCACAACTGGGCAGCGCCAGATTGAGTTCGGTCTGGAAGCGTCCGGCGCCGTTCGGGCGAATCCGCCAATTGAGCGTGAGCGCGGCGCCCCCCAGGGTGAAGGTCTTGAGGATTTCGCCATGGTCCGCACCAACTTCCGCACCACCGTCCACTCCGCCCCCGATACGTGCCCGCAAGCACAGCCGACCGCCGCTTCCGGCGTCCTGGTCGAGGAGATAAGCAGGCTGCCGGGGCACGCCGTCGGAACCGATCCAGGAGTCGCTGCCGATCCTTCGCGGTCGTGCATCGGGCACGATGTCTTGCCGGCTCACCTCATGTCGGAAGGCCACCCGATCATGCGCCGAGGCAATGCCCTCGCTCTCCGGTCCGGCGCCGGTCGGCGCCGACAGTTTGTGGTAGTAATGCTCGTGCCGCTGGGTAAGGGTGTCGCCGAAGTTGTGGCAGAGGGCGCGGGCATCGAACTCGCACAGGGCGCCGGAATGGTCGAGCTTGATCACCGCCTGCACCGCGGCATTGCGCAGAAAGACCTCGTCGTGGCCGTCGCTGTCGAGATCGGCCTGCGTCGGCGCCTGCAGCGCGCCGAGCTGGTCCAGAGCGCGCTCCAGGTCCAGCAGATTGCGCCACACCACCCGGCGCAAGTGCGGCAAATAGAGTCCGCCGAACAAGCCGTGCCAGTAAGCGTCATTGGCCTGCGCGCGGTAGAGCATGGCGAGGACCTCGGCCGGGGCTTCAGCAGGCAGGGCCGCCAGGCGCTGCGACAGGCCCAGCATGCGCTTGTGCATCCAGTTGGCTTCCGGGTAACGCATGAAAAAGTTCTTCCAGATGCCGCCCCGCACGAAAGCCTTGCTCAGAGCATAGGTCCCAGCCGCTTTCTCGCGCGCCACCAGATCGGCATACACGGCGGCGGCGTGTGGCGGCAGAGTCCATTCATTCATCTCGATGTACGACGTGGTCGGCAGATAGATGATGCCGCGCGTACGCTGGTGCTCATGGTAATCGCGATAGGTCTGGGTGCGGATCAGGGGCGAGGCGAGCACGCCTTCGATGAATTGTCTGAGCCAGGCCTTCTCGTAAACCCAGGCGTAGGTTTCCGGCCAGATCCCGAACTTCTCGATGTCGTCGAAATAGACCGCCGCGCTGCGTCCCTCTCGCGCCAGGCCTTCGAGATAGGACACCGCCTCGGCGGCCGGCGAGAAGGGCAGGCGGTAGCGCAGGGCTTCGGAGATGGGGAAGAGGTCAATTCGCCGGTCGTCTTCCTCGGTGGTGTAGTAACCATCCAGTTCCGCTTCGCTCTTGCCCACGCACAGAAAGTGGTAGTCGTCGACGGTGATGTATTGCAGCCCGCAATCGGCCAGCGCCGGCACCACGGTCGGAATGTACACGCGCTCGGTGAGCCAGGCTCCGCTCGGCCTGGTGCCGAAATGCGCGCGCAGACGTTGGTTGAGTGCCTCGATTTGCCCCAGACGGTCGCGGCAGGGAATGGCCGCCAGCACCGGTTCGCAGTCGCCGCCACCGAAAAGTTCCACCTGCCCTCTGGCCACCATCTGCTGAAGCAAGGCCAGGTCTCGTGGGAACTTGAGCATCAAGCGCTCGAGCAGCCAGCCCGAGAAATGCGCGGCGAAGCGGAATTCCGGGTAATCGAAAAGGGTCCGAAGGAACGGCCGGTAGCAGCGCTCGTGAGCCTCGTCGAGGACCGACTCGAAATTGCCCACGGGCTGGTGCGCGTGTACGCCTAGGAGCAAGGAAATGGGTTGGGTCATGAGGTTCCGTTCCCCGCCCGTTCAGTTGGCGCGGCGCATGCTGCCGCCGCCCTCGGGCGTGCCGCGCCCTTGGGCAATGGGGGTAATCAGCTCTTCCGGCAGGGGCAGGTGCAACAACTGGTAGAGCTGCCCGAGGTTGGCGCGAAAAAGGGTATCGAAACTCCTTACGGCCTCCTGGGGGTTATAGTCACCGAACCACCAAAACCAGTCCGAGCCCTCGCACACCGCGAGCTGCGCCTCGGCCTTGGCACGCGCGGCGGCATCGAGCCGCCCGCTGGCCAGCACCAGATCGTAGGCTTGTTTGGCGACGCAAAGTAGATCCCACGCGCGGTTCTTTGCCTCATCCCCGATCCAGGTGCTGAAGTTGCCGTACACCCAGCTTCCCGCGGTGAGCGTCGGCAGCACGCCCCCGCCATCCAGACCCTGGTTCAGGTAAGTGGTAAAGGTGGTGCAGCGGAGGTCCGGCGCGGCTTCGAGCACGGAATACAGATCCTCGAAAAAGTAGTAGCCGTTGTAGGGGTAGTGCTCCCAGGCGTTTTCGCCGTCGAGGGCGACGGTCACCACCGCCCTGCCTTCGGCCGGAACCTCTGCTCGAATGCGGCGCAGGCCTTCGAGAAAGTGCGCCGCGGCATCGCGCCCGTGCCAGCGGGCGTACTCAAAACCGATGAGGTCGGAGAGGCGCTCGTCACGGAAGAAGACCGCCAATCCCGGCGCCACACCCACCACCCAGGGTCGATAGAGAAATTCGGCGCGGGCGCGCAAGGTTCCATCGGTCTCGCGCAGGCTATGCTTGAGCACGGTTTCGCTGCTCGCCGTCCAGCGGAACCCCGCCGCCGCGATCTCTTTCAGAAAGGCGTTAGAAAGCGCTCCTTCCGCGGGCCACAGTCCGGTGGGGTCTTGGCCAAAACAGCGCTGGTGCTGCGCGAACGCTTGCTTGATTTGCGCCGCCACGCGCTGCGCCCCACCAGGATAGATCGGTGCCCGCGGCAAGTTGAGCTCGGGCAATGCCTCCCGGGCGCTTTGCAGATCGATCAGCAGCGGCGCCAAAGGATGAGTGCCGGGTGTGGTGGACAGCTCGATCTGGCCGCGCTCCGCCAAGGCCCGATAGCGGGGCAGAAGCTCGGCCAGAGTGGCACCGATTAGAGCCAGGAGTTGCCGACGATCGGCGCAACTGAAGTTCTCGCCGCGGCTCATCAGCTCGGCGAGCAGGGACTGGCGGCGCCTTTCGGTCTCGCCGGTCCAGACCAGGTGATACCAGGTCACCAGATCGGCGAAGAAACTCCCTGAGAGATAGCGCAGGCCTACCTCCCCTTGGGCAAGCACGATTCGGCTTACTTCGTGCAGGCGCTGGAATCGTGGAAACGGCGCCACCATCCGCGCATGGTTGTCTGGAAAACAGGTGGCGATCAGCCAGCGTCGCGACGCCTCGTCCAGGCCGTCGAGCGAGTCGCTCGCCAGTACGCGCAACAGCGGATCGCGAAACTGCCCGGTAGCGAACTGGCTCACGTAGTCTTCGATCTGCTCGATCAGTACCGGCACGAAGTTCACCACCGCGCGCACGCCGGGGTGGCGCTCCAGATGCGCCACCATATCGGTATAGTCCTTGAGCGCATGCAGGTAGGCCCAAGGTTGGTGATATTCACCGCTGACCTGGTCGCGATAATCCGGCTGATGCATGTGCCAGAGAAATACCAAGTCCAGTGGCTTGCCTTCCATGCCTAATCTCCGCTTCAGCGCAAACGATGCACCTGCTGGCCCAGCATTTCCGGCGTGACCAGGGTGATGCCCCGCTCGCTCACCTGGAAGCGTCGCCGGTCCTCGTTGACATCGACGCCTATGCTCATGCCGTCGGGAATGCGACAGCGCTTGTCGACCACGGCGCGGCGCAGGGTGACGCGCTTGCCGATCTGCACCTTGGGCAGGATCACCGAGTCCTCGATCACGCTTTGATGATCGACGCGGACTCCGGAGAACAGAAGCGAGCGCCGAACCAGGGCACCGCTGACGATGCAGCCGCCGGAGACGATTGAATCGACCGCCATGCCGCGCCGGTTGTCGTCGTCGAAAACGAACTTGGCCGGCGGCAGTTGCTCCTGGTAGGTCCAGATCGGCCAGGTTTCGTCGTAGAGGTTCAGTTCGGGCGTCACCTGGGTGACGTCCATGTTGGCCTCCCAGTAGGCATCGACGGTGCCGACATCTCGCCAATAGGGTCGCCCTTCGATCGCACCGACGCAACTGCCGCCGAAATCGTGGGCATAGACGCGGTAGCGCGGTACGATGTGGGGGATGACATCCTTGCCAAAATCGTGCGCGGACTGCGGATCGTCACTGTCGCGGACCATCTGCTCGTAAAGAAAACGCGCGTTGAAAACATAGATGCCCATGCTGGCGAGCACACGTCCCGGCTTGCCGGGAATGCATTCGGGTTGCTCGGGCTTTTCCGAGAACTGGGTGACACGATGGCTCTCATCCACGCTCATCACCCCAAAAGCCCGCGCTTCCTCGCTCGGCACCTCGATGCAGGCGACGGTCAGGTCAGCTTCCTTTTCCACATGGTAGGCAAGCATCTGGCCGTAGTCCATCTTGTACACATGGTCGCCCGAGAGGATGATCACGTATTCCGGGTGATTGCGGCGCAAGACGTCGAGGTTTTGGAACACCGCGTTGGCAGTACCCGAGTACCAGGCTTCGCCAAGCTGTTGTTGGGCGGGCAGCAGATCCAGAAATTCGCCCAGCCGGCCGTCGAGGAAACTCCAGCCACGTTGCAGATGATGAATGAGACTCTGCGACTTGTACTGAGTGGCAACCCCGATGCGGCGAACGCCTGAATTGACACAATTGGAGAGCGTGAAGTCGATGATGCGGAATTTCCCGGCGAAGGGCACGGCCGGTTTCGACCGCCAATCGGTGAGCTGCAACAGGCGGCTCCCCCGCCCGCCAGCGAGCACCAGCGCCACGCTCTCGCGCGTGAGCTGGCTGACAAAGCGCGAGCCCCAGTTGGCGCGAGTGCTGGCGAAGACATGGGCGAGTGGATCGTCGCGGGCTTCCATGCAGCATTTCCTCCTTTACCCAAGTCGACCGAACTGGCGCGGCGCGAGACTCCGCCACGGCAGGAGCCGATGACAGTGAACGCCGAAAACGCCCCTGGGGCAAGCCCCCTGCCTTGGGCGATGCTGACCGCCGGGCGGGAGCACAACCCCCACGCCTGCCTTGGCCTCGCCCGCGAGGATGGCGCCTGGCGCCTGCGCTGCTGGTTGCCCCAGGCACGCACGGTGGCGCTGCTGCTGGCCGACACGGCGCAGCCGATGCGCTGCGTGGACGCTGCGGGTGTTTTCGAATGGCGGGGCGAGTTGGCACCTTGCGCACCCTGGAAACTCTTGATCGACGAACACCCGTGCTTCGACCCCTACGCCTTCGCCCCGGAGCCACCGGAGTTGGCTCTGCATCTTTTCAACGAAGGCCGCAACCGGCAGGCGTACACATTTCTCGGCGCCCAGCTGGCGACGCGGCTGGGCATCTGCGGGACCGTTTTTCGGGTCTGGGCGCCAACTGCCGAACGGGTCTCGGTGATCGGGGACTTCAATGCCTGGGATGGCCGTTGCCACCCCATGGCGAGTCTGGGCCCCAGCGGCGTATGGGAACTCTTCCTGCCCGGTCTGGCCGAGGATGCGCTGTACAAATTCGAAATCCGCACGCGTGCGGGCGCGCTGCGCGTGAAGACCGATCCCTATGGCCGGGCCTTTGAACGACGCCCCGCCACCGCCGCGAAAGTCCCAGCACCCGTTCGCCATGCCTGGGGCGACACCGCGTGGCTGGCCCGGCGCGAGGCTTGGGACTGGCTGCACGCGCCGATCGCGGTGTACGAGGTGCATCTGGGCTCGTGGCGGCGCCGCGCCGACGGCGGCTTTCTTGGCTACCAGGAGCTTGCCCAAGAGCTGGTTCCTTATGCCCGCGAACTGGGTTGCACGCATCTTGAGTTGCTGCCGCTGTGCGAACATCCGCTGGACGAATCCTGGGGCTACCAGAGCACCGGTTACTTCGCCCCGACAGCGCGCCACGGCACGCCCGACGAGCTGCGTGGCTTCATCGACGTCTGCCACCAAGCTGGTCTGGGCGTGCTGCTCGACTGGACTCCGGGGCATTTCCCCGAGGACGATTTCGCGCTGGCGCATTTCGACGGCAGCTCGCTCTACGAACACGAAGACCCGCGACTGAAGCGCCACCCCGATTGGGGCACACACGTCTTCAACTACGGCCGCAAGGAGGTGCAGAGCTTTCTGTTGTCCAGCGCCTATTACTGGCTGCGCGAATTTCACTTCGACGGCTTGCGGGTGGACGCCGTAGCTTCCATGCTCTACCTCGATTATTCCCGCCAGCCCGGGGAATGGCTGCCCAACCGCTACGGCGGGCGCGAGAACCTCGAAGCGATTGAGTTCCTGCGCGAACTCAACGTGATGGTGCACAGTGAATTCCCCGGCGCCATCACGGTGGCCGAGGAATCGACCGCCTGGCCCATGGTCTCCCGGCCGGTGCACCTGGGCGGGCTGGGCTTCTCGATGAAATGGAACATGGGCTGGATGAACGACACGCTCACCTACCTGCGCCTCGACCCCATCCATCGGCGCTATCACCACAACCGGCTCACCTTCGGCCAGGTTTACGCCTATGCCGAGAACTTCCTGCTGCCGCTGTCTCATGACGAGGTCGTGCATGGCAAGAGCGCCCTGCTCGCCAAAATGCCCGGTGATGACTGGCAGCGCTTCGCCAACCTGCGCACGCTCTTGGTCTACCAGTTCACCTCGCCGGGTAAGAAACTGCTGTTCATGGGCGCAGAGTTCGGGCAGCGCGCGGAATGGAATTCCCAGGCCGAGCTGCAATGGACCCTGGCGGATTTTCCGCCGCACGCAGGTCTGCGGCACTTGGCGCGCGATCTCTTTGGGCTCTACCGGGAGCTGGATGAATTGCACGAATTGGATTTCGAAGCCGCGGGCTTCCAGTGGAGCGACTGCTATGACGCCGACCAATCGGTGATCAGTTTCCTGCGCAAGGCTCGCGATGGTCGGCATCTGCTGGTCATCCTCAACTTCACTCCGCTGCCGCGGCACGCTTACGAAGTCGGCGTACCGTCGGGCAGAGCCTATCGTGAAATCCTGAACAGCGATTCCCGCCACTATGGCGGCGGCGATCTGGGCAATGGCGGCCTCATTCCGACCCGTGCGCAGGGCCGCGGCGAGTTCCCCGCGTCTTTGTCACTGACGCTGCCGCCCCTAGCCGGACTGGTGCTCCGTCCAGAGTGAACAGGCGTTCCTTGGTCCGGACCTCTACCCGCAGCGAGAAGCACTCCAAACCGGCGCACGGGCGTCGCGATCATGCCACGCTACCGCGGCCTGCGGCGTCGCGGCTCGGCCTTCGCCCAACCGGATGCAAACGGCCCCGCAAGCGCTGACCCACACCCTGGCGGACTATTCCGCCTTCGTCTTAACCAAATAGCGGGACTCGATTTCGGCTTCCGCGGCGAGCCAGTCGGCAAGCTCCGCGCCACCCTCGAAGCCTCGTTCCAGGGCGCGAAAATATGCCGCTTCGGCGATGTAGCGCTGCCGATCCTCGGGTGCGATCAGCGGCGCCTTTCCATGACGCATCTGATATTCGCCGTTGCCCCGAAGCTTCGCCCGGACGTGCGTGGCGGCAGCAGCGGGGTTTTGGCGCTTGCTCGAAGGGCCAACTCTGGCGCTGGGCATGGAACACCTCCTCGGTGGGTTGGATGAATGTTCTTTTGCTGCTTGTGCCAGCATACCCGCGCCTCATGACATCGTCTTGACGCGGGTCAAAAGTCGAGAAGATCACTCGCCCATTGCGCGGCACCGAGCAAAGCCAAACGTTCCTCGAGCACGACGTGGACCGGGAAGTCGGCCATCAGCCGATGGTGTTCGGCCTTGTCCTGAAAGGCGCTCAGAAAGGGGCCAGTGCGCAGACGCGGCAGGACCTTGGGCGCAATGCCGCCGGCGAGATAGACGCCGCCGCGCGCCATGAAGAGCAAGGCCAGATCGCCGGCGAAGGCACCGTAGGTGCCCACGAAGCGGTCGAGCGCTCGACCGGCGAGGCTTTCCGGGTGGCGCAGGGCCTCACCGCTGATCGCCGCGGCGGGGTCGCTGGTTTGCAGAAGGTTCGCGGTTTCCGAAGCCCCTGCCTCGCTCCACAAGTATTCGTAGAGGTCAACCAACCCTTGGCCAGACAGCACCCGTTCCGTGGTGGCGCGGCCGTACTTGCGCGCGAGGAAGGTGACCAGGCCAAGGTCCTGAGCGTCGCGCGCCGCCAGGCCCAGGTGTCCGCCCTCACCGGCAAGCGCCCGCCACCCGCCGTTCGGCTCGGCCAGCAGCGCCGCCACGCCCAGTCCGGTTCCCGCCCCCAGCACCACGCGCGGCGCGGCAGCTTCGGGTTTGCCCGCTTGCAGGGTGGCGAGCGCCTCAGGGGCCAACAGGGCGATGCCCAGGGCCGCGGCGGCAAAGTCGTTGATCAGCGATACGCGACACAGACCGAATGCCTCCGCCAGACTCGCGCCCGCCATCTGCCAGGGCAAGTAGGTCAGTTGGCAGCGATTGTCCGCAACCGGCCCTGCCACCGCGAAGGCCGCGGCCAAAATTGGGGGCGAAGCTGCGTCTTGGAGAAAACTGCGCAAGAGCGGTTCGAAGGCGGCGAAGTGGCGGCTCTGGTACCGCCTCTCGAACAACAACTCCCCTGGCTTGTCGGCTGCCGCCAAAGCCAAGAAGGTTTTGGTTCCGCCCAGATCGCCGGCGAGAAGCAGCGGCGTTTCCGGCGATCTGGACGGAAGTGTTTGTGCTTGCAGCACGGGGACGATCGGATCTTCTTCGCCTGGCATCGCTATTTCCCTTTCATGCTCAATGCACGCGCCCCAAGGGCGACCCTGCATACCCTGTGCAGCGCTTGTTGAACGCGGCTTTACCCCCGCCGGCGGCTCGGGGATAATCGACCGAACCTGACTCCCTACGCTGAGACCCGCGCCAGATGAACCAGATTCCCAATGCCGACCAGTTCCGGCGGATCGAGCCGCAACTGCCGGTCGATTGGTACTTCGACGAGCGGCTGTATCAACTGGAAATGGAGCATCTGTTCCGCGCGGGGCCGGGTTATGTCGGACATGAATTGATGGTACCCGAAGAACACGACTATCAGGCGCTCGACTGGTGCGGCGGCGCGCAGGCTCTGGTGCGGGGACCGCAAGGCCTGGGGCTGCTGGCCAATGTCTGCCGCCATCGCCAAGCCATCATGCTCAAGGGCCGAGGCAAGCGCAAGACCATCACTTGCCCGGTGCATCGCTGGACCTATGATCTCGAGGGCAAGCTCCTGGCGGCGCCGCGGTTTCCCGCGAACCCCTGCCTCAATTTGCACCGTACACCGCTGCAAACCTGGCAAGGGCTGGTTTTTTCCGGTCCGCGGGCGGTGGCAGGCGATCTGGCCGGCCTACGGCTTCCGGAGGTGCTCGATTTTTCCGGCTATGTTTTCGATCGGAGTATCGTCCACGAATGCCGTTACAACTGGAAGACCTTTATCGAAGTCTATCTCGAGGACTACCACGTCGCCCCGTTCCATCCGGGGCTGGGCCGGTTCGTCACCTGTGAGGACCTGGAGTGGCAGTTCGGCGCCTGGTGGTCTTTGCAGACCGTAGGACTCAATGCCCGCTTCGACCAAGCCGGCAGCCCGATCTACGAGCGCTGGCACGAGGCGCTCCAGAGCATCTATGGCGCGCACCTGCCCCGGCTCGGCGCAGTATGGATGACCTACTATCCGAACCTCATGGTTGAGTGGTACCCCCAGGTGCTAATCGTCAGCAGCCTGCATCCCCGGGGCGTGCACCAGACCACCAACGTGGTCGAGTTCTACTACCCGCGAGAGATCGCCGTGCAGCACCGCGACCTGATCGAAGCCGAACAGGCCGCGTATATGGAAACCGCGCTGGAAGACGACGAAATCGCCGAACGCCTGGATGCCGGTCGGCTCGCCTTGCTCAGAGCCGGCCGCAATGAGGTCGGCCCCTACCAATCGCCCCTGGAAGACGGCATGCGCCACTTTCACGAGTTCCTACGGCGCGAGCTCGAAGCGCACCGATGAACGGGCGCGACGCACCGCGCGAGGGAGACGCCGCTCCAACACGCTTTCGTCATTCCGGCGAAGGTCGGAATCCGGAACCCTCGGCGGCCACGACACCAGCGTACGCCGGTGCGGCGAACTTCATCGGCGCCAGCTGACCCGTCCCAGGCGCCTCCCCGATCGAGCACATGCAAAGTCTCTGGATTCTGGTTTCCGGGTTTTTCTTCGCGCTTATGGGTGTGTTCGTCAAGCTCGGCGCCGAGCAATTCGCCACCGCCGAGTTGGTCTTCTACCGCTCCCTCACGACTTTGCTGGTGGCGCTCCTGATGCTGCGCTGGAGCGGCATCGCCTGGCGCAGCGAAAAGCCCTGGATGCACTGCAAGCGCGGGCTGACCGGCTTCGTTTCGCTGCTGTTGTTCTTCCAAGCCATCGCGCTCCTGCCGCTCGCGACCGCCATGACCCTCAACTACACTTCGCCGCTCTTCCTCACCCTGATTACCGTGGTGCTGCTGCACGAACGCCCGCGCCCCTTGCTGCTGGTGGCACTGGCGCTGGGTTTTGGCGGCACCGTGCTGCTGCTGCGGCCGAGCCTGCGTCCCGAGGAGATGCTGGGCGGCGCGGTGGGACTCGCCTCGGGGCTGTTCGCCGCCCTGGCCTATTACAACGTGCGTCAACTGGTGCGCGCCCAGGAGCCGGAAATCCGCGTGGTGCTCTACTTCGGACTCTACGCGACCCTCGGGGCGGCGCTCTGGATGCTCGCTTCCGATTGGCACCCAGTGCGCTGGAGCAATGTCTGGATACTGCTAGGGATGGGGCTCACCGGCACCTTCGGCCAACTGGCGGTGACCCGGGCCTACGGCCATGGCCGCACCGTCGTTACCGCCGCCCTGTCTTACGGTACGGTGGTCTGGGGCAGCGTTTTGGGTATCGCCATTTGGCACGAGGTGCTCCCGCTCACGAGTTGGTTGGCGATGACGTTGATCATGGCGGGCGGCGTACTGGCCGTCGCCACTGTTCCAGCACGCTCCGATGCCAGCCTCACCCAAACCAGCGACTGATGGCTCTCCCTGAAAGCACTCCCATGACCCCAAGCTTTGAAACCCTGATCGCCCCCGAAACGCTCGCGCCGATGCTGGCGCACGACGAGCTGGTGATTCTCGACTGCCGTCACAGCCTCGCCGACCTCGGCATGGGCGAGCGCGCCTACGCCAAGAGCCATATTCCGGGGGCGCACTTCTTTCATCTCGACCGCGATTTGTCCGGGCCCATGAACGGCGGTAATGGCCGGCATCCGCTGCCAGCGCGGGATTTGATGGCCGAGCGCTTCGCGCGCGTAGGAATTGATCCACGCACCCAGGTCGTCGCCTACGACCAAGACACCGGAGCCATGGCGGCACGCGCATGGTGGATGCTGCGCTGGCTGGGGCATCAGCACGTGGCGATTCTCGATGGGGGGTTGAGCGCCTGGGTGGAAGCCGGGCTGCCGCTCACCACCACGGTTCCAGAAACGCTCCGGCGCGACTTCCGGGCGCAGCCGGGAGACCTGCCAATGGTCGCGGCCGAGGTGCTCGCCCTCCTCGACGATGCCGCAAGCTGCCTGATCGATGCCCGTGCCGCAGACCGCTTTCGTGGTGAAAACGAAACCCTGGACCCCGTCGCTGGCCACATCCCGGGCGCACTGAATCGCCACTTCGGTCTCAACCTCGGCGCCGACGGGCGCTTCAAGTCGCCGGCCTGTTTGCGCGCGGAATACCTTGAATTGCTTGCCGGCCGCTCGCCGAATCGGGTGGTGCATCAATGCGGATCGGGGGTAACCGCCTGCCACAACCTGCTGGCCATGGAAGCCGCAGGCCTGCGCGGCTCGCGACTCTACGCCGGTTCCTGGAGCGAATGGATCACCGATCCGCGGCGGCCGATCACGAAAGGAGCGGCCAGCGCGCCAGTTCATGATAAGTCGGGCCGGCAGGCGTAAGCCTGGACTCGATCAGGCGGAAGTCCTCGACCGGCCAGCGAAGCGCTTCGAGGGCTTGCGCAGGAAACGGTAGCCGCGCCTTGCGGGCAAGGGTGAGGTGCGGCGCGTAGGGCCGGCGATCGAGTTCAAGACCAAGCCCCAGGGCAAGCTGACGCAGCCTCTGCTCGAGCGCCAGAAGCTCCGGCGCGGGCAGTTGCGGGGCGAGCCAAACGATGCCTTTGGTTTTCCAGCAGCCGAGCTGATCGAAAGCCAGCATAAAGGGTTCGACGCGGCACGCCGCAGCGCCCGCGCACAGCGCCGCGACTTGATCGGTGCGGCAGTTCCCCAGAAAGACCAAAGTCAGGTGCAGCGTCTCCGGGCGCGTCGGGCGAGCCTCGGCGCGCCGCGCCGCTGCTTGCACCAAGACCCCCAGGCGCTCGCGTACGGCGGCCGGGGACCATAGCGCGAAGAACAGGCGTTGTTTGGGCACGGTCATGGCGCGTTCGGGAAAGTTTGGAGCGGCAGCAGGCAGTCTAGCGCGTTCGCCACGTCGATCAAGAGCGCCCCCGGGGTGCTCCCGGGGCTTCAGCCGCGCTTTGCGATCTGGCCGGCATCGGCACCTGCGTGCGCCGCCACCTTACCGGCTTCGCCATCCGACTCGCATTGGCGCCTGACTCGCATTGACTCTGGACTTGCACTGGCGCTGGACTTGCATCGCGACCAGACTTACAGCGCGCTTGAGTTTGGTCAAAAAAAAGGCCGCAGCGGCCGCTCCGAATATGGGAGCGCCCGACTGCGGCATCTTCGAGGAGTAAAGCTTACGAGTTCGCGGCCTTCTTGTCGGAGAATTGCTCTTCCTCAGTCGAACCCTTGAGTGCCACCGTGGAGGATTGTCCACCTTGAATAGTCTGGGTCACGGCGTCGAAGAACCCGGTGCCGACTTCGCGCTGGTGCTTGACCGCGGTGAAGCCCTTTTCGGCGGCGGCGAACTCGGCCTCCTGCAACTCGACGAAGGCGCTCATGTTGTTGCGCGCATAGCCGTAGGCCAGATTAAACATGCCGTAGTTGAGGCTGTGGAAGCCGGCCAGGGTGATGAACTGAAATTTGTACCCCATGGCACCCAGCTCACGTTGGAAACGCGCGATGGTGGCGTCGTCGAGGTTGCGCTTCCAGTTGAAGGAGGGCGAGCAATTGTAGGCCAGGAGCTTGCCCGGATATTGCTTGTGGATCGCCTCGGCGAAGGACTTGGCGTACGCCAGATCGGGCTTGCCGGTTTCGCACCACACCAGATCGGCGTATGGCGCGTACGCCAGACCCCGCGAAATCGCCTGCTGTAAGCCGGGCTTGGTGCGGTAGAACCCTTCCGCGGTGCGCTCGCCAGTACAGAACGGGAGGTCGTTGGCATCGACATCTGAGGTCAAAAGGTCAGCCGCTTCCGCGTCAGTGCGGGCCACCAGGATCGTGGGCACACCCATGCAGTCCGCCGCCAGGCGCGCGCCGATGAGCTTTTCGACGGCCTCGCGAGTCGGGACCAGCACCTTGCCACCCATATGGCCGCACTTCTTCACCGACGCGAGCTGATCCTCGTAATGCACGCCCGCGGCACCGGCTTCGATCATTGCCTTCATCAGTTCAAAGGCGTTGAGCACGCCACCAAAACCGGCCTCGGCGTCGGCAACGATCGGGGCGAAGAAGTCGACGGCGTCGTCACCCTCGGCGTGATAGATCTGATCGGCGCGGGTGAAGGTATTGTTGATCCGCCTCACCACCGCAGGCACGCTGTTGGCGGGGTAGAGCGATTGGTCGGGATACATCTCGCCGGCCAGATTGGCGTCGGCGGCGACTTGCCAGCCGGAGAGATAGATGGCTTTCAGGCCGGCCTTCACTTGCTGCATGGCCTGGTTCCCGGTCAGCGCACCAAGGGCGTTGATGAAGGGCTGCTCGTTTAGGAGCCGCCAAAGCTTCTCTGCACCGCGGCGGGCCAACGTGTGTTCGATGTGAACCGTACCGCGCAGGCGCACCACGTCTTCGGCCCCATAGCCGCGCTTGATGCCTTTCCAGCGGGGGTTTTCGGCCCAATCTTTCTTCAGTCGTGCAATCTCGATGTCGTAATTCATGGTTGTTCCCAAATTGACGAAAAATCTTCACCGAATACGCGTTGCGCAATCGGTCTCCTGGGCGTGCCGCCGACGCTAGGGAGTAGGTTCGCATCGAACAAGCCGCGAGCTTCCGGCCGACTCGGCCTTCGACTCGCGCCACGTGCCTTGGGGAGGAACGCTCCCGATCCGGCAGGGAAAAAGCGCAAGGGTTGCTGCACCGTTTCACATCGCTTCCCGGGTTCTCCGGCGAGCGGTGCGTGGCGGTCACAATATAGCAAAGAATGATCCCACATGCAGCAGTTTTTTTGCGCCGCACAAGACAATTAATTGCGCAAAATCAGCTATTTAAAATATGATTCCGTATCGTGGAAAATTTTTGGGCAAATTGCTGGGTTTTGATGGTGCAAAGCACCATGAGCACAATATGGCTTTCTGGCCGCAAGCTGACGCCCCCCCAGTCACCGCTCTCCGAGGTGCGGGCTGAGGCACCGGCCTCCCTCCCCCTTCCGACGGAGGCCCATGAGTGCCGCCGCAGACCCTGCCGGCTCGGGCGATTGGGACCTCTCAGCGCAGAGCGGTGGCGGAAACTACGATGCCATCCTCGTCAGCATAAAGGTATTCCCCTGGACGGAAACTCACAGCCCCGAAGTTCAGAGTCACGCCCCGCTCGCCTACGCCACGCTTGACGCTGCGCTGCGGGTGGGTGGCCAGGGCCATCAAGCCCAAGGGCAGTTCTCGGATGGCTTCGCAATCGCGAATGCAGCCAAAAACCACCGCCCCGGCCCACCCGTTTTTCACCGCTAGTGCTGCCAACTGGTCGCCCACCAGGGCGCAGCGCAAGCTGCCCCCGCCATCGACGACCAGCACGCGGCCCGCGCCGGGTTCGGCGAAGCAGTCGCGCACCAGTGAATTGTCCTCGAAGCACTTCAGTGTGACCATGCTCCCGCCAAAGCGCCGCAGGCCGCCAAAGTTTCTAAACATTGGCGCCACCACGACGAGGCTTTCGCCGTGCTGGTCGCACAAATCCGCGGTGTGGAAATCCATGCTCCTTCCTCCATCGTTGTCTGCGTTCGCTTGGCGCGCGGCGACGCATCCGGCGCTGCGGCGTGGCCCGCCCGCCCAACAGTGCCGGCGCGCTAAGTTTCTCACAAATGCCTGCGCCGGGCGCGGCCAGCTTCGCTGGCTCTGGTCCGAGCCGCTCAAGGTTCTATCACCTCCCATTTGCATGGAAAACCCCCATAGCTGGGGGTCGGTGCTTGGACCCGGTCCACGCGAGGGGGCTGTCGCAGGGACGAACACAGCCAAGTCACCAAAATTTGCTCGGCGCCGCGATTGCGGTTTGCCCTGTCGCGCGATCTACTGGGCCAAAGCGTGCGCCAACGGAACAAATCATGTGCCAATTGCATGAAGCGGACAGCGGCGCGACTCGATACTGATCATGCAAACGCAAATCCACGCACAGCCCGTCAAAGGCCTCAATGTGTTCGCGCGGCATTGATTCAATTGAGCCCCGCCGGCTTCGCCTTAGGCCGAGTGACAATCGCTCGACACTGCCGAATCTCGATCAGTTCGGACCGAAGAACGTCGAACCAGCTGCTCGGCACGCCCCAGGTTCATTACGCCGGCGAGGTTCGACGGAAATCACACCCGCCGAGCGGGTTCGCGACAGTCACCGAGCGTGAAGTGGAAGACCGCGCCACCGTCGACCCAACCCTCGGCCCAAATGCGGCCATCGTGCCGGCGAATTATTCGCTCCACGGTGGCCAGCCCGATACCGGTCCCCGCAAATTCCTGCTCCCCATGCAAGCGACAGAACGGTCGAAATAGGTTCTCGGCGTAAGCCATGTCGAATCCGGCGCCGTTGTCGCGTACAAAATAGACTTCCGCCTCGACGTCACTGCCTTGCTCTGCAGCGCCTTCTATCCGGTTCTTGTCCATCGGCTCGCAGTTTCGCTCCACGCTTCCTCCCCACACTCGGTCACCCTCATGCAGTTGCGCTTCGCTTCGTTCGCTGTGATCAACTTACGGTGGGACTTGCATCCACAAGAGTGCGCCCGTCCCGGGCGCACGAAAAAAAACCCCGCCGCAGCGGGGTTGGTGGAATGACTGGTCTCCGGCATCAGCTCGACATTTCGACCAGGATGTTCTTGATCCAGCTTTGCGCATACAGAGCTTCCACTTCCGACAGGTCAGGCGACACCGCGACCGTGCCGGCAACCGCCTCGATGGTGCCCTTGTCCTTGTTGGCCTTGTACACGCCGGTCACGCTGACCGCTTCCTTGGCGGAGAGAAAACTGTAGCAGGTGTTGATCGCGGAAAGATCGGTGACTTCCCGGCCGACGAGCAGCGCCACCACATTCATGGCGCAGGCTTTGGCCTGGGAGTTGGCGGAATAGCCCGACTTGGGCATGGCTCCGGCAATGCAGGCGTCGCCAATGACGTGAATGTCCTTCTGCACCGTGGACTCGAAGGTCGTCGGATTGACCGGGCACCAGCGCTTGTCGGGCCCAACCAGACCCGCGGCGTGGGCGATCGCGCCGGCTTTTTGGGGCGGAATGAGGTTGATGACGGCACCCTTGACCTCTTCGAGTCCCTCGACCAGCACCGCCATGCCCTTGGCGTTCATTTCGGTGACACGCTTGGCCGGACGGTACTCAATGATGCCCTCGTAGTGCTTCTTCCAGCCCTTGAGGAAAAGGCCCTTCTTGGAAACGATATCCGGGTTGGCATCGAGCACGATGACCTTGGAGCCCGGCTTGTGCTGCTTGAGGAACATGGCGATCATGCTGGCCCGCTCGTAAGGTCCGGGGGGGCAGCGGAAGGGCGTAAGCGGAATGCTGATCAGGACATTGCCGCCCGGCTTCATCGCTTCGAGTTGCTGGCGCAGGCGCAGCGTCTGTGGGCCTGCCTTCCATGCATGAGGCATGGCGGTTTCGTCGTAGCCCTTGATTTCGTCGGTGCGAAAATCGATGCCCGGAGCGATGATCAAGCGGTTGTACGGGAACACGCCCTTGCTGGTGCTCACCGTATGATTGGCCGCGTCGACACCGGTCACTTCGGCCTGTACGAACTTGATCCCGTGATTGGCCGCGAGCTTTCCATACTTGATGGTCAGCGAGGACAAGTCGGGCAAGATGCCACCAAGGTAAAGGTTAGAGAAGGGACAGGAGATGAAGTGATCGTTGCGTTCAATCAGAGTCACCTCCAGCGATGGGTCCATCATGCGAAGGTATTTCGCGGCGACCGTGCCACCGTAGCCACCACCGACCACCACCACCTTCTTGCCGGCACCCGCCGCACCCGGAGTCGAGGCGCATCCGGCCAGGCCTAGCGTCGCCGCGCCGGCGCTCGCGCCAAAGAGCTTGAGGAAATTTCTGCGTTCCATTTTCATTTGTGAGTCTCCCGGCTATTTCTGGCTGGCGTAGAAGTGCAGTAGCGCGTCGAGATCCGCCTTGGACATAGGCTTGACCTTCTCGGCCATCTTCTCGGGCATCTTGCGCGCGCCGGAGAGGTACATGTCCATTTGGATGCTCAGGTAGGGCAGCCACTGGCTGGCCATGACCGGCGTGTCGTCCTTGCCGTCCTTGCCTTCGTCGAGGTGGCAGCGCGAGCAATTAGCATCCTGCAGTTCGGCGCCTCGTTTCACCTTGGCGGCGTCAACCGGCTGCGTCGTGGCATGGAACTTCTGCTTGGAGAAGAACTCGCCCATGGCGGCGAAATCTGCGTCGGTGTAGCCTTTGGCCAAGCGCCCCATGACCGTGGACGGGCGCTCGCCGCTCTTGAATTTCTTCATCGCATCGACGATCGCGACCTTGGACTGGCTCGCCAGACTGGGCATGCTCGGTCCGGCGCTGCCGCCATTAGTGCCATGACAGCCGGCGCAGGCATTCGAAAGCATGGCCGCGGTCGGCGGCGCGGCATCGACGGTGGTCGATAGCGCCAAGACACTCGCCGCGAGTGTCCAGATACTCCAATTACTATTTCGCATTTCCTTCCTCCTTGGTGGGAAACTGCCGATTACTGCTTCACTACGTTGTAGTAGTTCTTGACGCCCTCCACGGCCCTGTCCAGACCGAACTGGTAGCCCAGGGAAACATAATGGAACCGGGCCTCGGTATGGTCCTCGTGAATCGCAAAACCGAAATTGTAGACCTTGCCGGCGACAATGGCATGGTCCCCGCCGCCGCCCCCAGCGAGTTTTCGGGTGAAAACGACCACCCATTTGTTGCCTTCCTTGAGACCGTCGGCCTTGATCAGTCCCTTGCCGCCCTCGGCCACGCGCTGGTCGGCGACGTGGCCGTCAAAGGGCTTCTTCTCGCCGCTGCGGAACTGGATTAGATCATAGAACCGGCCGGCGCCCAGATCGCCGCCCTTGATGTGCTTGGTGCGCTTGTCGTCCTTGGGGCTTTTCATGGTGCGCAAATCGTCGTGGCAGGTCGCCCAGCAGCCATTGAGTTCCGCACCCTCGACCGTGCCTCCGCCATCGAAGAGCATGGTCAGCTTCATTTCGTTCTTCTTGTCCATTTTCGTGTCGCCGACCTTGGGCGGCACCCACTCGAAACGGAAATAGATGTTCTCCCCGTCATGCGCGGCTTGGAAGCCGACCGGCAGCCAGCCGACCTTGCCGGCGATGGGCTTGGGTTCAAGCACGCTCCTGGAGCTGCCGACCGCTTTGGCGGCGACGATCTTGTCACCGATTTCGTTGGCATCACCCTCGTGGCACTTGGCGCAAGTGCGCTTCTTTTCCACGATATCAGGCACCGCCGAATGGTCGGGCTTGTTCATCACCCATTCCAGGCTCGCCTGGCCCGGATAGAAAACCTTGATCTTGCGCGCCGGCACCTTGCTCCAGTCGGGGGCCGCAACCACCCCGGCCGCGCCCAGCATCAGCATCATCGAGACACCCGCCATCCACACCCTCTTCATCACGCCGCTCCTGATCCAAGTCCAAACCAAGAAAACTATCTCCCAACCCGGTGCGCTCCCTGATTGGCCCAGCAACGCCCGGACATCAGAGGTTCCGCGATCACATCTAGTCTAGCCATATGCAGTCAGCCCGCTTACTTCGCGGCACCTTGTTCGGTCTCCAATTGCTGGTGTATGGGCTTATGCACGATGCCCTTATGGCATTCGATGCAGGTCTTGCCGTCTTCGATGGCGCCCTCGTGCTTGACCACCGACCGGTCCTTTTGCTTGTCCGGGTCCATGGTCTTGAATTCGTGGCAATTGCGACACTCCTTGGAGTCGCGGTCTTTCATGCGCTCCCAGACCCGTTTGGCCATGGTCAGGCGATGGGCCTCGAACTTCTCGGGGGTGTCGATAATACCGGTGATCTTGCCCACCACATCGCGGGCCGCCATCAGCTTTTGTAGGGACTTGAACAGGTAATCGGTGGGGGTCTTGCTGCTGGCCACGTGGCAATCAGCGCAATGAACTGTGGTGCCACTGCGGTTCTTGTAATGGACGGTTTTCTTGAATTCCTCGTAGGGAATGGTCATCTCGTGGCAGGAAACGCAGAAATCAGCGCGGTTGGTCCATTCCATCGCGGTATTGAGTCCGCCCCAGAGGATGACACCCAGCACGATGCCCAAGAACAGGCCCGTGCGCTTGAATCCCGCACGGCGCGCTGGCGGGCCGTTCCCGTCCGACGCGCCGGGTTTCGGCGGTTGATCGTTGTGACTTTCCTCGGCCATCGCCACATCCCCCAGGAACCCGGATACACCCTCGGAGCCCCGCCGCATATCGCGCCGACCAGCCCCAAAAGACCAAAAAAAGATTACCGACAGGGCCTCCCCCGAACAACAGCCCATTGGGAGTATATGGGCTTTCTAAATGGGGGATATGGCCTGCCCGCGAGGGCTAGTTTCGGTGGCGCAGGAAAATTCCACAGCAGCCCCAAAAGCAGGAGCCACGCGTCGAATTCGTGGGCAATGGGGCGAGGGAAGGCGCTGGGGAATCGCTACCCAAGGCCGTCGGGTTGGCGAAGGCCGGTGCCCAGTTCGTTTAACTTCCCGGATACCAGCGTCTGCCGGAATGACAAACCCTGCTCTGATCCGCGCTTCCCTAGCCGGCGACCGCTTCCGGCTCGATGTGATCGGCGAAGTCGAGCTTGATCTTGCCCGCCTCGTCGATGTCGATCGCCACTTTGCCGCCGCTCACCAGTCGGCCAAACAGCAGTTCTTCGGCCAGGGCGCGGCGAATCGTGTCCTGGATGAGCCGCGCCATGGGCCGGGCCCCCATCTGGGGATCGAAGCCGTGCTTGGCGAGGTACTCGCGCAGGGCCGGGGTGAAGCTCACCTCGACCTTCCGTTCCTGAAGCTGGTTTTCCAGCTCGATGAGGAATTTTTCCACCACCTTGAGGATGACCTCGTGGTCCAGCGCCTTGAAGGAAATCATCGCGTCCAGACGGTTGCGGAATTCCGGCGTGAACAGGCGCTTGATTTCCACCATTTCGTCGCCCGCTTCGCGCGCCGCCGTAAAACCAATGCTGGACTTGGAAAGGGTCTCGGCGCCCGCGTTGGTGGTCATGATGATCATGACATTGCGGAAATCGGCCTTGCGCCCATTGTTGTCGGTGAGCGTGCCGTGATCCATCACTTGCAGCAGGATATTGAAGATGTCCGGATGCGCTTTCTCGATTTCGTCAAGGAGCAGCACCGAATAGGGATGCTTGGTGACGCCTTCGGTCAACTGCCCGCCCTGGTCGAAACCGACGTAGCCGGGAGGAGCGCCGATCAGGCGCGAGACCGCATGGCGTTCCATGTACTCGGACATGTCGAAGCGCAGCAGCTCGATGCCGAGGCAATAAGCAAGCTGACGGGCGACTTCGGTCTTGCCGACACCGGTCGGGCCGGAGAACAGGAAGCAGCCGATCGGCTTCCTGGGGTTCCCCAGGCCGCTCCTGGCCATGCGTATCGAGGCCACCAGGGCGTCGATGGCGGCATCCTGTCCGAAGACCGTGGCCTTGAGGTCGCGATCCAGGGTCCGCAAGGCGTTGCGGTCATCGGAGTTGACGTTCTTCGCTGGTATGCGCGCGATCTTGGCGACGATTTCCTCGATGTCGCCTTTGCCGATCATTTTCTTTTGCCGGGACTTGGGCAGAATCTTCTGCGCCGCTCCGGCCTCGTCGATGACGTCGATGGCCTTGTCCGGCAGGTGGCGGTCGTTGATGAAGCGCGCCAACAGTTCGGCCGCCGAGGTGAGCGCCGCAGGTGTGTATTTCACCCCATGATGCTCTTCGAAGCGGCTCTTCAACCCGCGCAGAATTTCCACGGTCTCGGCCACCGAGGGTTCGGGCACGTCGATCTTCTGGAAGCGCCGGGAAAGCGCGTGGTCCTTCTCGAAGATTTGCCGGTACTCGCCATAGGTGGTCGCACCGATGCACTTCAACTGCCCAGTGGACAGCGCCGGCTTCAGAAGATTGGAGGCATCCAGCGTCCCGCCGGAAGCCGCGCCCGCGCCGATGATGGTGTGGATCTCATCGATGAACAGAATGCTCTGCGGGTTCTCCTGCAATTGCTTCAGGACCGCCTTGAGCCGCTGCTCGAAATCGCCGCGGTACTTGGTGCCCGCCAGCAGCGCGCCCATGTCGAGGGCGTACACCGTGCATTCGCGCAAAAGATCGGGGACCGTGGCCTCGTTGATGCGCCTTGCCAGCCCCTCGGCGATGGCGGTCTTGCCGACCCCTGCCTCGCCCACCAGCAACGGGTTGTTCTTGCGCCGGCGGCACAGCACCTGCACCACGCGCTCCAGTTCGTGCGCCCGGCCGATCAACGGATCAATGCGTCCGGCCCGCGCCTGCTGGTTCAGATTGACGGTGTAGTGATCCAGGGCTCCGCCAGCGGCGTTCTCGCCCTCGGCTTCGGCGGTGGCTTCCGGCTTATCCGGCTTGGGCTGGGGGGTCTTGCTGATGCCGTGGGAAATGAAATTGACCACATCGAGGCGGGTGACGCCGCGCTGGTTAAGAAAATAGACCGCGTGCGATTCCTTTTCGCCGAAAATCGCCACCAGCACATTGGCGCCGGTGACTTCCTTCTTGCCAGAGGACTGCACGTGCAGCATGGCCCGCTGAATCACCCGCTGAAAGCCCTGTGTGGGTTGGGTGTCGGCCTCGGAATGGGCGGAAAGCCGGGGCGTGTGCTCGCTGATGAAATCGTTGAGAATGCCGCGCAACTCTTCGAGGTCCACGCCGCAGGAGCGCAACACTTCGGCCGCGGACGGGTTGTCGAGCAGCGCCAGCAGCAGGTGTTCGACGGTAATGAACTCATGCTGCTTCTGCCGCGCCTCGACAAAAGCCATGTGCAAGCTGACCTCAAGGTCCTGCGCAATCATGATCTACCGCCTTTCTGAGCTGCCTTGGCCAAAACCGCCATGTCATGCCTCTTCCATGGTGCACTGCAAGGGATGCTGATGCTGCCGCGCCAGATCGACCACCTGATCGACCTTCGCGGTCGCCACATCGCGGGTGAAGGTGCCGCATTCCCCCACGCCTTCACGGTGAACCCTCAGCATCACGGTGGTGGCGCGCTCGCGGTTCATCGCGAAGATAGTTTGCAACACCACCACCACGAAATCCATCGGGGTGAAATCATCGTTCAACAACAACACCTTGTATAGCGGGGGGGACTTAAGGCGTTCCTTCTTCGCCTCCAGAACTCCGCCTTCCTGAACCCGTGTTGCCATGATCGCCGATTTGCTGCCTGTATCCAACCACTCCGTATGTTTGATGATTACAACAAATTTATCAAGACCGATGATCGCCATCGCGTGGAAACTTGACGATTCTGAAGCCCTGGGCGTAAAAGGGAAACTGTTTGGCCTCAGTGTCTGTCTGCTGTGGCGGTTTGCCGTGGGTCTTCCCAGTTGCTGGCCGTAGGTAGTATGCGCTGTCCAAACAATATCTTTACCTCATCAGTGCAAAGGTCAGGGAATATGGCAACCGGAACAGTCAAATGGTTCAATGATGCCAAGGGCTTCGGCTTCATCACTCCCGATGATGGCGGCGAAGACCTCTTTGCTCATTTCTCGGCAATAACCATGAGTGGCTTTAAGACTTTGAAGGAAGGTCAGAAGGTCAACTTCGAAGTAACCCAGGGTCCGAAGGGAAAGCAGGCCTCGAACATCACCGGCGCCTGATTCAAGGATAACCGGTTTGGGCCCTGATCTAGGGCCAAAAAAAACCCGCTAAACAGCGGGTTTTCTTTTTTCTGAAGCGAGGCCGGCTGGCCTGAAGCCGGGCTCAAACCGGTCCTCGCCTTGCGAATCAGCGCGTTACATGCACTTCACGATCTGCTTGCCAAACGCCGAGCAGGAAACCTGCGTGGCACCTTCCAGAAGGCGGGCGAAGTCGTAGGTCACGACCTTGGAGAGGATGGCTTTTTCGATGCCGCTCACGATCAAGTCCGCAGCCTCGATCCAGCCCATGTGCCGCAGCATCATTTCGGCCGAGAGGATGAGCGAGCCGGGATTGACGTAGTCCTTGCCGGCGTACTTCGGCGCGGTGCCATGGGTGGCTTCGAACATCGCCACGCTGTCCGAGAGATTGGCACCAGGGGCGATGCCGATGCCTCCGACCTGGGCGGCCAGGGCATCGGAAATGTAGTCACCATTGAGGTTCAAAGTGGCGATGACGTCGTACTCTTCCGGGCGCAGCAGGATCTGTTGCAGGAAGGCGTCGGCGATGGCGTCCTTGATGACGATGTCGCGGCCGGTCTTGGGGTTCTTGAATTTGCACCAAGGTCCGCCATCGAGCAGCTCAGCGCCGAACTCGTTCTGCGCCAGGGCATAACCCCAGTCGCGGAAGGCTCCTTCGGTGAACTTCATGATATTGCCCTTGTGCACGAAAGTCACCGACTTGCGATCGTTGTCGATGGCGTACTGGATGGCCTTGCGCACCAGGCGCTCGGTGCCGTCGCGCGAGACCGGCTTGATCCCGATACCCGAGGTCTGCGGAAAGCGGATCTTCTTGACGCCCATGTCGTTGATCAGGAAATTGACCAGCTTCTTGGCGGCATCGCTCTCGGCGGACCATTCGATGCCGGCATAGATGTCTTCGGAGTTCTCGCGGAAGATCACCATGTCGGTCTTCTCCGGATTCTTCAATGGGCTGGGCACCCCCTTGAAGTAGCGCACCGGCCTGAGGCAGACGTAGAGATCGAGCTCCTGGCGCAGCGCCACGTTCAGCGAACGGATGCCACCGCCCACCGGGGTGGTAAGCGGCCCCTTGATCGAGACCACGTAATCCCTGAGGATGTCCAAGGTCTCTTGCGGCAACCAGACATCGTGACCATAGACCTTGGTGGATTTCTCGCCCGAGTAAATCTCCATCCAGTGGATCTTGCGCTTACCACCATAGGCCTTTTCGACCGCGGCATCGACCGTGGCGATCATCGCCGGAGTGATGTCCACGCCCGTGCCGTCCCCTTCGAGGTAGGGAATGATGGGATGATCCGGTACATTGAGCGAATAATCGGCGTTGACGGTGATCTTGCTGCCCCCTGCGGGCACTTTGACATGTTGATACATTTTCTCGGAGTCTCCTTGCGGGAAAAGCGGCGGAACTCGCGCCCGGGCGGGCGGCTGGATGGCTGGCTACAAACCCTGCGATTATCGGCGATTTCGGGAAATATTTCCACGGGCGCGCGCCGCTGCGCCGCCGGCCTTGCTTGCTCCCGCGGTGCGCGGCGCGCGCTGTGCTATGATTCGCCGCTTTTACGCCGGCTTCCTTGCTTGAGGCCCCGCGGCTGGCACCGCCGAACATGATCCGCAGCCTGCTCTCCCGACTGATTCCCGGTCGCCGTGCCCGCGAACCGCGCATCTACTCGTCCGCCCAGCATGATTTGCGCCGGGATTCGGTCAGCCGCGGCGCGGCGCAGGTGGTGGACCGCTTGCAGGAGGCAGGTTATCGGGCCTTCATCGTTGGCGGCGCGGTGCGCGATTTGTTGCTGGGGCAACGTCCCAAGGATTTCGACATCGCCACCAACGCCACACCAGAGCAGGTCAAGCCGCTGTTTCGCCGCGCCTTTATCATCGGCCGGCGCTTCCGCCTGGTGCACGTACATGTGGGGGGCGAAACCATCGAGGTCTCGACCTTCCGCGGCCCGCAGAATGGCGCCTCGGCGGACGAGCACGGCCGCATCCTTTCGGACAATGTTTTTGGCACCCAGGCGGAAGACGCCGCGCGCCGCGACTTCACCATCAACGCCTTGTATTTCGATCCGGTCACGGAGGAAATCTGGGACTATCTCGATGGCTACAAGGACATCCTCGCCCACCGCCTGAGGCTGATCGGCGGTCCGGTTACCCGCTACCGCGAAGACCCCGTGCGCATGCTGCGAGCGGTGCGCCTAGCCGCCAAGCTGGGCTGCCAGATCGAAGCCAAGACCAACGCACCGATTGCCAAGCTGGCCCCCCTCATCCAAAACGTTCCGGCGGCACGGCTATTCGAGGAAATGCAGAAACTGCTGCTGTCCGGCCACGCCACCGAAAGCCTCCAGGCCTTGCGCGCGCACGGCCTGCACCATGGCCTGCTGCCGCTGCTCGATGTAATCATGGAGCAGCCGCTGGGCAGCCGGTTTATCGACCTCGCGCTCGCCAATACCGACGCCCGGGTGCGTGAAGGCAAGCCAGTTTCGCCGGGCTTTCTGTTCGCCACCCTGCTCTGGCACGAAACCCTGGCCGCCTGGAACGCCCGCAAGCAGGCCGGTGAAAGCCCCATTTCCGCCCTGCACGAAGCCATGGACCAAGTGCTCGACAGCCAAGCCGAGAAGATCGCCATCCCCCGCCGCTTCGGCGCCGACATCAAGGAAATCTGGGGGCTGCAACCGCGCTTCGAACAAAGGAGCGGGCGCCGGCCCTTCCGCTTGCTGGAACAGCCCCGCTTTCGCGCTGGTTTCGATTTCCTGGTGCTGCGCGCGGCCTCGGGTGAAGTCCCCGAGGAACTCGGAACCTGGTGGCAGGACTTTCAGGACGCGCATCCCGCCGAGCGCGAGCAAATGCTGGTCGCCGACGAAAGCCCGCCGAAGCGTCGGCGCCGCCGCCGCGGCCGCGGGCGCGGCGCGGGCGCAGCCCAGGAGGACGGACCAGACTCCGCCGGGGGAGGCGCAGGCGAGGGTGGCGAGCCGTGAAGCGGCCGCATCGCGTCTTCATCGGTCTGGGTAGCAACCTGCATCAACCGGCGCGGCAACTACGGCGAGCTCTGGACGAGTTGTCTGGTGTGACACGGACCCGCCTGGTCGCCGCTTCAGGTTTCTATCGCAGCGCCCCCCTGGGCTGCCCGGAGCCCCAGCCGGATTACGTGAACGCGGTGGCGGAACTCGAAACCGCCCTGCCGCCCGAGGCGCTGCTCCACGAGCTCCAGGCCATAGAAACGCGCCACGGGCGCCGGCCGGGTTATCGCAACGCCCCGCGCGTGCTCGATCTCGATGTCCTGCTCTTCGACCAGAAACAGGTGTCCAACGCGATCCTTACCCTGCCTCATCCGCGCATGTGCGAGCGGGCCTTCGTCTTGGCGCCGCTGGTGGAATTGCATCCCGAGCTGGTCCTTCCCGACGGCCGAAAAGCCGCCGACTGCCTCGCCGCCCTGGGCGCCCAGCGGATCGACCGCTTGGCGCCCCAGGCCGCAGAGGCGCCCGAGTACAAAGTCGCCTGAGGCTCGCCGTGGATCTCGATCGCCTGCGCTTGGTGGTGGTGGAAGGCCCGATCGGCGCCGGCAAGACCAGCCTCGCGAAGCGCTTGGCCGAATATCTGGGTGCCGACCTTCTGCTCGAAGAGCCCGAGAACAATCCCTTTCTGACACGATTCTATGAAGACATGGCGCGCTATGCGCTGCCGACGCAGTTGAATTTCCTGTTTCAGCGCGTCGATCAGCTCCAGAGCCTGAGCCAGCTCGACCTGTTCCGCCGGCTCACGGTGGTGGACTACTTGCTCGACAAGGATCCGCTGTTCGCGCGACTCAACCTCTCGGACGACGAACTGCGGCTCTACGACAAGATCTACGCCCACCTTCGCCCCTTGATCCCAGCCCCCGACCTGGTGATCTACCTTCAAGCACCGGTGTCGCAGCTCCTGGACCGGGTCAATCGGCGTGGCGTGCTTTATGAAAGAAACATCGCCGAAGGCTACTTGGCGCGCCTCAACGAGGCATATACGCGCTTTTTCCACACCTATGACGACGCTCCCGTGCTTACGGTGAACAACGCCCACTTAAATGTGGTTGCCAAGCCTGAGCATTTTGAATTATTGTTGCGCCGCATCACGGAAATGCGGGGCGGCCGGGAGTTCTTCAGTCTCGGTGACGCATAGCGGTTTCTTTCCCGGCGGGGGGCACGGCACTCGCGGCAACCCACGGGGTCCAAGCCGCGGCAGGCGGGGTGGCAATCGGCCGAAAGACACAGCAGTACCGACGGGGGATGAAGCATCATGAGACTGAGCATCCCCGCGCTGGCCAAAAAAGCGCGGGAAGGCGAGAAGATCGCCATGTTGACCTGCTACGACGCGAGCTTCGCCGCCACCATGGAGGCCGCAGGGGTGGATGTGCTGCTCGTGGGCGACTCCCTGGGCATGGTAGTGCAAGGGCACGATTCCACGCTCCCGGTCACGCTCGAACAACTGGTTTACCACACCCGCTGCACCGCGCGTGGCAGCCAGCAGGCGCTGCTCATTGGCGATCTGCCCTTTGGCAGCTACCAGGCAAGCGCCGAGCAGGCCTATAGAAGTTCGGCCGAGGTTATGGCCGCCGGCGCGCAAATGGTCAAGCTCGAAGGCGGCGACTGGCTGCTGCCCACCGTCGAATTCCTCACCAGGCGCGGCATCCCAGTCTGCGGCCACCTCGGTCTGCAGCCCCAGTCGGTGCATCAGCTAGGGGGCTACCGGGTGCAAGGCAAGACCCCGGAAGCCGCGCAGCAAATGCAAAAAGACGCCCAGGCATTGGTCGACGCGGGCATCGGCCTCCTGGTGCTGGAAGCCATTCCCGCCACTCTGGCCACCCAGCTCACCCAGGCGATTTCGGTGCCCACCATAGGCATAGGCGCCGGCCCAGGCTGTTCGGGACAAGTGCTCGTCATCCACGACATGCTGGGCATTTACCCGGGCAAGTCGGCGCGCTTCGTGCGCAACTTCATGTTGGGCGCCAGTTCCATCCAGGGCGCCATCGAAGCCTACGTCAAGGCGGTGAAGTCGGGCGAATTCCCGGCCCCGGAACACTGCTTCTAAGACTCATGGACATCTGCCCCGACCTCGGCGCCCTGCGCGCCCGGCTGGCCAGGGCCGGGCGCATCGGGTTCGTCCCCACCATGGGCAATCTGCACGAGGGCCACCTCGCCCTGGCGCGGCAGGCGCGGGCCGAGGCCGACTGCGTGGTGGCAAGCATCTTCGTCAATCGCCTGCAGTTCGGCCCCAACGAAGATTTCGACCGCTACCCGCGCACCTTCGCCGCCGATTGCCAAGCCTTCGAGGCCGCCGGAGTGGACGTGATCTTCGCACCCGACGAGCCGGTGCTCTACCCCGAAGCACAAACCTACCGCGTCCAGGCGCCTTCCCTGGCCGACGAGCTTGAGGGCGCTTTCCGGCCGGGGTTCTTCGGCGGAGTTTGCACCGTGGTGCTTAAGCTCTTCAACGCCGTGCAGCCGCAATTGGCGGTCTTCGGCAAAAAAGACCGGCAGCAGCTCGAAGTCATTCGCGGCATGGTGCGGCAATTCAACCTGCCCATCGACATCGTGGCTGGCGAAACCGTCCGTGCCCCGGACGGCCTGGCGCTGTCGTCTCGGAACGGCTATCTCTCCGCCGCCGAGCGGGCCGAGGCGGCGCGCCTCAACCGGGTGCTGCGCCAGACCGGCAAGGCGCTGCGCGCCAGCCAGGCCAATTACCCCGAAATCGAGGCTGCCGCGATGCGGGAGCTGGCTTCCGCCGGCTGGGCGCCGGACTATGTTGCAGTGCGAAAGAATGACGGTTTACAATGGCCGCCCGCCACCGGCCCGGTGCGCGGAGAGCATTACGTCGTGCTGGGTGCCGCCCGATTGGGCAGCACCCGCTTGATCGACAATGTCGATGTTTTCGTCGAGGACTGAAGCCATGCAGCGCACTATGCTGAAATCCAAAATCCACCGTGCCACGGTCACACATTCGGAGCTGCATTACGAAGGCTCCTGTGCGATCGACGAGAATCTGCTCGACGCCGCGGACATCCGCGAGTACCAGCAGATCGACATCTACAACGTCAACAACGGAGAGCGCTTCACGACCTACGCCATTCGCGCCGAGCGCGGCTCGGGCACCATCTCCATCAACGGTGCGGCCGCCCGCAAGGCCATGGTCGGTGACTTGGTGATCATCGCCGCCTATGCAGCCTACAGCGAATTGGAACTGGAGAAATATCAGCCCGAGCTGGTATTCGTGGACGGCCACAACCGGATCAAGGAAACACGCCAGTTCATTCCAGTGCAGGCGGCGTAGCGCGCCCCCGCACGGCCGCCCGAAGGGGGCGCAAGCCAATCGCCGGAGCGGGCGCAGCCCGCGAACCGTACTCACCCCCTTCCCCAGGAAGGGGGCCGGGGGGATGGTTCGTCCACCCCCGCACGGCCGCCCGAAGGGGGCGCAAGCCAATCGCCGGAGCGGGCGCTGCCCGCGAACCGTACCCACCCCCTTCCCCAGGAAGGGGGCCGGGGGGAAGGGCCGTCCCCGCCCGCACGGCCGCCCGAAGGGGGCGCAAGCCAATCGCCGGAGCGGGCGCAGCCCGCGAACCGTACTCACCCCCTTCCCCAGGAAGGGGGCCGGGGGGATGGTTCGTCCACCCCCGCACGGCCACCCGAAGGGGGCGCAAGCCAATCCCCGCAGCGGGCGCTGCCCGCGAGAACCGAACTCAAGCGCCGGCGTCGGAAGGTGCTGAGGGGGAAACCACACCATTGTTGTCCGACTTCACTTCTTCGCGCGCGTAGACCCTTGCGGGCTTGCGGAAGCGCACCTGACCGCCGAGAGTATGGCTTTCGTTCTCGCCCAAGATGAAGCCGACGATTCGGTCGAACAGGGCCTCATTGACCTCCTCGGGAACGAACTCGAGCTCAAAAGCGTCGAGCCGGTCGACGTTCCGGAACAGCACGGCCACCGTGCCTTCCTCCGGGTCGGCCTGAAAGCGAACGCCGCCCCGGAACTTCAGATCGAACTTGAAACGCCCGGCGACGATGCGATGGTCCGAGTCGCGCGAAAGCGCCAGATCGAAGGGAATGCGAGCGGTGTGCAGGAGCTTTTCGAGCTGATCAATTTCAAAACGCGAATTGCGCATGAGGTCGAGCTGCTGCTCGGAACGGTAGGCGAAGGAAAAGATGTGATAGTCGTAAACCTCGCGTTCGAGCACCTGTCGCAGACGCGAATTGAAATAGAACTCTCCCAGGCGCAGCTTCTCGATCGTGAGCGCTTCCAGGACGTAGCGGCGGGGCGAAGGCGGCAGAAGGGTCTCCAGGTGCTCCTTGACCTCGTCGAAATAGGCCGGCACCGCGCGCATGGCGCGTTCCACGCGGTCGCGCCGCACCGCCAGCGCCTCCGCGCTGCCGGTTCGTTCGAGCCGGAGCTGGTCGGCCTCTTCGCGAAGCCTCGATAGCAAACTCACTTGACTTGCCCCCAACCATCGTTCATCCGGCATCGATCGCCGAAGGGGGATTATACTTGATACCGCTTTGTCCCAGGTGTCGAAGCGAAGCCGAATCTAGCCGCGGCTCTTGCACGGCACCGGAGTGGGGCCATCGACGCGCCAGAGCACCAGTACATTGCCGGCGAGGCACAGCACCAAGCCCGCAGCGGCTTCCGGGTGCCAGCGGTAGCCCTCGAACAAAGTGGACATCACCAGCGCCACCATCGGCACCAGCACCCCCACATAGCCGGCACGATCAGCCCCGATACGCTGGATCAGCGTGAGGTAGCTCAGGAACGCCGCCACCGATCCAAAGACCGTGAGATACAGCAGGCTGCTGACATAGGGCAGGCTCCAGGTCATGGTCCAGGACGTACCACTGAGCATCACGTAAGCCGCCACCAGGCCTGCTCCATAGGCCATGCCATAGCCCGTGGTCACCGGCAGAGGCAGAGCCAGTGCCTTGTTTCGATAGGCGATGAGATTGCCGCCCGCCGCCACCACCGTGGAGCCCAGGGCGAGCGTTAGTCCCAGCATGGCCTCACTGCCGCGGCCGAAGTGCGCGACCTCGGGCCAGAACAACAGCAACACCCCCAGCACCCCGGCGACCGCGCCGACGAGCACCCGCGGTGCGATCGGCGTGCCGAAGAACAAGCGCATGCCAATGAGGTTGAGAAACACGATCAGCGAAAACACTACCGCCACGACCCCGGAATTGAGAAAGCGCTCCGATTCGTACACCAGCACATAGTTGAGCCCGAACAGCATGAGCCCCAAGGCGGCGACCGAGACATGCGCGTTGAACGGGAGCTTCAAAGATAAGCGCTGCCAGCGGCACCAGGCCAGCAGCATCAGGGCGGCCAGGCCGAAGCGGTAGGCCACCGACACCGCCGGGGCAACTTCGCCCAATTGAAACTTGATGGCGAGCCAAGTCGACCCCCAAATCAGGACCGCGGCGGAATAGAGGCTGAGCGTGGACATGCGGCAATGGTACGCCAGCCTCGCCCGGCGCATCAGAGCCACTGGCCCGCGACCCCCACAGACTGTGCCGGTCGCTCCGCCGGCACAGCGCTAACCCTGGCCTGCCCGCAAACCGCGACCGAGGATGCCCGCCAGGGGTGGAAGCAGTGGCAAGCACCGCTCGCCATCGCCGAGAGGAGACGCTGGTCAAATTAGAATTTGTCCATCCGCCAAATTCCGAAATCCAGGCACTTGAACGAACTGGACGCCGGTCTTCTCCGATGTGACGGCCGGTTCCTCATACCGATGAAAGTCGGAGCCCGGGGATCTGAATGAACCGCCCACCAGCCCGTTCCGGGGTGGCCGACCGGCTCAGTACGTGCGCAAAATATGCACCGCGCAGGCCTGCGTGTCTCCCGCCTGACTGCCACCCATAATCTGCGCCAATCCTACGCGGGCATTGGGAACCTGCCGCGCGCCGGCTTCGCCACGCAACTGCGTGGCGATCTCCACCACCTGCGCGACCCCCGAAGCGCCCGGCGGATGCCCACGCGCCAATAATCCACCGCTAGGGTTGACGGGAACGCGCCCACCCAAGGCGGTCGCACCGCGCTCCGCCAATGCGCCTCCGGCACCGGGGGCGCACAGTCCCAAGCCCTCGTAATGGACGATTTCGCAGATGGTAAAGGCGTCGTGGACCTCCACCACATCGAGCCCCGCGGGGCCAGTACCAGCCAATGCGTAGGCGGCCTTGGCAGCGGCGATTTCGCACTCCCAGCGGGTGAAGTCGCGGGGGTTGTCATATTGCCCGCTGCTCAGCACCGAGGCGGCGAGAACGAGGTCGCGCGGCCCGCGGCGTTGCCGGCGCAGCACCAGAGCGGCGGCGCCGTCGCTGTTGGGGCAGCAGGAGTAGAGGGTGAGCGGGTCGGCGACCATCATTGAGTCGAGCACTTCCTGCCGCGTGAGCAGTTGGTTGAATTGAGCCAGGGGGTTGAGGCTACCGTGCCGGTGATTCTTGACCGAGATCTCGGCCATCTGCGCCGGTGTCGTGCCGAAGCGTCGCATGTGCTGCTGCGCGACCAGCGCGAAAGTCGCGGGGAAGATCTCCCCCAAACGGACCTCGGGATCCGCGGCGCCGACTTTCAAGACGCTGCCCTTGGGCATGAGCGCTTTGTCGACACCGATGACCAGGACACAATCATGCAAACCGGCCGCGAGATCTCGCCAAGCTAAGTGCAGGGCGGTCGCCCCGGAGGCACAGGCGTTGGCGACATTGAACACTGGCACGCCGCGAATGCCGAGCTCCCAGCCGATTGCTTGGCCCGGCGCGCCTTCACCCTGCAGCAGCAGGGAAAGTGCGCTGCCACAATACACCGCGCCGATTTCCGCCGGTTCACTGGCGGCATCGGTCAGGGCATCCAGCCCAGCCACGCGGCCCAAAGCTCGCAGACTGGTCTGCGGATGTCTTCCGAAGGAGGTCATGCCCACCCCCGCCACCCACACCGCATCGGTCATGCTACCACCTTGCGAAATACGTGAATCAACAGTTCGCCCTGGCCGTCGCAGTGCAGGTTCTCGAAGGCCAGTTCCACCGGATCGCCAGGCTGAAAAGATTCCGGCGTACCGCCCGAAAACCGGGTGAACACCAAGAGGCCGTCGAGTTCCACATAGCCGTAGGCGTAGGGCGGCTCATGCCCCAGGGCGGAGCGCACGCGAATCACCGTGCTGGCATGGACCGTTCCCGTTCTAGCCAGGGCGATCCGCTGCATGCCCGCGACGATGCCGCAGTGCGCGCATACCGTGCGCTGGGGGAAGTAGCGGCGGCCGCAACTGGTGCAGTGCGAGGCGAGCATGGCCCCGCCGTCGGCATCAAAAAGCGCGGCGCCGTCGGCGGCGAGCAGCGGTTTGGGCTCGTTTGGTTTGCGGCTCATATCCAGGGCATCGATTGTTGGCGGGAAGGGGCGAGCGAGGTCGGTCAGAAGCCTTCAAAGCCGCCGCTGACGTGCAAGACCTGTCGCGTGGTATAACGCGCCGCGTCGGAGGCGAAAAAACACACCGCTGCGGCGATGTCTTCGACCGCCCCCATGCGGCGCATCGGCACCGCCTTGACCAACCGCTCACGCACCGCGGGCGGAAGCCCTTGCGACTTGGGCGTGTCGATGAGGCCGGGTGCCACACAGTTGACCGAGACTCCGTCGCGCGCGAGTTCCAGCCCCAGGGTTCGAGTCAGTCCCACCAAACCGGCCTTGGCCGCGGCATAGTTGGCCTGGCCGACATTGCCCCGATACGCCATCGAGGCGATATTGACGATGCGGCCCCGTCCCGAGGCTCGCAGCCAGGGCAAGGCCGCGCGGCTGAGCAGGAATGCGGCCTTGAGATTGAGGTCGAGCACGCCGTCCCATTGGGCCTCGCTCATGTTGGCGAGCGCGGCGTCATCGATGCCACCGGCATTGTTGATCAGAATGTCCAGGCCTCCCCAGTGCTGTGCTGCCGCCGCAACCATGGCCTCGGCGTCCTCCGCCAAACAGACGTCGCCGCAGTCGACCGCGGCGGCCAGTCCTCGCGCCTCCATCAGCTTCAGGGTCTCGGCCGCGCGCGTCGCGTCGCGGTCATTGATCAATACCCGCGTGCCGGCGGCGCCCAGGGCGCAAGCGATGCCGCGGCCGATGTCGCCACCGGCCCCGGTCACCAGGGCAACCCGCTGTTCGAGCGAAACACGCATCTACACCTCCCTGGGCAACGAGTTCCAATAGGGCGCGCGCAGCACCCGCTTCAAGACCTTGCCGGCGGCATTGCGGGGCAGCTCCTGAACGAAGGAGATGAGCTTAGGCTTCTTGTAGCCGGCGATACGTGCCGCGCAGTGGGCGATGAGTTCTTCCTCCGTGGCGCGCGCGTGGGGGCGCAGCACCACCGCCGCCGCCACCGCCTCGCCCCATTGCGGATCGGGCACGCCGAAGCAGGCGGCTTCGAGCACCGCCGGATGCAGCACCAGTTGATTTTCGATTTCCTTCGGGTAGATGTTCTCGCCACCCGAAATGATCATGTCCTTGAGCCGGTCGACGATGGTGAAGTAGCCCTCACCCTCATTGCGCGCCATATCGCCAGTATGGATCCAGCCCTCGCGCAGGGTTTCGCGAGTCGCCTCGGGGTTGCCGAAATAACCGATCATCCCCAGAGGCCGGGCTGCCGAGAGAATTTCGCCCACCTCCCCCACCGCGACGCTCCGCCCCGCCTCATCGACGATGCGCAGGTCGGCGCAGTACATCTCCCGCCCGGTATTGTGCGCGCGTGTGGCGTGGTCCTCGGGCCGCAGCACCGAGGTCATGCCAATCTCGCACATGCCGTAGAACTGGTAGAAACCGGCACCAAAGACTTGCCGCGCCCGCTCCAGTACCGGCGGACTGATGGGCGAAGCGCCGTACCAGATTTTGCGCAAGCTGGAGACATCGAAGCGCGGCGTCTGCGGGTCGTTAACCAGCATGGCCAGCATGGCCGGCACCCACATCACCACGCTGACCTGGTGTTTGGCCACCAGCGCCAACTGCTCCGTGGCGACGAAACCCTTGCCGGTGATCACCGCCGTGGCCCCCATCAGCAAAGTCGGCAGGAGCATGCCGTTGATGCCGCCATTGTGAAATAGTGGCAGGCTCACCATGGAAACATCACCGCCGCGCAAATCGCCCTCGAAGGCAATGGCCAGGTGATTGGCGAGATAAGCACGATGCGAGAACAACACACCCTTTGGAAAACCCGTGGTGCCGCTGGTGTAAATCACCATCGCCGCGCTTTCCGGGTCGACCGCCACCGCGGGTTCGGTCTCGGCCCGGCCACTCGTGAGCGCGGCGAGGCTGCCCTTGCCCGCGCCGCAAAGTTCGATCAGTCGAGGTTCAGGCAACAGCGCCCCCATCGCCTCCGCAGCGCGCTCCTCGTAGCCCGGTCCCACGAACAAAAGGCGCGGCGTGGCATTGCCCGTGACGTAGGCGATCTCGTCCACGCTGTAGCGAAAGTTGTAGGGCACGAGAAAGGCACCGACCTTGGCCGCGGCCAGCACCACGACGACGAACTCCAGGCAATTCTCGGCCAGCAGGCCCACCCGATCGCCCGGCACAATGCCCAGCGCCAGCAGACCGTGGGCCAGCCGATTGACCTCGGCATTGAGCTCACCGTAGCCAAGCGCGCGCTCACCCATGATCAGCGCGATTTTGTCGGGGTGGCGCTTGGCCCCCAGGCGGGCAATGTCGCCAATGACGTTCATGTCTTGCTCCTTGGTGGTTCGGCAGCGATCGGCTCAAGCCGCTCGCGCAGGAATTCGTCGATGCCGGAATCGAGTCCGGCGCCGCCATCGTGCCCGATGATCTGGCCGTTGATGTTCGCGGCCGCGGCACTGACCAGAAAACCGACCAGGGCGGCGATGTCTTCCGGCCGGGACATCAGGCGGCTTGGCGTTTCGGCCAGCGCCCTGCCGATGAAGCCGCTGCCTTTGCGTTCCAGTGCCAGGTTGGGCGGCGTGGCGATCATGCCCGGCGCGATGGCGTTGACGGTGATGCCCCATGGCCCGAGTTCCTTGGCGGCCGACCAAGCGAGACCGTGTAGTCCCGCCTTGGCGGCGCTGTACGCGGCACTCGCCACGGCACCGCGCCGGCCGGCCAGCGAGGAGATGAACACCACCCGCCCCGAGCCGCGGCGGCGCATGCCCGCCGCGGCCGCACGCAAGAGAAAGAAGGCGCCGTCGAGGTGCGTGGCCAAGAGCTCGCGCCAGTCGCCATCGGACAATTCGGTGAGAAAGGCAAAACGGCCCGGCGTGCCCGCGCAATGCACCAGCACACCGGGCTCGTCTGCCGCATGACGCAACTCGTCGAACAATTCGCCCACCGCGGCCGGCGCGCCGACATCGAGCGTTCGCCCGGCAATGGCCGCCTGCGGTGCGCCCAGCGACAACACCGTGCGCTCATTGGCGACCGCATCACGATCAAGCGCCAGCACCCGGAATCCATCCCGCAAAAGCTGCGCGCAGACCGCGGCACCGAGGGCGCCGCCCGCGCCGGTGACAAGCGCGAGTGCGACGGGCCGCTCAAGCGCCAAGATAAAGCTCCTGAATGCGATCCATGGCCGCGAGTTCGCTCGCCTGCCCCGCCAGAGTGACCCTTCCGAGTTCCAGCACATAGGCCCGATCGGCCAGACGCATGGCCAGGCGCGCGTTCTGTTCCACCAGCAGGATGGTGCGCCCCTGCTCGCGCAGGCGCGCGATCGCCGCGAAGATCGCCTGCACCATCATCGGCGCCAGGCCGATCGACGGCTCATCCATGAGCACGAGGCGCGGCCGAGCCATCAGCGCACGACCGATGGCGAGCATTTGCTGCTCGCCTCCGGAAAGCGTGGCCGCCTTTTGCGGCAGGCGCTCGGCGAGGCGCGGAAAAAGCGTCAGCACTTCTTCGAGATCTCCGCGCCGCGCACCACCACGAACAAAGGCGCCCAATTCGAGATTTTCCGCGACGCTCATGGCGCCGAACAGTCGTCGCGCTTCGGGCACCACCGCCAGCCCCAGGCGGGCCACCCGCGCCGCATCGAGGCCCTTGATCGTCCGGCCGGCGTAGCGCACGTCGCCCTGGCGGCTTCGCAGCAGGCCAGCCACCGCCTTGATGAGGGTGGATTTGCCCGCGCCGTTGGCGCCAATGAGCGCCACGATCTCGCCGTCTTCCACGGCCATGGACACACCCCGCAGCGCCGCGATGTTGCCGTAGGACACCGCCACATCCTCAAGTTCGAGCAGTGCCATCGTCGTTTCCGAGATAGGCGGCGATCACCGCCGGATCCTGGCGAATCGCCGCCGGTACGCCATCGGCAATCTTCTCGCCGAAATTGAGCACCACGATACGATCCGAAACGCGCATCACGAAGCGCATGTGGTGCTCGATCACCAGCAGGCTGAGCCCGCTCTGGCGCAATTGCAGCAACAGATCGGCCAGCGCATCGGTCTCGCTGTCATTGAGCCCGGCCGCGGGCTCGTCGAGCAGCAAGAGGCGCGGCCGGGTGGCCAGGGCGCGCGCAATCTCCACATAGCGCTGTTCACCCAGCGGCAACTCGCTGGCGATGCGGTCTTCCCGCCCGGCGTAGCCCACCCGCGCCAGGCACTCCTGTGCCCATAGCCGCGCGGCATGCTCTTCGGCCCGCGCGCGCCCTAGCCCCAGTCCGCAGGCGACGAGCCCGCTGCGGCCGGCGGCATGACAACCGAGCAAAACGTTCTCGATCACCGAAAGACTGCGATAGAGCTGCGCCTGCTGAAAGGTGCGCGCCAGCCCCAGCCGCGCGATCGCCGGGGCGCCGCGGCCAAGCAGCGACGCGCCGGCAAAGCTCAGTTCGCCGGCCTGCGGCACCAGCGCGCCGGTGATGAGATTAAACAACGTGGTCTTGCCCGCGCCATTGGGGCCGATGACGGCGCGCACTTCACCCTCGCGCACCTCGAAGGACACTCCCGAGAGCGCACGCAAACCCGCGAAGGACATGGAAAGATCGCGCACCGCGAGCATCAGGCCCCCTTGCGCCATAACCTCTGCCCCGCCGCGACCAGGCCCGCCAGCAGCCCGGTGGGAAAGAAGGACATGATCACCACCAGCGCCACGCCGAAGGCCACGCGCTTGTAATCGGCGAACGTCACCGCGTATTCATTGAGGTAGGTGAGGGCCAGCACACCCAGCATGGCGCCCCAGAGCCGGTCGAAGCCGCCGAAGGCCAACACCAGGATGATGTCGATGGCGAACATCACCGAGCCTGCGGCAGGCGAAACGAAGGTGACGAAATGGGCATAGAGGCTCCCGCCCAGGCTGGCGAAAAGCGAGGAGAGCACGAAGACCTCGATCTTGTGGCGGCTGACATCGACGCCCAGCAGCGCGGTCGCGGCATCGCCTTCCTTGATCGCTCGGTAGGCCCGGCCCATGCGCGAATGGGCGAGATTGAGCGCGAACCAGAGCACGCCAAGTGTCACCGTCCAAAGCAGGTAATGCAACGCGGTGTCGCTGGCGATCGGCCAGCCCCCCAAGGACAGACGCGGAATGCCCGAGAGCCCTTGCAAGCCTCCGGTGAGACTGCCCAGCTCCTTGATCAAAACCTCGATGATGATGGTGAAGCTCAGCGTGGCGATGGCCAGGTAATGGCCGCGCAGGCGCAACACCACCCAGCCGATGAAGACCGCCACCACGGCCGCCAGCACCTGCGCCAGCAACAGCGCGAGCCAGGGGTTCAAGCCCTGGCGGGCGCTCAGTATTCCCGAGGCGTAAGCCCCCAGCGCAAAAAAAGCGGCATGCGAAATCGACAACTGGCCGCAGTAGCCCACCAGCAAGCACAGTCCGATGGCGGGCAAAGCGTAGATCGCCACGAAGTTCGAGGTATTGATGAAGTAGCCGCCGCCGAGCAGCCAGGGCGCCACCAGCACCAGGGCGCAGAGTCCGAACCAGAGATTGCGGTCGCGGCGAGGCATGGGCGCGGGTTCAGTACAAAGCGTCGAGCAGGACGCGCACATCCGGCAGGCGCTCCAGGGTCGCCACCTGCTGGCACAGCGCATCGAGCGCTTCAGGTGACACCGAGCGGCGCGCGCGCTCGGCGCAGGCTGCGAGCTTGCCGCGCAGCGCCTCCGGCCCCAGCGCGTTCTGCGGCGCGCCCAGGGGCAGCGCGGTTTCGCGCTGCCATGCGTTGCGGCTCTGCAGCGACGCGGTGAGCCGGGTGCGGCCGATCACAAGTTCGGTGCGCATCTGCGGATCGGCGACCACTTTCACTTTCGCGGCCAGGGCCAGGAGCGCCGGATCGGTGTAGGCCGGAGCTTCCATTTCTGCCAGGAACACCTGCCCCCGCGCCAGCGCCGCCGCGACGGTGTATTGCAGCGAAAATTGGGCGTCGGCGCTCGAAGAGGGCCGGATACGCGCTTCGCGCGGCGCGCCCACCAGGCGCTCGACCTCGGGCGAGACCGTGAGCTCGATGCTCTCGATGGCCGACAGCGCCCCGCCCAGTTCGTCGCGCAGTTGCCTTGCCAGATCGATCGCGGCATGGGTGGCGCGGCAGGAGGCAAAAGGCTTGAGCGAAATGCGCTCGCCCAAAAATTGTTTCCCCAGCCCCTCGGTAAGCGCTTCGAGCTTGGGGTCGGGTTCGAAAACGCGCAGATAGCCCCAGCGGCCCAGCAGAAAATCCTGCGCGCCAGTGAAGCCGCGTTCCGCCAGCAGGCCGGAGACCAGCGCGCCCTGGGCCACGATGCCTTGCTGCAGGCGCAGCGAGAGCGCGCCTTCGAGGGCGCATTGGCCATCACCCACGGCATGCGAAAAAGCAATGCCCAGGGCGTACTGGGTGCGTCGCGGATCGAGGCGAAGCGCGCGGGCCACGGCAGCCGCCGGCCCGAAGATCTTGAAGAGGTTGTTCCGCCCCGACTGCATGGCATTCTGGCGCACCGCCAGGCCGAGGCGAATCTTGAGGTCCTGGCCCACGGCCAGCGCGGTCACGAACTCCTGGCCGCTCATACCACCACGCGCATCGGCGAGTGCGAGCAGTGCCGGCACCGCCGAGGCCGACGGGTGCACCGGCAGGAAATCGACGCAATCGTCGATCTCCAAAGCGCGCGCCATCACACCATGGCACCAGGCCGCCAAGGGCGCGGGCAGGCCTTGGCCCAAACCGATCACCCGCGCCTCGGGCGCCCCACCCCAGGTGCGCGCCAGATCCAGCACGGCATCCAGCCCCTCGGCGCTGGACCCACCCAGCATTGCCGCCAGGGTGTCGAGGGTGCTGCGCCGCGCGGCGGCGATGGCCGCTTGCGGCAGGTCTTCGAAGCGCGCACCGCTGACATGCGCGGCGACCGCCGCGCTGATTTCGTCGCCGCTCATTCCAGGGTGTCCTCCTGCGCCAGGCCGCGCTGTTGCCGGCCGCCCAGCAGCCCGTTGGGTAGGAACATCAGCACCAGGATGATGACCACGAAGGTGATGAGCTCCTTGACCGTGCTGGACAGATAGGTCGCGGCGAAGGCTTCGAGCACGGCAAACACCACGCTGCCCAGCACCGCGCCGGCCACATTGCCCATGCCACCCAGCATCGCCGCGGAGAAACCTTTGATGGCAAGCAGCATGCCGCCCGAGTAATCGACCATGGTGAGCGGCGTGATCACGATGCCGGCGATGCTGCCCAGCAAGCCGGCGAGCACGAAAGAGGCCAATACCGTGGGCCCCACGGGTATGCCCATCAGCGCCGCGGCGGTCCGGTCGATGGCGCAGGCGCGCATGGCCTTGCCCCAGAGACTGTGGTGCAAGAACAGGAAGAGCGCGCCTATACACAGCACCGCCGCGCCGAAGATCCACAAGGTCTGCGGCGCCAGGGCCGCGCCCAGGAACTTGATCGGCGCATCCCCGGAAAAGGCCGGAAAGCGATGCACATCGCCGTCCCAGACGTGAAAGGCGCTGCCGGAGATAGCCATGGAAGCGCCGATGGTGATGATCAGCACGCTGATCAGCGCCCCCTGGCGCCCCGGCCGATAAGCTACCAGTCCAAGGAGCGCGGCCAGCGCCGCAGTGAGCAGTAGCGTCACCGGAACCGCCGCCCAAAGCGGCCAGCCGCCTTCACCATAAAGGCTCACCATGATCATGCCGCCCAGCATGACGAACTCGCCCTGGGCGAAATTGATGATCCGCGTGGCGCTGTAGACCAGGGTCACCCCCACCGCCACCAGCGCGTACATGCTGCCGATCGACAACGCGGCGAACACCGTTTGGACGAAATCGGCAAGCATGTGGCGCGGCTGCGGCGAAAAGGGGACGGGAGGCTACTTCTGGAGCTGCCAGGCGCCCTTGTCCACCTTGTACATCACCAGCGCGTCGGTGCCCAGGCCGGCGTGATCGGTGGCGGAGTAGTTGAACACGCCATAAACGCCAACGTGCCCGCGAGTGGCTTCGAGGGTTGCGCAAAGCTTGGCCTCATCACCGCCGGCCTTCGCCATCGCGGCGTTGAGGATGTTCATGGCGTCGTAGGCCGCGGCGCCGAACTGATTGGGCTCCTCGTTGTATTTGGCCTTGAACTCGCTGCGAAAGGCTTTGATGGCGGCCTTTTGCGGATCTTTGTCGTCGAGCGCGTCGCCGGCGTCGAGTTTGGGGCCAGCGACCATCACGCCTTCGGCATTGGCGCCGGTGGCCTTGAGAAAGGCCGGGCTCAGCACCGCGTGGCTGTGATAAAGCGGCAACTCCAAACCTACCTGGCGATAGTTGGTGGTCATGATCACCGGCGCGCGCGAGGAGGACCAGTTCAGCACCGCCTGGGCATTGCTGCGCTTGATCTTGTTGAGCAAGGGCGAGAGGTCGGCGTCTTCCATGGTGTACTTTTCGTCGAAGACGATTTCAACGCCCGCGGCTTTGGCTTGGGCGAGGATTTCCTTGCGGCCGCCATCGCCAAAGGCATCCTGGCTGCTCACCAGGGCGAGTTTGGTCTGCCCCGCCGCCTTCAAGTGCTGGTAGAGCCGGGCAACCACGATGCGATCATCCGGCGGCGTCTTGAACACGCACTTCGAGACCGGATCGACGATGGCCGCGGTCGAGGCAAGCATGATGGTCGGCGTGTTGCTGGCTTCGACGATGGGTTTGACCGGCATCGCCTCCCAGCTCGCACTGGGGCCGAGGATGACGCTGACCCGATCGTTCTTGATCAGGCGGTTGAACATGCGCACCGCGACATCGGGCTTGCCTTCGGTGTCGTAGAAGATCAATTCGACCTTGCGCCCGCTGATGCCGCCCTTGGCGTTGAGCTGCTCCGCCTGCATCTCCAGGCTGCGCTTCTGGGCCGCGCCGACAAAGGCGCCAGGACCGCTGAAAATGACCGGGACGCCGACCCGCAAGGGTTCCGCGGCGCTGGCGCCCACCGCGGTCAGCACGCCAAGCAGCGTGCCCAGGCCAATGCTCAGGGGGGATGCGAATTTCAACATGTCTGCCTCGCTTCTTTGAAAGGGTTGGACACTCAGCGCGTGCGCGTTTTTTTCGCCGCTCGCCGCTCGGGCACGCCACCGGCGGATGGGTCGAGCAGCCCGCCGAACACCAAGGCGATCGACTGCTCGGCAGCCCGGCGCAGCGTCAGCGCTCCGCCAGGGCGAAACCATTGATAGAAGTAGTTGACGATGCCAAAGAGCGCGAAGGTGACCACGGTGGCATCGAGTTTGCGGGCTTCACCCGAGGCGATGATGCCGTTCACCGCGTCGCGGTAGAGTCCATAAACCTCGCGCTCGCGCAACACAATGCGCTTCAAGTGCGGCGGACTCAGGTGTTTCTTCTCGTCGATCACCAGCCGCGTTTCCACCTGCCGGGTTTCCAGCAGCAGAATGTGCGCCAGCAGCGCCCGGCGCAGCGCGCTCGCCGCATCGGGCCCCGCCGCGAACTCGTGGCGCAGCATGGCGAGCAGATCGTCGGTATAGGCCGCGATCACCTCGAAGAGGATCTCTTCCTTGTTGCGAAAGTGATGGTAGAGCGCCGCCGGAGTGATGCCGACTTCCGCCGCGATCTCGCGCATCGAGGCGCTGCCGTAGCCAAACCGGCAGAAGGCCCGCGCCGCGACCTGAGCGATTTGTTCGCGGCGGGTTGGCGCTTCGATGGGCAGGGTGTCCGGACTCATGCGAAATAGCCTAAACGATCGTTCAGTAAGTTGCAAGAGCCGTTGCGAGGGCCGCCTGGGCGCGGCCAGTCGGCTTGGGGTTGCGTTGGAGCGAAAAAAAACCGGGCGACTTCGCCCGGTTCTCTGTGACCTCAAAAGGCGCGGATTCGCGCCTCGGGCTCAGGGCTTGCCGATCTGCTCCTCCAGGAACTTCAGCACCTGGGTGTAGAGGTCGAGGTTGTTTTCGAGTTTTCCGAAGCCGTGGCCTTCCTCCTTCTTCACCACATAGGCCTTGGCTGGATTGCCGGCTTTCTCGAGCGCATCGTTCATACGCGTGATTTGCCGAATGGGCACGCGCAAGTCATCTTCTCCGGCGTATAGGAACACCGCGCCCTTGATCTTGTCAGCGTTATAGACCGGGGAAATGTCTTTCACCAGTTGCGAAGAAAGGTCTTCGGTGCCAAGAATGCCCTTCCACAGCTTGACGCCCACCTCGTGGGTCGCGGTGTCGCCATCGAAGGTCGTGAGCTGATACTCCAGATCAGTGGGAGCCAGGCCGGAAATGGCGCACTTGAAGAGCTTGGGTGTCTTGATCATCGCCTGGAGCGCCGCGTATCCGCCGTAGCTCGCGCCCGAGATGCAGGCACGCTGGGGATCGGCAAAACCTTGTTCGACCGCCCACTTCAGCGCGTCCTCATGATCCTCGGACATTTGCCGACCAAAGGTGCCAAAACCACTGAAATAGACTTTCGACCCCATTCCTGGGGTGATCCGGAAGTTGGGCACCACCACCGCGTAGCCGCGCGAAGCAAAGAGCTGCGCCTCCATGTAGCCGAAACCTCGGCCCCAGTGGTCGGCGCGGGCATGGGGCCCCCCATGAATGTGCATGATGGTCGGCAGCTTGGTGCCGGGCTGATAGTTCTTGGGCAAGAAGTAGTAGCCGGGAATCTCCAGACCATCGCGGGTTTTGAACAGGAACGGTCGCTGTTCCACGAGCTTGCCGTCCAGCCAGGGGCGGGAGCTGCCGATTTCCTCGATGGTCTTCTTCTCTTCATCGAGAATGTACCAGCGGGTCGGCGAGCGATCAGAATACGAGGTGACCACCCGCTTGCTCGTCCCGGGGGCGCGGTAGAAGCTGTTGATCAGGCCGGGGAGCGCCGCATCGAGCATACGCTGGATCTTGGCGTAATCCGGATCAACCCAGGCCACTTCTGGCTTGGCCGCCGCGACTCTAAACCCCAGCACCTTGTTGGTCAGCGGATCGACGGAAACTCCGGAAACCGGGCTCCCGCCCGCATTGGCACCCATGTCGTAGCGCGGATGTTGGGCGATCATTTCACCGAGCTTCTTGCTCTCGGGATCGAAACGATACACCGCCATGGTGTCGCGCCCGGCATTGGTCGCCACTTGCAGGGTTTTGCCGTCGCTCTCGATCGCCAGCGGGTGAAAGATCGGCGGCTTGTTCATGTCGTAGCGGCCGATCTCGGTCCAGGGCGCATCTTCACCCGCGCGGTAATACACCACGAAGGTGAAGCTATCCTTGACCCAGGCGGTGACCACCCGAGGTACAAGCTTGGTGTCGAGCAGCCAACTTTGCGTGTAGGAAGCCGGGCGCCCACCAGTGACCAGCGCGTACTTGCCGGTGCGCAGGTTGAGCCGGTAAAGATCGATGGATTCGGCATGCGTCATGTTGCCGCTGGCGATGATCTCTTCGGTATTGTCGGGAATGGTTCGAAAGTGAGTGAGCGACCGATGCACCTGATTGCGGTTCTTGGATTCCTGCACCGTCGGCGCCAGGCTCTTGTTCTCCTTGCCATCGCGACTGACCACAAAAAGCCCGCCGCCAGCGTAGCGGCCTACGCCGGTCGGAGAGTTCAACTGCCCCAGGCTGAACACCAGGCGCTCATCACCCACCCAATGCACGTCGATGACGTCGAAGTCCTTGAAGCCGGTGATGATCTCGCCCTTCCGGGTAGCCATATCCACCACCACCAGATTCATGCGCTTGGTGCTGGGGCTGGGCGCGGTGGCGGCGAAGTACTTGCCGCTCTTGGAGAAGATCGGGCTGGAGAGCGCGGGCGGGCGCAGCATGTCTTCGAGTTTGACCTCTTCGTTCTTGGTCGGCGCGGAACTCTGTGCCCCGGCCGGCAAGCTCAGGAAGGCGCCGATCAGCGCCAAGGTAAACCGGCGGGCAAGGGTGTACCAGCCAGGGATGAACCGCTTCATGGGCAGACCTCCTCGTGAAAAGTGCGCGGATATTACGCCATGGGACCTCGCCTGACTAGCACCAACGCGACCAGGAACACCCCGGCACAGCCAGGCGAGCGCGCAACCCTGGGAGTCAATGGGGTTATACTGGAAGCGAGAAGACGGCTGCCCAGGGGAGTGACAACCGTGCCTGAACAGAACCACGCCGACAGCGACTTTCGCACGTCCCTGCTCAGGGACGGCAGCACGCGGCGCTTTCTCAAGTGGCTCATGGCGCTGTCTTTCGCCGCCAGCGCGGTCTATCTCCTGGCCTTGCTGTTCGCGCGCGAGAGCCCCTGGCGCGGCGTGGGTGCGCTGGCGGCGCTGCTCTTTACCGGCCTGGCCCTTCTCCAGTACCGGCGCGACCGCATCAATGCCGCCACGCAGTTGTTGGTGTGGGGCGTCTGGCTGTCGATGGCGCTCCAGGTCTTTCTCACCAATGGGCTGCAGAGCCGCAGCATGATGGCCTTTCCCTTGGTGGTGATCTTCGCCGGTTGGCTTCTACCGCCGCGAGGCACCTGGGTCTTGCTGGCCGCCACGCTGGCGAGCGGGGCCATACTCGCCTGGGGTGAACTCCTCGGCGTGCTGCCCTTGCGCACCTCGCCCTCGCCGCCTCTTCTGATCTGGCTCGCCTACAGCATTTACATCACTCTGGCCGGGCTTGGCGCCTTCCGGATCTTCCACGGTTTTCGCCTGCGCCATGAGGCCCAGCACGCGCTCGGCGGAGATCTTGCCAACCAGGTGAGGCAGATCGCCGCGCGCGAGGCGGAGCTCAACCTGATCATGGAAAGCGTGCCGGTCATGCTGTTTCGCGGCGATCGCGACCAGCGCTGCCTCTACGCCAACCAGCGCTATACCGAATTCTACGGCAGGGGCCGTTCCAGCTTGGTGGGACTGACGGTGCGGGACATCGTGGGCGAGGAAGCCTACGCCAAGGCCGGCATTGACGCCACGCTCAAGCGTGCCCTGGCCGGCGAAACCTTCAACTACCGCGGCTTTCGCCAGGCGCCCTCGGGGGAAGAACGTGTCCTCGATGTCAGCATGGTCCCGGAACCCGACGGACATGGTGGAATCCAGGGCTTCGTGGCGCTGTTTCGCGATGCCACCGAGGAGGTGCGCGCCCAGGAAGCTCAGGCGCGCTCGGAGGACAAGTTCGCCAAGGTTTTTCGTTCCAGCCCCCTGGCGGTGGCCATCACGCGGCTCGAAGATGGCCGCTACCTGGACGTCAACGAGGCGTTCGTGCGGCAATTCGGCTGGCGGCGCGAAGAGGCGATCGGCCGCAGTTCCCTGGAGCTGAAGAAGTGGGTCGATCCGGAAGCACGCAATTTTTGGGCTCGGGAGTTGCGCCGTACCGGCCGGGTGAGCAATCTGGAAGTCGATTTCCGCACTCGTTCGGGCGAAGTGCGCCGGGTGCTGATTTCGGCCGAGCTGATCAAAATGGATGGCGAGGAATGCTCCTTGGTGATGAGCGCCGACATCACCGAGCGCAAACACGCCGACGAGCGCGCCCGCAGTGCCCTCGCCCGCTTCGAGGCGATCTTTCAGCACACCCCCAGCGTGGCCATCCAGGGTTTCACCGAGGATGGCACGATCTTGCACTGGAACCGCGCCAGCGCCGAACTCTACGGCGTGTCCGCCGACGCCGCAATCGGCCGCAAGTTGCCCGAACTCCTGCTGTCCGAAGACGATGCCGCTGGTTTTTACGAGACCGTGCAAGCGATTTGCCACGGCGGCAAGGCCATGGCGCCCGGCGAATGGCCGGTTCAGTTGCGCGATGGGCGCCGGCTCTGGGTCTATAGCTCGCTTTTCCCGGTGGTCGAAAACGGTGCCACGGTGGAAGTCTTCTGCATGGATGTGGACGTCACCGCCCGCCATAACGCCGAAGAAGCGCTGCGGGAATCGAGCGAGCGCTTTGCCAAGGTCTTCGCCGCGAGTCCGGTGGCGATTTCGATTAGCCGCCTTGCCGACGGCAGCTATCTCGAAATCAATGACGCCTTCGTCGAACAATTCGGCTGGCCGCGCGAAGAGGTGATCGGGCGCACCGCCGTGGAAATCGGCATCTGGCCCAGCGCGCAGGATCGCCAGGCCTGGATCGAGGTGATCCAGCGGCAAGGCCGGCTGAAAAACTACGAGACCCGGCTGAACACCAAGTCCGGAGTACCGCATTCGGTGCTGATTTCGGTCGAGGAAATCCAGCTCGGCAACGAACCTTGCATCGTCGGCTTGGTACATGACATCACCCAACGCCTGCAAGCCGAGCAGGAAATCCGCCGCCTCAACACCGACCTCGAACGCCGCGTGCAGGAGCGCACGGCGGAACTGCTGGCCGCCAACCGCGAACTGGAGTCCTTCGCCTACTCGATTTCCCACGACCTACGCGCGCCTTTGCGCAGCATTGATGGCTTCAGCCATCTTTTGGCCGAGGAGTATGCCACCAAGCTCGATTCAACCGGGCAGGGCTATCTCGACCGGGTGCGCCGCGCCGCTCAGCGCATGGGCAAGCTAATCGACGACATCCTGGAATTGTCTCGGGTGACGCGCCAAAGCATGCACCGAAATCGCGTGGACTTGAGCCGCCTGGCGCGCGAAGTGCTCGACGAACTCTTCCAGTCCGCCGCTGGCCGCAAGGTGGAAATCGATATCGCCGAAGGGCTGCACGCCCAGGGCGACCCGCAGCTCCTGCGGGTGCTGATGCAGAACCTGCTCGAAAACGCCTGGAAGTACAGCAGCCGCGCCAAAGTGGCGCGCATTTCCCTGAGCTGCGAAGAACCGGGCACGGAAAAGGTTTATGCGGTGGCCGACAATGGTGTAGGCTTTGACATGTTGTACGCGGACCGCTTGTTCGTGCCCTTCCAGCGCCTCCACAAACCCGAGGATTTCGAAGGCACGGGCATCGGGCTGGCTACTGTTGCGCGCATCGTCCACCGCCACGGTGGCAGAGTCTGGGCGGAATCGGCCCCGGGCAAGGGCACCACCATGCGTTTCACGCTCCCCGGTGCACCGCCGAGCGCCACCCAGGAAGGCAACCGGCGGTGACGATTTGAGGTGATTGTTTTGGGTGGGGGGCTGCCCGTGAGCCGGGATTCCGACGACCAGACCACGCATGAGGGCGCGACCGCGGCCGACGGTCGCTATGCGTTCACCTATTACGCCTGCTGGATCTGCATTCTGGGTTCGCTGGCCGGCGCGGTCATTGTCGCCTTCACCGGAACCTGGATTTTGCTGCTTGGCGCCGGCGGACTCACCGCCGTGGGTCTGGCCGGACTTTCACTGCTCCGCGCCAAGCGTGAACGGGCGGCCTATCGAACGATCTCCGTGGGCGCCCTGGTGGTGGTGCTGGCTGAACCGGTCTTCTCCAACGGTCTTTTCAGCGCTTTGCTGGTGGCCTTGCCCATGGTGCTGCTGCTCACCGCTTGGCTGCTGGGCACACGCGCCTCGCTGTGGGCCGGTGCGGCGTCGCTGCCGGTACTGTTCGCCTATTCCTGGGCGCACCTGCATGGTTTTCTGGGCATCGGCGACCAGCTTCCCGCCGATGCCCGCGCGCTGGTGCTGACGCTGATCATCGCCGCGGCCACCGCCCTGGGCTATTTTGCCGCGCGCACGCTGGGCAAACAGCTCCACGAACTCGACCAGATCCGCCGCGAACTCGAAGGCAACGTCGCCAAGCTGGCCAAGCGCGACGAGGAACTGAGTCTCCTGACCGAACGTGTACCGGCCATGATCGCGCGCTTTGACCAGGTCGGAATCTGCCGTTTCGCCAATTCCGCCTACGCGCGCTTCCACGGCTGGGGGGTGGACACCATCCTGGGCCACGGTGCGCGCGAAGTGATCGGCGACGCCGCCTACCGCGATATCGAACGGGGCATCAAGCAGGCGCTTGCGGGAGACCCAAACCAGCAGGTCGTGACCCGCACGAATGTAGCGGGCGAGCCTCGCATACTGGCTTCGGAGTTGGTTCCTTCCTATCGGTCCAGCGGCGAAGTCGATGGCTGGTACGCCCTCATCCGCGATGTCACGGAGAGCGAACGCGCGCACCGCGCCCTGCGGCATATCGTCGAGGGCACCGCCCGCGCCACTGGCACGGACTACTTCAAGGCCCTGGCGAAGAACCTTGCCCAGGCCACGGGTCTGGCACACGCCATGATCGCCGAGGTGCTTCCGGACTCGCTGCACGCCCATAGCCTGGCGCACTGGACCGGCAGCAACTTCCGCGAGCGCGCGCTCGATTCGCTGGACGGAACTCCCAGTCTGCAAGTTCTTCAATTGGGGGAGGCGTGTGTTCCAGATCGGGTCGCGGAACTCTTCCCCCAAGAAAAGGCCTTGGCCGCCGATGGTATCCGCGGCTTCTACGGGCTGCGCTTGGACGCGCTCGATGGCACGCCCATGGGTCTCCTGGTGGTGATGGACCGCGCGCCCATCCGCAATCGCGAGGCGATCGCATCGCTGGTCTCGGTTTTCGCCGCCCGGGCGGCCGCGGAAATCGAGCGCATCCGGGCGGAAGCAGAATCGCACCGTGCCGCGGAACGCTTCGCCAAGGTGTTCCAGAACAGCCCCGTGCCGATTACCATCACCAGCCTCGCCGAGGGCCGCTTCATCGACGTCAATCAAGCCTGCGTAACCACCTTCGGCTGGCCGCGCGAAGAGATCATCGGCCGCACCGCGGTGGAAATTGGCCTATGGCCGGGCGAGCAAAGCCGCGCGAAGTGGGCCGGTCATCTGGGCGCTTCCCGTATTCATGAAGTCGAGCTGACGCTCTACAACGTCCGGCGTGAACCGCGCTCGGTGCGTCTGTCGGCGGACACCATCGAGCTTGACGGCGTGCCGCACATCATCAGCTTCATTTACGATGAAACGCTGCGCAAGCAAGCCACTGAACACGCACGTGAACTCAACGTGCGGCTGGAAGCCCGGGTCGCCGAGCGCACCACCGAACTGGCCGAACTCAATCGCGAGCTGGAAGCGTTTTCCTATTCCGTTTCCCACGACCTGCGCGCCCCGCTGCGCAGCATCCAGGGCTTCGGCAGCATCCTCGAAGAACGCTACGCCGAGCATCTCGACGCCACCGCACGCGACTATGTGCAGCGCATGGTGCGCGCCGCACAGAGACTCGCGCATTTGATCGATGACTTGCTCGAACTCACGCGCATCAATCGCGCCGAGATCAATCCCGTGGAGGTGGATCTGAGCACCATGGCCCGCGAGATCCTCGACGAGTTGGCTCATGGCGCACCCCAGCGGCAGGTACGGGTGCATGTGGACGACGGCGTCAAAGGACGGGGCGACCCGCAGTTGCTGCGCATCGCCATGCAGAACCTGCTCGACAACGCCTGGAAGTATTCGGGCAAGGTCAGCGACGCCACCCTGGAATTCGGCAGCCGCCAAGCCGACGGCGAACGCATCTACTGCGTACGCGACAACGGCGCGGGGTTCGACATGGCCTATGCCGACAAACTCTTTGTGCCCTTCCAGCGCCTGCACAATCCGCGCGACTTCGAAGGCACGGGCATCGGCTTGGCGACCGTGGCGCGAGTTGTGCACCGTCATGGCGGACGCGTTTGGGCGCGCTCCTCGCCGGGGACAGGGGCGGAGTTTTTCTTCACCCTCGGGCACTGAACCCGGCGCGCGCGCACCGCCTCAGAACTGGTGAAGAAATCATCGCGAGCGATCCGGGTGCGAGGCGAACGGATCGCGCAATCGATTCATGCACAAGATCTCAGACCCCCACGCCCTCCTCGCCGCGGTACATGCCCTCGATCAGCTCGGCGAATTGCCGGTTGATGGCGCGGCGCTTCACTTTCATGGTGGGAGTGACTTCGCCGTCTTCTTCCAGAAGCTTCTTGGGCAAGATCGTAAAACGCTTGATCTGCTCCACTCGCGCCAGGCCGGCGTTGGTGCGCCGCACTTCGGCGAGGATCAGCTCCCGCACTTCCCGCGTTTCGGTGAGCGAAGCGTAGGTGGTGTATTGCACTTTGCGATCCTGGGCGAATTTGAGCACGTTTTCCTCGTCGATGACGATCAACGCGGTGATGAAGTTGCGTCCGTCACCGATGAGGATGGCGTCGGTGATGTAGAGGCTAGTCTTCAGTTCATTTTCGATCGGCTGCGGCGCCACGTTCTTGCCGCCCGAGGTGATGAGCAAGTCCTTCTTGCGGTCGGTGATCTTGAGAAAGCCGCGGGCGTCGAGTTCGCCCACGTCGCCCGAGTGCAGCCAGCCGTCGGTGACGGTCTCGGCGGTCGCCTCCGGGTTGCGGTAATAGCCCTGGAAGACATTGGCGCCGCGCACCAAAATTTCGCCGTCGGCGGCGATGCGCACCTCCACGCCCGGCAGGGGCGGGCCGGCATTGGCGGGGTCGATGATGTCGCCGCGATGGCAGCTCGTTGGCCCGCTGCCCTCGGTCTGGCCGTAGATCTGCCGCAAGGGCACACCCAGGGCGTGATAGAAGCGCAGCACATCCGGTGAAATCGCCGCCGCGCCGCTCACCGCCGTGCGCACCCGGTCGAAGCCCAGGCGCTTTCTGAGCTTGGCGAGCACCAGCAGATTCGCCAAGGCGAAGCCCAGGCGCAGATGGAGCGGCACCGGGCGGCCCGAATCCAGCCGCGCCCGCGCATAGGCCCGGCCCAGGTAGTACGCGGCGGCAAAAGCAGCGCGCTTGGTCCAGTGGCCATCTTTCACGCGAATCAGAATCATCGACTGGTATTTTTCCCAGATGCGTGGCACGGCGAAAAGCAGCGTGGGCGACACCTCGGTGATGTTCTGCGTCACCGCGTCGACGTTTTCCACGAAATGCACCCGGTAACCCGCGGTGAGCGCGAGGTAACTGGAAAGCAGCCGCTCGGCGATGTGCGACAGCGGCAGAAAAGACACCACGTCTTCCTCGTCGTGGGAAGCGAATACGTCGACCAGTTGCCGCGCCGTCCAGACGATATTGCGATGCGACAGCATGGCGCCCTTGGGCGGCCCAGTAGTGCCCGAGGTATAAATCAGGATCGCCGTTGCTTGGGCGTCGAGCGCCGCGATGCGCGCTTCGATCACTCCCGGCGCCGCCGCTTCGTGCGCCCGACCGCGCGCCAGGAGGTCAGTCCAGGAAATCACCATGGGATCGGAAAAGTCATGCAGACCCTTCATGTCCATGACTACGATCCACTTCAGGGCGGGCAGCTCGTCGCGCGTTTCAAGCGCCTTGTCGAGCTGCTCTTCGTTCTCGACCACAAAAATGCGGGCGTCGGAATGCCCCAGGATGTAGGCGCACTCCTTGGCGGCGTTGGTGGTATAGATGCCCACCGTCACCCCGCCCGCGGCCTGCGCAGCGAGGTCGGTGATCAACCATTCGCGCCGGTTTTCGCCGATCACCGCCACCCGCGCACCAGCCTCCAAGCCCAAGGCGATGAACCCCGCCGCGGCTTCGCGCACCGCTTGGGCATAGGCGGCGAAACTGATGTCCCGCCACAAACCGAGGTGCTTGTAGCGCAAGGCAGTGTCCGCGCCGCGCGATGCCGCATGGGCAAAAAGCAGGGCGGGGGCGGAGCGGGCTTCGAGAAAGGTTTCCGGCGCGTTCATGGGTCTAGCCACCAAGAGCTTGCTTGTCGGCAGTTGCCCGGCATAGTAGCATCGACCCGCGCCGAACAAAAAGCTTGTCGCGGCGTGGAGGAATTCGGCTTGGACATGAAGCGTTCCTATTACCGGGACCTGCGGCTGTTTGATACCTGGCCGCTGGGACTCTGGCTGGTCGTCTGCGCGGCGCTACTGGCGCTGGTGCCTTTTTTCGCCGGCAATTACCTCATGTACGTGCTGGGCTACATCGCCATCAATGCCATGGTGGCTTTGGGCCTCAACGTGCTGGTGGGGTACACCGGGCAAATTTCGCTGGGGCACGCCGGCTTCTTTGCCATCGGCGCCTACGCCACCGTGCTCTTGGCTAAAGCGGGCGTGCCTATTCCCCTGGCGCTCGTGGCAGCGGCTTTCATCGCCGCGGCTTTCGGTTTTCTGCTGGGTCTGCCGGCGCTGCGTCTGGAAGGCCCTTACCTCGCCGTCATCACCCTGGGCTTCGGGCTCACGGTGGAAAATATTTTCGCCAAAGCGGAGTTTTTCGGCGGCGCCACCGGCCCCTCGGTACCTCCCTTCAGTTTGAGCCTATGGCCGGGATTCAGCCGCGAGCAGAATCTCTATTGGCTGATCATGCTTTGCGCGGGGGGAACGATCTTGGCCATCCGCAACCTCATGCGCACGCGCGTCGGGCGCGCATTCGTGGCCATCCGCGATTCCGATGTCGCCGCAGCTTGCGCCGGCGTGGACCTCACCTGGTACAAGACGCTCGCCTTTGCCGTGAGCGCGGCCTTCACCGGTGTGGCCGGCGGGTTGTTTGCCTTCCATTTGGGGCAAGTCGACCCGACCACTTTCAACTTGATGTTGTCCATCCTTTTTCTGGCCATGGTGGTGATTGGCGGCGTGGGCTCCATTCTCGGCCCCCTCCTCGGTGCCGTGACCATCAGCCTCTTGAACCTCAAACTGAAGGGCTTGAAGCTTGCCGATTTCGAACAGATTCCCCTGGCCGGCAAGGAGATTGCGGGTTTCATCAGCCGGCATTTCATGGAAACCGGCATGGCCAACATTCAGTTCATCGTCTATGGCGGCATCCTGGTGCTGATCATGGTGTTCGAGCCTTTGGGCCTTTATGGCCTTTGGATACGCGCCAAGCGCTACTGGCGTACTTGGCCGCTCTAGTCCATGGACATCCTGGGCAACCTTCCCCAAGTGCTGTTCAGCGGTCTGGCCGCGGGTTCGGTCTATGCGCTGGTGGCGCTGGCCATGGTGATCATTTACCGCACCACCGAAGTGCTCAATTTCGCCCAGGGCGACATGGCGATGATGAGCACTTATGTCGGTCTCGGCCTGCTGGTCGCCGGTGGCCTGCCGTTCTTCTGGGCCATGCTGGGTGCGCTTGCTTTTGCCGCCGCGCTGGGCGCCTTCTCGGAGTTCGCTTTCCTGCGTCGCGCCAAGGAACCGACGGTGCTGGGGCTCATCATCATTACCTTGGGCATTGAGATGATCGTCTTCGGCTTCGCTTCTTGGAAGTGGGGCGGCGATCCACGCGACCTGCCCACGCCCTTGAGCCCCGCCGATGTGGTCGTAATCGGCGGCGTGATCATGAGCTATCTGGAATTGGCCACCATCGCCATTTCGGCGACCACGATCAGCGCCCTCTTTCTTTTCCTCAATCGCTCCAAGGCCGGCTTGGCCATGCGTGCCACCCAGCAAAATCGCGCCGTGGCGCGGTTGATGGGCATTCGGGTGCGCCGCGTGGAAATGGGCGCTTGGGCGCTCGCCGCGGTGATCGGGGGCATCGCCGGCCTGCTGGTGGGTCCCGCCACTACCGTGGAACCTTATATGATGTGGGACCCCATGATGAAAGGCTTCGCCGCCGCGGTGCTGGGCGGCATGACTTCGCTCGCCGGGGCCGCGCTGGGCGGCGCGATCATCGGCATCATCGAAAACCTCTTCGGCTTTTACGTGTCCACCGCGTTCAAGTCCGTCGTACCCTTCGCGGCCATTTTACTCATGCTCGCGATCAAGCCGTCGGGTCTTCTGGCCCGGCATTACGTCAAGAAAGTCTAGCCCTGCTGGAGGATCTTCATGTTTCAACCTTTGCTCAGAATCGCGGCCCTTGCGGCCAGTGTCTTCGCGGTGGCGCTGGCGCCCACGGCGCAGGCGCAGCAACTCACCGGCGTGACAGACACCGAAATCCACATCGCCGCCTGGGGTCCGCAAACCGGCCCGGCCGCACCCTGGGGTGCGGTCACCCGCGGCACCGCCATGCTCTTTCAAATGGTCAACGATGCCGGCGGCATCCATGGCCGCAAGATCGTCTTTCATCCCTTCGACGATCAGTACAATCCGGCGAAAACCGTCGCCGGCGTGAAGGAATTGGTGGAGAAGGCCCCCGGCATTTTCGCCATGGCCTCGGGCGTGGGCACCTCGCCCGGTCTAGCGGTCAAAGATTACCTCATGGAGCGCGGCATTCCCTGGGTGGGGCCGGCCGCAGGTTCTTTGCACTGGGTGACGCCGCCGCAGAAGGCGCTTTTTGCGATGTATCCGCTCTATGCCGATGAAGCCAAGCTCCTGGTGCGCCATCTGGTCGACAAAGAAGGCAAAAAGAAGATCGCCATTTTCTACGCCAGCGATGAATACGGCGAGAACGGGCACCGCGGCGCCATGGCCGAACTCACCCGCCTGGGCCTCAAGCCCGCCGTGGAAGTGTCGGTGAACCAGGCCGACCGCGATTTGAAATCGCACCTCTTGAAGCTCAAAGATAGTGGCGCCGACGCGGTGCTGATGTGGGTGAATCCCACGCATGCGGTGATCACCCTGAAAACCGCCGCAGCCTTGCAATTCTCGCCGCAGTGGGCAACGAGCTCCACGCTGTCCGACGCGGTGATGATGCAAGCGATCACCGGTGGGCTTTGGAAGAACATGATCTACGCGAGCTTTGGCGAATTGCCTGACGCCGACGTTCCCCAGGTCAAGAAATACCGCGATGCCTTCGCCAAATACGCGCAACAGGGCGAGCGCTGGGGAGTGTTCTTCATGGCCGGCATCGGCTTCGTCGAGCCCCTGGTCGAAGGCCTGCAGCGCGCCGGTCGCGACCTCACCCGCGACAGCTTCATCAAAGCGATGGAGAGCATCAAGGGTTACAAGGGCGTCATGGGTCGGGTGACTTTTGGCCCCGGCGAACGTCAAGGGCAGCGCGAAATTTTCCTCGCCCGCACCGATGACACCGGCACCAAGGTCACCCAGCTCACCCCCTGGGCCGAAGTGAAGTAAGGCCCATCTTGACGGCACTCTTGGAAGTCGAGGCGCTGGAGATTTCCTTCGGCGGCGTGAAGGCCCTGCATGGCGTGGGCCTCACGCTCGCCACCGGTGAAATTCTCGCCCTGATCGGCCCCAACGGTGCCGGCAAGACCACCGTCTTCAATTGCATTTCGGGGCTCTATCGGCCCCAAAGCGGCCAGATACGCGTGGCCGGACGCGACATCCTCGGTCTCAAGCCGCATCGCGTAGCCGCCAGCGGCATTGCCCGCACTTTTCAGAACATCGAGCTCTTTCGCCACTTGAGCACGGTGGACAACCTGCTCTTGGGGCGGCACCTTTACCTCAAGACCGGCCTTTTCTCCGGCATGGCGCTCTTAGGCCCCTGGACCCCCGCCGCCAAAGAAGAAATGCGCCACCGCGAAAAAGTCGAGGAGATCATCGACTTTCTCGATTTGCAAGCCGTGCGCAGCCAGCGCGTGGGTAACCTCCCCTATGGCACGCAAAAAGTGGTGGAGCTGGGCCGGGCCTTAGCCATGGAACCCAAGGTGCTGCTGCTTGACGAGCCTGCAGCCGGCATGAACCTCGAAGAAAAACACGACCTGCGCATCTGGATCGAGGACATCAGCAAACTGTTTGGCATCGCCATTTTGCTCATCGAACACGACATGCAATTCGTCGGCGAATTGGCCGACCGCGTCATCGCCCTCAACTACGGCGAATGCATCGCCCAAGGCACCCCGGATGAAGTACGCTCACATCCCGATGTGCTGCGCGCTTATTTGGGCACCCCCAGCGCCGAGGTAAAGCAATGAACGCCGGGCGCATGCCGCCAACCGGAGCCGTGCCAGCGGCGAGCCGCGATCACCCCCTCCCCCGGGGAGGGGGCGGGGGGAGGGTTCCTGAATGACATCACTGCTGCGCGTCGAGAACGTCGACACCTACTACGGGCTTATCCAGGCGCTGCGCGGCGCTTCGCTGGAAGTGCAAGCCGGCGGCATCGTCGCTTTGTTGGGCGCCAACGGCGCGGGCAAAACCACGCTCTTGAAAACGGTGATGGGTCTACTGGAAGACCAACCCGACAAAGGCGAAATCTTCTTCGACGGCCAGCCCATCCATGGCCGCGAAACCGAAGACATCGCCCGCCGCGGCATCGCCTACGTACCCGAAGGACGCGAAGTCTTCCGCGAACTGACGGTGATGGAAAACCTCAAGATCGGCGCCTACGCGCGGCGCGACGCGATCGGCGAAGATCTCGAAGGTATCTTCCGATACTTCCCGCGTCTCTTGGAACGGCGCGACCAATGGGCGGGCACGCTCTCCGGTGGCGAACAGCAAATGCTCGCCATTGGCCGCGCCCTGATGAGCCGGCCGCGCCTCTTGCTTCTCGACGAACCGTCGCTGGGTTTGTCGCCCCTCTTGGTACAGGAAATCTTTGACATCGTCAAAAGCATCAACACCGACGGCGTCACCATTCTGCTGGTCGAACAAAACGCCCGCATGGCGCTCTCCGTCGCCAGCCGCGCGCTGGTCATGGAACGCGGCCGCTTCGTACTGGAAGGTAGCGCCGAAGAAGTCGCCGCCGACCCGGACGTGCAGGAGTTTTACCTGGGCCTCGCCACCGAGGAATCGGTGAAGGGCTTCAAGCGTTATAGGCGCAAGAAGCGGTGGCGGTAGAGAAGGCCTCTCGCCCTACGCACACACAGGCGCGTCCGCCCGCAACGAGGTGAGCGAAATGCGCATCAAGACTGTCGTGCCCGCGGCGAATACGGCGGGCATCGAGTTCAGCAAGTCCTGCGGAAATCGTGCAGCGCGCGGTTTCGCGGCACACTAATCGAGATATCCCCGCTGCGCGGCGACCACCCGGCCATTTTCCGTGGTCACGGAGCAGGTATGCCTGGAAAACGGTGGCAGACCAATGTAGGTAATGAGCAGCAGGTCTTGCCCATTGCGCTTGAGCCAGCGAGTTTGGGAGTCGCTGGCGCCGTCCAGGATGGCACGGTCACGAAGCATAGACGCTTCGGCGCCAGAGATAATGGAAGCACACATGAGGGTCGCCTTTTCCGAGGCCGACGACTCCGCATACACACCATAGGCAAGGTAGAGTCCGAAGGCAAGGGCAAGTGCGAGAAGCACCTTCCCGAATCCAAGAAACAACTTCTTCAGTAGATTGAGCATGTGTCAGATACACCCCAGGTCGCGCCCGATGGGTCGCCATCGCGCGACCGCGGAAATCAAAAGAAAGAGACCCCACCGGCGGCCAGATCGAGCACCGCGTGGGTCGGGGCCTTGGATTATCCTGCATGAAGCCCAGTTAAACCTAAAAACCCCAGTTGACCGCTCATCTGTTCGCTATCTGGCAGGCTCGCCGGGGTCAGTGGGCGAATCTGCACCATCACCCCCTGGGTGACAACGCTGCACACCCGCTGGCGCCCTCGTCCGGGCGCCTGGCTTTGTCGCTCCTCCTTGAATAGAATGGCTATTCCGCGTCGTCGCTTCGCGCCATGCACCCGGCCAAAGGCACCATCGGGCGTGCCCAACTGAGGTTTTTAGGTTAAAACGAATGCCTTCACCGGCGGCGCCACACCATCCCCTTTTCGAAACGTCCTACCTCGCCGCTGGCCAGACCACCTCCGCGCCGGCGCCACTGAAATCACCTTTGCGGTGCATCAAGTCCTCGGCTAGCGAAAGCGCAAAAGCCAGTATCAGTGTGAGCAGCGCGATCGCCAGGCTGCTGAAAAACGCTCCCACCAATCCAACGGCAAGGTTTGGGGCGGGCGGCGAAGCGGCGCGCGATTCCAACGCCGGGCCGGGTGCATCGGTCTTGTGTTTGCGCACCTTCGCAAAAATGGTGATCGTGACCCAGGTGACGGCGACCGTGGCGCTCAAAAGGGCAAGCAAAAAAATGGCGCACAAAAGCACGAAGACGCGTTCCGCGACATCACCCTCGAGGTAGGCGCGCCACGCCGACACAGCCAAGCGTGGTGCACGCTCTGCGCCCTCGGTGTAGAGCGCGAGCAGCATGTCGGCGGTGCTTTGGCGTGGCTTGCCGCCGAGTTCGAGCCACAGCTTACCCAATGCCTCGTCGCCGCCTAGCGCCCCGTCGATCCCCTTGATGAGGGCATCGAACCCGCCTTCGAAATCTCCGGCGGCGAAACGCGGCGCCAAGCGATCCTCCAACAGTCGTCGCACCAGCGCGTCCGGCAAGCGGCCTTCGAGCGCATAGCCCACAACCGCCCGGGCGATACGCGCATCACGAAAAATAAATAGCGCGATCCCGTTGTCCTGTTGCTCGCCCACCTTCCATGCCGCGGCCTGCGCAATAGACCAGACCGGGAGCGGGTCGGGTGGTAGATTGGAATCGACGTACACGACCATTTGGTACCGCGGCTCGCGCAGCAGCATGCCAGCTGTGGCCCGAGCGTAGTCCTTCGAGACCAAGCCAACGCGATCCTCAAAGGCACTGTCCGGATGTTCCAGTCCTCGCCGAAGTTCGACTTGCCGCGGTACCGCAAAAATCAGGACCAAAAAAAGCATCAGCACGCCGAGGCCAAGCAGCCATCTGCGACGCGACCCTCCGGGCAACGCGGCATGATCGCCCCCGCTTACCCGTTGGCGCCCGCTGGGCACCGCCGAGTCAGCTTTGCTGCGGTTTGGGGTCACCTGTGCGGGCTCCCTATTTTTCATCGACGTTCTCCGTCAACGGTTATGTTGCAACCCATTCCCGATGCGTCCGTTCCCGTTCTTGCGCACGAGGTAGGGAGGCACGAACAGGGCCTCTTTTAGATCGTGCTTCAGGAAGGAACTATGCATGGCGAACCGGCCAATGGGGTGATCATGCCGGGAGTCGTCGCGCCGAGCAAGCCGCTGCGACGCTCACCAGAACCGATTGCCGGCCGCATGGTCACGCCGCGCGCAAGTCGCTCATCCGCTGCCGACACCATGCCGCACTCGGTCGGCCGACGCCTCTGCTTGGGCACCCGCGCCACGCAGTCAAAGGTACGGCTGCTTCAACTATACTGTGGCTCGAACGGCGCGCACCCCTTTTTGATCTGCGCCCTCACCGCCGGGAGACGCTATGTCCTGCTGCCATCACTACGCCCTCGCCGCCGGCGGCGACGCGGTTTTTTCGGTCGATATTTCGGCCATTACATTTGGGCCGGGTTGCCTTGCCGAGGCCGGAGATTTTGCACGCAACCTGGGCTTGCGACGCGTGGCGCTGTTCACCGACGCGCGCCTCGCGGCATCGGAGCACGTCGACATCGTGCGCCGGGCGCTCATCGAGGCGGGCCTCGAGGTCGTGCTTTATACCGACGTCACCGTCGAGCCTACCGACCGGGCCTTTCGCGATGCCGCGCGCTTTGCCGCCGAAGGGCAATTCGACGGCTACGTTTCAGTGGGTGGCGGCTCGGTCATCGACACCGCCAAAGCCGCCAGCCTGTATGCAAGCCATCCGGCCGAGTTTGCCGCCTACGTCAACGCGCCGCTGGGCGAGGGCCGCGCCGTACCCGGCCCGCTAAAACCCCACATCGCCTGCCCGACCACTTGCGGCACCGGCGCGGAGTGTACTGGCATCGCCATTTTCGACTGGGTGGAGAAGGGCGTGAAAACCGGCATCGTCTCACGCCGGCTGCGGCCCACCCTCGCCCTGATCGACCCGACCACGACCTGGACTTTGCCGGCCGCGGTGGTCGCCGCCTCCGGCTTTGATGTGCTCTCGCACGCCTTGGAGAGCTACACCGCCCTTCCGCACACCTGCCGCGCCAAGGCCGAGCGACCCAGCCTGCGGCCGATGAGCCAGGGGGCCAATCCATGGAGCGACTTCGGCTGCGAAAAAGCGCTTCAGCTCACCGGCAGCTACCTCGAACGGGCGGTGCGCGACGCCACCGACCACGAGGCACGCGACGCCATGATGTGGGCCGCCACCCTCGCCGGCATCGCTTTCGGCAACGCCGGTGTGCATCTGCCGCACGGCATGGCCTATGCGGTGGCGGGCGGCGTGCGCGACTTTCGTGCGCCCGGGTATCCGCAGGAAGAACCCATGGTGCCCCATGGGATGTCGGTGATCGTCAATGCGCCCGCGGTGTTTCGCTACATCGCCGACGCCTGCCCCGATCGCCACCTCGAAGCCGCGCGCTGGCTCGGCGCCGACATCCAAGGCGCGACACCGATAGACGCCGGCGAAATCGTCGCCCGCCGGCTGATCGAGTTGATGCGGATGTGCGCCATTCCCAACGGCGTCGGTGGCGTTGGCTATGACGAGCGCGACCTCGCCAAGCTCACCGCCGGCGCCTGGGCGCAGCAGCGGCTGATCAAGAACGCGCCCAAGGCGGTCAGCCAAGAACAGCTCTGCGGCCTCTTTCGCAACGCGATGGGTTATTGGTGATTTAGAGTTCGGGTAGAAGCGGGCGACGATGCAGCCGAAATCGGCATCGACCACGTCAATCTGCACGGCCTCAAGATCATCATTGATCTTCGAATCGAACCGCCCCGAACGGAAGAAATGCGCTCCAATCCGCAAGCACCCGCGATCAAGACCCGGACCACCAACACCGAAGCGGTTTGGCGCGTCGTGAATGCGGCGGCGTCCCGTGGAGCTTTGATTTCGATTCACGCCCGCGTTGTATCCAATCGAGGTGAATTGGCGCCATGCGGTTCGTTGTGAATGCTGCCGGGCACATCATCGGCCAAGCAAAGCGTCGAATCGTGACCTGGGCAACGGGGAATGCCGGGCAACTCGACCAAGACCAAGGTTCGTTGCTTGGAGGCACCGCACAGGCCCCGAAAGGGGGATGACGCGGGCGTAACCCCGCGGCGCTCGCCTCCCCCTGGCTCCCTTGCCGACCGCCCCGCCCGATCTGCTACAATTCGCCGGCCGCCGCCGTGCCATTGGCTTCATTGTCGCCATGCAGTCTGGGCTCGATCATTGGGGTAGCGGAAAAATTCTCGTGGTATTCCGGAAGCGAACCCAGCGCCGTGCGCTAGCGCGCGCCAGGCAAGGAAGCGGCGAGGGTGAGACCGACGGGGTAGGCGTAAACCTCGCCAACCGCGAAGCGGTGCAGTAAGGGATGATGGGACAACTTTGATCCAGGCAAGTGGGAGGATTTCATGGACGTGGTGCAGCTTCTGAAGCGAGCGGGGTGGCTCGTGCCGCGGGCAAGGGTTTTGCCGAAGTGCGTTGCGCGTTTGCGTGGGCTTCTCTTGCTTCTTGTCCTGGTCTGGTTGCCCAGCCTGGCGCTGGCACAAAGCGCGCCGCTGACGGGTGTGCTCGAGGTGCATTCGGGGAGCAGATTTAGCTGCGCGCGCCTCTCCGGTGGCACGGTGAGCTGCTGGGGCACGAACTGGTACGGGCAACTGGGTGACGGCAGCACGACCTCGCATGACGCCCCAAGCGCCATTGCCGGCCTCAGTGGCGTGGCGGCGCTGGCGCTGGGCGATAGTCATGCCTGCGCCCTGATGGTCGCCGGTACCGTCAAGTGCTGGGGCAACAATGGGGACGGTCAACTCGGCGACGGTACGACCTTGAATCGCTCGACACCCGTTGATGTTCCTGGCCTCGGTGGCGTCGCTGCGCTTAGCCTCGGGTCTGCGCACAGTTGCGCGCTGCTCGCCGCGGGCGGTGTGATGTGTTGGGGCCAAAATGGGGGCGGTCAGCTTGGCGACAATACTTACATCCCCCACAGCTCACCGGCGCCTGTGCCAGGTGTTTCCGGCGCAACCGCCATCGCGGCGGGGGAATACTTCACCTGTGCCTTGGTCGCGGGCGGGGCGGCAAAGTGTTGGGGCACCAACTGGGTTGGTCAGTTGGGCGACAATACAACGAGTTCCCGACCTTACGCGGGCGATGTGACGGGTTTGTCCGGGGCGACGGCGCTAGTCGCAGGCTCCAATCATGCCTGCGTGTTGCTGTCCGGAGGCACGGTTCAATGTTGGGGAGACAATGGCTCTGGTCAAATCGGCGACGGCACAAACACGAATCGCTTGATACCCACCAGCGTGTCTGGCCTGAGCGGCGCGACTGGCCTGGATGCGGGAAGCGACTTCAGTTGTGCCGTGGCCGCCGGCGGAGCGCTCAAATGCTGGGGTAGGAACGACTACGGGCAATTGGGCGACTGGACGACCACGAATCGTTCCACGCCCGTCGACGTGCCGAACTTGACCGGTGTAACTATGGCCGGTTTGGGCGCAAACCACAGCTGCGTTCGCCTGAACAGCGGTCAGGCCCAATGCTGGGGCGGTGATGACAGCCAACAATTGGGAAATGGAGCGTTCGGCAGTTTCTACAGCACCTCGACCCCTTTGCCCGTATTGGGGCTGTCCGCAGTCAGTTCTCTGGCAGTAGGAAGTTCCCACGTCTGTGCCCGGAAAGACAGCGGGACTTTGCTTTGCTGGGGCTACAACGGCGATGGACAAGCGGGCACGGGCGGGGGATGGCAGATCGATATTGCCACGGCGGTGCCCGGTCTCACGGATATCACCCAAATCACCGCCGGTGGCAACCATACATGCGCCAGGAGCGCAACGGGGGCGCTTTACTGTTGGGGAGACAACTATTCCGGCCAAATTGGCGTAGAACCGACCTGGTCCGACTACTATGTGCCTACACTGGTCCCCGGGGCGGGTTGGGCCAGCCAGGTGGCGGCCGGCAGCCAATTCACCTGTGCAATCACCGCGCTGGGTGCAACCAAGTGCTGGGGTTCAAACTCGGCCGGGCAACTGGGCAACGGCAACAACTACAACCAGTCGAGTCCTGTGGATGTGAGTGGCCTTTACGGTGCGACCTTCGTCGCGGCTGGAGCCTATCATACCTGCGCACTATTGCCCGGCGGCTTCGCCAAGTGCTGGGGCCGGAATGGCGCTGGTGAGTTGGGCAACGGTTCGAGTGGGGGCGACCGCAACGTTCCCGTCGATGTCAGCGGTTTGAGCGGGGCAGCACAGATCGTGTTGGGCGGCCATCACAGTTGCGCGCTCATGGCCTCCGGCGGAGTCAAATGTTGGGGTGACAACTATGAGGGTCAACTTGGACTTGGCTACTCCTCTTATTCTCCCGTAACTTGGCCTATCGATGTGCCTGGCCTCAGCGGGGTCGTCGCCGTCGTTACCGGCGGCGCGCACACGTGCGCGTTGCTTTCTGGCGGGACTATCAAATGCTGGGGAAACAATTATTCTGGCCAACTCGGAAATGGTTCCTACAATGACAGCCCTTCGCCGGTCGATGTGGTTGGCATCACCGGAGCGACGGCAATCGCCGCGGGCGGCGCTAACACCTGCGCCGTGGTGGCCGGTGGAGAGGTCAAGTGTTGGGGCAACAACTACTATGGCCAGCTTGGCCTGGGGGTCACTTCGTCGCGGGCGTTTACACCGCAAACGGTAATATCCGCGATACCCGACGCTCCAAACATTGGCCCGACAGATGGAGCCAACGGAGTTGGAAAGGTCCGTTTCACTCCGCCAAGTTATCAAGGCAGTCAGTTGATCGACACCTACCGCGCCACCTGCAGCCCCGGGAGTGCGACTGCCACAGGGAGCGCCAGTCCGATCAGCGTCTCCGGTCTGGGCACCAGTGTGAGCTATACCTGCACCGTCGCCGCGCACAATGCCGCTGGATGGAGCACGGAATCCAGTCCTTCGAATGCCTTTACACCCATCTACAAGAATCAGCGCGTATTTGTCTCCGCCGCCAGTGGCAATGACGCCAATACCGTGAGCGTCTGTGCCGCAAACTCGCCCTGCCGCAGTTTTGGGGCGGCAGCAAGCGTGACGCTCAGCGGTGGCGAAGTGATTGCGCTCGACAGTGGCGAATACGGGCCGCTGACCCTCATCGACTCCATCGCATTCATCGCGGCACCAGGCATACAGGCCTCGATTACCGCGAGCAGCGGCGCGGCGGTGCTCATCGACGAAGAGGACATCGCTGTGGCGCTGCGCGGTTTGAGCATCGTCGGCGCAGGCGGCAGCCTTGGCGTCGGCATGTACGGCGCGGGTCGACTGTCCATCGAGCGATGTCAAATTCACGGGTTCACGGACGTGGGCATTTTGGTGGATGCGCCGGCGCAAGTGACGATCGCCGATACCTTGGTGCGCAATTCCGGGAACTATGGCGCCGCCCTCATCAATGGCGTTTCGGCGAACATCACCCAGACGAAGTTTCTGGGTCACTCCCTGGCCGGTATTTTGATCGGCGGCGACACCGGAAGCACCGCGACCAAGGCATCGATCAGCAACACCGTGATCAACGGCAGTGGCGCGGGTACGGGCATCGCCGTGCAGTCTTTGCACTCGAGCGCGACGGTTGCGGTCGGCGTGAACCGAAGCACGGTTTCTGGGAATTTGGTTGGCGTGGAGGCCAGTTCGAGTGGCGGCGCAACCGCCAGTTTGAGTTTGAGCCGCAGCAGAATCAGCGGCAACGACACCGGCCTAAAACAATCGGGTAGCGGTTCCGTGCTGCGTTCTCGCGGCAACAACACCGTGAGCGGAAACAACATAGCGACGAGCGGAACGATTACGCCGCTCGCGCCGCGGTAAGGCCTATCGGCGGTGGCGAGTTGGGGGAAAGTCCATTGGCTTCCTACCCACGCCGCTGGCCGCCGATTCAGCACATTCCGGTCAGCGCTGACCCACGCGTGCGGACTGCTGGGATATCAAGCCAACCCGAATCATCCACCGCCCGCAAAAGGCAAGCACGGGCAATTCACGCCCTCGCCCCAAATCGAGTTACCGGCGCCTCGCTCGCCACGCTGTCTGCTTCCCGGCGTGGCGCACCGAGGGTGGTTTCCAGCGGTAGCACGCCGGCCCAAACCGGCCAGGCCAAATCCGCCTCATCGTCCTTGGCGCCCCAGTTGCGCACTTTGGCTGACGCTTCGGTCAGGGGAATGCGCAGCACCGTAGTGGCCTTGAGCTCCTTGTCGCTGATCGGACGCAGGGTGTCCCAGCGACCCGGGAACAGGCCTTCGACAAAAGCTTGCAGGCTGCGGCGCTTGATTTGCTCATCGATCACGGCCTCGAAGCGGCCATAGATCACCACCGAGCGGTAATTCATCGAGTGATGCATGGCCGAGCGCGCCGCCACCAGGCCATCGGCGAGTGCGATGGTGATACAGGCTTCGCCCTCGACCAGGGCCTTGAGCATGCGCGAGGCCTTGGCGCCGTGTATGTACAGGTGTTCGCCTTCGCGCCAATGGCTGGTGGGAATGGCGTGCACCGCGCCGTCGATCTGAAAAGCCACGGTACAGATCATGCCCGCATCGACGATGGCGTTGATCGCGGCAGCGTCGTAGTGAGCACGTTCCGGCCGGCGGCGCACGCGAGTGCGTGGGGATGGGGAGGCAGAGGCAGACATGGTGGCAGGCCCGAAAGCAGGAAGGAGTGCGCAATAGTACGCAAGTGGTGGTACCTTTCGTAGTGCCACGCTTTGCCATTTCTCTGGAGCCACGATGGAGCTCGACTGGCTGCTCGCCCCGCCCCTGCCCGCCGCTTTGCCGCGCCAGCGCGTAATCTATCACCGCCTGCGCGAAGCCATTCTTGCGGGGCGACTGGCGCCCGGTACGCGTCTGCCTGCCAGCCGCAGCCTGGCCGCGACGCTGAACATCGCCCGCAACACCGTGCTCTTCGCCTACGAGCAACTCATGGCCGAAGGCTGCCTGGTCGGCAATCGGCAAGGCACACGCGTGGCGGCACTCCCCCTGCACCCGGCAATACGCTCGCGCCTGGCAGATGCCCGCGGCACGTCGCTGCAACTGTCGGCCCGCGCGCAGGGCGCGCTGCGGCCCGACCCCACGACCGAAGGCGCAACCCTGGCTTTTGCGCCCGGCGTGCCCGATTATGGCGCTTTTCCTTTTCGCAGTTGGCGTGCCTGCCTGGCGCGCGCCTGGTCCGATGCAAGCTCCAGTCAGCTCGGTTATGCCGCCCTAGGTGGCGACCCGGCGCTGCGCGAAGCGCTGGCCGTCCACCTCACCACGGTTCGCGGCCTCGCGGTGCAAGCGACACAAATCGTCATCACCAGCGGAACCCAGGCCGCCCTCGACCTTTGCTCGCGGTTTCTGGCCGACGACGGCGACATCATTTGGGCGGAGAACCCCGGCTATCGCTCGGCCCGCATTGCCTTTCAACTTGCCGGGCTGCGCATTCATGACCTACCGGTCGACGCGGAAGGGCTGGCTCCAAGCATGGATGATTGGCGCAAACACCCACCGCGGCTCATCATGGTCACGCCATCGCACCAATACCCCACCGGGCGCGTGATGTCGCTTTCGCGGCGCCTTGCGCTCATCGAATGCGCGCGGCAAAGCGGCACCTGGATCATCGAAGACGACTACGACAGCGAATTTCGCCGCGGCGGCCCGGCACCGCCCGCGCTCTTCGGCTTGCAGCCCGAGGTCCCCGTGGTGTACGTCGGTACCTTCAGCAAAACGCTTTTCCCCGGCCTACGCCTAGGTTACCTGGTGCTGCCGCAGGCCATCGCCGCCGACTTTGCCCGCGCCGCCGCCGAAGCCACGCGCCCGGGCCAGGGCATCGAACAGCGTGCCCTGGCCGACTTCATCCAGCGCGGCCATTACACCACCCACCTGCGCCGTATGCGCAGCCGCTATGCCGCGCGGCAGGCGGCGTTGCGCGCCGCGCTCCACGCCACTTTCGGCGCGCGCTTCCAGCTCACCGGTGGCGAGGCCGGCCTGCATCTGGTGCTTTGGCTGCCGCAGCGCCTGCGCGACACCCTAGTCGCCGCGCGTGCGGCCCAGATGGGGCTGGGTGTGCGCCCCTTACGCCACTACACCAAGCCCCCCTTGCGCTGCAATGGACTGGTCTTGGGCTATGGCAATCTGCAAGAAGCAAACATTCCCGAGTGCGTGCGGCGTCTGGCGGTGGCGATCGACGATCACCGTTGCAAGCCATGAGTTCATCAGTCAAAGCGCTGCGCTTCTGCCCCCCAACCGAAACCGCGAGTCTGCTATCTTGAGCCGATCGACAACGCTTCGAGTTCCACCCATAGAGTCCAAAGCGCTTCCCGGACAATGAAACTCCCTCACTCAAGTGCCGCGCCGCGACCAACCGGATTGTGGGTCGGCGACGCCCTCACCGCACACCGCATGCCGGGCAATCATCCGAACAGCATCGATCGCCAGACCGCGTTCCTGGACGAGGCTCGGCGCGCGGGGCTGCTGGACCAGGTCCGCCTGGGCACACCCAGGCTGGCAACGCGCGAGGAGCTTAGGCGTTTTCACGACGCGGCGCATGTCTCGTGGGTGGAGCTCTGCTCGCGCACGGGCAGCGGCCATGTCGACGATGAAGATACGCCGGCCTATCCAGGCGTGTTCGAAGCCGCGGCGACACGCGTAGGCACCGCCCTGGACGCACTGGAGCAACTCATGGGCGGGCACGCCGGCCGCAGCTTTCAGCCGGTGGGCGGCATGCACCACGGCAGGCGCCACCGGGGCGCGGGGTTCTGCCCCTTCAACGACATCGGCGTCGTGATCGAGACGTTGCGCACTCGCCACCAGCTCCGCCGCGTCGCCTACATCGACATCGACGCCCACCAAGGCGACGGCGTATACGACTCCTACGCTGGAGACCCCGATCTAATCATCGCCGACATCCACCAGGACGGACGGACGCTGTACCCGGGCACTGGCCACGCGGATGAAACCGGCATCGGCGCGGCGATGGGCACCAAACTCAACCTGCCGCTGGCACCCGGCGCTAGCGACGAAAATTTCTTCTCCGCCTGGGCGCGCGCGCAAGCGCATCTTGAACGATTCCAGCCGGAATTTTTCATCTTCCAGTGCGGGGCCGACAGCCTGGCCGGCGATCCGCTCGCCGACTTGCGCCTCAGCTCAGCCTCCCACGCGCACGCGACGCGCGGGCTGCTTGCCCTGGCGGAGCGCTACGCAAAGGGACGCCTGATGGTCTTCGGCGGCGGCGGCTACCTTGCCGCTAACGTCGCCAGCGCCTGGACGGCCGTGCTGCGGGAACTGACGGGCAAGGCGGCGCACCAAGCCGTACCCGGCTCGATCAAATAAGCCACCAATGAGCAGTGACGGCCACGAAAAGTAATACCGGGACGGACTGATCCCCGCGCTCTTTCTTTGGGGCGGCTCGCAGAACCGCTAGGTCGTATCGGCAGGCCGATCGGCCGACGCCGCGACTGTTGCCTTGCCCCTGCCTGAGCGCTTGCTGGCATATAGCGCCTGATCGGCCCTTTCGATCAGGGCCGGCAAGGCCTCGGTGGCATCGCCCTGGAAGACGGCGATGCCGATGCTGAGGCCCACGAGCACATATTCGCCATTGTCTAGTCTGATCGGAGCCCCTATGTCCCGTAGGACGCGGTGAGCGACCTCCAGAGCAGCCTGCGGCGAGGCCACTGCATTGAGCACCAGGCCGAACTCGTCGCCCCCAAGCCGCGCGGCCGTGTCGTTGGCACGCGCGAGTTCCGCCAGGCGCCGGCCCACATGCATCAGCACCTGGTCGCCGCAGCCATGGCCCTTGCTGTCGTTGATTGCCTTGAAGCCGTCCAGGTCCACCAGCAAAAGCGCACCGGCCCGGCGGTCGCGGTGGGCGGCCAAAACGGCCTGAGACAGGCGGTCCTCAAACAGGCGGCGGTTGGGCAGGCCGGTGAGTCGGTCATGGCTGGCCAGCGCCAGCACCTGCTGGTGGGCCCGTACCAGCCACGCGCTGAGCACGCCCAGCAGCAGCGCGAACACATACGCTAGCGTCACCACCAGGGCGGGGGCACTGCCAGCGGCCTTCCAGCCGACCACCGGTACCGCGCCCAGTGTCCAGTTCCCGCCGCCAGGTAGGGGCACGTCGAGTGTGACCGGCTTTTCGTCGAACAGGCCGGCGCGGCCGATGAAAACTGCCCCTTGGGCACCCATGGCATCGAGGCCGCGCGCGGCGACCTGAAAACCCATCTGTTCGACGTTGAGTCCCACCTCGGCAAACAGTGCGTCAGCGTTCACGGTCAGCGAGACAATGCCCCAGTAGCGCGGCTCGGCCATGGCGGGACTGCCAGGTGGCTTGGACAAGAACACCGGCGTGCGGCTCACGATGCCAAGGCCGCCCTGCACCAGCGGAATGGGACCGGCCACCACCGTGCGGCGCGTCTGGATGGAACGCTCCACGGCCCCGCGCTGTTGCGGGTTGTCCAGGTAGCGCAGGCCGAGGGCTTTTTCATTGCCCAGGCGCGGATAAATGTCGCTGATGACGTTGTCCGGCGCTAACGCCAGGTTGCGAATGTTGACCCGGCTCTCCAACAGGCGCCCCACCACCGAGGCAAATATCTCTGGCGACATGTAGCCCTGCGCCGATACGAAAGCGGCCACCGTCTCGGGCACGGAGAGCGTGCTCTGCAACTGGCGGTCCAGCCGATCGCGGATTTGCAGCAAATGGCTTTGCGCCTGCGCCGCGATCTCGGTGCGCGCCTTGGTATGCGAAACGTCGATCACCAACCAGGCCAGCAGAAAAGCCAGCGCACCGCTGCACAAACCCACCAACAGGGGCAGAGAGCGGTTCTGGAGCCAGCGGACCGGCAAGTGGGTGGATGGCATCGGGACTCAGAAAAAGGGAGCTATCGCACGACGCTTGCCGGGTTCATTCGGGTAAAGCGCCACGGAGGTCATCAAGGTTTGCCCGGTACGCCTGTGTTCGGAACTAGGTCCGGCAGACGGCGCGCCTCTGCGCATCGTTCCTTCCAAGCCGAGTATATACCCGATGCGAGGCCACCAAAAAGCTGCCCCCGCCCCAGTGCGATGATCAAACGAGCAATGCGCTGCACCTTCTTCGGCGTCGGCGGCCGATGCAAATCGTTGGTGTTGGTCATCAGTACGCTGGCATATAGGGCGGACTGCTTTTGCCTGAGCGCCTCTGTCCGCCCATGCGGATCGACGCTTCACGTGGCGCCATTCAGCGGCATTAATCCTGCGTGCTCCAGGGCGCCAAACGAATTTGCAGCGCGTCCCGTGCCGCTTTCGGTTTGGGGCTTCACTCATTCCGTGACCGGCACATGAAGATGGAATATCCGATCGCCATTGAACCGGGCAGCGACCCGCCCACGGACGGGGTGTTGTGCCCGGACCTTGGCGGACAGAAACCTGGAGAGTCAGATCACGAGTCCTGCGTCGCTACGAGCTTTCCCGACCGTCCGCGCGCTCCTGGGGGTCGACTCCAGCGACAGGCGCCGCGCAAGACGCAGTGGCCAAGCCTCCTGATCTGCTCCGCCTTTTCCGCGATCCACTCTTCCGCCAGTTGCCGCCCGACGCCTTTCTCAGACTGGTCAACAGACGCGAGCAAGTTGTGCGGCCAAGGTCTGCTCATTGGCGAAAGTCAGGTCGTACATGGTGCTCAGGCCTTTGGCGTGCTCATCGCTTAGCCCGGCGACGCACATGATGAAGCTGTTGCTGCTGATTCCAAGACGCTTGCGCAGGGTCACGGCCCTCTCGATATCCTGGCGGAATTCGCCGGACTTGCATTCGATGCAGATCGGTTGCTTGCCGTCGATCAACATAAACACATCGAGTTCATAACTATCGTTGTTCTGAAGCGTGATCTTTAGGCTGCGTGCGCAGGAAAAGCGCTTCTTGCGCTCTTTCGTGTATTGCATGCAACTCATCAGCGCATACCATTCCAGCCATTCGCCATTGAAGAAAGTCCGAATCGCGGGCGCCGTTTGCAAGATCAGCCGGACGTTGTTTTCCTGCCGGTTGTGGAAACACTTGGCAACGAAAGAGAAGTCATACAGCCGCTGGCAAAATGCCGAAATGTCGCTTGCATCTTCCGCCGATTTCTTCTCCAGATGAATCGTGGTGCTTGCATATTCCTTCTGTTGCGCCCAGCGGATGCGTTCCAGCACATCTTTGAGTACCGGCAGATTGCCGCCGATACTGAGTGCAACTTCATCAAAGAAACCGGTGGTGTCAACGCCCCGCATATTCGCCTGAACCCGAATCTGCTTGGGCCTGAACCACTCGTAGATAGGCCCATGCTGCATTTCAGACGCAAAATAGTCGGTATTCAAAAGATCAATTTCGTCGAGAGACACCGATGCCTCGGTAGCAATCGCCGCGCCATTGCGGGCGCCGGTCGCATCGGCCTTCAAGCGGATGATTTCGCGCCGCGCCTCAAAATACTTGTCCAGCACTCTGCCGACGAAGTGGATCGTGGTGTAGACCGGCGCCATGCTGCCACACTGTGGACAGGCAAGGTTCGCCCCCACAAGGCCGTCCGGCTGTTCCTGAAGATGCGCGCATTTGCCGCAGCGAAAAATGGCCATGTCGAACTCAGCAGCTTAGTGGAGTCCGCGAATTGCGGCGCGAACAACCGGGTCGGGGTGTCAAATTGCAACGACCGCCATTTAAGGATGCCCTTGTGAAACCGATCGCTCTCCAAAGGGCCCTGCGTAGGCATTCGCCTTCAGCCAGGTACTTGATTGCGCTTCCTTTCACGTTGCCGTTTTGTCTTGTACTGGTCACTCAGGAGCAATTCGTGCCGGGCCTGCATGATTCACTTGCTCGGTAGTTGCTTCGCTTGGCATGAGGCACCATCCTCCGTCAACTCGGCGCCATTTTCGCATACCATTTCAGTACCAGCGCCTGGGCCGGGCAAAGTAATTGGCGCCGCCACCCTTCCATGCTGATCATCGGCCTGGCGGAATCATAGCCTCTGTTTCCAGCCGCCGACAAGAATCTTCACCCCAACCCCCACCGCTTCCAATCGCGCCGCTAGGCCGCTCGCCAGCCAAACGCGCTGACCAAGCGAGCTTGAGCGGCCCCCTTCCACACGACACCTTGCGGGCTTCGGTATGGCACCACCGCAGGCTAGCGCACACGCCGCGGCTCGGTTCGTCTTCCTGGCCTCATGCAGGCACGGGCTTGGGCGCGTGCGCCTTGAACCCCTTTTCCTTCAACGCAATACCGTCTGCTGCATGAACAAGATCGTGCTGTAGAGCTGGAAATCGGCGTTCTCTTTTCTCGCGAAGCCGTGGCCTTCGTTCTCGGCGCGCAGGTACCACACCGGCGTGCCATTGGCGCGTGCTTTGGCGACGATTTGCTCGGCTTCGGTGTAGGGCACGCGCGGGTCGTTCTTGCCTTGCACTACGAAGAGCGGTTTCTTGATCTTGTGCGCGTTGGTGAGGGGCGAGATCTGGTCGAGGAAGGCGCGCATTGCCGGGTCGCGCTCGTCGCCATATTCCACGCGACGCAAATCGCGGCGGTAGCTTTCGGTGCTCTCCAGGAAGGTGACGAAGTGCGAAATGCCCACCACGTCGATGGCGCCGGCGATGCGATCGGCGTATTGGGTGGCCACCGCGAGGCTCATATAGCCGCCGTAACTGCCGCCCGCGACCAGCACCCGCGAGGCGTCGAGGTCGGGTTGGGTGGCGATCCAGTCGAGCAAGGCGCCGATGTCCTTTACCGAGTCTTCCCGCAAGCGGCCATTGTCGAGGGCGAGGAAGGTTTTGCCAAAACCGGTTGAGCCGCGCACATTGGGCTGAATGAGGGCGATGCCCAATTCCTGAATGTAATACTGATAGCGCGCCAGGAAGCCGATCGTCGCCTGCCCCTCGGGGCCGCCATGAATGAGGATCAGCACCGGACGCTTGCCCGCGAAGCGCTTGGGCGGCATGGAAAGCAGGCCGGAAATCCGCCTCCCGTCGAAACTCGGCCAGCGCACCACCGTCTGCTCCGAAAAGCTCGCCAGGTCGATGCCCGGCGGGGCGTAGGCGCGAGTCCACTGCTCCACTTTGCCGCTTTCCGGGTTGACCGAAAAAATTTCACTCGGGCCACGCGCGCTGTTCAAGGTGAACAACAGCTCGGGCAGACGCTTGTGAAAATGCGTGGCGCCGATGTTGCCTTCGGGCAGGCGCGGCAAGGCAAGCTCTTTCAGGGTTGCGCCATCGAAGAGGCGCAGCACGTCGCGCCCGTCTTCGTTGGTTTGCAGGGCGAAAAGTCGGTCATCCTCGGTGGCGGTGCCGCCGCTGACATCCCAGGGGATGTTCTCGGTGATGCGCGTCAACGATTGCTTGGCAAAATCGTAGAGCATCATTTCCCTGAACTCCGAGGCACGGTCGCTCACCACAAACAATCCCCTGCCATCCTTGCGCAGCGGCCCGGGATAATAAGTCGCCTTCTCTTTGCCACCGGCGGCCGGCAGAAGTTGTTGGCGCTCGCCGCTGGCGAGATCCAGCAGCCAGATCTGCGATTCGTTGGCCGAGAGGTAGCGAATGAGTGCCAGCTTGCGGTCATCATACGAAACCGAACCGCCATACCAGCCCGGACCGGGCAACTCGACGAGCTTCTTCTTTTGCGCGGGGTTCTCCGGGTCAAGGAGCCATAGCGTGGTGTTGATGCTGGCGCGGGTGCCGCCCTTGGCGGTGCGGTCGATGGGCACGGAACTCACGATGGCCAGCGCGCGGTGATGCAGCCAGCCCAGGTGATCATGGCGCTCGTCGGGACTGGTGAGCAAAGTGACTTTGCGGGTCTCGAGATCGAGGCGATAGAGCTGGTTCACTTCATTGCCGCCGCTGGACCGCTCGAACACCAAGTATTTGCCAGTGAGGGGCTCGTAGCTCGCTTTCGAGACGGGGTCGGGTCCTTCGGTCAGCGCTTCGAGTTCTCCCAGGGGCGAGGCCAGCCGAAAGAGCTGCATGGTATTGGCACCCGCCTTGCGATGCGCGACCACCATTTCCCGTTTGACCGGATGCCAGGCGACGAAATTGTGGCCGCGGAACTCGGTGTATTTCTCGACCGACCGCAGCAGCGAAAGCGGCACCGGCGGAACACCCTCGGCCAACAGGTTGGCGTTGGGACGCAGGAAATCGCCCTCGGTCACCGGTTGCGGCGTTGTGCATGCCTCGAGCAACAGAGTCACCCCAAGACCCACACCCAGTTTCGTCAATCGATTCATGTTCAAGCGCCACCTCAACGCGGGAAGTATCAAAAAAAACGCCGCCATTCTGGCGGTCGGGCAATGTATGCCGCCTGGCGGCATCGCGTCAAGCACCGAGCGGGAAACTCCCGCGTGGCCTTCAGACCACCGTTTCGCGGGGGGGGCGCAGGCTCTCCAAGGCGGGTGCCCACTCAAAACCGCGAACCCATGCTCGCTAGCGATCAGGAAGACGCTCAGCGTGTTGGACGGCGTCTGCAGCGTGAGGAGCTACCTATGTAGCCGTTCTTGCTGCGACATCAAGCCTCCGCGCCGCAACTTCCCGCTCCAGCGCCTGGAGCAACGCTCCAGCGCCCCACCAGTGCCGGCCGGGTGTCACGATCGACATAGAGCCCGAAGACCCGTGCCTCCGCCTCATGGCCGGCAAGAAGATCGAGTTCGCTGCGATAGAACACCGGCCCCTTGAGCCAGAGTTCCAGGGTTTGACGCGGCGCTTCGCGCTCGACCCCGAGATGCGCAAGGCACTGTCCGACCACCCGTGGCGGATGGTGAAAGGCGCGCTTGAAACCGAAGGCCCGAGCGTAGCGGTCACTCCAATGGATGCCGTTATAGTCGCCGGTAAGCGCCCCGAAGCGCCAGCCCGCGCCAGAACCGCTGGCCCAGTGCGCCAGCGCCCGCCCGTCGACAGGAGGGCTGGCGGCATCCTCAGACAGCGCGTCGGGCGCGGCGTGTTGGTGGCCTCGCCAATAAAAGGTAGTGACGCTTTCCCAGACCAACTGACCCTGAGCATCGGCAAGCCGGGTGGCAAGATCGATCTCCACACCCTTTTCCAGGCGGCGCAGTGCGCGCGGCGCCACGCACAGACCGTAAGCGGTGTCGCGCGACAGCGGTGCATGCTGCACCAGGCAGTTGCGCACCTGCAAGGCGCTCCAGATTGGCAGAGGAAAACTCCGGTCGGTGAGCATGGCCATTTGCAGCCGAAAACCCCAGACCTGTGGCCAGGTGAGTGGCAAGAGCGCGCCATCGGCGAGGCCAGTGAGGGCGAGGTAATCGGCGTAGTCGCGCGCCGGTACCGGTGCCGGGGCGAGGCGCAATTCCAGTTGCGGCAAAGCGAGTGGCCGCCGCTTGGGCACCATCGCACGGGCCATGAACAACTTGGCGGAAGGCGGCCGGTCGTACTCGCGCACCATCGGAGTGGAGTTCATGAGGTCCTGATCCCTGGGTTGTTGGTTACGGCCAGAACATCAACCAGACCGCATAAGCATAGCCTACCGCAAGTGCGCCCAAGACCGCGAGCACCAGGTAGCCGGCAAAAACGCGCGGCTTGACCAGGGCCCACACCGCCAACATCGCTGGAATGCTGGTGACCCCGCCCGCCACCATGAAGGCCAGACCCACCGCCGGGTTCATGCCCTCGGCAATGAGCCCGCCCACCAGGGGAACGGCCGCCACGCCATTGAGGTAGGCCGGAACGCCCAAAGCCACCGCCGCGGGAATGGCGGACAAACCGTCGCCGCCCAGAAGCTTGGCGATGGCGCCGGCCGGCACGTAAGCGAGCATGAGGCTTTCGAGCACGAAAGCAATCGCCATCAGCACCCCGAGTTTGGTGAGCTGGGTCCAGACGTTGTCGAAGAACACCGCCCGCCGCGCCGACTCGCGCCAAAACCGCCAGTTAAGCGGCGCACGGGTGGCAACCCATTGCGCGGCCCCAGCGGGAGCGCGACTGCGGCGCGCGTCGCGCAAGGTGTCGGTGAGAGGCTGGCCGCGGGTATACAGCATGACTGCTGCGCCTCCCAAAAGACCCATGGCGATGGCAGCCACGGTTTTCACCAGGGCGAACTCGAAGCTGATGGCGCCGGCGGTGAGCACGAACATCGCCGGGTCCATGATCGGTGATGCGAGCCAGAAGGCCATCACCGGCGCCAGCGGCACGCCACCGGCGAGCAAACCGGCAATGAGCGGCACCACCCCGCAGGAACACAAAGGCGAAAGCGCACCAGCCACCGAGGCGAGCAACACGGCGTGGCCTTCTCTACCGGTGAAGGCGCGCGCCACCAGCGCTTCGGCGCTGCTCGCCTTGATCGCCGCGGCCAGACCCACGGAAAGCAGCAAAACCGGACCGAGACTCCAGAGGTTTTGGGCGAGGAAAACCGCCGAAACCAAGCTTTGCTCGGCGTCGAAAACAGCCACCCCGGCGAGGAGCACCAGCAGGACGAGCAGCGCCTTGTCCATGCGCCGCAGGCGTTGCCGCAGACCGAGTGGGGGCTGCGTGGAGGTGGCGATGGGGATGTTCATGTCGACTCCTTTAGGTGCTGTAGGATGGGGGAAGAAACTGCACATCTGGACAACCGGCTTTCCGGTTGTGTGTGGCGAAAGCGAAACCGAACGAGCTGCTCACGGCAATTCCTCTAAGTGTTTCAGTCCGCGCGCTTGGCCGCGTTTGCGGCACGCGCCGGCTTGGGCGGCGCCCCGGTCTTGCGGCGCGGATCAGGCAGTTTCGCCACCGGCGCTGTGCCCTGGCAGCACTCGGTGCGAAAGTGCGCCCAGGCGGCATCGATGAGCGTGAAGTCCGGCCGGCAGCGCACTTCCCTGCCCTGGCGCTCTTGGCGCACCAGACCCACCTCGACCATGCCACGCAGATGGTGCGCCAGGGTGGAGGCCGGCGTATCGAGCGCCTGCCGAATTTCAGTGATGGTGAGGCCCTCGTGCCCGGCGCGCACGAGCAGGGAAAAGATCCGCAGCCGGGCGACATTGCCCAGTTCGGCGAGACAACGAGCGGTGCGTTCGAGGTCCATGGCGGCAAGCCTACACTCGACACGCCCCGAATGCAACCATATTTTTGGTTTTATGGTTTAATCGCGCCCGGCCCAGGCGCAAGCGCTACTTCGGTGCCGTATTGCCCCAACCCTGCCCCTCCCGGAACTCGGCAAAACCGTCGGGCAAGGTAGCCAAATCCTCGGGCCGGTCGATGTCGGGAAGGGCGTCCTGCACCGCGACCTTCCAGGCCAGCGCCGCCAGCCGCGCCAGAGTCAGCGCGCAAACCGCGTCGCCGCCCCAGGGCAGGCCGGAAAACAAGCTGCTGTCGAAGCGTCGCAGGCCGAGGAGCACATAACCGCCGTCCAGCGCCGGCACCAGCACCGCGTCACGTGTCGCCAGCGCCTCGGCCGCTTGAAGCAGCCGCGGCGTATCGAGCGCCGGGCAATCGCTGCCCACGAGCAACACGCTCTCGGTTTCGCGCAGTCCCCGCGCCGCGGCGCGCGCCATGCGCTCGCCCAGGTCACCCTGGCCCTGGTCGCTCCAGCGCTCCACCGGAGGAAGCCCGAGTTCGCCCCAGATCGGCGCCTCGGGGCCAGGAGAAACGCATAGTTCGAGTTCCAAAGACGCCGCGGCGCGCACTGTCAGCACCCGTTCGACGAGCAAACGACGGGCCAGGCGGGCCGCACCCACGGGACCCAGGCGCGGGATCAGCCGGGTCTTGGCGGAACCCGCCTGCGGCGCCTTGGCGAAGACGATGACGCGGCAGCGCATCAGCCGTAGCGCCGTGCCAGCTCAGCGGCGGGCACGCCGCGCCAATAGCTCCAGCGCAGACGCCACATCAGAAAGATGGTGCGCCAGAGCCCGTGTGCCTCCCAGCGTCGCGCCGAAGTCATGACCCGCGCGTGAAGACAGGCGGGTGCGGTCAAGCGCTTCAAACGCCGCGAGATTTCGATGTCTTCCATCAGCGGCTGCGCGGGAAAGCCGCCCACCGCATCGAAGGTTCCGCGGCTCAGGAACAAGGCCTGGTCGCCGGTGGCGATGCCCGTCAAACGTGAACGCAGGTTCATCATCGTCGCCACGAGTTTGAGCAGCACGGGCCTCCCGACCAACACGACATCGAAGCGGCCCCAGCATTTGCCGCTCGCAAGACCCCGCGCGATCGCGTCGGCGAATCCTTCTGGCAGCGTAGTGTCGGCGTGCAAAAAAAGCAGTACCTCGCCCCGCGCCCGGGCGGCGCCGGCGTTCATCTGGCAGGCGCGGCCACGCTCGCTGGCGAGCACCGTGCAGCCCGCCTCGCGCAACCGCTCTGCCGACCCGTCCGTGCTGCCGCCATCGACGAAAATGAGCTCCATGTCTGCTTCGACGCGCTCACGCAAGGCGGCGACAAAAGCCGGCAGGCCCCCTGCTTCGTCGAGCACAGGTACGATGATCGACAGCCACACCGCTCGATCCAAGGGACTCAGCGCCTCCGTAGCGACCGGCACCTGCCTCGCTTCGCTGGCCAGCCCCCGCAAAAACGTCGGCGCTCACCGCGGTTCATGGCGCATAGCCAGCGCGAGCGGGGGACACGCGATCGGCGGGCAAACGGCTCGGACCAAGTACCAAAAACCACGGCCTATCCACGCTGCCACGAAAAATAGTGGCCCAGCCAGGCGAGTAGCCGCTGCGGCGCGTGCGCGCGCTTCCATTCCCCGGCGGCGTATTTGTTGGCTTCGGCAAAGGTGGGATAGGTGTGGATGGTGCCCAGGATCTTCGTCAGTCCCAATCCATGCTTCATCGCCAGGACATACTCCGCCAAGGTCTCGCCGGCATGTGCGCCGACGATAGTAACGCCGAGTATGCGATCGCGGCCCGGTTCGGTCAGCACTTTCACCCAACCCCGATCGCTACCGTCGGCGATGGCACGGTCCAGATCGTCGATGCCGTAGCGGGTGACCTCATAGGCGATACCGCGCTCCCGCGCTTCGAGTTCGTTGAGTCCGACACGGGCCACCTCGGGGTCGATGAAGGTGGTCCAGGGAATCGTCGAATAATCGACCTTGAAGCGCTTGATGCGCCCGAACAGCGCATTCACCGCCGCATACCAGGCCTGATGCGCTGCGGTGTGCGTGAACTGGTACGGCCCGGCCACATCCCCCGCGGCAAAGATGTTGGGATAAAGCGTCTCGAGATACTCGTTGGTGACCACGGTGCGCTCGGTGGGAACACCCAGCGCCTCCAGCCCATACCCCTGGAGCCGCGCCACGCGCCCCACGGCGCAGACCAAGAGATCGAAAGCGAGGCGTCGTTCCACGCCCTCGTGTTCGACCACCAGAAAGCGGCGCGCGGCCGACCCTTCGCCCTCAATCTCGCAGCGCAAGGCGCGATGTCCGGTCAGCACGGTCACTCCATCGTCGCTCAGCGCCTGTTGCGCAAAGGCCGATACCTCCCCGTCTTCACGCAAAAGAATGCGCGGCGCCATTTCCACTTGAGTCACTTGAGAGCCCAGGCGTGCCAGCGCCTGGGTCAGCTCGCAGCCTATGGGTCCGCCGCCCAGGACGATCACGCGCTCCGGCGCCAGATCGCGCATCGCGAGATCGTCCCACAGGGTGTCGCTGGTGACGTAGCCCGCGGCCTCGAGCCCAGGCAGAGGCGGCACGAAGGGCCGCGCCCCGGCGGCGATGATGATGCTTCGGGCGGTGAGCCGCCGCGTGCCGCCCTCGGACAGGGCGACTTCCACGGTCCAGGGGTCGACGAGCCTGCCGTAGCCGGCCAGTACCTCGACGCCCAGGGCGGTGTAGCGCTCGATGCTGTCATGGGGCTCGATGCGGCGAATGACCTCCCGCACCCGCGCCATCACAGCACGGAAGTCGACCCTGAGCGATGGCGCCACCACGCCATATCGCCCGGCATGGCGCATTTCGTGCGCGATGCGCGCGCTTTTGATCAGCGCCTTGCTCGGCACGCAGCCGTAGTTGAGACAGTCGCCCCCCATTTTGTGCGCTTCGATCAGCGTGACCTTGGCCTTCACTGCCGCGGCGATATAGGCGCTCACCAGTCCGGCCGCGCCCGCACCGATGACGATGAGGTTGCGGTCGAACGTGGCCGGTCTCGACCATTTCGCATAGACGCGGTGCCGCTTGAACCAGCGCAGCAGCGCCTGCGCCAGCAGTGGGAACACGCCCAGCAGCGCGAAGGACAAGAGCACCGGCGCCGAGAGGATGCCTGAGAGGCTGTCGATGCGCGCAAGCTGCGTCCCGGCATTGACGTAGACCACCGTGCCCGCGAGCATACCCACCTGGCTCACCCAAAAAAAAGTGAACGCCCGCATGGGCACCAGCCCCATCAACAGATTGATGAGAAAGAAGGGAAAGATCGGCACCAGGCGCAAGGTGAAAAGATAGAAGGCGCCGTCGCGCGCCACACCCTGGTTGATGGCGGCGAGTTTGTTGCCCCAGCGCTGTTGCACGAGATCGCGCAGGAGGTAGCGCGAGGCCAAAAACGCCAGCGTGGCACCCAAGGTCGAGGCAAAAGACACCAGCACCGTGCCCCATAGCAGGCCAAAAACAGCGCCGCCCGCCAGGGTCATGACCACCGCGCCGGGCACCGACAAGGCGGTGACCAGCACATAAAGCGCGAAGTAGGCGAAGGCCACAATCCAGGGCGAAGTGGCGCGCCATTCCTGGAAACGCGTGAGCCCCGCCTTGAGGCCTTCAAGAGTCAGCGCCGCCGGCAGGTCCGAGGCGAAAAAGGCCGCCACCGCAAGGAGCACACCGGTCAGCAACAGCGCCTTGCCGTAAGCGGATTTCACGGTGCCGCACCGGCCAGCGCGCCGCCGCAACTGCTCCCCTGCCCGGCGGTGCATCCGAAGCAATGATCGGCGACCCGAATTGACTTGCCGGTGACATCGCCCCCCAGCAAATCGCGCAGGTGCAGACGGGGCGTGCCCTCCTCGCCCAGAGGCAGACCCAGTTGCTGATTGAAGTCGCAATCGTAGAGATGCCCCTGCCAATCGACACTGATCAACGTCCGGCACATTACGTTTTCGAGGTTCTCGGCGACGAAGTTGTCCCGCAGCAGTTCGAGATAGGCATTAAATTCCCCGCGCGACAGCAGCATCGACCCGAAGCGCTGGATGGGCATGTTGGTGAGCGTGAGCAGGGTGTTGAATTCGATGCTGAAATGCTGCCGCAACTCACGTCGGTAATCCGCTTCCAACGCGCTCTGGGCCCCGGGGAGTCGGGGTCCCTGGGGGTTGTAGGCGAGGTTCAGGGTAAGCCCTGATCCGGCCTGTCCATAGCCCAGGGCATTGAGCTCGCGCAGGGCGGCGATGCTTTTTTCAAAGACCCCGTCGCCACGCTGCCGATCGACGTTCTCGGCGGTGTAGCAGGGTAGCGAAGCGACGATTTCAATTCCGCCAGCGGCGAGAAACGCGCCGAGATCTTCCTGCCCGGGCTCGCGCAGCACCGTGAGATTGCAGCGATCGATGACTTTCACCCCCACGCGCCGTGCCTCGCTCACCAGGTCGCGGAACAGCGGATGCAGTTCCGGCGCGCCGCCGGTGAGATCGAGGGTTTGCATGTGCCGCGCGCTCAGCACCGGAATGATCAGCGCGAGGTTGACTTCGTCCATCATCTCCTTGCGCGTCGGCCCGGCGTTGACATGGCAGTGCAGGCAGCTCTGGTTGCAGCGGTAGCCAAGATTGACCTGCAGGGTGGTGGGGCGGCGGCGTTCGAGGGCGGGGAATCGGCGGTCAAGCAGATGAGGCAAGGTGGCACGCATGGGGTTTCCTGTTGTTGGTGACTTGGGGTTTGGTCGCTCGGACCACGCCATCCTTACATACTGACAGTCCTCAAAACTGTAGCCACTCCGGCTTGAAGAGCAGCAGCAATCCGATCACCGCCATCACCCCCGCGCCGATCAGGCGCGAGGCGCGCGCATAGCGGGTGCCGATGGCGGCGAACTGCAAGGTGGTCGCCGCCACCGCGAAAAGCGCCAGGTCGTCGATCAGAAACACCAGAATATAGAGCAGCAGGTAGGCGTGGTACTGCCAGGCGGGCATGGGCGTGAGGGCCAGCACCTGGGTGTAGACCGCAGGGATGCCGGCCGAGCAGACGAACTCGATCAGGTTGACCGCGAATGCTAGGGCGAGCACGCCCATCATGGCCGGCCACAGCCGCTCTTCGAGCGCGAAGCGCTTGAGCCGCGCCAGGATCGCCTGGCGCTGAGTGGTGTGCGAGACCTCGCAGGCTGCCTCGGGGTTGGTGAGGACATCGTGCAGGTAGAAGCCCGCCGCACCCAGCGCCACCAGGCCGACGAGCATGCGCACCCAGAAAATGAGGCCGAGGGTGAGCAGCACTTTGAGCCAGGCGGCCATGATCAGGTAGTAGATGAAGCCCGACCCGGCAAGAAAGGTGAGCCCCAGGATCCACATGCGCTTGCGGTCAGCCATGCCCATCAGGAGGCCCAGCAGGAACACCAGGGCCCACATGGCGCACGGGTTGAAGCCATCGAGCGCGGCCAGTGTCACGGTGAGTATGGGCAGCGACAACTTGGCCGTATCGACTTCGCCCACCAGCGGCAGACGCAACTTCGCCGGCAGCGTGGCCTGCGCCGGCGCCGCGCCGACTGTTGGCGTCTCGCCCGCGAGGATGGCGCTAATCGGATCGGGGCAGCCCTTTGCAAGACAGGCGGCGACTTCGCTGGCGATCATGGCACCGGTCCATTCATCGCTTTGATATCCGATGGCGGACCAGCGGCCGATGACCAAATAGGGAAAACCCACATCCTCCAGCCCCAGCGCGCCGACCACCTTCTCCAACGCGGCACGGCCCGCGGGATCGTGTTTTACTTCATAGCCGCGGATTACGATCCGTGCATCGCCGCGGTAGCGCTGCAAGAACGCTTCCGCCGCCGCGCAATGCGGGCAGCCCTGGGTGTAGAAGAAGTGAATGCGCAGCGGGGTGGCGGTCGGCGCCTCGGTCTGCGCCTGCACCAGGCCGCCGAAAAGCAGGAGCACGAGGCTTGCGAAAACAAGCCAGGCCAGCGCCCGATAGGAGCCGCGGCAAGCGGCAAGATCCTGTGCCGGCAGCAACTCCGGCAGCGCGCCGCGCTGCGGTGGCGTTTCCGAGTACATGCCGCTGCCGCCGAGGTTCGCTGGCTCGTGCTTATTCCGCCAGAAGCTGGGCGCGCGCCTCGACCATGGCGATGCGCTCGGCTTCCGACAATTTCGGATAAGCCAGGTCCAGACCCTCCAGGGTACCGAGAATGATCTCGGCCACCGTGCGCCGCATGAAACTCTTGTTGTCCGCGGGAATGGCGTACCAGGGTGCGCATGGCCGCGAGGTTTCGTTCAGCGCGTCGGCGTAGGCGTCCATGTAGCGATCCCAGCCGCGGCGCACCTTGAGGTCGTCGGAGGAGAATTTCCAGTGGGCCTTCGGGTCGTCAATGCGGGCAAGGAACCGCTTCTTCTGCTCGTCCTTCGAGACATTGAGGAAGAACTTCAGCACCACCACGCCATTGCGCGCCCAATGCTGCTCCGCGGCGCGGATGGATTGGTAGCGCTGCGCCCAGAGCTCGGCGAGCTTGGCGGGCCGGTGGGGCAAGCGTTGCCCCTCGAGATAGCCGGGATTCACCTTGACCACCAGCACTTCCTCGTAATGGCTGCGGTTGAAAATGCCAATGCGCCCGCGCTCGGGCAGGTTCTTCCAGCAGCGCCACAGAAAGTCGTGATCAAGTTCCTCATGGGTGGGCGCCTTGAACGAAAACACCTGGCAGCCCGCGGGATTGACGCCGCTCATCACCGCCTTGATGGTGCCGTCCTTGCCGGCGGCATCCATCGCCTGAAAGATCACCAGGAGGGCATAGCGGTCGTCGGCGTAGAGCTTCTTCTGCGCTTCCTGTAGCGCTTCGATGGCGCTGCCGAGCGCGGCTTCGTTGTCGCTCTTGTCGGCGCCGCCCCTGGGCGGTGCCGTCGGCATGCGGTCAAAGCGCAGGCTGCCGTCGAATGGCACGAGGTAGGGGCTGGCAACGGGTTCGAAAAGAGTGGTTTCCATGGCGGCAGGCGAGGAAGAAGCAGGCAGCAATCTACCGCCCCGGCCCACCCCAGGCAAGCGCTATCGGCGTCGCAGATCCCGGACCACGGGTGCCCAAGCCTCTTCCAGCGACGCGATACGCGCTTGGGCAAAGGCCGCGAGCCAGCCGCGCGCAAAGTTGCCGGGGCCGGCTAGCTCAGGCCGCGCGGCGGTCAGTTCCCCGAGCAGGCCATCGGCGACGGCGGCATCATTGAGTTGTCCCAGCGCCTCCTGCAAGCCGGCTAGCGCGCGCAAATGGCGGCGGGTGGCGTTCTTGTCGAGCATGGGTGCGAGGAACTCCAGCGCGTAGCGCAGTTGCTTGGCGGCGATGCGCACGCGATGACGTTCTTCATCGCTGCCCTGAATGAGGCGCCGTCCCCGCTTGGCAAGGCGCCCTTGCAGGCCTTTCAGAACTTGGCGTGCCCAAGCTTCAGGGGTTTCCTGGAAGGGATTGTGCTCCGCCAAGGCCAGTGCCCAAGCGAGGAGCGCGAGCTGCCAGCGCGCGTCGCGGGCCGGCTCAAAAGCGGCGAGCGCGCCTTGACGCAGCTCCTGGGCACGCTCGCGCGCGGCGGCTTGCAACGCCTCCCAGCCGGGCGGGCGGCGCGCCTGGGGCAAGAGGGCGAGGGTGACATTGCCCAGCACATCCCAATCACGGGCTGGCCCGACGCGATCGGCGGCGAGTCGGATTTCTGCGGCCCAGGGTTCAGGCAGGGGCGCGATCGGTGCGAAGAGCTTCAAGGCTGCGCGCAAACGACGCAAGCCCACCCGCCACTGGTGCACGGCTTCACCCTCGTCCCGCGGCGGACCATCGGGCGCCGGGCTGCGCAGCAGCCGGACATTGCCGGCAACTTGTTCGAGGCAATTGCCCACGATCGCCCGGATCAACGCCGGGCCATCCGTGCCGGCTTCAACGGCGACGCGCTTCGCGGTCACGGGAAACCAATCGGGGGCTTGCAGCAGGGCGAATCCGCGTTCGGCCTTGCCCAGCTCGCCCAGGGCGAGCGGCAGGTCGGTGGTCAGCGCCAGCGCCACTTCGTAGAGCGCGAGCAGACGGCCAGCCTTGAGTTCCAGCTCCAATTCGGCAATGGGCAAGCGCCGCCGGCCGACCATGATCTCGCCCAGATCCAGCACCAACTCGATGACATCGCCCCGGTCGCTGTGGAGATTCCAGTAGGTTCGGCGATAGCGGGTGAGCACCCGCGGCTTGAGCTTGCCGGCGACCATTTGCAGCGTCTGAGCCAAAGGGTCTCCAGGCTCCAGGAGCAGGCCTAAGCGGCCGAGGTCGAGCGCGGCCCGGCGCACCGGCGTCTCCCACTCCTGGCGCAGATGCAGGCCGGCCGAGTGCGTGTTGCCCGCCTTCAGGGATTGCAGCCAGCGGCTGCCCTGGCGGCGCAGCCGCAGCGCGGCACCCTGGCTTGCGAGCGCGAGATCCGCGGTGTCGTAATAGCGATTCTCCAGCAAGCGCGTGTAGGGGCGCTTAACCGCAAGGCGAGCGAGCAGGGGATGGGACTTGAGCCTGCTGGTGTCCGCAGGGTCTATGAGTAGCTTGATCTCGGCTTCGAGCATACCGCCTCGTGGTGTGCTGTCAGCTGCGGAGTATAGGCCAAAGCGCAAACTGCCCGGCGGTCTTGAGAAATTTCAGTGCCGCCTCAAAGGGTAAGCCCGCCGGCCACCTCGATCACCGCACCGCTCATGTAGCTCGCCTCGTCCGAAGCCAGGAAGGCGGCGAGACTTGCCACTTCCCCAGGTGTGCCCAGGCGGCCCAGGGGAACCCGACGCAGGATGTCTTCGAGCATGGGCTCTGGCATGGCGGTCAAGGTGGAGGAGTGCACCAGCCCCGGGCAGATGGCGTTGGCCCGGATGCCTTTGGGACCCAGCTCCTTGGCCCAGCTTCGGGTCATGCCAATGAGGCCGGCCTTGGCGGCGGCGTAGTTGCTTTGCCCAAAGTTACCGTAGAGCCCCACCACCGAGGCGATGTTGACGATCGAGCCGGCGCGTTGCGCAAGCATGGTGTCGATGACGCTCCGGGCGCAGTGATAAGCCCCCGAGAGGTTGACGGCGATCACCCGATCCCACTGGTCGGACTGCATATTCTTGAGCTGGGCGTCCTCCACCACACCGGCGTTGTTGACCAGACAGTCGATGCGGCCAAAGCAGGCGCGCACGGCACCCACCATGCCGACCACCTGGGCAGCATCGGCCACGTCCACCGGAAAAGCGGCCGCGCTTCTTCCCTCACCGCGCAGTGCCAGTGCGGTCGCCTGCACCTGATGGCGATCGAGGTCGGCCAGGGCAACCCGCGCTCCCTCGGCGGCACAGCGGGCGGCAACGGCTGCGCCGATGCCCCGCGCCGCACCGGTGATCAGCACGGTCTTGCCGGCCAGGCGGGGCGGGCTCGGCGCGGCAGTGGGCAGCGCAGCGCGGCGCCGTGCGCCGCGAATGGCCCCAGAATCGCCGCTCGGCTCGAGAATCTTTGGCTCCTCGGCTGACGTTCAACGCAGCAGACGGCCGTCTCGGCCGACCACAGTCAGTTCGACATACTTCGAGCCGATGCGGTTTTCCGGCGTGTAATTCACGATGAAGCCGCCCACATCGTGCTCACCCAGTCGCTCCAGCGCGCGCAGCACCCGCTCTCTCGTGGGGTTTGGTCCGGCACGGCGCAACCCTTCGACCAGCACCTTGGCGCCGATGAATTCCTCGAAACTGGTGTACGAGATGGTGGCGTCCTTGGGCGCGTACTTGGCGAAAAGATCCTGATACTCGCGAATCACCGGCAGCACCCGCGAATAGGGGAACGGCACCACCTGGGCGATGCCCAGGCCATGCAAGCTCTTGGTGCCGGCGATTTTTACCAGTTCGTTGGGATCGACCACCGAAATATTGAACAACTGGCCATGCCCTCCGGAATCACGATAGGCCTTGGCGAAGGCGGCCGTGGTCGGATTGATGGAAATCATAATGATGGCATCGACGTTGACGCTCTTGAACTTGGTGATCGCCTGCGCCACCGAGTCGTCGAGCTTGTTGCGCTCATAGGGCGCGCTCATGGTCAGCTTCAGGTTGCGCTGTTCGAGCGCCTTCTCCACCCCGGCCAAACCCGATTTGCCAAAGCCATCGTTCTGGTAATAGACGCCGATCTTGGTGATGCCCAGGGTTACCAGATGTCGCACCATGTGCTCGGCCTCGTCCACGTAGCCGGCGCGGACGTGGAAAATGCTCGGGTTGAAGGGGTTGCGCAGCGACTCGCCACCCGTGTAGGGCGCCACCAGCGCGATCTTCGCCTCCTGCATGATGTTGCGCTTCAAAAGCTCGGTCAGATTGGAGGTTCCGGCATAACCGAAGAGCACGATTGCCCGGTCCTTGTCGATCACCTGCTGGGTCAGGCGCACGGTCTCGTCGATCTTATAGGCGTCATCGAGAATGACGTGCCTGATCTTGGCGCCATGTACTCCGCCGCTGGCGTTGATGTGATCGAAATAGATCTTGCCCCCCAACACCATCTGGGCGCCGGTGCTGGCAAGCACCCCGGAGAGCGGCGCCACCTGGCCCACGACCAATTCCGCGGCCCAGGCGGCATGGCTCAAAAAGCAGGCGAAGACGAGCGCGGCCGGACCGCGCATGAAACTGTGAACCATGATGACATCCCCCAATAAGTAGAACCCGCGACACCACACGCCGATCCAGCGCGATGGGCTCCGGACTGCCTGGGCAGCCCGCCCGCAGACTTCGAATGAGACTCGCCAGCCCGCGGAACAAGCCACGCAACACCCGTGCCACGCTAGTACCTCTTTGATTTTCCAATGATTATTGCTCTACTCGGAAGCAAGCTGCGAACAACGCCATGAAACCGGGGAAAATCGTCTCTGAATCGACACAAATACGTCATGCCGAGGGCATTGAATGCGGTTTTCTATATGATTATTTGTATTTTTCTAGTTTGTCTCTAATTCGAGACAGACCCACTACTTGGTGGAAATACCCAGGACGGCCAGCTTCTTGTACAGCGTCGCGCGCCCCATGCCCAGCGCGCTGGCGGCCTCCGCCACCTTGCCCCCCGCGTGTTGCAAGGCTTCGCTAATCAGCCTGCGCTCGAAGGCGGAAAGCGCAGCGTCGTAACTGAGCGCGAGTTCCGACGCGGGGCTTTCGGCGCCCTGACCACCCAGGGCCGATTGAAAACTAGCGGCGGTGAGGCGCAGATCATCGCTGAACATGGCGACCCGCTCCAGCACATTGCGCAATTCCCGGATGTTGCCGGGCCAGGCGCGGGTGCGCAGCAAAGCGATAGCGTCGGGCGTGATCTCCCGAACCGGCGCGCCGTTGGCCTGGGCGATCTGGTCCAAAAGGTGCTGGCACAAGGACTCCAGGTCTTCCATGCGCCCGCGCAGGGCCGGCACGGGGATGCTCAGCACATTGAGGCGATAGTACAGGTCGGCGCGAAAGCGCCCTTCGGCGACGAGTTTCTCCAGATCGATGCTGGTCGCCGCGATGATGCGCACGTCGATCTTGGTCATGCGGTTCGAGCCCAACGGCTCGAACTCGTGTTCCTGGAGCACGCGCAAGAGCTTGGCCTGCAAGGGCAAGGGCATATCGCCGATTTCATCGAGAAAGAGCGTGCCGCCATCGGCGAGCTTGAATTTACCTTCGCGGCCGCGCCGATCCATGCCGCTGTAGGCTCCCGGCGCGGCGCCGAAGAACTCCGCTTCCATCAGGGTTTCCGGTATGGCGGCGACGTTGATGCCGACGAAGGGTTTGTGCGCCCGTGGCCCCGAGGCGTGAATGGCCTGGGCCAGTAGTTCCTTGCCGGTTCCGGTTTCACCCAGCAACAGCACCGTGGCGTCGATCTGCGCGGCGCGCCGGGCAAGGCGCTTCACTTCCTGGGCGGCGGCGCTGTTGCCGACGAAACTGCCCAGGGTGTATTTGGCGCTGCGCTCCTGCGAGAGTTTCAGTTCGGCACTGGCGAGGGCACTTTGCAGGCGCGTGAACTTCGACACTAGGGGCTTGAGCGAATGGAGCTGGTCATAGATGACCAATCCGATCGCGCCGATCACCTCGCCGGCCTTGTCCTTCAGGGGAATGCGCGTCACCACGAAGGACTCCGCGCCGAACTGCATGATGTCGAGCAGGATGGGCATGCCGGTGCGCACCACGGCGCGCATCTGGCTGGTGGGAATGATGGTCTCCACCTCATGGCCAACGGCTTCGGCGGCGCTGCGCACCCCGAGCTTGTGTGCGTACTTCTCGCTCATCCAGACGACGCGAGCGTCCTTGTCCACCACCAGGGCGCCTTCGCAAATGCCTTCGAGCAGTTCGAACACCGACTGCAGCGCCTCGCCGCGAATCCTTCCCGCGTCCTTCAGCAAATCGATGCCCTGCATGCCTAAGGCTACTTCCCCCAAAAAAAGCCCGTCGCCGCCCGTCACCAGCGCGCCGCGCCATTAGCCACTATCGGTAGATGATGCGCCGGCTTGAGCGAATTGGAAACCCCGGCGCGGCTTCGGGCCAGCCGCGACCTACGCGCCTGAGGAAACACTGACTGAAGTCGAAACCCGCCGATGAAAGAAACCGGCGCCACCAGGGCGCCGGTTATGGGACGCGGACTGGCGCGTCACTTGGCTCTGCCGTCTTGGTCTACTTCTTCTTGTCGACCTTGCCGTCATGATTCCGATCGTGCTGACGGTCGTGCTTCTGCTTGGCGATGCGCGCGCTTTGTACATCCTGCGCCTTCTCGATGCGCAACTTTTCGACTTTGGTCACCTTGCCGTCGGCAAGCGCCTTGTTTTCGATGTTTTGCACATGCTGCTGGCCTTTTTCCAGACGCGCGGCTTCGCGCTTGGTGAGCGAGCCGCTGGCCACTCCCTGGTCGATGCGGGCATCCTGGTTCGCTTGCCGTGCATTGGCGCGGGGCGCCGTTTCGCTCGCGGCAAAAACGGGGGCGGCAAGCAAGGTGGCCAGCGCGGCGGCAGCAATCAACTTGAGTTTCATGGTGTTCTCCTAGGTGGTTGGTTTCGTGGGGCAGATCCCACTGCCGCCAACAACGGGCCAAGCAGTCCGCAGTTGACGCTGCGATTGTAAGCACTTGTGTCTGCCGGCGCATTGTAGCGCCGCCGGGGACTCGCCGCGAGCCAATTTTGTCCAGGCATGCGTCGCCCCGCGATGCCCATCTTCCTGGCGCGGTCAACCATGGCCGATAGTGTTTGTAAGGAATTGGCGTGTCGTTCGCCTAAGGATCGTGGTAAGGCGTCGAGCCGCCATGAAACCAAGATCCGAACTCACTGACAAGGAGCATGACCATGACTCAGCAAAACCTCAGCCGCGGTGCTGCCGCCGCCCTCGCCCTGGCCTTTGGTGCCGCACTCAGCTTGGCCGCCGCGCCTGCGGCCGCGGCGGATGGGGCCAAGGAAAAGTGCTTTGGCGTCGCACTCAAAGGAAAGAATGACTGCAAGGCGGGTGCGGGCACTTCCTGCGCCGGCACGTCCAAGATCGATCATCAAGGCAACGCCTGGTCATTCGTTCCCGCCGGCACCTGCGAAAAGATCGCTTCGCCAAGCTCGGCGACGGGCATGGGGCAATTGAAGGAATTCAAGGAAAAGAAGGCCTGATCGTGTCGCTCACGACGCCCGCGTGGCATCGCACCTCCTCTCGATGGCCGAGTGGCGTCGGTGCCCCGGCTTCGGCCCTGCCGGCTCGCGCCGGCCTGGGCCTGAAGCCGGAGCATTTTCGCGACATCCTTGAGACTCGACCCCGGCTCGGTTTCTTCGAAATCCACGCCGAGAACTACATGGTTCCGGGCGGGCCCTTTCATCATTACCTGACGCGCATTCGCGCTGACTATGCGCTGTCCGTGCATGGCGTGGGTTTGTCCATTGGCGGCGAGGCGCCTCTCGATGAGGCCCATCTCGACCGCCTGGCGGCCTTGCTTGACCGCTATCAACCCGAGAGCTTTTCCGAACACCTCGCCTGGTCCACGCACACCGGGCACTACCTCGCCGACTTGCTGCCAGCGCCGTTCAACGAGGCGACCCTCAACCGGGTTTGCGCCCACATCGACCGCGTGCACGATCGCCTGCGGCGCCGCATGCTGCTCGAAAACCCCGCCACTTATGTCGAGTTCGTCAGCAGCGACCTCGCCGAAGCTCAGTTCATTAGGGAAGTCGTGCAACGCACCGGTTGCGGCCTGTTGCTCGACCTCAACAACGCCTATGTCTCCTGCACCAACCACGGCCGCGATCCGCTGGCATACATCTTGGAATTGCCCCTCGCGGCGGTGGGTGAAATCCACCTCGCCGGCTACGCTCGCGACGCCGACAGCCTGGGAGCGCCGCTCTTGATCGACAGCCACGGCTCGCCGGTAGCCGACGCGGTGTGGTCACTCTACGACGTTGCCCTGGAGCGCCTCGGCCCCACCCCTACGCTCTTGGAGCGCGATCATGACCTGCCCACCTTCGCCACACTTTACGCCGAAGCCTTGCTCGCGGAGCAAAGGCTCTCGCGCTTGGCCGTGCGAGGCGAAGAAATCGAAATGGGGGTACCGGCATGAACCACGCGGCCACGAGCTCCGCCGCCAAGATGAGCGAAGAAGATCGCTTTGCCGCGGCGCTGCTCGACCCCACGCGCGCCCCACCCGCACTGAAGAGCTGGAACGGTTCCGACCCGGCGCAGCGCTTCGGGGTGTACCGCAACAACGTCGTCGTAGCCTTGGTGGATGCCCTCGCCGAAACCTTTCCGGTGGTGCAAACCGTGGTGGGAGAGCGTTTCTTTCGGGCCATGGCAGGTGCCTCGCTGGCCCAGCAGCTGCCGAAAACTCCGGTACTCGCGAATTTCGGCCAGCGCTTTCCGGAGTTTATCGCCGCGTTTCCACCGACCGCGGGCTTGCCTTACCTCGCCGATCTGGCGCGTTTGGAGTTCGCACGCGTCGAAGCGTTTCACGCCGCCGATCGACGCGCGCTCGGCGCCAGCGAGCTCGCACCCTGGTTAGGCGACCCGCAGGGTTTGGCTCAGCTCCGGTTTGCCTGGCATCCTTCCTTGCGGCTCGTCCCTTCACCCTACCCCATCGTCGCGCTTTGGGCGGCGCACGCCGCGGAAGGGGACTTGCGCCAGATCGATTGGACGCGCGGCCAAACCGCGCTGGTCTTGCGTCACGACCTGGAGGTGGAGGTGTTTGCGCTCGACCAGGCGGATGCCGCTTTCCTCGCGGCGCTGCTCGCCAGGCAACCGCTGGGCGAAGCAGTTGAAGCAGCGGGCCAAATTGATTTTGATTTCAGCCCGATCCTCGGCCTGCTTTTACGCGCGCAGGTCATATGCGGCGCCAGCAATGAAACCATGGAGCCCTCATGAACAAGCTCGCCACGCTGCTGCGCCGTTGCGTCGACCTGATGCACGGCGTGCCCCACACCCTCATCGCCCTGCTCGGACGCTTCTCCATCGCCGCGGTGTTCTGGCTGTCCGGCCAGACCAAGGTACAAGGATTTTCGTTCAACCTCGTCAAGGGCGAATTCCAGCTTGCTTGGCCCCGCCTCTCCGACAGTGCCGTCGATCTCTTCCGCGACGAATACCGCCTGCCGCTTATCGCCCCCGAGTGGGGCGCGGTGCTCGCGGCGTTTGCCGAACATCTCTTTCCCGCGCTCATCCTCATCGGTCTGGCGACACGATTCTCGGCCCTCGCTCTGCTGATCATGACCGGGGTCATCCAGTTTCTGGTCTATCCCGATGCCTACGCCACCCATGGCGTTTGGGCGACGGTTTTGCTCTATCTCATCGCCCGTGGACCGGGCGCGGTTTCTTTGGACGCGCTGATCGCGCGAACCGATGCGGCGAAGCCACACGCGGCGGGAAAGTGAGCTCGAAATGAACAAAACACCGACTGAAAGGCGCCGCTGGATCGCACCGGCAAGTGCTTTAGGGCTCTTGCTGCTCGCGCTTGTGGCCCTGTTCATGCGCATCAACGCGACCCCGCCCGGTTCGCAGGATCGAGTCGATCGTTGCCTGCAGCGTCTCGAGATCGCGCGCCAACTACAAAGCCATGCTCAAGGCGCCTCGGTACCCCTGGTGCAGCTTTTGGTCGCACCCGACCGAGACACCCGCGTGCCGCTCTACCAGCGCATCGACGCTGCCAACGCCGCGGCGGAAGTGGCGCTGAATGAACTCACTCGCCTGACCATTCTCCCCGAAGAGCGCGCCAGCCTTGACCAACTCATCGCCAAACGCGCCCGCTACGATGAGCGTTATACCGAAGCGGTGGAAGAGATCGAGCTCGCGGGCGCCAAAGGCGCCTTGGAGCAGTTCTGGGCAAGTACGCGCGCGGCCCTATCCGATCTCGAGTCCACAACCGCCCATTTGGTTGAGAACGAAACCCAGCGCCTGGCGCGCGAACGCGCCGCGCTGAACAGCACCGAACGTGATCGCCTCTGGACTCAACTCCTACTCCTCGCGGCCCTGCTCCTGGCCGCATGGGCGGGCGCAAGCCTGGTCAAAGCGCGCCGCCCCTGATCCCTACCTTCCCCACAATTCCTTCAAGCGCGCGTCCCGCCCGCAACCATGCCGGTAATAGGCATAGCGCACCGGGTTTTTCCTATAGTAATCCTGATGGTATTGCTCGGCCGGATAGAAGGGTCCGGCGCGCTGGATTTCGGTTCGGATCTCTTTGACCTTGCCGCTCTTGAGAAGCACGTCGCGGCTGGTCTCGGCCGCCTGGCGTTCGCTGTCCGTCTGCCAATAGATGCCACTGCGGTATTGACTCCCGATGTCACAGAACTGCCGGTCCTTGACCGTGGGATCGATATTGCGCCAGAAATGATCCAGGAGCTGCGGATAGCTCACTTTGGCGGGGTCATAAACGATGCGCACCGCTTCGGTATGTCCGGTGCCGCCGGCGCTCACCGCTTGGTAGCTCGGATCGGCAAGCTGGCCTGCGGTGTATCCGGACTCGACACTCAAGACCCCCGCCAACTTCTCGAAATCGGATTCCATGCACCAGAAGCAGCCTCCCGCCAAGATCGCCGTGGCGCTCTGGCCAGGGGGCTGTGCCGCATGAACGCAAAAACCCAACGAAGAGGCGAAAACCAAGCCACCCAAACTCAGTCCGCCGGGGCGCAAGGATTTGCCAGGCATGGGCACTCGGGCGCGGGGACTCATGCGCGCAGCTCCGGCAGCTTCTCACCTTCGGGCACGAACACCAACGCCACGCCATTGTTGCAGTAGCGCTTGCCGGTAGGCTGCGGACCATCGTCAAAAACATGGCCCTGATGGCCGCCGCAGCGCGAACAATGGTATTCCGTGCGCGGCAGGATCATCTTGAAATCGACTCTGGTTGCCACCGCCTGCGGCAAGGGCTGCCAAAAACTCGGCCAGCCGGTGCCGCTTTCGTATTTCGCGGCGCTGGCGAACAAGGGCTGGAAGCAGGCCGCGCAAACAAAAGTGCCCGCGCGCTTTTCGTGGTTGAGCGGGCTGCTGCCGGCGCGCTCCGTTCCTTCTTCGAAAAGGACCGCGTAAGCCGCCGGGGAGAGCAGCGCGGTCCACTCGCGCTTCGATTTCTTGAGCACGGGTGGACTGTCCGCTTGCACCTCTCGACTACGGCCTCCAAGCGGAAGAATGGCAAGTACGGGCAAGGCCCAAAGGATGCTGCGTCGATTCATGAGGATCTCCAGTGGATCGCGCCGCCGGCTGGGCGGCGCCATGCGCTTCGACCACCAATGCCGCCCCATGGTTGCGGGCGAGGCAGGCCGAATGGCCCGCGTCTGGCCGATCGCATCTGGAGCTTTGGTCGAAACGGGCCGATGGAACTTACAGTGCATCGGCAAGACGGGCCTGTTGGCCCCCCCATACCACCTCAAACGCGCTTGGGCGTGGCCGCCAGGGTATCGAACCATTCCCCCACTTGATCCCAGAGCGGCTGTGCCTTCTGGCGGAAATAGCCCATGTGGCCGATGCCGCCCAGGCGACTGGGGTCGAGATCGAGGCGAGTCTGGGGTGCGTTTCGATAGGCCTGCATGAAGGCGTCTCGCGATGCGGGTGGTGCCCAGGCATCGTCGAGCGCGTTGGCGGCGATGATGGGCGTACGTACCGCGGCAAAGCGCTCGGCAAGGTGGGGCAACTGCGGATCGTCGAAGAAGTAATGCGGATAGTTGCACCAGCGGCGCCATTGCCTGTAAATACCCAGGGGCAAGTCCTCGCCGCGGCGCAACAGCGACCAGGGCAAATAACCTTTCCACCTCGTCAGCAGGGGCGTGACCATGGTCCACATGAAGCGTACCCGAAGACCTTCGAATCGTGGCATCCAGCCGGCCCATCCGGCGCCGGTGGCGAAGGTGTAGAACCCCGCCACGCGCGCGTGGTTGGGCAAGAGGCCGAAGGCATGGCCACCGAAGGAATGCCCGACCAGGAACAGTGGCATCCCTGGCAGCGCCGACGCGTCGATGACCGCCGCCAAATCGAAACAGGCCCACTCCAGGAAATTGGCCTCGAAGCCCTTAAGGCTCGAAGGTTTCGACTGCCCGATGCCCCGATAGTCAAAGGTGGTGACGAGGAAGCCTTGGGCGGCCAAATGCTCCGCGAAGCGCCGGTAGAATCCCTGCGGTACGCCGGTGGCACCCGCCACCACGACGCTCCCGCGCGGCGCGTCGGCCAAGGCATAGCGCGTGACCGCAAGCGGGTAGCCATCCGCCGCGGCCAAACGCGAGCATGAGGACTTGGGGAACGGCCCGCCTGAATTCATGTTCTGCTCCTTGTCGCATCGATCTCTCCTTGCAACATCTCCAGGAGCAGATCGACGGTGTCATTCGCGGGCTTGAGTTCGCCAGCGATGCGCGCCTGCAAGAGCGCCCCTTCGTAGGCCGAGATCACCAAGGTGGCGAACTTGCGGGCGCGCGGCCGAGTGAGGCCCGCCAAGGCGAAAGTTTTCGCGAGCTCGTCGCGAATCGCCGCGAAACCTCGCGCCAGAGCCTCGCGCAATTGCTGGTCTGCCGCCGTAGATTCCAGGGCCACCCCGGCCAGCGGACAGCCCAGATCGAAGCCGCTCTTGACCAGGCGCTGATGTGCCCGATCGAGCCAGTGGCGCAGCGCCGCCACGGGGTCGGTGCCCGCCGCCTGCACCACCTGGAGTCCATGCAGAAGCTGCGCGACCGCGGTCTCGATCGCCGCGATTGCCAACTCCACTTTGCCCCCAGGGAAGTGGTGATAAAGCACGCCCTTGGGCGCCTCCGCGCGCGCCAGCACTTCGCTCACGCCAAAGCCGTGCAGCCCCTGTCTTTGCAGGAGTTCCAGGGTTGCCAGCACCAGCCTCTGACGGGTGCCTGGCGTTTCGGATTTGGAGTGCATTCGGGAAGTCTATAGACCGGTCGGTCTAGAGTCAAGCAGCCAATCAAGCTGGTCCGACGGCTGGACTTTATTCGATTTGGAGGCCGCAATGACGGAGGCCTCCGACGCACGCGCTACCCTCCGCCTTTGGGGCTCGCGCACGCGGCAATTCAGACCGCGTCTGGCTGATCCAAAGGTTCGTCGCGAGCCGGCCAGCCGAGGGAGTGGCGGCACGAGGTACACCGCAGTCCGTGCGCAATCGCATAGTGCGGATCAGTATTGCGCCAGACGCTCACCCGGCTTACGGTGACGCCCGACAGGAGTTCCCCCGGGCTCGGGCCGCGATCAAGGGTGATTTCCCGATCGATCCTCGACCAGGCATTGGTCACCGAGCCAGTGACGATGCAGCCCTGATTCAGCAGCAGGCGCAGCGTCGGTGCGAGATGCGGGCAAATTATTTGCTCCGCCGCGCTGATTTCGGTTGTTTTGAGCGCGTGACCGAGGGCCTGATCGGAGTAGGTCGTCATGGCGCCGGTCGTGGCGCGGGTCGCAGGAGGCCGCGCAAGGTGCCGCCATCCTCGTAACGTAAGTCGTCCACCCGCCACTGTCCTCCCGACTGATGCAAGAGCACTTCCACCACCTGAAAGGCGGCATCGTCGCCGAATCGCACAGGCGTCACGGCGCGGCGTCCTTCAATCAATGCCCGCCCGGTGGACTGCTCTGGGTTGCTCCTACGGCCTTTGCCAGAGACCTCGAACTTGGTCGTCATCTGCTGTTCCATGGCTGGAACCCCATTCACTCGGGATCGGGCTACAATTTTACCGTCGCAACACGCACTGATCCAACCATGGACAAGACCATGTTGTTCGCGAGCCGGCCCAACATGACCCTCGCCGCGCTGGCGCTGGCGAAAGTCATTCCGGCATTCAGGAAATCCGTCGAATTGGGCCATCACCCCCACGATCCAGGGGTCCAATTGTTCGGCAGGACGTGATGGAGGCAAACCGTGATTGCATCAAGATGTCCGGGGCATTGGGAAACAGCGCGGCATCTTCTATACACGTTGGTTTTGGCATGCGCGCCGTGGATTGGGCTCCCAACCTTCGCCGCGCAGGCGAAGGCGCCTGACATGCAGGCGGCGTTGCTCGAGGCGATTGACGCCGGGGATCTCGCCGCCGTGCAAGCGGCGGTCAAGCGGGGCGCCGATCTCAATGCGCCCGGGCCCTTTCAAAGAACGCCGCTCCACCACGCGGCGAAGACCGTGGGCGCCGAAGTGATCGAGTGGATGCTGGCACACGGCGCCAATTTGGATGCCCGCGACGGCGATGGGCGAGCGCCGCTGCATCGGGCCAACTCGGTTTCCGCGGAGGTGTTCCTGCGTCACGGTGCGAATGCCCTGGCGAAGGACCGCCAGGGCACCACCGCGCTTCATGTCGCCGCGGAAGAGGATCGCAGCATGTGTCGGTTGCTCATCTCGGCCGGAGTGCCGGTGAATGTCCGCAACGGGTCTGGCCTGACTCCGCTCCATTTCTCGGTGCTGCAAGGCAAGCAGCAGATCGTCGAAGCACTGGTGGATCTGGGCGCCGACGTCAACGCAAGAACGGAGTCGGACTATTCCTACAAGTGGTCTTACATCGGCTGGGATGTCAAAGGTCACGAGCAAACGGTGCCCGCTGGGTCAACGCCCATTTCCCTGGCGCGATGGAAACACAAGGATACCCGCTGGACCAGCGGCCGTACCTTTACCGAATTGGCGGAGTTTCTGCGCCGCAAAGGTGCGATCGAACGAAGCTGGTGGCGCTTCTGGGATTGACGAAGATCGCGGGCAAGCGACCAGACGCGAGGCCGCCAGATGACTCCGCCGAAGTTCAATCCCCGATCGCCACCCGAAGGCCGTACATCAACCCGACCATCGTCACCGGAAGCAGGCAAAGCAGTTTCGTCTGGCGTGACTCGTGGGCAAACCAGGCGGCAGTGAACGCCATGACGGAAGCCAGCACGGCAACCACGGCGAGTCCTGCCATCCGGACCATGACCATGATGCCGTCGCCCATCGAGTTCAGAAGACTCAGCGCGAAGGTCATGAGACCCGCCGCCCTCGGCTCAAGCTTGGGCGTCACCGGCGGGTAAAACCACGACCACACAACGCCCACCAGCGGCAGAACGCCAGCACTGGCAACGCCAACCCAGAACGCCCCCGCGCGTAATACGCGACCCACCACGAAGCCTCTTTGCCGCTCGCCTACGGACGAAAGAACGGAAACGGAGTCTTCCACTTGCTGCGCGTATCATGCGCCTGGGAACCCCGCCGGGTTGCCAGGCAACGGAAGGTCGCTGTGCACAACCAGGACCTTCCTGTTGCTTATCCAACTGAGATCAAGCAGGCAGTCCTGCAAGGCATCCCAGTTTCCGCCGAAGCAGCCAGGGAAGTGGCCAGCACTCGCCAGCGCCGCCAGCAATTCGGCCTTGGAGCGAATCCCAGCAAGTACCCTCAGCACGAAATTATCTTGCTTGCACATGGATTCCGGGGAATCCGCTTACTCGAACGTCGTCGTCTTGGTAGCCCCATCTCTGCTCCGCTTACGGATTCACTCGAATAAACGTGGCGTAGTGGTTCAGCGTGTAGAAGATCTCCCGACCGCGAAAGCGCGAAAGGGGCCCAAACGCGAAAGGAGCCTCCAATGGCACCACCTTAAGCAATAGCACTGGCGTTTTGACCACGATTGACCCCCGGCCGCGCAGTGCATCCTGTTCCCAATGTCGCCCCGGCAGGCGCGGACTGTGGCGCCACCCCACATCGCCGCCGGCCGCTGCCCCGTGCGCTCGCCACCACTTGCAAACGGGTGTGTCGCGTCGCTCGCAACGTTCTTGCACGAAGAAGCATTGTGAGACCGAGCGCCAGCCCAAGGGGCTGCGAGCCTGGCCGCATGCTTTGGTCTGCGTGCTTCGTTGCGCTACCGATCACTTTGCCTCAACCTTGCTCGAACACCTTGCTTTGACCTGCGTCCCGAATTTGAATCCAACACGTTCTCGCCCAATGGCTCTTTGTCGTCCCGCGACAGATACAGCATGTGCCTGGCGCACTTCCATCGCTGGCCTGTGTCGCCTGCTCCGTGCCATCCATTTGTCCAATTGAAGGACGTGATCGGGCCATTTACTACTCCCGACCCCGTTTTCCGCGTTTTCCGCTTTAACTCCACTACTTTTTCGCCGCTTGGTACATCGCTTGGTACATGCGGTCTCCGCGGGATTGGCACTCTTTCTCACCTTCCTTGTCGGCACATGGAATCAAAAACAAACCCGGCACGAGTCCATCGCAAATTAATAGCTCGCGGGCCGCAGCACCATCCCGCTCGTATTCGGCAAGCAACCCTTCCGGAAGCGTTACTCGATAATGCTCCGCGCTCTCAACCCACACGAACGCCCCGCGAATAGTCTTCCCCCGCATTAAGCCCGCATTGCGACCGAAACGAATGTGGTCGCCCTGGCGTGCGACGCTATTTGCTTCAAGCACTTCGCCTTCATATTGGGTCCCACATTCAACGCCCCGAACCTGATGCCTTCGCACTTGATCGATTCTGACGCTTGCGACAAATGGTCCTTTCGCCCATTCGGCATCGCGGGGTTGCCCGCAGCCTAGCAAAATGAAGCAACCAATTACGACCGCCCATGTTGATGCCTCGAAGTACCAGTTCTTGCGTATCACTGCTTGGCCCTGCGCCGATAAATGGAATCCTCCGGGATTGGCTGATTCAAAAATCGGCTCGCCCAGCGATCAGCCGCCGTCTCGTATGCTGGCACACTCGGGTTGCTCAGATATTCTGCCAGTGAATATTGCGAATCGGAAGTTGGTAAAAGGTGCGCAAATTCGTGCGCGACCAAGAATAGCGGGGCTTGCTTATACAGTGCGCCCCTAAAAAAGCGGACTGTCCCCTTTCCTGCGTCCGCGGCCACAGGATCCCCGAGACTGTCCTCGGCCCAGCGATCCTCAAAGGAGAGGACAGCTCGGTTCCGCATGGCTTTCAATGAAACATCTCCCGACGCGTCAATTCGCTCTGAGAATTCCAAAGCCGCGCCGCGTAGCTTGTCAGGAAGATTCGAATAGGCGCGCTTGCCTTCGCCTCCCCAGCAGTTATGCGGCACGCAGTTAAAGAGGTAGTCAATCACCGCCACCATCGCCCCATCGCCCGCCCGTCCTCCGGCAAGCTTTGAAGCCATGGCGCCCACGACCGCGCGCCCGACCACCCCGCCACCCAAACCCACCGCGCCGGCCGCCGCCGAGAATCCACCCGAGGCGGCACCGCCTTTGCAGCTCCCGCCGGCCGCGGCCGATTGGGCGCATCCTACCACGGCATGCAGAGCGACATTGGCGGCCTTCGCGTATTCGCCAAAGACGTTGCCGGCGCTGGTGGTGATGTGGCCAATGCCAAAGTTCAGCGCCCCGAACGCCGCCCCTTGCAGGGCGCCCTGCAAAGCCCCTTCGATGTTGCCGCTGCTCAGGCCGCCTGCCGCGAAGCCGCCCATCGCCCCGGCAATCATGGCGCCCTGGATGGTCAGCGTCGCCGTCTGCATCCCCGCGACAGTGGCGACGGTAGCGAACGTGGTCGATGCCCCCATGGCCAATGCGGCGCTGGTCATCGCTCCCGCCGTCATAATCGTCACAATAATCGCCGCCACCGGCGCCCGTATCCTCGTCCACGCCGAATACCCCGTCGGATCGATGAACGACAGCGGGTTATTGAAGACATACGCATACCGATCGTAATTCTGCCCGTCATAGGGCGCCTGGATGATCGGGTCGGCTTGCAGCATCCGCCCCAGGGCGTCGAAGTAGAGCCGCCCGTTCATGTGGATCAGGCCCGCTTCGGTAAGGTGCTCGTGGCCGGTGAACCCGAGTTCTTCGGCGTTGGCGTCGGCGTTGACGATCGGGACGACACTGCGCTTGCCCCAGGGGTCGTAGGTAAAGCGCTGTCTCGCCGTGCCCGCGCCATCGGTAATGGCAACGATGCTCGCCAGGTGGTCCTTGAACCAATAGCGGGTGTCGTCTTGCGCGTCGCTGCGCCGGGTGACGATGCCCACCGCGCCTTCGGGGGTGAGGAGGTAGTGCCGCAGTTCCACCACGCCATCGTTGCGGGCGTGTTCTTCGAAGGCGCCCAGGTAATAGGTGCTGGAGCTTCCCTGCGGAGTTTGAGTTTGCGCGGTTTCCTTCAGGCGGGCGTGGGCGGCATCGTAGCGGTAGTCGAGGGTGTTGCCCTCGGCCTGGATGCGGCTCGGGAGGTTGAAGGGTAGATAGGTGAGCGTCTTGTTGGCGCCATTGCCGGTGAGGGTTGTGACGTTGCCGTTGTTGTCGTAGCCCAGGCTGTAACCGCCGGCACTGTTGACGCGGTGGGTGCCGGTTTGGTAGCCGTAGGTGCCGCTTACCCCGCTGCGGGTGTTAAGCCGCCCGTCGGCATAGTAGCTGGCGACGGTCTCGTTCGTATTCCGGGTGGTGAGGCGGTTCAGGAGGTCATAGCCGAAGGTTTCCCAGGCTTGCCCGTTGGGTGCGTCACCGCGGCCGATGAGGTTGCCCAGGGCGTCGAAGGTATAGGTGGCGTTTTGAGCACGATTGACCCCCGGCCGCGCAGTGCATCCTGTTCCCAATGTCGCCCCGGCAGGCGCGGACTGTGGCGCCACCCCACATCGCCGCCGGCC
>JACPUX010000069.1 GCA_016192065.1 Betaproteobacteria bacterium
GGACGCGGTAGTGCGCCGCGTCCTGCCATGGACCAGCGTACCTCCCGATCCCAGGCGTCAAGGGTTCGCTGCGCCGGGCTGCGCCCGCCCTTGACCCCTGACCTCGGGCTGACCTTAACCCACTCGGTTTTCAAAAGAGGCCAATCAAAACAGTGGCGAGCCTACGCCGCGGAGTTGACGACTGTGTGTCGGTCGGGTGAAGCTGCGGTGAAGCTCGCCGAGCACCGAGCTGTCTTGCGCCGGAGTGGATTCGTTGGCGCCAGGGCGGTTTGGAGGAACAACGAATGGCGAATTGCGTGCGGCGACAGATGGCACGGGCCATCGGGCATGTTCACTCCAGGTGATGAAAGGCGAGGTTGGCGCGGCCCCGCCCCGCCATTCCACCACCTCTTCTGCGCTCGATCTCTACGGTTGTGCGCAAGTGCTGCCCTGAGGCCAGCGTGTCAGCAACATGAAAAAGAGAACATAGCCTCTTGGATCAGCTACAAGAGCAGCTATCGGCTTGCGCAGCGCCCGGGCAGCACCGCGGTGCCGGACCAATACAGTAGCGGCGGTACCGCCCGTCTGGGCCGGATCACCAAGGCCGGCGACCGCTATCTGCGCAGCCTGCTGGTGATGGGAGCTCGGGCCCTACTGAGTGACTTAGGCGACAAACAGGACCGCTTCAGTCGCTGGGCACGCAGCCTGCAGGAACGGCGCGGCTACTGGAAGGCAGTGGTGGCCATCGCCGCCAAGAATGCGCGGCTGGCCTGGGCGGTGCTGAAGTTCCACGAAAGGTTCCAGGCTCGACTATTTGTTGCGTCCCGATAAATATCCGACCCTGGCCCCAATGGCACTTCGCCGCCCTGGCTGAATTCGGTTTCGCCATAGGGTGAGGCAATCACCTGACTCGTGCCCGAAAGGCGCGCCCGAGCATGCGCCAGATCACGCCTGAAGCTCCAGGCGCCCGCCAGGGCCGCGGCCAGCGGGGCGGCGCCGAAAAACACCAGAGCTGCTTTGACGATGGTGTTCATCCTCCCGATTCGCCGGCGTCGAGCTTCCTCAGCTTTCCCCTTCAAGTTCGCGGCACGCGAGCCCAGGCTCCGCGCTTAAGTTCCCCTTAAGCCGGGACGCGCATAGTTCGGTCGCCCTGTCCACTCAAAGGAAACTCTCGTGAACGTACCCCTGCTGCCGATGCTCCTGCTGGCCGGCGCGGCCACGGCTTGGTCGGCCACGCCGCGCGAATTGGCCCAATCTTACACCGCCGAAGCTTCCCGGCTCATCCCCGGATTCCAGGGCTCGGCGCAGCGCGGCGCAGAGTTCTACGCCAGGCGCTTTGCAGTTTCGTCGCACCTTCCGGCTTGCAGCGCTTGCCACACCGATAGCCCGGCACGGATCGGCCGCCACGCAGTCACCGGCAAGACCATCCAGCCGCTCTCGCCCTCGGCTGTGGCAACGCGCTTCAGCGACCCGGCCAAGGTGGAAAAATGGTTCCGCCGCAACTGCACCGAAGTGCTAGGCCGCGAATGCAGCGCGGCCGAGAAGGCCGATTTCATCGCTTTCGCGACGGAGGGAACATGAAGACCCTGAGCTGGTTCGCCACGCTCGGCCTGGCGATGGCGCTTCCCGCCCACGCTGACCGCCTGCCTCTGCCCGCCGACGCACCGCCCTCGTACCAGGCCGAGTGCGGGACTTGTCACTTGCCCTATCCGCCGGCCTTGCTCACCGCAACTGACTGGAAGCGTGTGATGGGCGCGCTCGACCGGCACTACGGCGACAACGCTACGCTGGACGAACCCACACGGCGCGAAATCGCAGCCTTTCTCCTGCGCCACGCGGCCACCCACAACTCAATGGCCGCGAACTCCAATCCGCCGCGCCTGACTTCGAGCGAGTGGTTCCGCCGCGAGCACCGCAGGGTGCCGGAGTCTTCCTGGAAAGACCCCGACGTGAAGTCCTCGGCCAACTGCGGCGGCTGCCATACCAAAGCCGAAGCGGGCAGTTTCCGCGAAAGCGAGATCGTGTTGCCCACGAGCCGGCGCCGGCTATGAAAACGCCAACCACAACCTTGCACGATAGGTCTGCGCGACGATCAAAAGGCAACAGGCGCGGAGGCCCGGAAACAAACACCGCGCCACACCGCGGGCCACCAACGTGCAGCCTCCTTCAGTCCTCAGTAAAGGAAGCAACATGAACAAAATTCTGGTTTGGGATTTACCCGTGCGCCTGGGTCACTGGCTGATGGTGGCCGGCTTCGCCTTGGCCTGGGTCACGGGCGAGAGCGAACGCTGGCGCCTGGTGCATGTGTTCGCGGGCAGTACGGTGATGGCGGTGGCGGCCTACCGATTGCTGTGGGGCCTGATCGGGAGCCGGCACGCGCGCTTTGCCGACTTCGTGCGTGGCCCTGTGCAGGCGCTGGGCTACCTGCGGCAATTGCTGCACCGCTCGCCGCCCCATTACACTGGCCACAACCCGGCCGCCGGCTGGGCCATCTTGCTGCTGCTCGCACTGGCTCTGGCCAGCGGCGCCAGCGGCTGGGCCACCTACCAGGAGCTGGGTGGCGACTGGATCGAGGAAGCGCACGAATTGTTTGCCGGTCTGATGCTGATCATCGTGGGCGTGCATCTGCTCGGCGTGCTGCTTGGCAGTGTCGCGCACCGCGAGAATCTGGTCTGGTCGATGGTCACCGGGCGCAAGCAAGGCCGACCGGAGGAGGCGCTCACCCGCCCGGGCCTCCTGGCGGCATTGAGCATGTTGGCCTGGACCGGCCTCGCCGTCTGGTGGCTCGCGCGTTGAGCAGCCCGGTCTGGGCCCGGAGCCTAAGCTCCTGCCCGGCCTCGCTCGCGCCGCCCTGGCCAGAAAAGCGCGTTAATATCCCGGCATGCGCATTCTCCTCGTCGAAGACGATCGCTTGCTGGGCGACGGCATTCGCGCCGGGCTCAAGCAGGCCGGCATGGCGGTCGATTGGGTGCAGGATGGCCGCGCCGCCGATGCCGCGCTGGCGTCCGAAAGCTACGATGCCGTGGTCCTGGATCTGGGCCTGCCGCGGCTCTCGGGCATGGAAGTACTCGCCCGGGCGCGAGCGACGAGCAATGCCGTGCCGGTGTTGATTCTCACCGCGCGCGACACCGTGGCCGACCGCATCGCCGGGCTCGATGCCGGCGCCGACGACTACTTGCTCAAGCCCTTCGACCTGGGTGAGCTGCAAGCGCGCCTGCGTGCCCTGTTGCGGCGCGCCGGCAACCAGGCGGAACCGGTGCTCGCCCACGGCGCGCTGCGCCTCGACCCCGCGGCGCGCAGCATCACCTGGCAAGAACAGCCGGTGGAATTGTCGGCGCGCGAGTTCGCCCTGCTGCATGCGCTGCTGCTCAACGCCGGCCGGGTGCTCTCCAAGGCGCAACTGGAGGAGAAACTTTATGGCTGGGGAGAGGAAATCGAGAGCAACGCGGTCGAGGTCTTCATCCATCACCTGCGCCGCAAGCTGGCACCCGAGCTGATCCGCACGGTGCGCGGCGTGGGCTACATGATCGCCAAGGACGCGCAGTGAAACCCTCGCTGCGCCGGCGGCTGCTGTTCCTGCTCACCGGCACGGTGCTCGTGGCCTGGCTCGCCACGGCGCTATTCACCTACTTCGACGCACGCCAGGAAATCGGCGAACTCCTCGATGCACACCTGGCCCAATCCGCCGGATTGATCGCCGCCCAACTCGAACATGAAATCGAACATGACGCGCACGATGACCTGCCGCGGCGATACCGTCATGAGCGCAAGATCGCCTTCCAGGTTTGGGACCGCCAGGGCCGCCTGCTCCTGCATTCCGCCCAGGCGCCGCGGACACGCTTGCTCGAAGCCAGGGAAGGTTTCGGTGACATCGTCCTCGAAGGTCACCGCTGGCGCTCGTTCAGCCGTTGGGACGAGGGCCATCGCTTCGTGGTTCAAGTTGCCGAACAATACGAGGTTCGCGACGAACTGGCGCAAAGTGTCGCCGGCCACTTGCTGCACCCGCTCTACGTCGCCTTGCCGGTGCTCGCACTCTTGATCTGGCTGGCGGTGGGGGCGGGGCTCGCGCCGCTGGCGGGCCTCGCCCGCGAGGTGGCCCGGCGCGCGCCCGAAAATCTGGCGCCGTTGGCGGCGAGCAACGTGCCGCAAGAAGTCTCGCCGCTGCTCTTCGCACTCAACCAGTTGTTCGAGCGGCTGAAACTTGCCCGAGAACAGGAGCGTCGCTTCACTGCCGACGCGGCCCACGAACTGCGCACGCCCTTGGCCGGAGTAAAGACCCAAGCCCAGGTGGCACTGGCGGCCAAGTCCGAAGCCGAGCGCAGCCATGCCCTGGCCAAAGTGCTGGCCGGCACCGACCGCGCCGCGCACCTGGTCGAACAATTGCTAGTGCTGGCGCGGCTCGACCCGCAAGCCACCATTGCGCCAGATCGGCAAGTCGAACTCCATGCCCTGGCTCAACAGGCGGCGGCCGAAATTGCCCCGCTTGCCGCCAGCAAGGACATCGAACTCGAACTGGCGCCCGGCGAGCCCGTGCAAACGGTGGGAGATGCCCTACTGCTCACCGTGCTCCTGCGCAATCTACTCGACAACGCGGTGCGCTACACGCCCAAGGGGGGATGGGTTCGGGTCACCGTCGCCGGTTCCAGTGACGGCCCGCAGCTCACCGTGGCGGACAACGGGCCGGGCATTCCCGAGGCCGACCGCGCTCGCGTCTTCGATCGCTTCCATCGCGGCCTGGGCAGCGGCGAGGAAGGTAGCGGGCTGGGGCTGTCGATCGTTCGGCGCATCGCCGACCTGCACGGCGCTGAAATTGCGCTCGACAGCGGGGAAGAGGGCCGAGGTTTGCGCGTGCGCTTGCGGTTCCATCGATCGCCCCAGCGACCGGCCGCAAACGCTCCACCGCGCGCGTGAAAGCCGCTTAAGGGTCCTTTAAGCGGCCCGCCTCATAATGCGCGCGCCGATTCAGGCAAACCACCAAAGAGGACGACCATCATGCGTACCAGCTCGAAATGTCTCACCACCCTCGTCCTGGCCCTGGGCCTTGCCGCCAGCGGCATCGCCGCGGAACATGCCGGGCACGGGCATGAACATGGCGCTGCGCCAACCAGGCTGGAACTCAAGGCCGGCAAGAAGTGGCCCACCGACGCCACCCTGCGCCAGGCGATGAACGCCATTCGCGCCAACATGCAAGCGGCCCTGCCCGGCATCCATGAACACCAATTCTCCGCTCAGCAATATGGGGCACTCGCCACAAAACTCGGGGCCGAGGTGGTCGCGATCGTCGCCAACTGCAAGCTCGACCCTGAGGCCGACGCGCAACTTCACCTCGTGATCTCCGACTTGCTCGAAGGCATCGAGGCCATGGAAGGGAAAAGCAGGACGGCCCAGCGCGAGGCCGGCGCGGTCACGGTCGTCACCGCGCTGGAGAAGTACGGCAAATACTTTGAGCATTCGGGCTGGCAGGCGCTTGCCCATTAAGAGCTTGTTCATGGCTCTACGGCGCGACCCGAACGCATGACCAGCCCTAAGCACGCCTCGACGCGCCAGCGACATCTTCTGGCCCACCGCCAAAGTCAGCGCCGCGACACCGGCAATACCCAATGCCAGCGCAGCGCCGCCAGCCGGAACGCGGCGATGAAGGCGATGGCAACCCACACCGCCACCTGGTTCGCCACCCCGGCGAGCAACAGGCCGCCATAGAGGTAGCTCCCGGCGAAAGCACAGGTGGCGTAGAGCGGCGTCTGTCGAAAGAGCGCAGGGAGTTTGTTGCACAGCACGTCCCGCAGCACGCCGCCGAAAGTGCCCGTGATCACGCCCATTAGCGCGGCGATGAACAGCGAGGTCTTGGCTTCGAGCGCATAGCCCACGCCGGCCACGCAGAATAGCCCAAGCCCCAGGGCATCGGCCACCAGCAACACGGCGGCGGGGATGCGCCCAGCCGCGGGAACAAACGCGAACACCAGGGCGAGCGCGAGAATGGCGACGGCGTAGGCGTCGTGCTGAATCCAGAAAATCGGCTGGCGGTCGAGCAACAGGTCACGCAGCGTACCGCCGCCGAAGGCGGTGACCAGCGCCACGACAAAGAGCCCAACGAGATCCATGTCGCGCTTGCGTGCTTCGATGAGCCCGGAAAGCGCGAAGGCGAACACGCCAATGGCGTCGATGATGGAAAGGAGGTTCACGGCCGCTTCGAGGCGCAGAGCAGGCGGGCGGCTCCGGCCAGCCGGGCAGCGAAAATGGATGCGCGCCAGATCACAGTTGCCGCCAGATCCGCAGTTCGCGCCGCGTGGAACGCGCCCCGCACCAGTTCAGCTCGGCGCGAATTCCTCTGGCTGGAACGATACTACTGCGGTTCTTCGTTGCCAACTGCGCTCCACTCCAAGTACTACTACCTGTCCGCCAGTCACAGGGCCGCGGCGATTTTGGCGACTTCGGCATTGAAGCCGCGCACGCCGTTCATCACCCCCGCCGTATAGGCGTCTCGGTCAATGCTCAACTGATATTCACCGGCGGTCTTCTTGATCGTGCCGGCACCGGAAATGGCTCCGAGTAACGAGCTCACCGCATTGGCCGCCTGGGGCGTGGTGTCGGCGGTCTTTTCCAGAGTACCGGCTTTTTCGGTGATGTTGATGATCTGTTCCTTGGTCGCAACGCCGGGTATGCCGCTCATCATGCGCGACTTCGGCGCACCCAGCCAATGCGCGTGGGCAAAGCTCAGGTTCATCCCGGGGGCCACGTTGGCCTCGGCCGAGACGCTGTTGTAGCCCCGGCTGCCCGCGGCCCAGGACTGGGGCGCGGCAAACGTATACTGTGGGATGATCACCGTGGCGTCGGCGAACTTCGACTTGCCCAAGCTGATGAACTCGGCGAATGCTCCTCCGGCGAAGCTGCTCGCGAAGTGCTGCTCGTCGCTGGGCGCCGCGGTCACGAACTGATTGCCGCCTTGCGAACTGGTGGGCAAACCCAATGGGCCGAGCTCGGTCTGCCGCGCTGCCGTCTTGACGAGATCGCGCTCGCGGATGTCGGCGTAGGTCAACACCTTGTAGCCCGCCTGCCGCAATTGCGTCACCAAGTCCTCATAGGCTGCCTGCGCCAATGCCTGAGCGAAAGCCTTGTCGATTCCCTGCACACGGTAGGAGGCGCTCGCCCCAACGGAGTTCGAGCCTCGCTGAAAAAACCCCGACTGCTTCACCGCGGCCACCCTGCCGTCGGTCAGCAGCGTGACGTAGGCCGTTGGTACCACTACTGTCTTGCCGAAGTCGAGCAGATCTTCAGGGTTGACGACCGACAATTTGAACTCCGGCTTTGGCGCCGGCATGGGCGCCGCGGCCACGGCTTCGCTGGCGGTCTGTGCCAGCACCGGCGAAACAAGCATGCTGAAGGCAAGCAGCGAGGCAAGCAGGCAAGGCTTGGAGCGGAACATTTGGTCTTTCGATGGTGGCGGACTGCGTATTATCTGCGATGGGCCGTGTTGCGGGCAATCATCACGCCCTCGCAATTGGCTTAAAGATCGACCCGGGTTTCGATCCGCAAGTCAACAAACGCCGGTTGGCAGTGCCTGGGTAGACCGCGACACCCATCCGTGCACCGGGACAGTCGCCTTGGTCGACTGACAACTGCTGCCGGCGACTACTTCTTTGGGCAGACATCCCTCGGATATTGGTAGGTCTTGCCGTCGATCTTGACCGAAAAAGACGCAACGTTCTTCTTCGCGGCGTCGCGCTTGATGTTCATGAAGATCAAGTTGTGCGCTTCCGGGCCGCGGGAAATCATGGTGCTCACGGAGGGCATATCCTCGAGATCGATCGTCTTCGCGTTCGCCTCGCCCGCGAAAAGCTGGTGAACGGAAACGATTGTCCCGGAGACGGAGAAGCAAGGCGCCGCGAGTGCCTCACCGCAAAACAGCAGGCCGGCAAGCAGCGGCAGGTTGATCCGTCCGCGACGACCACACATCGCGACTGTGTCACTCGTCGCGCCCCATTTAATCGCAAGCCCAGTTCCCATGATAGTTCCTCCATTTGATCGGTTAAAGACCGGGGCACCCAGGCAGATTCTACACACAAACGTTGCCGCACCGATCGGGCCCCTGAGCGAATGCCCTGAACTGCGCAGGAATAAATCGGCAGGGCGCTTCACCCTGAGCCCACGGCGCGGCCTGGGCCCAGGTCGTGGCGCAATTTGGCACCGGGCGCAAGCGCTGCGCAAAAGTTCCCGCGGTCGACGCGCGCCGCGCCTGGGCCGGCACCGCCGGGAAGCACCCCGCGAGCACGATGCCAGTATGCCGCGCGCGTCTGGTCCGCCCACGCGGGAAGGGCCACGCTGCTTGCAGGTGCGCGCCGGGGAGATCGCACCGGGCTTTGCGGTGAATCTTGCAAGCAGCGCTTTCGCACCGGCAACTCACCGAATCGGCAACGGCCGTCGCCCGCATGAAGTCTTCGCTCAACGCTTCCCTACACGGGCAGACCGTGCTGCCCGAACTGGAGCGCCGCCAGCCGCGCGTAGAGCCCGTCTTCACCGATCAGAGTGTCGTGCGTACCGCTGGCGACGATGTGCCCCTGGTCCATCACCACGATGCGGTCCGCCTGCCGCACGGTGGCAAGGCGGTGAGCGATCACTAAAGTGGTGCGCCCGGCCACCAGGCGTTCGAGCGCGGACTGAACCAGCCGCTCGCTCTCGGCGTCGAGCGCGCTGGTGGCTTCATCGAGCAGGAGCACGGGCGGATTCTTGAGGATGGCACGGGCGATGGCGATGCGTTGCCGCTGCCCACCCGAGAGTCGCACGCCCCGTTCACCCAGAAAACTGCGGTAGCCCTCGGGCAGACGTTCGATGAATTCGTCGGCAGCGGCGGCCCGCGCCGCGGCGCGCACCTCTTCGTCGCTGGCTTCGGCGCGGCCGTAGCGAATGTTCTCCATGGCATCGGCGGAGAAAAGCACCACCTCTTGCGGCACGATACCGATCTGTCGCCGCAGTTCCCGCGGATCGACCCCGGCCAGGTCGATGTCGTCCAAAAAGATGCGGCCGGACTGGGGATCATAGAAGCGCAGCAAGAGCTGAAAAAGCGTGCTCTTGCCCGCCCCCGAGGCACCCACCAGCGCCACCGTCTCGCCGGGCCGAACGTGCAGCGAAACCTCGGCGAGTGAAGCGTGTTCGGGGCGCGAAGGGTAATAGAAGGTGAGTCTCTCGATGCGAATATCACCCTGCAGCGCCGGCAGTGCCTGGGGCTTTTCGGGCACCTTGATCTGCGGCTGGGCGGCCAGAAGTTCCAGCAGCCTTTCGGTGGCGCCCGCGGCACGCTGCACGTCGCCCCAGACCTCGGCCAGGGCGCCGATGCTGCTGGCGACGATGATGGCGTAGAGCACGAACTGGCTTAACTCGCCGGCGCTCATGCTGCCCTCCATCACCGCATGCGCGCCGAGCCAGAGCACCAACACGATGGCGCCGAACACCATCACCACGATGATCACCGAAAGCAGCGCACGCATACCGATGCGCCGGAGCGCGGTGGCGAACGAGGTTTCCACGGAAGCGTCGAAATCGGCGGCCTCGCGGGTCTCGCTGGTGAACGCTTGCACAGTAGTGATGGCATTCAGCTTTTCGCCGGCGAGCGCGCTGGAATCGGCGACTCGATCCTGGCTCGCCCGCGAGAGCCGGCGCACGCCACGGCCGAGGACGATGATGGGCAACACCACCGTGAGCAACAGCCCGACCGCGTACGCGGAAAGGCGCAGGCTGGTGACGCCCATCATCGCCAGGGCGCCGATCAGCATCAGCGCGCTGCGCAAGGCCATCGACATGCTGGTGCCGACTACTACTTGAATCAAGGTGGTGTCGGTGGTCAAGCGCGAGAGCACTTCACCGGTGCGCGTGATCTCGAAGAACGCCGGGCTCATGCCGATGACGCGCCGGTACACCGCGCTGCGAATGTCGGCCACCACCCGCTCGCCCAGCCAGGAAACAAGGTAGAAGCGCAGCGCCAGGAACACACCGAACACCATGGCGACCGCAAAGAGAAACAGAAAATAGCGATCGACATGCTCGACGTTGGCACGCGCAAAGCCCAGATCGATCATCTGGCGCACCGCCACCGGCAGCACCAGCGATGCCGCCGCCGCGATCGTGAGCGCGAGAAACGCCAGCACCAAGCGGCCACGATAAGGGCGCAGGAAGCGGGTGAGCCCGCTCAGCGCGGTAAGGCCGCGAGGCGGTGCAGGGGGCGGTGTGACCAAGGCGGTTGAGGATGCGTTTGCTGAATTCATCGGGCGATCGGGCGGTTTTGAGTGCCGGCCTGCGGAGCCGGAATGCTGCATGCTGCCTCAGCATCGCTGCAGAACGCAAGGCCGCGATGGAGGTGGCTGATCTGATCCGCGTTCGTCCTGCCCGACAGGTCGTGGCGGCGGTGATGAGGCACAGGGCGGTAATCCGGGGGCCAGATCATGGCCCAGATGCGCGCTCAGGCAACTCCCGGCCGGCACAGACCTGGGGCAACGCTGCCCGTGCACCGCCCTGGGGCGGCGCTGCCTGAGCCTCGCCTATTCAAGTCAAATCCGGCGCGCGCCGCCTTCGCCCACGGCGTCACCATAGTGTGGCCCAGGCTTTGGTCCAGGCTCTTTCGTCAAGGCACCCAACGACTCGATCACCATAGGCGAACTGGGGTCAGACAGATCGATGGTGGTTCTGGCCAGAGCGATGGTGACAAATGAACGGAACTTCATGGTGACGCCCAATGGAGACCGGCGGTGGCCTCGCCACTCCTCCCGCCCACACCACGGGTCAAATCTTTCCGATGGTCGTCACAGTGCCGTTGGTGTCGGCAGTCAGGCTTTGGCGTACGGTATTGTCCCCGGTGGACTCGACCACCGCCGAGCTGCCCTGGCAGAAGGCATACAGGTTTCGCAGGGCCCGGCTGCTGCTGACAATGAGCTGCGTGCCGCTGCCATAGCCGGCGATGCCGCAATCGCTGTGGTCGGCCACCAGGCTGTCGGTGACGCTACCCAGAACACTGCCTCCAGAGCCGACGGCATTGACGCCATAACTATTGTTCACGATCACGGCCTCGCTGACGCGCAACACAACCGTTCCTCCAGAATAGGCTTCGGCGCTTGCTCCAGTCACGAAGTTGCGAATTTCGGCATGGGCGAGTTCGACCGCCACGGTTTGCCCGCTCGTCGCCGTAAAGGCACTCAGGGCATAGCCGCCGTCGAGAAGACGGGTGCGGGACAGAAGCGCCTTGGCGCCCCCTTGCACGGAAACACCAACGTAGGTGCCTTGGAGCAGGCTGTCGAGCACATGCACTTGCGCCGCCGTGTCGATTTTTATCCCCGCGCCGTAGGGGAAAGACGAAAAATTGCGAATGACGCAGCCTTCCACGGTGAGGCTTGCGCCGTTGGTCATGTGGATGCCACGCGTGCCACCCAGACCGTTGATGGTGAGACCCTTGAGGCGCACGTGTACCCCCGCCGTGGCGATGCCAATGCCATCGCCGGAAAACACGCTGATACCTGCGTACACACCTTCGGGCGCGATGATCGAGACCGACTTGTCGATGCTGACCGCCCCGTAGCCGCCCGAATCCTTCACGACGATTTCGCCGCCGGAGTCGGTCACTGTGAGCGCCGCGCCAAAGCCCCGGCAAGGAGAAGCATGGGAGCAGTTGCTGGCCGTATTGATGTCGTTGCCCAGCACCGAAACGAAAGTACGCTGCGCCGCTCGTGCCTCGCCGGCACAAACCAGCAGGGCGGAACATCCAACGGCCAGGGCGATAGAACGAAACATGGGATCCTCCTTGGTGAGTATTGTTGACGGCGCTCCTGCGGGTCAGGGGATTGCCGCAGTGGGCCGGATCGGCGGCCAGCATACCAGAGGCAACCAACGCTCGCAGTGGGCATCACCGTGCCGCCGGCAACCGGGTGAAAGATGTACCCAAATGGCATAAAACGCGCTATGCTAACAGCATAGCTCGCGCATCAAGGATGCCAAACACGGCGTGCCCAGGCACATCGCTTCCTTGGCTTCGAGGGGTCCCCGCGGGCAACGCGCAACCCGCATGACGCAGGAGAAGGCAATGTCTATGTTTCCTATGGCCAAGCGAACCTTTCCCGGCGCACTCGTAGTGGCTGCCCTGCTCGCCCTGCCGCCCGGCGCGAGTGCGGGCGACAAGGCGGTAAGCGCCAACGACCCCTTGTCGTCGGAGACCAAGGCCTTTGTGCCGATCGGCGACCAGTTCCTCATTTTCACCGGTGGCTTGCGCAAACGCGCCCAGGCCGCGGCGCGTTTGCTCAGGCAGACCACCTTTGGCTACACCCGGGACGACATCGTCGCGCTCATGAACCAGAGCCCCCAGGCGTGGATCGAAGCTCAGTTCGCCCTTCCCGCGACCTCTCACCTGGCGACCGTGCAGGCCGACCCGGAGCGCATCAGCCACCCCTGGGACGTGGTCATGCCGTCGATCTGGAAGCAGTATTTCGAAGGCCAGGATCAGCTTCGGCAACGTGTCGCCTATGCGCTGTCGCAGATTCTTGTCATCTCCCTGGCCAACAACGCCATCAACGACGCCCCCTGCGGCGCTGCCGCCTATCTCGACATTCTCAATAGCCAGGCGTTCGGGAACGTACGCACCCTGCTGCGCGATGTCACCTTGAATGCGGCGATGGGTGAATACCTCAGCATGCGCGAGAGCGCCAAAGGCGACCCCATCCTGCAGACCCAGCCGGACGAGAACTACGCCCGGGAGATCATGCAGCTTTTCTCCGTCGGCCTGTGGATGCTCAACGCCGATGGCACCCGAACGCTCGACGGCAACGGCAATCCGATTCCAACGTATGCCGAGGAGACGGTCAGAGAATTTGCGCGGGTGCTTTCAGGATGGACTTTTGCCAATCAGGACCAGCAAAACCCCAATCGCTGGCTGAGTCCGGACCTGTGGGATTCCGACCCAGTGATCCGGGCCGCCAAATCCTGCGCGGCCTGGGGCGCGCCCATGGCGCCTTGGACCGAAGTCTATAAGTCAGTCGACAACACTCGCTATATTTCTGGCCCAGCGCATGACACCGGCCCGAAGACCCTCCTGAGCTACCCCAATGCCCCCCACACGCAAATCGCCGCGTACGGCTGGGGCCAGTCGTTGGACAGCTATGTGCGCGGCAGTCTGGAAAACGCCATCGACAACATCTTCTACCATCCCAATGTCGGGCCTTTTCTTTCACGCCAGCTGATCCAGCGTTTGGTGACCTCCAACCCGTCTCCAGCGTACATCGCCCGCGTGAGCCAGAAGTTCAACAACAACGGACAAGGGGTTCGCGGTGATATGAAAGCGATTCTCCGGGCAATACTCCTCGATCCGGAAGCGCGCAACGGCAGCTTTGCCAAGCGCCCTGGCTACGGCAAACTTACCGAACCGGCAATTCGCTTCGTGCAAATGCATCGGGCGTTTCGGGCCATCCGCCCGAACGGCTATCGTGGCTTGTACGATTTTAGCTCGCCGACCAACCTCAATCAGAATCCCCTGCGCTCGCCGTCGGTGTTCAATTTCTATCATCCCGATTTCATGCCCACGGGCCCGCTCTCGCAGAATGGACTCTTCGGCCCGGAATTCGAAATCACCGATGCATCATCGGTCGCCGGCTACGCGAACTTCAGCAAGTACGCCCTGATCGACGGCTTCGATCACAGCAGCAGCACCCCCGGCAACCGGATGATTCCAGACTACAGTTTCTATCTGGGCTTGACCAACAACCCCGCGCTGCTCATCGAGGAGTTGGACTTGTTGCTCTGTGCCGGCGGCATGACCCAGGAGTACAAGGCCCAGCTGGCGCAATCCATCAGCCAGATTCCCGCGACCAGCGGTTCGGATCGTCTGCACGTGGCGCTGTGGATGATCATCAACTCTCCTGACTATCTCGTTCAGAAATAGAGGGCGGCATGCGACCAGTCGATCTCAAAAACCTCCCGCGCCGAGAATTTCTGCGCCTGACCACCGCGCTGGCGGCAACGCCCATGCTCGGTTCCTTCGCAGAAATGGCGCTCGCCGCCGGACCGTTCAACGATTACCGCGCCCTGGTGTGTGTGTTTCTGCTGGGCGGCAACGATTCTCATAACGTTATCGTGCCGCTGGACGGCCGTTACGCCAACTATGCCACCAATCGCGGACCACTAGCACTGCCCCAGGCGAGCCTCCAGGCCAATGCCATCAGCGACGTGGCCCAAGGCGATTTTGGCCTGCATCCACGTCTGCTCAAGACGGCCGCCCTATATGCCAGCGGGCGACTGGCGATCGTCAACAACGTCGGCATCCTCATACGCCCCACCTCCAAATCGGACTACCAGAACAAGGTTCAGTTGCCGCCGCAACTGTTCTCCCACTCCGACATGCAAATGCACTGGCATACCCTGCATCCCCAGGCGCCAGCGATTTCAGGTTGGGGTGGCCGCCTCGGTGATCTGCTGCAATCATCGAACAACGGGCAGCTACTGGTTTCAGTAGCAACGGCGAGTTCGAGCCTGTTCCTGAAGGGCACCCAATCAGTGGTACACCAAATTGGCACCTGGCGGCCCAATTCTCCGTCCTCGACCATCGTGCAGCGAATTCGCGCCTGGCGGGACTGGGATGTCACACGATCCAACCCGCAGGCCTTGTACGAGAATTCCCTCGTCATGCCGCGACGCAATCTCCTGGAAGCGCAGTATGGTCAGATTGCCGATCAATCGGTGGGCACCAACGACTTGCTGCTCCAAGCCCTCTACAGCGGCCCAGTCAACGGCAATTACACCGAACGCTTCCCGATCGCCACGCCCTACCCTGCCGACAACCGCCTGGCCGCGCAGCTTCGTTCCGTGGCGATGATGATCGCTGCTCGTTCCGCGCTTGGGGTAAAACGCCAAATCTTCTTCGTCGCCATGAGCGGCTTCGACAACCACTCCGATCAATACGACACCAGTACGAGCACGCGGCGCCCCGGCACTGGTGAACCCGCGATCCTCTACGGCAAGCATGCCGACCTGCTCGAACAACTCGATGACGCCCTCAAGGCTTTTTATGACACCACCGTCGAATTGGGCGTGCAGAACCAGGTCACGACTTTCACCGCCTCGGACTTCGGGCGTACCCTCACTTCCAATGGCAAGGGCTCGGATCACGGCTGGGGAGGCCACCATTTCGTCTTGGGCGGTGGCGTTCGAGGCGGGCAGCTCTACGGCGGCTTTCACAACCTGCAAGTGGGCGGCGGCAACCCCGCCGACGCGGGCCAAGGCCGCCTGATCCCCGCCTATTCGTCCGATCAGTACGCGGCAACGCTCGGCAAATGGCTGGGCGCATCACCGGCAGAACTGAACAGTACGCTCCCCAATTTGAGCAATTTCTCCGGGCAAACTGACCTGGGCTTCATGTTGTAGAGGATTCATTGGCCGACAAAGGCGATGACGGTTTTTCTGACGACGGTTTCCTTGAAAGGAGCAGATCATGAAGGTGCAGCAGTTTTCCCCAAAAGCGACTCGGGTGCTGGGTCGCGCAGCCTTTGCCGTGGCAATGCTGGCCGGACCAGCCTCGGCGACCCTGGTGAACCAGCCGATTGCGGAAATCGCTCAAATCGTGGCGCGCGACACGGGACAGACCTCAATCTTTCTGACCAACCCAGCGATTTCCTCCGCTGATGGTTGTTCGTCCGACCGTGCCGTGCTCCTTGATAGTGACCTGGGGGCGAAGTCGCTTCTCGCCACCACGATGATGGCGTTTTCCCTCGAAAAGCCCGTCGAAATCGCGGTGGACGGTTGCGTCCTGCTCTCCAACAGCAACAGTCTCTACGTCCCGCGAATCGTCAAGGTGAAAATCGTCCGTTAATGGCGAGGCCGGGGCGCCGAGTGCACGCACTGGCGCCGTAATGATCAGAGTGATTGTCAAGGCCGCCTTCTCGGCAAAGGTTTGCCGAAACCTCGGGACTTGGCAATGCCTGCGCAAGCTATGGAAACAACGCAGGCAAGGCGGATGCGAACCTCAGCGATAGCCAGGGGCGATGGTGTTGCGAGTTGGCTGAGGCAAGGGCTCCGGCGCCGGGTGTGATGGCGCCGCGCAGAGGGGAAGTGAGCGGCGGCCGGACCCGCGCGGCGCGAAGCAAGCCAGCCAGCGCGGGCTTGCCGGCCTATTCGTTGGCGACGAAGCACCAGCGGAGTAAGGCTGAATGGCCATCACGTGAGCGCGAGAAAGGCCACTACGAAGACCAAGATCAGAACCGGGAACGGGAGCAGACCCGAGAGCTTCTCTCTCAGCGTAAGTTGCTTGAGTTGATAGAGCGCCACGCCCGCGGAAACTGAAGCGAACACGAGAGCAAGGAGTGCGAAGCCGAGAAACCACAGCGCCACCGCGGCCGAACCCGCCAAGCCCTCGGCTCGCGCCGTACCCAGAGAAGCGAGCCATGCAGAACCCACTGCTGCAGCAAGAAGGGACGCAACAACCGCTGGCGCAAGCCTGACGAGTTTCATTTCCACCTACTCTACTGTTGTCGCCTAGGAATGAAAGAGACCTCCCCGTCCCGAGGCTGCGGCGGAAGCCGCGAACGGCGACAAGTGCCATGATGGGAGTTCGACATCACATCAAACCACGAAAGGGTGCATAGGACTTTTCGACTGCAGCCTTCGTCCATCTCTCCCACCCGGCTTTGTCTCCGGTCTCACGGTATTCGGTGTCCTTTACGGAAATGATCACCACATGCGGGCCACAAACAATTAGGCAATCGCACAGCTCCTTTCCCTTCTTTCCTTTCGGATTCGGGTGAGTCCACAATCGCAAAAAAGACCTCTGGCAAAGGCCAGCAACGAATTGTTCAGATGGTGTTAGCCCTGTAGCCAGGGTATCACCGACGCAATGACGCCGAACGTGAAAGCTCAGGGGCGCGAGCCGGCATTGCCGGCGAGGCGTCTCTCTGACGCGGGGGATTATGCGCCTTGGACATGCTTAGCTTTGAGGTACTGACGAACACCAATCATGACTGCGATGGATACCAAGATGCCGACAAGTGACCAGGGGATTACAAAGACGCCTGACCAAGACGAATACTCTGAGGATTCAGCCCCGAGCCAAACCGGTGACCAATACAGGCAGTAGGAAATAGCGATAGGGACCAATGCGCCTGTGGCCCAGCGCAAAGCAGTGGGGTTCAGCCGCCCGGTAATGAGTGCAACGACGGCCGACAGCACTGCCACCACAAAGAAGCCGGACGTCCAAGATAGCGATTCAACAAGTTGGCGCATGAGCAAGAACCCTTGGGACAGTTACTTCTGATGCATAACGTGCAGCTAAGGGGCGCGCCGAAGGCGCGTCCCAGCGACCGGAGGGAGCGAACTTGAGCGCTGGGTTGAACTTGAGCGCTGGGTTGGACGAAGCCGCTACGCGGAGAAGGTGCCCGGCGAGAGCCCTTGGCTTATCCTGCATCTCGGTTCCTTCATGGTGACGGAGCCGATTCTGCAACATTTCGCGAGGATAAACCAGCATGACGACCCAGAGCCTTTCCCCCGATTACCCGCCGGCTTTCGCCCGGCAATACGACAGCCATTTGAAGCATCTCACCTTGAAGGGCCTGCAACCCAAGACCATCGATGCCTATGCCCGCGCCATTCGGCGCTTGGGCGCGTACTTCGATTACCGCCTCGACGCCCTGTCCGAAGCGCAACTGACCGAGTACTTCAGCGCCCTTATCGGCAGCCACTCCTGGAGCGCGGTGAAGCTCGATCTCTACGGCCTGAAGTTCTTTACCCTCCACGTGCTCAAAGAAGCTTGGCGCATGCCCGACTTGATCAAGCCACCCAAGAGCTGTCGCC
>JACPUX010000067.1 GCA_016192065.1 Betaproteobacteria bacterium
AAGGCCAAATTGAAACTCGCAGCCACCGAGCACATGCTCAAACTCGAACAGTCACCCGAGCGGGTCAAGAGCTTCTTCCAAGATCCGCGCGTCAAATATGCCGCTTGAAACTTCAAACTTCATCTGGCCGGATCAATAGAATGAGACGGCCTTGTACCGCCGGGAGTTACCGTTGCAAGTTCAAGAGCAAGCCACCCCGGCCTCCAATGATCTGCACAGGTGCTTTCGAGTGGGACGCGGTTCGGGGATGCGGTGCGTCGCGCCAGGGTTCATCGTTGGGACCGACCGCCGGCAGCAGCACCTTCAATGTCCTGTTGGTCGTGCTCACTTGAAAGGATAGCACTGTGCACTTTCGTCTTCTCATCGTCTTGGCCGTCAGCGCCCTAGCAGCGTGCCAGAGTACCGGGGTAATACCCATGGGCCAGGATTCCTACTACATCGGCAAGAAGGACGGCACGCCGGGCATCGGGGTGTCACTCAGCAACAAGGCGGAGGTTTACAAAGAGGCCAATGAATTCTGCACAAAGAAGGGACTCGAAGTTAGCGTCGTACGGGAGACTGTGATGTCATCGTTGCCTGGTCGACTGGGTTCGACCGAAGTGCATTTCAAATGCGTCCCGCCCGGTGGTAGTGGGCAGGGGACGGGCAAGGCGGCCGGTGGGGCGAAAGAGTGAGGGGGTAAAAAGAGGGTCGGTTGAAAAGGGGCGTGGAAAAGATGGAAAAGAGAGATGGAAAAGAGGGGAAAAGAGGGTCGGGAGTCGTAACCAGATAGCCTCGCCCACCATGAAGAAAGCGGCAACGCCTCGCGGTCTTCATGCTTCGATGGTCCAGTCCTCCATCTGCAAACCTGAGATGGGCGGCGGTGCTGGCTGGCGAGCTGCCGGACGCGGTCTTTTAGCGTGTCGTCGATCTTCAGGGACGTTGCCATAGCAGGCCTCTCTTGTGCTGGTATTGCTAGATGATAGTCAAAGCTGCCGAGGCCTGTACGTCAAACTATCCGCATTGCCCGCTCGCGAATGCGATGCACCCGAGTGAGTGAAGGTAGATAGCGCCAGAACATGAGGCCGAGCGCAGCGGCGACGCCGAGGATTGAGGCCCATGGGCGCAGAAAGCGCGCCAGCACAAGAGTTTGCTCAAAATGCTAAGGGGGGACAACAAAACAACTCGGTTGCGGCCTACGCCATTCTGGCGTATCGTGAACCACCACAACCCAAATCGGTAGTATCGCTATGGGACTGTTACTTCACTTTGTTGGCTGAGCCGCAATGACCCCGGATGAGAAGGAGTACTTCAAGGAGCTCGGTGCGCGCGTGGCGCAATTGCGTAAGGCCCACAACTTGACCCAAGTGCAACTCGGCGTGATGTTGGACATCTCGCAGCAAATGGTCGCCTCCTACGAAGTCGGCCGGCGTCGCATTCCGGTGTCGATGTTGCCCGCGCTCGCGCGTGCGCTCGCGGTGCCGGTCGATGCGCTGCTCGAACAAACGGCGAAAGCACGCATCAAGCGCGGGCCTGCACCTCAACTCGCGCAGCACATCGAGCGCATCAGCCAGATACCCAAAACCAAGCAGCGCTTGGTGATCAAGATGTTGGATACCGTGCTCGCCCAGGTGGGCCACTAAAGGGAAATTGCCATGACCCGGCTGCAACTGACCTTGAATCTGCCCGATGAGCTGGCGCAGCGCGCGCAAAACGCCGGGCTGCTTACGCCAGAAGCGATCGAAACGATGCTGCGCGAGCAGCTAAAGAAGCATGCCGGCGAGAATCTTCGGGCAATGTGGGCACGTAGCCCAGGCGAGGAACTCACCCCGGAAATTGAGCAGGAAATTGTCGAGGAAGTGCGCGCCGTGCGCGCTGAGCGACGTAAGCGATCCTCCAGTTGAGGCGACTTGTCCTCGACACCAATGTCGTGGTGGCCGGCCTCCTATGGCACGGCTCACCGCGAACGCTCATCGACCTGGCAATCGCCGAGCAGGTCGAACTCTACGCCAGCCCGGTCTTGCTCGACGAATTGGCGCACACGCTTGCTTATCCGAAACTCGCGCTGCGCCTGGCGCGTTATCAAACCAGCGCCGACGCCTTGACGGCGCACTACCGCGCGCTCGTGGTTCTGCTCTCGCCCACGCACACGCCACATGTGGTGGCTGCCGACCCCGACGACGATCACGTCATCGCCTGCGCACTCGCCGCACAAGCCCATGCCATCGTCACCGGCGACGCGCATCTACTCCACCTCGCGACCGACCACGGCATACCGATCGTCAGCCCTGCCGCTGCTATCAACCTCGTCAGCAGCTAAAGGGCGCGGCAAGAAGATATTCGAGCAAGGCGCCTTTGATTTCGTCTTCACACTCCGATGGTCCAGTCTTCCATCTGCAAACCCGAGATGCGCTGAAATTCGCGGGTATTGTGCGTCACCAGCGTGGCGCTTTCGGCCAGGGCGTGGCAGGCAATCCATAGGTCATTGGCGCCAATCGGAGTGCCGGACGCTCTCAGTCGGGTGAATTGTTCGGCATAGTGTCGGCAAATGGCCGGAGTGGTCGGGTACAGCACGGCGACTTGCCTTGCCAGGGCATCCAGGCGCTGGAGCACTTCGGTTTTGCGTGTGCTGCGCTCGGCGCCTTTCAGTAATTGCGCCCAGGTGATGAAGGACATGCATAGCCGGTCGGCCTCGGTCAGCGCATCCACGCGCTGCGCGATGGCGGGTGGCGGATTCTTGGTCGGAAAAAGGGTCGTCGGAAAAAGCGGAAAAAGGGTCGGGAGTCGTACCCCGTTAGGCCAGCGTCGAATGTGCCAAGGTAACTTGCAGAGTGGCATGACGGCCCTCGCGCAAGGATTGTTCCTCGCATACGGCAAAGGTATTGACATCAATCTCTGCCGGCCCGAAACTGTGCATGTGCTGACCATGGACATCGAGGAGTAAACAATGGCAATTGCAACGGAGCGCATCCCGGTTCTGGTTACGGCAACCGAGAAAGGACGAATCGCCAAGATGGCGAAGGCGGCTGGTCTATCGATGGGCGAGTTTCTTCGCCGCGCTGCCGCTTCTTTCGAGCCGAACGACGACGACCGCATTCTTGAAGGGATGATCGATCAGATGAACAAGACCACGGTCCAGGCGAACGCGGCAATCGATAGGGCGCTCGCCTTGGTTGAAGAGTCGAACCAGCGCATCGAAAAGATGGAAAGAAAGGCTGCCTGATGGGTGTCACGGACAAACTTTGGGATGCCATTACCACGGTCATCAAGATGAACGACAAAGTGGAGCGCATGGCTGCCACCATCGTTACCCAACAACAGCGGATCGAGACCTTGACCGAACGCGTGATCCGGCTCGAAACGGCGTTAGAAATCGCGTTGGCCCAGTCGGGACGCTCTGGCAGCCGGGCCGTTATCGAAGCTCCGCCGAGAGTGGGTGTAGCGAAGAAAACCAAATAGAGGGCGCAGGCGAGCCTAATCCGCGGCCCCTGCACACCTTTGCGAATCGACGGTAGCGCGAGCGCGGCGCCTGGGGCCGGGACCAACGGGGGGAAGCAAAAGGTGGACGTGCTCGAACACTAAGTGATCTGTGCCGACTTCGCCCAGAATACATGTCGCACGGTCGATAGCCCTACCGCCGCCCGCTCTAGCCCGACTTCTCCCGCCCTTCCATCACCTCGACCCGAAAAACGATCTTCCGTTTGGCGGTGAGGGTGCTGCCCTTTAGCACCGGATGCAGGAATTGCCCGCGATTTGCGGCCTCCACTTCGATGGTGAGCGCGGTCACGTCACCCGCGGCGGAGGCGGCGAGGTAGCTGGCGGGGACGACATAACGGCCCTCGCGCAAGGTTTGTTGGTCGGGGCCGATGCGGTGCCGCAGGGCATCGACCGCGTAGGGGCCGCCCGCTTCGATGGTTTGATTGCCTTGTCCGTCGGAGAGGGTATGGGTTTTGTAAATCAAGAGGTCTGCTTGCTGGCGCAGGCCTTTCCAGGTGATGGCGAGATCACGGTGGCTTGCGTGACGAACGGGCAGCTCGAAATGGGCGGGTGACAAAGGCGCAGGAGTGTGCAGGCGCGCGAAGGGCGAGGGCGTGCTTTGGTTGGTGCGCAGGGCGAGGGTGTAGTCGGTGTCCGCGGCGAGCGCCAAAGCGTTTGTCTCGCTCAAGCGGTAGTAGGGGTGCCGATCATAGTAATTGCCTTGGCTCACCCGATATTCGAGCGCTTGGCCATCGAGTTCGAAAGACACCTCGGGCGTTTCGGTTTCTCGACCCTTGGCATTGCGCAGAACGAGCTTCAGGCGGTTGCGCTCATAATGCGGCCGGGTTTCGCTCAATTGCTCTAGTTCGACTTCCGCTTGCCATTGGGCGCCGACATCGTCCTTGGTGGTTGCGCCGGTTTCATCGTGATGCTCTTTGGTGCGTGAGCCCTGCCAAACCCAGGCCATGGCGATGGCCGCCAGCAGTGCGGCGACGGCGAGAACAAAACTCATGCTTCGGCTCATCCTGAAAATCAGGGTGCGGGGCCGCTGGCCTGCTGCCAGACCACTTGCCAATACCACAGCCCCCACAGACCGCTGTACAGCAGGCCCAGGAAGCCGACGAAGGCCGACTCGCGCAAGACCCAAACGCTGCCCGCGGCCAGGATCAAAACCGTGACGGCGGCCGCGTGGCGCAGTGCGCGCGGTTCGGGCCATATGAGCGCGGCAAGGAACAGTCCGGCAGCCAGCAGCGGGAGCACGGCCATCCATGGGCCGTTCTCGGAAGCACCGAAGGAGCGCCGGAATCCGTCCGCGAGGGTCAGCAAGGCGAGAAACCCGACCGCCGTCAAGGCGGTGGCGATCACCAGAAACCAGCGCAAGGCATTCATCCGCGTGAGCCTTGCGGTTGACCACGGCGCGCCGCAGATTCTTTCGGTCTCACTTTATCCTCCCTGATCTAAGCCTCGGTGGTTTGGAACGGATCGCACGCTCCCGCAGGTGAGCCGCGTGGCGAGAATGTTCGCCCCGCGGGGGGTGTTGCCTTAAGAGGCGGACGGCCGCCCGCGTCCTGCCGGTAAAGGCCGCTTGATTATCCCCGAGCGTCGAGTGGGCTACAAGCCGCAAGGGGTGCCAGCCTGACGGGAGCGCGATATGGCCAGCCACGAGTGGATTGCCCGCGGTTTTCTGTTCACCGGACTTTTTGCGCAGGCCCGACGGTCGCGCCACCATGGCTCAACCCCTTCCCCCTCGATGGGGGAAGGCGGGGATGGGGGTGATGCAGGACTGAACCCATGCTGCCACCCCCACCCCCCATCCCAGGGGGAGGGGGTACGAGGCGCACTGAAACACCTCTTCTCACCCACAGAAGAGCCACCAGCCCCCGTTTTTCTGCATCCAGCAAGCGGCAAGACCGTAACGGCCCGCGCGTCAACGCCCGGCCAAGCTTGCAAGCGCCCAGCGTGGCTGCGGTTGCCTGCGGCCACGGCGCATGACAAAATTTCATGTTTTCCGGCGTTGCGGCAGCGAATTGCCCCGGTTTTCGGGGCAGGGCGAGGCGTCGCCGGCCCTGCCAGCTTTGGGAACTGAACATGAACGTCTCCGACATCCGCGAAAAATTCCTTGCCTACTTTGCCTCGCATGGCCATATGCGCGTGGCTTCCAGCCCGCTGGTGCCGGCCAACGACCCGACGCTGCTGTTCACCAATTCCGGGATGGTGCAATTCAAGGATGTTTTCCTCGGACGCGAGCAAAGGCCCTACAAGCGCGCCACCACGGCGCAGCGCTGCGTGCGGGCCGGGGGCAAACACAACGATTTGGAAAACGTGGGCTACACCGCGCGGCACCATACGTTTTTTGAGATGCTGGGCAATTTCAGCTTCGGTGACTATTTCAAGCGCGACGCCATTCACTTCGCCTGGGAGCTGTTGACCAAGGTCTACGGCCTGCCCGCGGAGAAGTTGTGGACCACGGTTTACATCGACGACGACGAAGCCTTCGACATCTGGACCAAAGAAATCGGTGTGCCGCCCGAGCGCTGCGTGCGCATCGGCGACAACAAGGGCGCCAAATACGCCAGCGACAATTTCTGGCAAATGGCCGACACCGGCCCTTGCGGGCCCTGTTCGGAAATCTTCTTCGATCACGGCCCCGAAGTGGCGGGCGGCCCGCCCGGTTCGCCGGACGCCGATGGCGATCGCTACATCGAAGTATGGAACCTGGTGTTCATGCAATTCGATCGCAATGAGCAGGGTGTGCTGTCGCCGCTGCCCAAACCTTGCGTAGACACGGGCATGGGCCTGGAGCGTTTGGCGGCCATTTTGCAAGGCGTGCATTCGAATTACGAAATCGATCTTTTTCAAGCCTTGATTCGCGCCGCGGCCAAAGTCACGGGCGCCGCCGATCTGGAAAACCCCTCGCTGCGGGTGATCGCCGATCACATTCGCGCTTGCGCCTTTCTCATCGTCGATGGGGTGATTCCCGGCAACGAAGGCCGGGGCTACGTTCTGCGGCGCATCACGCGGCGCGCCATACGCCACGGCTACAAGCTCGGGCAGAACCAGCCTTTCTTCCACCTGCTGGTCGATGAATTGGCGCGCCAGATGGGCGCGGCCTACCCCGAGCTCACGGAAAATGCGGTGCGGGTGACGCAAGTTCTGAAGCAGGAAGAAGAGCGCTTCGCGGAGACCTTGGAACACGGCATGAAAGTGCTGGAGGCAGCCCTGGCCAAAGGCGGCAAGGTGCTCGATGGCGAAACCGCCTTCCAGCTTTATGACACCTTCGGCTTTCCGCTGGACCTCACCGCGGACGTGTGCCGCGAGCGCGGCCTCACCGTCGACGAAGCGGGTTATGAGGCCGCCATGAATGCCCAGCGCGAGCGCGCGCGCGCGGCCAGCAGTTTCAAGATGGGCGGCAGCGTGGAATACAGCGGGGTGAAAACGCGCTTCGTCGGTTATGATTCGCTTTCTGAAGAAGCGCGTATCGTCGCGTTGTATCACCAAGGCGCGGCGGTCGAAGCATTGGCCGCCGGCCAAGCCGGCATCGTGGTGCTCGACCGCACGCCTTTCTACGCCGAGTCTGGTGGTCAGGTGGGCGACCGCGGCGAGCTGTCCAAAGGCGGGGTGTGCTTGTCTTTGTTTGCGGTGAGCGACACCCAGAAAATCCAGGCCGAGGTGTTTGGTCATCACGGCGAAGTGAAAACCGGTGAATTTCGCGTCGGCGACACCGTGGCCGCCCAAGTGGATCATGCCGCGCGGGCACGTTCGCAATGGAACCATTCGGCCACGCACCTGATGCACGCCGCGCTGCGCCATGTCTTGGGCAAACATGTGCAGCAGAAAGGATCGCTGGTCGATCCGCAACGCACGCGCTTTGATTTCTCGCATCCGCAAGCGATGAGCGCGGCGGAGTTGCGCGAAGTCGAACGCCGGGTCAATGCCGCCATACGCGCCAATGCGCCGGTCGCGGCCCAGGTCATGAAATACGACGAGGCCATTGCCACCGGGGCCATGGCACTCTTCGGCGAAAAATACGGCGACGAAGTGCGCGTGGTAGGCATGGGCGAACACTCCACTGAATTGTGCGGCGGCACGCACGTCGCGCGCACCGGCGACATCGGGTTTTTCAAGATCGTGGCCGAAGGCGGTGTCGCGGCCGGCATTCGGCGCGTGGAAGCGGTCACCGCCGAGGGTGCGCTGGAGTTCGCGCAAAGCCTTGAAAACCAAATCCAGGCGGTGGCCGGCGCCTTGAAAGCGCCCGCGGCCGAAGTGACACAGAAGCTCGCGCAAATCACTGAACACGTGAAGACCTTGGAGAAGGAGCTGGCGCGCCTCAAGGGCAAGCTCGCCGCCAGCCAGGGTGATGATTTGGCGCAAGCGGCCCAGTCGATCAAAGGTGCGCAAGTGCTGGCCGCGCAGCTCGAGGGTGCCGATGCCAAAACCCTGCGCGAGACTCTCGATCAATTGAAGAACAAATTGAAAAGCGCCGCCATCGTGCTGGCGTCTAGCGAAGGCGGCAAAGTGACCCTGATCGCCGGCGTTACCCAAGACCTCACGAGCAAAGTCAAGGCAGGGGAACTGGTGGGCTTTGTCGCCGCGCAGGTGGGCGGCAAGGGCGGCGGACGGCCGGACATGGCGCAGGGCGGTGGCACCGATGTCGGCGCGTTGCCGCAGGCCCTGGCGGGGGTGGCCGGTTGGGTGGGCGAGCGGCTTTGAGTTCGCGTATGGCGCTGCCACCGGATTTCGAGCTGCGCCAGAGTCTCAACGACGAAGTACATGCGCGGCCGCCAGCACCGCTGTTCACGCCCGAGCACATCGGTTTCGTGGCGCTCTTGAGCGAACCGCAGGACGTGGTCCGCGAGCGTGCGGCGCTCGCCGCGCTGGCGACTTCCCAGGGCAGGTCCGCCGACTTCGGCGAGGCCAGCCACCTGCTGCTCGACGGCGATGGGTTCCGCTTGCGCTGGGAGCGGCATACCGAGTTTTCCACCTACACCGTATTCCGTCCCGATCAGGGCAGGCCGGGCCATGCCGCGTTTGCCGCCCTGCCCGAAGGCTGGCTTGCCGCGTTGCCCGGCCGTACTCTGGTTGCCGCCGAGGTGACCCTGCGGCTGGCCCACGAGCATGAGCCGGAGCGCGCGCCGCTGGCCGAGTTCTTCGGTCATGAAGACGTTATCGGGGCCACCGTGGTGGGTGCGGCCGCGAGCGTATTCACTGACTTTCGCATTACCCAGGCGGGGATGAGCCGCTTTCTGGTGCTCGACCACCATATGAGCCGCAAGCAGGCGGGGCGGGTGGTGCAAAGACTCCTGGAGATCGAGACCTATCGCATGATGGCGCTCCTGGCCTTTCCCCTGGCGCGGGCGGTGCATCATGCACTCACCGGCGCGGAGGCCGAGCTGGCCCGAATTACCGCCACCCTTGCCGAGGCGCAACCGGCCGAGGAACCGGAACTGCTCGAGGCCTTGATGCATCTGGCCGCGGCAATGGAACGCTCGGTGGCGCAAAGTCGCTTTCGCTTTTCGGCGGCGCAGGCCTACTACGAATTGGTGCGCCGGCGCATCGAGGAATTGCGGGAGGCGCGGCTCGCCGGCCTGCAAACCCTGGGTGAATTCATGGAGCGCCGCTTGGCGCCGGCCATGCACACCTGCGCCACGGCGCAGCGACGCCAGGAGGATCTTTCGGCGCATATCGCGCGCGCCAGCCAACTCCTGCGCACGCGTGTGGACATCGCCAACGAGCAGCAGAATCAGCGCATCCTCGCCTCGATGGACCGGCGCGCACGCTTGCAACTGCGCTTGCAGGAGACGGTCGAAGGACTGTCGGTCGCGGCCATCACCTATTACGTGGTGGGGCTGATCGGCTATCTGGGCAAAGGGCTCAAGGCGGCGGGGTTCGACCTCGACACCGAAATTCTCACCGGCTTGGCGATTCCGGTGGTCGCTCTGGCCGTCGCTTTGGGCGTGCGCAGGCTGCGCCAGGCGGTTGCCCGGCAACACCTGGGCAAGTAGGCGCTTCGCCCCGGCGCAGTCGCGAACTTGGCCTCGTCGCACCTGAGATCCTGCGGCGCGCCGGACTGCGCAGCTTGTGCTGCGGTGGCAGTTCCAGATGGCCGAATACCGAACCGCTGTGTGGGACGATGCTGCTTTGAGGTGCTTGTGCGCACCATCATCAGACCGAAAAGGAGGGTACAAATTGGCGACAGCAACTTTTGGCGCAGGCTGCTTTTGGGGCGTCGAGGCGGCCTTCCGCAAGACGCCAGGCGTGCAGGCGACAGCGGTCGGCTACATGGGTGGCCAGATCGAAAACCCGAGCTATGAAGCCGTTTGCACGGACCGCAGCGGGCACGCGGAAGTGGTGCAGGTTGAGTTCGACCCCGAACGGGTCTCTTATGAGGCTCTATTGGAGGTCTTCTGGCGCAGCCACGACCCCACACAGGTGAATCGTCAGGGACCGGATTTCGGCACCCAATACCGCAGCGTCGTATTCGTTCACGATCAGGACCAGCGCGCCAGCGCGGTCAAATCACGCGAGGCTCTGGCGCACAGCGGCCGCTTTCGCGACCCCATCGCCACCGCCATAGATTCGGCGCAGACCTTCTGGCGGGCGGAGGAATATCACCAGCAATACCTGGAGAAGCGCGGGCTGGCACAGTGTCACTGGTAGCGTGGCCAGCGGCGGGGCAATGGTCGCCCTGGCGCTTTGGCGCGACCGAACAAGGTCTCCCGGCGCCGTGCCGAGAGGCCTTTCCCGATTCGGTGCTTCTACATCTATTCCCCGCCGCCGTCGCCGCCGCCGTCGCCTTCACCACTGCCGCTGCCGAAGCCTAACTGGTGGATGGTGAAGGTCTGGTTGCCCACGAGGATCCGCCCGTCACGCTGGTCCGGAGAGGGATTCTGGCCGACCACATAGTTGACGTAGCCATTGCCGCTGCCGGCGCCACCGCTCACCACGCTCACCCAGGGATCCTGGCTTACGGCCTGCCAAGAGCAGCCTGCATCGACGATCACTTCGAAGCTGATCGCGCCGGTATTGCCCCATGGTGAAGCCTGATCCCCGCTGCGTGACAGACGCAGGTTATTGCATGAGGTCGTGGGTGCTGGGGCGGTTCCTGCCTGGGTTACGGTAACTGTTTGGCCGGCGATGCTGACCGTCCCGCTACGCTCAACGGTGCTGGCGTTCGCACCTATGGTCAATTTAACGCTCGCTGACCCGGTGCCGCTCGCCGTCGCCGCCGGGGTCCCGGTGCCGAGGGAAAGTGTCAGCCAGGGTGCAGCGCTTTGGGCACTCCAGGCGCAACCTTCGCCGACCGTGAGCGTGACCTGTGGCGCCTGGGTTGCGGCGCCGAGGGAGAAGAAGGTGGGGCTGAGGACGAAATTGCAGACGTTGGCAGCCTTGACCACGGTTTGGCTGGTCGAAGGCGTGTTGTTGGCGCTGGTCGGGTCGGGGTAGCCACTGGCGGTGCTTGCGGTCGCCGCAAAATTGAGCGTCACATCGCTCCCCAGGCTCACCGTGGGCGCGGTGCCGCGGGCGGTAAGCGTCACGCCTCCGCCAGGAGGCCAGGGACTGATGCTCACCCCGGCACGCAGGCTCGCCGCGCTCAGGTTTGCACTCGATGGGCAGGCGACGCCGTAGCGCGCGGTGCAAGTGACGGTCCAGGATGCGACCTCCTTGGGCAGGGCGATGTAGATTGTTCCGCCGTCCGCCTTGCCTGGTCCGTTGTTGCTGAACACCCATTCGGTGGTCAAACTGGCGCCACTTTGCACGGTGGCGCCGGGATAGGCGTAGCTCGCATGCAGGTCGCCGCCGGCCGTGGGCTTGACCGGCGAACAAAAACCGATCCCCTCGTCGGAGAAACCGTAAAACTTGGTCAGGCGATAGTGATCGTTGTAGCTGGGCGTGATCCTGTGATTGCCGTCATTCGTTGTCGGCGGCCCATAGCGGTTGTTGTAGGAACGATAGACCGGATAGTAGTCGCTCGTGCAGAGTCCATTGACGGGGAGCATGGTGTAGAAAGCGATGCCTTCGTAAGCCATGCCCAGCGCCGGGTTGCGCGTGGGATTCATGTTCTGCAGGCTTTGGCACTCGCCCGCGTTGGCGGTATAGAAGTGGCTGTTCGGTTCGAGGCCATAGAATCGGCAGACCGGAGACAATCCAGGCGGCCCGCCGGCGGTGGAGGAATAGGCGCGGAAGAACCGTCCCGTGGTATACCACCCCGGGCCTGCGGCGCCGTTCTCGACACCCGCGCGCTCGGCGCTATTAGCCGTGATGAAATAATGGCCGATACCTACTGTTCCGGCGCCATTGGGGATGATCGAATTGAAGTGTTCGCTGACCAGCGCAACAATGCCGAAGACTGAAGTCGGATCCAGCACTCTGCTCGCAGTCGTGGAGTAGAGCACCCGGTTGACGGCCAATTGGCCCTGACCATTGTTTCCCCAGACTACCAGTTTGCCACCGGTGGTTACCGCGGCGGCGTGAACGCGCTTGAGGCTGAGCTGGGAAAAGTCGGCCAGAAACTCGTTGCGGCGGGGCTTCTGCTCGATCGTCGAGGCGCCTGGCCCCAGCAGTTGCGAAATGTTGGATCCCCAACTCCAGATCGTGCCGTCGGTCTTGACCGCAATGCTTGCCACGGATCCGGCGGTGACGACCTGTACGCCATCGGCGATTTTGGTCGGAGACAGGCGATTGGTGGTCGTGCCATCGCCCAACTGGCCTTCGGCGTTGCTTCCCCAAGCCCAAAGAGAGCCGTCCGTCTTGATCGCAAAGGAGTGTCGGCGTCCTGCGGCGATCGCCCGGACACCGGTGAGCACCTGCGCGGGAGACGATCTCGAGGTCGTCGCACCGTCGCCCAATTCCCCATTGCCGTTGTGACCCCAGGCCCAAACCGTGCCATCGGTTTTGAGTGCCAGGGTGTGATAGAAACCCGCGGCGACAGCTTGGACGCCGGTCAGAACCTGTGCCGGGGTGTTGCGGTCGGTGGTCGTGCCGTTGCCGAGCTGGCCGTCATAGTTTCTTCCCCAGGCCCAAAGGGTTCCGTCGGTCTTCAGCGCGAGCGAATGGAACTCACCGGCGGCGGCCTCCGACACGCTGGTCATGATCTGGGCGGGTGTGCTGCGATCTGAGTTCGCCCCGTCTCCAAGCTGTCCGTAGGCGTTGTCGCCCCAGGCCCAGAGCGAGTTGTCGGTTCGCACGGCAAGCGAGTGAATCTGCCCTGCGGCGACGGAACGTGCCGCGGTCATCGACTGCGCGGGCGTCACGCGCGAGCCACCCGTGCTGCCGTCTCCCAGTTGGCCAGAACCATTGCTTCCCCAGGCCCACAGGGTTGCGTCGGTCTTGATCGCGAGAATGTGAAACCCGCCAGCGGCGACCCGCTGCGCGCTGGTCATGGGATAGGTCGGCGAACCTCGATTGATCGTGCTCCCATCGCCCAACTGGCCAAGTTGGTTATCGCCCCAAGCCCAAAGGGTGCCGTCGCTCTTGGCGATGAGCGAGTGGTGGTCCCCCGCGGTGATGTTGATCGCGCCGGTTTGCACTTGAAGCGGTGTGCGGCGCTCGGTCAACCCGCCGTCCCCGATCTGGCCGTAGCCGTTATAACCAAATGCCCACACCGCGCCATCGAACTTGAGCACCATCGAGTGATACGCGCCAGCAGCCACCTGCACCGCGCCGGTCGTGAGCTGCGTGGGGGTCGGGGCGCTCGTTGCGCTCCCCAATCCCAGCTGGCCATTGCCACTGTAGCCCCAGACCCAGACCGTGCTGTCCGCCTTGACGATGACGGTGTGGTAGCGCCCGCCGGCTGCCTGAGCGGCGCCCGAAGTGATTTGAACCGGGACGGTACTCTGCGTGGTCGAGTTGTTGCCCACCTGCCCGCCATCATTTCTTCCCCAGGCCCAGAGCGTCCCGTCGGTCTTGATGGCGATCGAGTGGTAGCTCCCGGCGGCAATCGCCTTGACACCGTTCATGATCTGCACGGGAGTCTTGCGATCTTCAGTGCTTCCGTCGCCCAACTGGCCGTAATCGTTGTCCCCCCAGGCCCAAACCGTGCCATCGGTCTTGAGCGCCAGGCTGTGGCTGTAACCCGCGGCAGCCGCCTTGACGTTGGTGGTGATTTGCACCGGCACCGTGCGGTCGACCTGGTCACCCGTCCCGAGCTGGCCGTAGAAGTTGTATCCCCAAGCCCAAAGCGTGCCATCCGAGCGGACGGCAAGCATGTGCGTGCCACCGCCACTCGCCCCGGCCACGGCGCTGATGATCCGGGCGGGGCTCGCCTTGCTGACCAGCGTTCCGTCGCCCAGAGTGCCGACGCCGTTGCCCCCCCAGGCCCAGAGCGTGCCATCGTCGCGGATCATAAAACTGTGATCCGAACCGGCGCCAACTTGCAACCCATAGGCGGGTGCCATGACGGCAAGCGAAAGGACAAGGCAAATGGTGGCGGCGCGCACGATGCCGATGGCATGCTCGACGAGCGGCGAGCGCCCGGGAGACGGGCTGCTGACCATGATTCTGCGAGAAATTGCGTACATTTTCATCCCCATGCTGACGATCTCCGCCAAGAATGCGGCATCACGCCGCCGACCTCCAACCCGGGGCGGCGATGCTTCTTTTATACCGCTCAAGCTTCAGTTTCATGTTAGCGCCGCGGACCGCCGACCGCAACCACAAATACGGGTTACGGTTCCAGGCGCCAATCCTTTAGGTCACCACTTTGGGGGCTGGATTTTATTTGGTGGGAACCTTAGACTCAATGCTTGTTGCGGTGGGCCAAACCAAGAATGTGTTCCGGCCATGATAATGCTACGCCTACTCTTGCTGATCCCTAATTTTCTCCTCGCCGTTTTCCTGGCACTGGGGTGCGCTGCCCCAGCGTACGCGAAGCCCGCTTCTTCAGGTGACGCGCCAGCGCGTGTCGCCTTGGTCATCGGCAACAACGATTATCAGCACGTCCCCAAGCTCACTAACGCGGTGCCCGATGCGAAGGTGATGGCTCAGGAGTTCCGCGCACTTGGTTTTGACGTGATCGAGAAGACCAATGTCGATCAGCGGAGCATGAAGGCTGCGGTGCGTGAATTTGTGAAGCGCATCGGTAACGGGGGCGTGGGCGCTTTTTTCTATGCCGGGCACGGGGTGCAGGACGGCGGCAACAATTTCTTGCTGCCGGTCGATATCGGCAAGTTGGGCGACCCGAGCGCCCTGCCCGACGATGCGATCGAACTCAACAGCGACGTCATGGGGCGCATTGGGCAGGCCGGGGCCAAGTTCTCGCTGCTGGTCATTGATGCTTGCCGCGACAACCCGTTTCCGCGCCGGGCGGGTCGTTCCGTCGGCGGCACGCGGGGTCTGACTGCCGCGCCCGAAACGCCTGAGGGCATGATCGTGGTCTACTCGGCCGGCGTCGGACAGCAGGCACTGGATCGCCTGGACGAAAGTGATCGCAGCCCGAATGGGTTGTTTACGCGCGAGTTCGTCGTCGAACTGCGCAAGCCGGGTCTCGAAGTCGCCGAAATGGTCCGCAATGTACGCCAAAGGGTTAAGGACGCCGCCGCCAAAGTGCAGCACGAGCAGACTCCAGCGATCTACATCCAGGCCGATCGCTTCTACCTGGTGGCGCCGCCACCGCTGCCGACGCCGCCGGTGCTGCCCAGCTCCGAAGACGCTCTTTGGGCGCAACTCGATAGCGACAAGCCCTGCGAATACATGGCCTATCTTGAGGAGTATCCGGCCGGCAAGTTCGCTGCGCTGGCGCGAATTCGTGCGCGCGATTGCGTTCCTTCCAGCCGCCAGCCCCCGCGGGAAGCGGTGGCCATGGTCAAGCCGCCAGTGCCTCAGGCACGGCCTGTGGATCTGCCCGCCGCCGCGCCCGCGGAACTACCCACGCCTAAGGCGCCGGTTTCGACGTCCACCGCGGTCGCTCCAGACCCAAGACGGGAGGGCGAGACCGGCACGGTGAAGGTCACCCAGGAGCCGCCACGAGCGGCTACCGCTGCGGAGGTCCCGACCAAACCAGCCCTTCCATCGGAATCCGTGTCGGCGAGCAAGCCGGCCAAGACGGCCGCGGAGTCCCCCGCGCCGGCCAAGGTGGTGGCAGCGGCCCCCGCGACCACCAAGGGCAAGCCGGCTGCGACCACCGCGCCAAAGGGGAAGAGTGCACCGGCGGCGTTGTCGGGCCCGTTTTCCTCGGTACCGAGCCCACCCTCAGCCCAGACCAAGCGTGATGGGTCGGCGACGGTGTCGGCGAGTTCCTTCATCGAGCTCCCGCTCCCGTCGGAAATGAAAGCGGCGCCAGTGCTTGCTCCGCCGCCTCGTCCGTCCGCCGCTGCGGCCCGCAAAGACAGCCCACCGGCCAAGCCAGCGCAACTCGAAATCGTCGCGCCGGGGGCTGAAACCAATACGCAGCTCGCGATGCTCGCTCCCGCGAAGGACGCCATCCCCAGCGTCAGATCCAAGGGCGAACCCGGCGATCAACCCGATCTCAGAATTGGCGATGCCTGGACGATGCAACGCCTCGATCTGTTCACCAAGAACGTGGTTGGCTCCTGGAGTGATCGTGTGCAGGCGCGCAGCGGGTCGAGCGCCAGGATTGAATCAACCAGCGCCGTGGGCCGGTCCTATTCCACTGGCCTGCTGGAACTCGATGTTTCGAGCTGGCGCATCGAGAGCGCCCGGGTCGTCGAAGGCAAACCCATTCCACTGGCATTTCCGCTCGGGGTGGGCAAGACCTGGGAATACACCTACCGCCGCAAGCGCAACGACGATGCCGGAATCACGACTTATTCGGTCAAAGCCCGGGTGGAAGGCCTGGAGAAGATCGAGACGCCGGCCGGCGTCTTCGAGGCCTTCAAGGTGGTCCACAAGAAGATCTACGAAACCTCGAGCGGCGGCAAGAACTGGTCCAGTTCGGCCGAGGAGATCTATTGGTATGCGCCGGATGCCCGCCGCTGGGTGCGCCACGACCTCATCGACCGCACCAGTTCTGGCCGCATCGCCGACCAATACCGCGAAGAACTGGTCAAGCTGGAATTGCGCCCTTAGGCGCCGCACTCACGTTTCGCAGCCAACCGCCATACGCGCGAACTGGAGGACCCGCCGGAAGTGGGCCGGGGCCTTGAGGTGCCGATCGAGGATGCGGTAAACGTCGAAGTCAAAGCGCGTAGGCCTTGATGCCTGGAGAATTTCCGCCAGCTCGGCATCGTCTCCGGCCGCGCCCAGGTGGCGCCAGAGATCGAAGACCTCGACCCGGGTTCGCCCCGTCTCGGGGTGCTGTTCGCGCACGCCGATCGCGCCGGCGAAGGGCCAAGGTTTGATCCGGTAAGGGGCGAGCGCCGTCGCGACGCGCAGCGCGTGCGCGGGTGCGCTTTCCTCGCCCACGCAGGCGCCCCGGCACTTGTGGATCTGCCGGGCGAAGCAGGGGCCACTGCGCTTCTCGATGCCCAAGAGTTTCCAGCACAGGCCATGTTCCGCAGCCAAGGCGGCGAGCACCGTGCGCGCCTTGCTGCGGGACGGAAAAGGGCCGAACCACGCCCCGGCAACGCCGGGGTCGGCCTGGTCGACCTCCAACCAATGCAGGCTGCCGGAGTCGTTTGCGAGCGCCAAGGCCACCAGTTGTTCGCGCTTGCGCAGTTGTCGGTTGTAGAGCGGCTGGAGTTCCTTGACCAAGCGTGCTTCGCGAAGGAGCGCGCCGACTTCGCCGCAGGTCTGCTCAAATTCGATCCGCTGGATCGCCGCCGACAGCTTGAGGTCCTTGCCGCTGCGGTGATCACCGGAGAAGTGCGAGAGCACCCGCTCGCGCAGATTGACGCTCTTGCCGACATAGATCGGCAAGGCATTGAGGCCATAGAACAAATAGACGCCGGGTCCTTCTGGCAAGGTGTCGATCTGCTCGCGCGGCAGTTGTGGTGGGAGGCTGGGGGTTTTGAGCAAGCGGGTGATGGTCCGCGCCATCTGATCGTCGCCGTGTTCGCGCCGCGCGACTTGGAGGAACTGCCAGACCAGGCGCACGTCGCCCAAGGCGCGATGGCGGTTGGCCACCAGCAAGTCATGACGCGCCGCCAAAGCGTCGAGGCCATGGCCGCGCTGGGTGGGGTATAGCGCGCGCGACAAGCGCACGGTGCAGAGCACGGGCGCCTGGAAGCGAAAGCCCAGGCGCCCATATTCATTCTTCAGAAAGCCATAGTCGAAGCGAGCGTTATGGGCGACGAACACCGGGCCATCGAGCATCTGCCACAAATCCTTGGCAATCTGGGCGAAGCGTGGTGCGTCGGCGACCATTTCATTGCTGATCCCGGTTAGCGCCTGAATCGCCGGCGGTATGGAGAGTTCCGGATTGACCAGGCTGCTCCATTCGCGCAGCACTCGTTCACCGTCGATCAGCATCACCGCTACTTCCGTGATGCGGTCGCCAACCGGGCTGATGCCGGTGGTTTCAAGATCGACGATGGCGTAAGTGGTTGGCGGCATGAGCGCGTAAGCCACGGCGGGCAAAGGATTCGATTGACGACTGAACGATCGTTCTATATTCTAGCACTCATTGCGCAAGCCGCCAGCCTAGCCGATGAGCCACGATCGTCAGTATCTCGAGAAGCTTCAGGACTACTACGCGCGCTATCACGTCTTGCCCTCGTATGCGGCGATGGGCGAGCTCTTGGGTCTCAAGTCCAAGTCCTCGGTGGCCGCCCTGATCGACCGCCTGAAGGAAGCGGGCTTCATTGAAACCACGCCGGGAAGGCGGTTGGCGCCGACCGCGTCATTCTTCGGGCGCGAAGTCGCCGCCTCGCCGGTGCGCGCCGGATTGCCGCAAGCGGTTGAGGCGGGCGGCGGCGAGGTCGTTACCCTGGACAGCTATCTGATCGAAAAGCCCTCGCGCACGGTGCTGATTCGCGTGCGTGGCGATTCCATGAATGACGCCGGCATTCTCGATGGTGATCTGGCAGTCGTGGAATGTACTCCCAGCGCCAAGCGCGGCGACATCATCGTCGCCATCGTCGATGACGAGTTCACCCTCAAGCGCCTCGAGCTCGAACGCGGCCGCTTCGTGCTCAAGCCGGAGAACAAAGCGTTCCCGGTGATTCGCCCGCAAGGCACGCTGGAGATCTTCGGTGTGATGGTCGGCTTGGTGCGCAAAACCCACTAGCGATTCGCCCGGCGCAAGCCAAGGCAACGCGCCTGCGCAGCGACTCAATAAACCGCGTCTTCACCAAGGGCGCGACCCTGCTCATTCTCGCCGTCATGACGCACGGCGCAGATGTTAAACTTCAGCCACGGCGCTGTGCCAAGCAGCGCAGCGTGGCTCCGGTTCACCAGAACCCGAACCCGGCAGCGGGCGCCAGGCCACGGACCCAAGGACGCAACCATGACCGACAAATCCTTTGCCTCGCATGGAGACCTCGCCGAAAAGAAGGTCACCTTCGAACGACTTTCCGAACATGCTTATGCCTATACCGCCGAGGGCGACCCCAATACCGGTGTGTTGGTAGGGGATGACGGCGTATTGGTGATCGACACCCAGGCCACTCCCGTGATGGCGCAGGACGTGATGCGGCGGATTCGCCAAGTCACCGACCTGCCGATCCGCCAGGTAGTGCTTTCGCACTACCATGCCGTACGGGTCATGGGCGCCTCCGCGTATGGCGCCGAACAGATCATCGCCAGCCGCGACACCTACGATTTGATCGTCGAGCGTGGCGAGGCCGATTTTCATTCCGAGGTGGGGCGTTTCCCGCGGTTGTTCCGCGCGGTCGAGTCGGTACCTGGCCTGACCTGGCCCAACACCGTTTTCGAAGGCCGGCTGACGCTCTGGATGGGCAAGCTCGAAGTGCAGATCCTGCAACTGGGGCGCGGCCATACCAAGGGCGACACGGTGGTGTGGCTGCCCGGAGAGAAGGTGTTGTTTAGCGGTGATCTGGTCGAATATGACGCCACACCGTACACCGGGGACGCCTATTTGCTGCAATGGCCCACCACCCTTGACGCGCTGGCCGCGCTGGGCCCGGAAAAGCTCGTACCTGGGCGCGGCGCCGCGCTCAAGACGCCGGCTGAAGTGGCGGCAGGACTCGCCGGCACGCGGGCGTTTGTCACTGAACTGGTCGCCAGTGTGCGTGCGGGTGTCGCCGCGAAGAAAGAACTGGGCGCGGTCTATCACGACACCTATGCGCGCCTGAAACCCAAATTCGGGCATTGGGTGATTTTCGATCACTGCCTGCCCTTCGATGTGAGCCGTGCTTACGATGAATTGACGCGGCATCCTGACCCCCGCGTTTGGACCGCCGAGCGCGACCGCGAAATGTGGGCAACCTTGGAAGGCCGGCGCGATTGAGATCGGCATGCTGAAGACGCACAGCAACCCGCATTTTCCTTATCGGCGCTCGCCGGACCAGGACAGCGGGGAGCCGACAAGGCATGCCGTGGTGATCGTCGGCGCCGGTCCGGTGGGCCTGACGCTTGCGATCGACCTGGCGCAACGCGGCGTGAGTGTGGTGCTGCTCGATGACGATGACACCGTGAGCGTCGGCTCGCGGGCGGTGTGCCACGCCAAGCGCAGTCTGGAAATCCTCGATCGCCTGGGCTGCGGCGACGAGGTGGTGCGTCGCGGGGTGAGTTGGAGCGTGGGCAAGGTGTTTTTCCACGACCGGCAGATCTACGCCTTCAATCTTCTGCCCGAGGCCGGGCACCACCGTCCCGCCTTCGTCAATTTGCAGCAGTACTATTTCGAGGAGTTGCTGCTCGATCGAGTGTCGGAGTTGCCGGGTATCGATCTGCGCTGGCGCCATGGTGTGAGCGAGGTCGTCGCCGCGGACGCTGGCGCCCGGCTCACGGTGAACACTCCCGATGGTGAATACCAGCTCGATTGTGATTGGCTGATCGCCTGCGACGGTGCCAAGAGCCCGGTGCGCCACGCGCTCGGGCTGGAATCCAGGGGCCAGGTTTTTCGCGACCGCTTTCTCATCGCCGACGTATTGATGAAGGCTGACTACCCCACCGAACGCTGGTTCTGGTTTGATCCTCCCTTCCACCCTGGACAGTCCACGCTTTTGCATCGCCAAGCCGACAACGTCTGGCGCATCGATTTCCAACTTGGCTGGGATGCCGATCCCGAAGTCGAAAAGCAGCCCGAAAAGGTGCTGCCGCGCTTGAAGCAAATGCTCGGAACGCGGGAGTTCGATCTGGAGTGGGTCAGCGTGTACACCTTCACCTGCCGGCGCATGGAGCGCTTTCGCCATGGCCGCGTGTTCTTCGCCGGCGACGCGGCACACCAGTTGAGCCCGTTTGGTGCTCGTGGCGCGAATTCCGGCATTCAAGACGCCGACAATCTCGCCTGGAAGCTCGCCCTGGTGGTTCAGGGTAGCGCACCCGAGGCGCTGCTGGAGACCTACTCGAGCGAACGCGTGCAGGCCGCGGACGAGAATATTCTCAATTCCACCCGCGCTACCGACTTCATCACGCCCAAGAGCGCGGTGAGCAAAGTCTTTCGCGATGCCACTTTGAGCCTGGCCGAACACTACCCCTTCGCGCGCAAACTGGTGAACAGCGGGCGTTTGTCGCAACCCACGGTGTACGCCAATTCGCCGCTGAACACCGCGGATCTCGACGGGTTTGTCGGAGCGATGATCCCAGGTGCTCCAGCGGCCGATGCGCCAGTCGAATCCACCCGCGGTTATGGCTGGTTGCTCGACGCCCTGGGAGGAGAGTTCGCGCTGCTTTATTACTGCGGCACGGCAGACCAATTGCCGCGAAGAATTATCGAGGCCATTACGGCGCTTGCCCGCGATGAACTGGCGATTCGGGTGATCGTGCTGACCCTGCCGGGCAGCGGGCTCGCCAATCCCGAGGGGGGCGAAGTACTCTGCGACGCTGAAGGACTGGCCGCGGTGCGGTATGATCTGCGCCCTGGAAGTTGCTATCTGCTGCGCCCCGATCAACACGTTTGCGCCCGGTGGCGCTGGCTCGACTTGGAGCACATTCGCAAGGCACGTGCCCGGGCCATTCAGGCGAGTGAAACGGCATGAAACTCAAGACTGACAGCAACCTTCCCGCGCCCGACGATTTCTACGAGACGCTGATCGCCATGCACCGCGATCTCACCGACGAACAAAGTCAGTTCGTCAACGCCCGCCTGATCCTGCTGCTCGCCAATCACATCGGCGACCCCGAGGCGTTGCGTGAGGCGATGGACAAGGCACGCGCCGAGGTCGGCGGCCCATAGCCCCCCGTTTATTTTCCGTCATCGAGGTTGGTATGAAGTCTCTACAACAACGCAGCGCTCTAGTCACCGGTTCCACCAGCGGCATCGGTTTGGGTATCGCCGAGGCCCTGGCCGCCGCCGGTGCTCAGGTCATGCTCAATGGTTTCGGCGAGCCGGCGGCAATCGACGCCCTGCGCGCACGTCTCGCCGAACAGCACCGAGTCCGGATCGCCTACGACCCCGCTGACATGAGCAAGGGCGCGGAGGTCGCGGCCATGGTGCGGCATGCCGAAAGGGAATTCGGTGCGGTCGACATCCTGGTCAACAATGCCGGTATTCAACACGTCGCGCCGGTGGACGAGTTTCCGGAAGACAAATGGGATGCGATCATCGCCATCAATTTCTCGTCCAACTTTCATTCGATCAAGGCGGCGCTGCCGAGCATGAAAGCGCGCGGTTGGGGACGTATCATCAATATTGCCTCGGCGCATGGCCTGGTCGCCTCACCGTTCAAGTCCGCTTACGTCGCGGCCAAGCATGCGGTGGTCGGCCTCACCAAGACCGTGGCGCTAGAGACCGCGGAAGCCGGCATCACCTGCAACGCGATCTGCCCCGCCTATGTGCAAACGCCCCTGGTCAATGCCCAGATCGAGGCGCAAGCCATAGTGCATAAGCTCCCGCGTGAGCAAGTCATTCGCGAGGTGATCCTGGCGGCGCAGCCGAACAAACGCTTCGTCGGCATCGAGGAGATCGCTGGCTTGGTGGTCTATCTGGCTTCCCCGCTGGCGGCGTCGATCACCGGCGCGGCGCTGTCCATAGATGGCGGCTGGACGGCAAGATAGGCGAAGCCAAAGTGTCGGGTGCGCGCAAAATCAAGATCCAGGCGTTTCTCGGCAATCTGCCTCTGTTCAACGATCTCGCCGTCGAGGAACTCGATCGGATCGCAAGGGGCACCTGCGAACAGCATCTCGAGCGCGGGCGGATGCTTTATCGCAAGGGCGATGCCAGCATCGGTCTCTACTGCGTGGTCTATGGCCAGGTCAAGCTGTCCTCCACCTCCGCGCAAGGTGATGAAAAGGTTGTCGAAATCATTGGCCCCGGGTCGAGTTTCGGCGAGGCGGTGATGTTCATGGAGAAGCCGCACATCCTCTACGCCCAGGCCCTCACCGACTCCCTGCTTCTGCAAGTTTCGCGGGCGGCGATTTTCGAGGAGATCGATCGTGACCCGGCCTTCGCGCGCAAACTCCTGGCGGGTTTGAGCCGGCGCCTCCATAGCCTGGTGAGCGATGTCGAGTGGTATTCCCTGCGGTCCGGAGTACAGCGGGTGATCGGATTCTTGCTGCGCCAGCCGCTGGAGATCGAGGCCGATGGCCAAGCCTATCGGCTCACACTGCCGACCAGCAAGAATGTGGTCGCCTCGCGGCTCAGTCTCACGCCGGAGCACTTTTCACGCATCCTGCATGAACTCTCCGAATCCGGGCTGATCGCGGTAGACGGGCGCGAAGTCGAGCTTTTCGACGTCGAAAAGCTGCGCGCCCACCAAAGCTGAATCCAAGCCCCGGGTCCAGGTGGAGCCATTCTGGCAAGCGCTCTTGATCGGGTTGGCGGTGGCCGCCCCGGTGGGTCCCATGGCGCTCCTGTGCATCGAACGGACCCTGGCCCGCGGCCAAGTGGCGGGCCTGGCGTTTGGCCTGGGTATCGCGCTGGCCGATGCCGCTTACGCCGCCCTCGCCGCGCTGGGCGTCGGCACGCTCAGCGAATTGTTATTGGCATCGAGCAGACCGCTCCAAGTCATTGGTGGCGTTCTGATGCTCTATTTCGGCCTGCGGGTCGCGCTGGCCAAGCCCTCGGTGGCCATCGCCGGGAAGGACCCCGGCAGCAACGCCCGGGCGCTGTTGACCGCATTCGCGCTGACCTTGGCCAACCCTCCGACGATCGTTTTCTTTGCCGGTGTATTTGCCGCCATGAGCAGCGGCGGCGCCGCCGCACGCCCGGCGGTCTTCGCCCTGGGGGTGTTGACCGGCTCGGCCTTGTGGTGGCTGCTCCTGAGCTCGCTGGTGCGCGCCTTGGGGCGCTTCCTCGACCAGCGCTGGCGCCGCGGCATCAATCTGGTCTGCGGGCTGGTGGTGGCCGCTCTGGCGCTATGGAGCCTCTGGCCCCGCTGAACCGAGGTTCATGAGCCGCGCGCGGCTGCAGAATCGGCTGGCCGATGCGAAATTCGCGCCGGGATAGTGCCCGCGCATTCTCGTGCCGGCGGACTTAGCGCAAAGCGTGCAGGCACCACAGGGCGGCACTGAGTAGCAGCACCGCCCCGGCCTGATGGGCGGCGGCCAGGGCAACCGGAACGACCAGGAGCAGCGTGGTGATTCCCAGGCCGACTTGCAGCACCAAAGCGGCCAGCAGGAGATGCGTGGCCAGGCGCGCCCGGCCGCTGAGGGGCAGGCACTGGCTGCGCCACCAGAACCAGGGGACAAGCACAGCCAGTGCCCAGCCGAGCAGACGATGATCGAACTGCACCGTGGCCATGTTATTGAAGAAGTTGAGATACCAGGGATCGAGCAGAAACAGTTCGGGTGGTATCCAGTTTCCGTTCATGGTCGGAAAGGTATTGTAGGCAAAGCCCGCGCGGATGCCCGCGACCAGTCCGCCGCTCAGGATCATGACGAAGATCAGGCTGGCGAGTACACCCGCGAACCGTCTGACGCGCTCGACCTCGGGCGTGTCATGCGCCGCGGCCGGGCGCGGAAACAGCAGGCCCAGGGCCACCCAAAACATGGCCGCATAGATCAGGATCGCCAAGCCCAAATGGGCGGTCAGACGATATTGGCTGACTCGGGGCTCATCGACCAAGCCACTCTTTACCATGTACCAGCCGAGGGCACCCTGCAATCCGCCCAGAACGAAGATGCCCAGCAGCTTCATCAACCATCCTTGGGGAATGCGTCGGCGCAGCGCGAAGTACACTAATGGCGCGAAATAGGCGAGACCAATCAAACGCCCGAGCAGACGATGGAAATACTCCCACCAGAAGATGCTCTTAAATTCCGCCAGGGACATGCCCAGATTGACCTTTTGGTACTCCGGGGTGAGCTGGTATTTCTGGAAGACCTCCAGCCACTGAACTTCTGTGAGTGGCGGGAGGGTACCCACCAGAGGTTGCCATTCCACGATCGACAGACCCGAGTGCGTCAGTCGTGTGATGCCGCCCACCACCACCATGGCAAAAACCAGGGCGCAGCAGCAGAGGAGCCAAGTGGCGATCTGGCGCCGCGCGCGCGCGTCCGCCTGGTCCTGCGCGGCAAACACCGGCTGACCTCGCCCAAACGCGCTGCGATACATTTCGGGATCGGTCATGGCAGTTGGGCGGTGTAGGTCAATAGTCGGTGTTGCAGCGCGAGAAAGACGGCAACCCTGGCTGGTACGTGGGCTTGGGGACTGGTTCTGCGGTCACGCCTACGCTTCTTTTCCTTGACGAGCATCAAACCATTTTTCTCGCGCTGCGGTTAAATTTGCCTGTCGCGTTTTCTGCGCGTGGCAGAGGAGCGTGACCTTACCACGTAGCGGTTTTAAAAGGTACCTGAAACGGAGGGATAAAATGGCCAATGCTTCTCCACAAAACTCGAACGACGAACTTAGTGACGAACCCATACCACCGATGCAGCAATTGCTCGACAACCCCTTTGCGCTCCTGTTTCTCGGGGTGGCGATGCCAACCGTGTTGTACATCGTCTGGGGGGTGATGGAAATCGTCGGCATCCCCATCGCCAAGTAACGCCTGCCAACGGTTTACCGAATAGGGAGATTCAAGATGAGCGCCATACTGCCACCGGCAGCAAAGTATTGGTGGAAGCAACCACTGGATCGCGTCGAGGGGACCTGGATCGTCATCGCCCTGACGTGGTGTCTGATTATGTTCTTCATGATGCCGTACTGGCATGTGTACGGTAAGCAAAACCTCTCCAACGAGGCCTATCGCACTACCCCCGAGGTCTACCAGAAGAAGACCCAGGAGATGGTCGATAAGTACACCGTCCGCAAGGAGACCGCCCAGGAAATCCCTGTGGTGCATCCGCCGGCGGGTTCCGACGTTTACCTGATCGCCCGGCTGTGGCAATGGTGGCCGATTCTGGAGTTGGAGGAAGGCAAGACCTATCGCCTGCACATCATGTCCATGGACTGGCTGCACGGTTTCTCCCTGCAGCCCGAGAACATCAACATCGAAGTGCACCCCGGCTACGAGCACATCGTGACCATGACGCCGACCAAGGCGGACAACTACTCGATCATCTGCAATGAGTTCTGCGGCGTCAATCATCACACGATGGCCAGCAAGCTCTACGTGGTCAAGTCCGCGAAATAAGGGGGAGACGAAAATGGCTGTCAATAGAATGTTCCGCGTCTGCCCGGCAACCGGTTTCAAGGTTCATGAGCCGGCGGAAGCGCTGATGAAGATCAATGCCGTCACCGCGGTGGTGGCCTTGCTGGTGGGCGGTATCCTCGCCCTGTTGGTCATCCTTACGCGCTGGCAGACGGTGCACTTGCTGCCGGCGGACGCCTTTTACATGGTGCTCACGGCGCACGGGCTCAACATGCTCGTGTTCTGGATCATCTTCTTTGAAGTCGCGGTGCTCTACTTCTGCGGCACGGTCTTGCTCAATAGCCGGCTGGCCACACCGACCTTTGCCTGGGTGGCCTACGCCCTGATGCTGATCGGTGCCCTGGTCAACAACTATGCGGTGATGATCCGTGGTGATTCAAGCGTGATGTTCACGTCCTATGTGCCCATGGGTGCGCACTGGAGCTTCTACCTTGGCTTGATCTTGTTCGCGGTCGGCGCCCTGATCGCCTGCTTCGTGTTTCTGGGCACGCTGGTGGTGGCCAAGGCGGAGCGCACCTACAACGGTTCGGTCTCGCTGGTGACCTTCGGCGCGCTGACCGCTTGTATTATCGCGGTCTTCACCATCGCCGCGGGCGCGATCATCCTGATTCCGACCTTCTTCTGGTCGATCGGGCTGATCAGCCACATCGACTCGCTGATGTACCGGACGGTGTGGTGGGGCTTTGGCCATTCTTCGCAACAGATCAACGTCTCGGCGCACGTCGCGGTCTGGTACGCCATCGCGGCGATCGTCTTCGGCGCCAAGCCGATGTCCGAGAAAGTCAGCCGCGGCGCGTTCCTGCTCTACATTCTGTTCCTGCAGCTCGCCTCCGCGCACCACTTGCTGGCCGACCCTGGTCTCACCTCGAACTGGAAGATCTTCAACACTTCGTATGCGATGTACCTCGCGGTGCTCGCCTCGATGGTGCATGGTCTGACGGTTCCCGGCGCGATCGAAGTGGCGCAGCGCGAGAAGGGCTTCAACAAGGGCCTGTTCGAGTGGCTGCGCAAAGCGCCCTGGGGTAACCCGGTGTTCTCCGGCATGTTCATTTCGCTGATCGGCTTCGGCTTCCTCGGCGGCATTTCCGGCGTGATGATGGGTACCGAGCAATTGAACCTGATCATCCACAACACCATCTACGTCCCGGGCCATTTTCACGCGACCGTAGTGGTGGGTACGACCCTGGCGTTCATGTCGCTGACTTACTTCGTCATTCCGACGATCTTCCGGCGTGAACTGATGTTCCCCGGTCTCGCCAAGTGGCAACCCTACCTGTTCGGCTTGGGCATGTCCGGCTTCTCGCTGTTCATGATGGGTGCGGGCACCCTGGGTGTGCCGCGCCGCCACTGGGATATGTCCTTCGCCGGAGCGCTCATGCAGCACGAGTTCCCGGCCACCGCCTGGCTGATGATGACCCTCATGGCCATCACCGGTCTGGTGGCCATCGTCGGCGGGGCCGCGTACCTGCTGATCACGGTGTGCTCGGTATTCATCGGCAAGAAGATCACCACGCCGGGCTTCAAGCACATCAGCGCCAGGGACAATGCCGCGGCGCCGGTGTCCTTGCCCAATGTGGTGGTGCCGTCGCACGGCAACATCGGTACCGCCGGCTTCGTCGCCCCGGGCACCTTTGTGCTGGCGATCGGCTTCCTGATCTCGTTCGTGCTCTACTACTTCGTCAACTGGAAGTACCTCTCCACGGTCTGGCCTCTCAATTAAGCCGGTCCGGGTTGGCGGCGGCTCTTGGCGCGTGCTCGCACCAGGGTCGCCGCCCCTGATTTTTCAGCGTACCCGCCGGGCCGCCCCAAGGGCGCGTCAGCCAGTCGCCGGCGCGGGCGTAGCCCGCGAACCGCACGCACCCCCTTCCGGCGGAAGGGGGAATGGCGGGAAGTCACACCAGTGAGCGTTGCCGTGCCCCACCTGCTGCAATCCCTGAATCTCCCTGCGGCGCAGGCAATTTCGGAGTCCCTGCCTCGATACCCAGTCTTGAAGCGCCTCGTTCGGCTCCGCACTGCATGCCTCTGGCCCGGTTTGGCCCTTGCCCTCGCTGGCCTGGTGCTCTCCGTTCCGGCGCGGGCGCAGACTGCCCCAGCGCCCGGCGCTCTGGATCAAAAAGAAGCGTTCCGGCTCAGCCAGGCGGCGCTCGGCCGCATTCCTGGGGACTATGACTTTACCGATCGCCATGGGCGATCCGTTCGACTCTCCCAATTCCGCGGTAAGCCAGTTCTGGTGAGTTTTGTCTATACGGGTTGTTTTCAGGTCTGCCCGGTGACCACCAAGTTCCTCGCCCAGGCCGTTGCCAAGGCACAAAGCGCCCTTGGGCAAGACCTTTTTCAGGTGCTGACCATAGGTTTCAATCAACCCTTCGACAGCCCCGAGGCGATGCGCGACTTCGCGCTCAAGCAAGGCGTGGCACTGCCCGGTTGGGAATTTCTCAGCCCCGAGCCGCGCGCGGTTGAAGCGCTCACCCGGGAATTCGGCTTTGTCTATCAGCCGGCGGCGGGCGGTTTCGACCACCTCACCCAGTTGACCCTGCTCGATGCAGATGGGCGCATCGCCACCCAGATCTACGGCGAGACGTTTGAAGTCCAGATGCTCGTCGAGCCCCTCAAGACGCTGCTCGCGGGGGAGAGCGTACCGGTACGTGATCTTTCGGGATGGATCGAGCAAGTCCGCATTCTCTGCACCGTCTATGATCCCGCTTCGGGCCGCTATCGGCTCAACTACGCCTTGTTCATCGAGATCTTCGCCGGGCTCACGGTGATCGGCTCGGTGGTCTATTATCTGGTCAACGAACGTCGCCGACGCCGGCGCGTCACGCCGGCCTGAGCGGCTAGGAACGGAGATACTCATGGCCAGCGTCAGCCGCATGGAACTCGTTTGCCCCGCCGGCAGCCTGCCGGCACTCAAGACCGCGGTGGATCATGGCGCCGACTGCGTGTACCTCGGCTTTCGTGACAACACCAACGCCCGCAACTTCAACGGGCTCAACTTTGGCCCCAGCGAGGCTGCTCTTGGCCTACGCTACGCCCATGAACGGGGCGCCAAGGTCTTCCTGGCGCTCAACACCTATGCGCAACCCGACCATTGGGACCGTTGGACCGCTGCGATCGACGCCGCTGCGCGCCTGGGTTTTGACGCCGTCATTCTGGCCGACCCCGGGCTCATGGCCTACGCCCAACGCCAGCATCCCGGGCTGCGGCTGCATCTGTCGGTGCAAGGTTCGGCCACCAACCATGAGGCCATCAATTTCTATCACGAGCGCTTCAACATCCAGCGTGCGGTATTGCCTCGGGTCTTGTCCATGGCCCAGGTGGAACAGGTAATCGGCAACACCCCGGTGGAGATCGAAGTCTTTGGCTTCGGCGGCTTGTGCGTCATGGTCGAAGGCCGATGTTCGCTTAGCTCCTACGTGACCGGCGATTCGCCCAATACCGTGGGGGTATGCTCGCCCGCCAAAGCGGTGCGCTGGCAGCAAACCCCACGGGGGCTGGAGAGCCGGCTCAACGGCATGCTCATCGATCGCTACGCCGAAGGCGAAAACGCCGGCTATCCCACCTTGTGCAAAGGCCGCTTCGAAGTGAACGATGAAACCTACTACGCCATCGAAGAGCCGACCAGCCTCAACACCCTGGAGCTGCTTCCCGAACTGAAGCGCCTCGGCGTAGCGGCGATCAAGATCGAAGGACGGCAGCGTAGCCCGGCTTATGTCGCCAGCGTTACCCGGGTCTGGCGCGAGGCCATCGACCTATGCGCGCGCGACGATGCCCGCTATTCCGTGCGCCCGGCCTGGAACGCCGAATTGGGAAAGGTCTCCGAAGGGCGGCAGACTACGCTGGGCGCCTACCACCGGCCCTGGAAATAGCGGCGGCGATCGGCACCGTCTGGCCCGCGCGCAAGCATGAAAATCTCTCTCGGCCCTCCGCTCTATTACTGGCCCAAGGCGACGGTGTTCGCTTTTTATGAAGAGGCCGCCACTTGGCCGTTCGAGATCGCGCATCTGGGCGAAGCGGTGTGTTCACGCCGCTGGCAATTGCGCTTTGCCGACTGGCTGGAGTTGGGCCGCAAGCTTGCCGCCGCCGGCAAGGAGGTGGTCCTCTCCTCGCAAGTGCTGATCGAAGGCGAAGCCGATCTCAAGTCCCTGCGCCGGTTGGTGGACAACGGCGAGTTCCTGGTTGAAGCCAACGATTTCGGTGCGGTGCGCCTGCTTTCCGGACGCCACCCTTTTGTCGCCGGCCCGCACCTCAATGTTTACAACGCGCCGACCCTGGACCTGCTGATCGAAGCGGGCGCCAAGCGCTGGGTGATGCCGTTGGAAATGTCCCAGGCGCACTTGCAGTCCTTGCAAAGCGCCTTGCACCAGGCGGTAGAGACCGAGGTGTTCGCCCTGGGGCGCATGCCGCTCGCGTTCTCCGCCAGGTGTTTCACGGCCCGCCATTTCAACTTACAAAAAGACGATTGCCAGTTCCGCTGTATCGACTATCCCGATGGACTCGTCCTCGCCACGCGTGAGCACCAGGAATTTCTGGTCCTCAACGGCATTCAGACCCAATCGGCGCGCGTGTACAATCTGAGTGCCGAAACCGCGGCGATGCAGGCGAGCGGCGTGGATGTGTTTCGGATTTCGCCGCAGTCCAAGGGCAGCGGAGAATTGGTTGGATTGCTGCGTGGGCTGCTGGACGACCCGACCGCCGCGGCGCCGCGCCTCCAAGAAATCGCCGCGCTGCTTCCCGACCAAGGCTGCGACGGTTATTGGTATGGCCGACCCGGCCTGGATCAGGTGGCCTGCGCGAAAGCAACGGCGACCCCGGACCCGCACTGATCGAGAATTCGTCGCATGGAGAAGACCATGAACCTTGCCAAACCAGGTGGTTTTGCGATCCCGGCGCCGATCGGCGAGACCCTGGCGCGGCTGCCGCAGTTCCCGCCGTCCTTGGCCTTTGCTTTCGGACTCAACCTGGTCATTCGCCAATTGGCGAACTCGGAGAACTTGCGCTTGCTCCACGGCCGGACCATTCGCATCCAGGTCACCGATGCAGGGCTGAGCCTTACCTTCACCGTCGCCGCTGATGGCTTCAAACCGCTCTCCGGCGCGACCCAGGCGGACGTGAGCCTAAGTGCCAAAGCCTATGATTTCGCCATTCTTGCCGCGCGTAAAGAAGACCCCGACACGCTTTTCTTTCATCGGCGCCTGCTCATCGAAGGCGACACCGAACTGGGCCTGCTGATCAAGAACACGCTCGATGCGCAAGAGCCGCCGAAATTCGGCCTGGGGATGCTGGCGCCGAGTCGAGTGCTGGGCGCCCTGCGCGCGACCCTGCGACCCTGATCAAGAACTGCTGCGTCTCGGAAGTCGGACTCCGCGTATTCACGAGATTTCGCTTAAGTACTAAAGAACCTGCCTCAAGACCACAGCGAGAACAATGCCTTGCGCAACGCGACCGCGATTGCGTCAGGCGTAAACCCCGACTGAAACTGACCCACGTCAATTAAATCGGAGCGGTGGTTTGTTACCCTGAGACCATTGTCACGCTTCTCGGTACGAGTCACCATGCTCCGAAAAATCCAGCGCGCCGGCCAGTGGCTGTTCATGCACGTCGAGGGCCCTTTCAACCTAGCCTTTGGCAACCAGCTCAACCCCTTCTACTACCTCGGTGCGATCAGCTACTTTATGTTCTGGATCGTCGTGGTCAGCGGCTTGTATCTCTACATCTTTTTCAGCACCAGCGTCGAGGGGGCCTACGATTCGGTCGAAGCGATCACCCACGGGCAATGGTATTTCGGCGGCATCATGCGCAGTTTCCACCGCTACGCCTCCGACGGCATGGTGCTGACCATGGGGCTGCACCTGACGCGGCACTTCTTTTTTGATCACTATCGAGGCTTTCGCTGGTTTTCTTGGGTTTCCGGGGTAGTGCTGCTGTGGCTGGTCTATGCCTCGGGCATCAACGGGTTCATGCTGCCCTGGGACAGCACCGCGCAGTTCGTGGTGATCGCCACGGCGGAGTGGTTGGATGTGCTGCCAATGTTCAATGGCATCTTGATCCGCAACTTCATTTTCGAAGGGCAGGTGAACGACCGGCTGTTCTCGCTGCTTTCCTTCATCCATATCGGTTTTCCGCTGGGAGTGCTGGCGCTCCTGTGGGTGCACACGCAGCGTGTACCGCGGGCGAAAACCAACCCGCCGCTGCCGATCATGCTCATGGTGATCACCACACTGGTGGTCCTGTCGCTGCTCAAGCCGGTGTTGAGCGGGCCGCGCGCCAATCTCGATGCCGCGCTACAACAAATCGATTTCGATTGGTTCTATCTGCCGGCCTATGCCCTGATCTACGAGCTCTCCCCGGCCAAGACCTGGATGATCGTCCTGGGGGCCTCGCTTTTTGTCCTGGTCCTGCCCTGGTTGCCGCCCAAGCGCCGCAGCGGTCCAAAGCAGGGCTTCCACCTTCTGGTGCAGCCCGATGACCGCATCATCGGCATTCGCGACGGCGAGACCGTGCTCGACGCCGCCCTGCGCGAAGGCGTGGCCCTGCCGTTCGATTGCCGCAACGGTGGCTGCAGCGAATGCAAATGCCGGCTCTTGCATGGCAAGGTCGACTATGGCCCCCATCACCTGAGCGCGCTCTCCACGGTGGAGAAGTCGGCCGGCTATGTGCTCACCTGCTGCGCCACGGCGCTCTCCGACGTGGAAATCGTCTATGAACCACGCGCCGGAGTGGAACGGCCGCCGCTGCAAGTGCATACCGCGCGCGTCGAGCGCATGAACCGACTGAGCGAAGACGTGATGCAGATCTTCCTGCGCGTCGAGGGGGGCGCCAAAGTCAAGTACTACGCCGGGCAGTACATCAACATCCTGCTCGAAGACGGGCAGAAGCGCGCCTATTCCTTCGCCACCGCGCCGCATCACGACACCACCATCGAGTTGCAGATCCGGTACGTTCCAGGCGGCAAGTTCACCACTCAGGTCTTCGAGCACATGCAGGTCGGCGACATTGTTCGGTTCGAAGGCCCAGTGGGGTCCTTCTTCTTGCGTGAAGACAGCGTGAAACCGATCATTTTCGTGGCTGGCGCCACCGGCTTCGCGCCGGTGAAGAGCATGCTCGAGTACGCCTTCGAAATCGGGCTCAAGCGCGAAATGTACCTCTATTGGGGCGTGCGCAAGCGCAAGGACTTGTACCTGCCCGATCTGCCCGAGCAATGGGCGAAGGACCACGCCAACTTTCATTTTATTCCGGTGCTTTCCGACGCCGGCCCCGAGGATGCCTGGACCGGTCGAAGTGGGCTGGTCCACGAGGCGATCCTGGCGGATTTCCCGGACCTGGGCGGCTATCAGGTCTATGCCTGCGGTTCGGTGGGTATGGTCGAGGCGGCAAAACCCGCCTTCCTGGCGCGCGGCATGGTGCAGGACGACTGCTTCTCCGACGCGTTCAGGTTGGCGCCTCATCGCTCGGTGGATGCGCCGAGCGCCGACATGGTCAAGCTGGGGGGTCAGCAATGAAAACGGTGCTTCGGTATCTTGCGCAAGCCGTGTTGTACGGCGCCTTCTTCGCCTTCGTGGGGTATTTCTCGACCTCGCCGCGCTTCGAGCATCTCAGGCCTGATGAGGCACTGATCCGCATTTCTTTCAGCCACGCTGCGCAACGCGTCGGCGAATGCCGCGAGCGCAGCGACGAGGAACTCGCCAAGCTCGCGCCCAACATGCGTTTGCGCACCGTCTGTCCCCGTGAACGCGCGCCCGTGCTACTGGAAATCGACATGGACGGCAAACCGCTCTACAAGCTCACGGCGCAGCCCACCGGCCTGCAAAAGGACGGGCAGTCGACGGTCTATCGCCGCCTGACCGTCAAGTCCGGGCAGCGCCATTTCGCGGCACGGCTCTCCGACCACAGTTCGGGCGTTATCGGCTACACCAAGGAGTTCAGCATCGACCTCGCACCGGGCAAGGTCATGGTGCTCGACTTCAATGCCGCGCAGGGCGGTTTCATCATTCACCAGGGTTGAGGCCGACCGCCCACGCACCCTGAACGCTGATCGCCCAGCGCCCAGCAACTTGGGCCGCACATCGGGGCGCTCAGCGCGCATGGACGCCCACACCAAATGCCCTCCATCCTCTTGAACCCTCGCGCGAGCAGCGTGCCCCGTTGGCTGATACCAGCGGAGCGCGCGGTGGCGGGCATCGAGGCGCTCTTTGATCGAGCCTTCGGTTCGGCCGAGAATCCACTGCATCAACTCGGGGCGCTTTCCTTCTACCTCTTCTGGATCGTCGCCGCCAGCGGCATTTATGTCTATGCCTTCTTCGACACCTCGGTGGCGGGGGCTTACCGTTCGGTGGAGGCGCTCACCCACCAGCAGTGGTACTTGGGCGGAGTCATGCGCAGCTTGCATCGCTACGGCTCGGACGCCTTCGTGCTCACCATGGCGGCACACTTGCTGCGTGAATTCGTCAAGGGTCGCTGGCATGGCTTTCGCTGGTTCTCCTGGCTCACCGGAGTGCCACTGATCTGGCTGGTCTATGCCTCGGGGCTGGGCGGCTACTGGCTGGTCTGGGACGAATTGGCGCAGTTCTCGGTCATCGCCACGGCGGAGTGGCTTGATTGGCTGCCCATTTTTGGCGAGCCGATCGTGCACAATTTCATCGGCCGCGGCGCCACCACGGACCGCTTTTTCTCGCTCTTGATCTTTCTGCACATCGGCATTCCGCTGCTGCTGCTCCTGCTGATGTGGATTCACATCTACCGCTTGAGCCACGCCCGCACCAACCCCACCAGGCAACTGGGCCTGGCGGTGTTCGCGGCGCTCCTGTTGCTGTCCTTGTTCAAGCCGGCGCTGAGCGGCGGCCCAGCCAACCTCGATGCGGTGTCGTCCGCGCTCGACTTGGACTGGATCTACATGTTCGCCCATCCGCTGATGTACCTGCGCTCGCCAGGTTTTCTGTGGGTCGCCACGGCGGGGTTCACGCTGCTGCTCGCGCTCCTGCCCCTGCTGCCGCGGCCGCGACCCGAACCCAAGGCGGAAGTGGATCTCGACCATTGCAACGGTTGCTCGCGTTGTTTCGACGACTGTCCCTATGTCGCAATTACCATGGTGCCACGCAGCGACGGCGCGCCCCATTTGCGGCAAGCCCAGGTGGACCCTGAGCTGTGCGCCAGTTGCGGCATATGCGCGGGCGCCTGCCCGTCCTCCACGCCGTTCCGCACTCAAGCCCAGCTGAAAACGGGCATCGATTTGCCCAGGAATTCGGTGCAGGCCTTGCGTGCTAAACTCGAAGCGGCCTTGGAGGAACTGGCGGGAGCTGCGCCGGTCGTGGTGTTCGGCTGTGATCACGCGGTACCGGTGACCGCCTTGTGCGCGACCAATACGGCATGCATCAGCCTGCCGTGCGCGGGGATGCTGCCGCCCTCCTTCGTTGACTACGCCCTGCGCAATGGGGCCGACGGGGTGTTGGTCACCGGCTGTGGCGCGGGCAATTGCAACTTCCGCCTGGGCAACCAGTGGCTGGTGGAAAGACTGGAAGGCAAACGCGAGCCGCGTCTGCGCCCGGCGGTGGACCGGGAGAGGGTGCGCGTGGAGTGGTTCGACCGTCATCAGGGTGCGGAACTGAGCGGGGCTTTGGCCCAGTTTCGGGCGGCGCTGCCGGCGCGCCCCCTGGCCCCAGAAGGGCGGGAGATGTTCTGGAAAGAACGCCGAAAAACCGAGGAACCCGGGCGCGATGAGTCGAGCGACTGAATCATTGAACACTACCGCGGCGCGGCCGCCCACGGGGCTCCTGGGAGGGCTGGCCGTGCCCGATGATGAACGGCGGGGGCTCGCCCGGGCTTGGCTGGGTTTGGGGGTCTTCGCCCTGATCGCCTCGGGCGTGTTCTCGGTCTTGCTGGTGCTCTCGCGTACCCCGCAGGTGGCCAAGCTGATGCCGTTGACGGACTTCTTTCACGTCGCTTTGGTCGTACACGTCGATCTTTCGGTGCTGGTGTGGTTTTTGGCTTTTGCCGGGGCGCTTTGGAGCCTGCATGGTCCGCCGGTGTTGCTGCGTCTGGGGCGTGCCGCACTCGCCTTGGCTCTGGCGGGTACCGCAATCATGGTGCTGGCGCCGTTCTTCGGCGGCGGCGGTCCCTTGATGGCCAATTACATACCGGTCCTCGATGAACCGATGTTCCTTTCCGGCCTGGCGGCATTCGGTCTGGGCATCGCGCTCTTGGTGTTGCGCACCATGGCGACCGCTGTCCTGACAGCGGGGCGCGGCGCCGCCGGTTTCGGGCTCGAGGCCGCGGTACTGGCCACTGCCATCGCCCTGGCGGCCTTGGTCTGGTCCTATGTCAGCTTGCCGCGTTTCATCACCGGCAAGGACTACTACGAGCTGCTCTTCTGGGGCGGCGGGCATGCCTTGCAGTTCACCTACGCACTGTTGATGCTGGTGGCCTGGTTGGTTCTTGCCCAGGCGATCGACGCGCCCCTGGCGCTGCCCGAGCGGGTGACCAAGCTGCTGTTTGTCCTGGGGGTGGGACCGGTGCTGCTGGTTCCGGGCGTCTATATCCTGCACGATGTGCGTTCCGGCGAGTTTCGCGGCTTGATGACCTGGCTGATGCAATTCGGTGGCGCCCTGCCCATGGCGCCCTTCATGCTCGCCGCTGGCTGGTCGTGTTGGCGGGCGCGTCGCCTGGGAGGGCGAGCGCGGCCGCTGCATGCGGCGCTGCTCGCATCACTGGCGCTCTTTTCGGTGGGTGGCGTATTCGGGCTGCTAATCACGGAAAGCAGCACGCTCATTCCGGCGCATTACCACGGTTCGATCGTCGGAGTGACTCTGGCCCTGATGGGGCTCGCCTATTACCTGTTGCCGCGTTTAGGCTACGCCGCCCCCGATTCCCGCGCCGCCGCTTGGCAACCCCTGGTCTATGCCGCCGGACAACTGCTGCACATCGGCGGCCTGGCTTGGGCGGGCGGGCATGGTGCGCAGCGCAAGGTGGCCGACGCGGTCGCCGGCGTCGCTTCTCTGGAACACCAGATCGCCATGGGGGTAATGGGCCTGGGCGGCCTGATCGCGATCATCGGTGGCCTGCTCTTCTTGATCATCGTGTTGCGCGCGGTTCTCGCGCCCAAGCGTTGCGATGTCGCCTGAGTTTGCCGCCACTTTTGGGCTCCAGCGGCGCCTGGCGACCGGATGCGCACTCCTGGTGCTGGTGGTGGTGGCCGCAAGCGCCTACTTGCGTCTGGGACAGGCTGGTTTTTCCTGCGCCGATTGGCCGGCCTGTTTTGGCCGCATCGAGATCAACCAGCAGACCTTGGCACTGGAGCCGTTGGTCTTCTGGGCGCGGGTGGCGCATCGCCTTGCCGCCATGGGCGTCGCTGTGCTGGTGCTGAGTCTGGTGGTCCTGGGTTATCGTCAGCGCCGGGAGGACGCACGCTCGTTGCGCCTGGCGCTCCTCGCCCTGAGCCTCACGCTCTTCCTGGCGGTACTGGGAAGGTGGACTCCCGGCACACGGGTGCCGGCCGTTACCCTGGGCAATCTCCTGGGTGGCTTTATGCTCCTGGCTGCGCTCTGGCGGTTGCGCGCCGCTCCCTCGGTCAGGCGGCAGGCGCATCCGGCGCGGGGCCTGCTCCTCCTTTGCGCGGTGCTCCTGGCCGGGCAGGTGGCACTGGGCGGGATGGTGAGCGCCAGCTTCGCCGGTCCAAGCTGCCCCGGATTTCCCGGCTGCGGGCCACAAGGCATGGAAGTGCGTGCCGAACTCTTCAATCCGTTTCGCAGCATCGCGCTTGACGCCGCGGGCGTGGCCGAGCGGCCCGCGGGTCTGGCCGGGCTGGTGGTGGCCCACCGCTTACTCGCCCTGATCTTAAGCGTGGCGCTCCTGAGTCTAGCCTGGCGCTTGTGGCAAGCTCCCCGCCCGGAACGCGGCCTGGCCGTGCGACTGTTGGTCTTAATCGGCCTGGCTTATGGGCTGGGCGTTGCCACCGCGCTCACGGCGCCGCCCCTGGGGTTGGTGTTTGGGCACAATTTCGTCGCCGCCCTGTTGGTTCTGACCCTGGCGGACGCCGCCTGAATCGGTGTCACCGGGCGCGCGGGCTCATTCGAGGTTTTGCACCTGTTCGCGCATTTGCTCGATCAACACCTTCAGTTCCAGGGCGATCTGAGAGAGTTCGGCATCCACCGACTTTGACCCCAGCGTATTGGCTTCGCGATTCAGTTCCTGCATCAGGAAGTCCAGGCGCTTGCCGGCGTTGCCCCCAGCCTTCAGGACGCGCCGAACCTCACTGACATGCGCCGACAAACGCGAGACTTCCTCGGCGACATCGGTTTTGGCGGCGAACAAGGCCAACTCCTGGCGCAGCCGCTCTTCGTCGGCTTCGAGGGCGGCCTCGCGCAGCCGCGCCGCGAGCTTTTCCTGGTAGGCCGCCTGAATGGCCGGCAGACGCGGCGCGACCCGTGCCACCAGGGCGCTCATGCCGGCGAGGCGTTCCTCGATCATGGTCACCAGTTTCGCGCCCTCGCGGCCGCGGGTAGCGGTGAGATCGGCGAGGGCCGCGTCCGCCAACTGGTCCACTGATTTGGCCAAGTCCTCGAAATTGGTCGCGGGCTCGACGACCACCCCTGGCCAGCGTAGGATTTCCGCGGCGCCGAGGGGTGCCGCGCCGGGCGCGGTTCGGGCGATCTCCTGGGACAGTGCGTGCAGTTGCGCGACCAGCGGCGCGTTGAGGGCTAGACTGCGGGCGTCAGGCGCGGCGCGGTTGAAGACCAGACGGCACTCGACTTTGCCGCGGGCCAGGCGTCCACCGAGCTTCTCCCGCAGGGCGGGTTCCAGGGCGCGCAATTCGTCGGGCAGACGGATCGAGAGGTCGAGATAGCGGTGGTTGACGGCGCGCAATTCGAGTTGCACGCTGCCCGTGGGGAGGTCTCGGCTCGCCACGGCGTAGCCGGTCATGCTCAGGATCATCGGATTTTTCCCAGGCCGGCTTTACTTTATCGCCGGGGTTGTCGAGAATGTATGCGTTAATCATAAACCGCGCAAGCCGGCGCGGGTGAAAGCGCGCGTTTTTCCCATGGCAGGTCCGATCAACCAGGCGTTGCCCCCCAGTTACCAGTTGCTGAACTATCGCGTCGACAAGCAGATCAGTCGCGGCGGGTTCAGCATCGTGTATCGCGCCTTCGACGAGCACGGCAACACCGTTGCGATCAAGGAATACCTGCCCAGCGCCCTGGTCTTGCGCACCGAAGGCGACCTCGTGCGGGCCACTTCGGCGGAAAACCTCAACTCCTTTCGCTATGGCATGAAGTGCTTTTTCGAGGAAGGTAGGGCGCTCGCCAAGATCAATCATCCCAACGTGGTGCGGGTACTGAATTTTTTTCGCGCCAACGAGACGGTTTACATGGTCATGCGCTACGAGCGTGGCCGAACCCTGCAACAGCAGATTCAGTACAAGCCCGAATCCCTGACCGAGCGTTTTTTGCGGCGGGTCTTCACCCAGTTGCTCACCGGCCTGCGCGAGGTGCATACGCACAAACTGCTGCATCTCGACATCAAGCCCGCCAACGTTTATTTGCGCCAGGACGGCACGCCGGTTCTGCTCGACTTCGGCGCCGCGCGCCAGACGCTCCAGGTGACCAGCCAGAGTCGGTTTGCGCCCATGTACACGCCGGGTTTCGCCGCTCCAGAACAGTACCGCGATCCTGACCGCCTCGGCCCCTGGACCGACTGCTATGGCATCGGCGCGAGCCTCTTCGCCTGTCTGGCGACCTTCGCGCCCCAGGCGGCGGATTCGCGCATCGAGGAAGATCACCTGGTCTCGGCCAAGAAGATTTGGGGGGGCAACTACTCCGACGATCTCCTGGAGGTCATCGACTGGTGTCTCAAACTCGATCCCCTCGAGCGGCCGCAGAGTGTGTTCGCTTTGCAAAAAGCGCTGCGCGAGGCGCCGCCCGAAAAGAAACGCCGTAGCCTGGTGGGGTTGATGCGCGCCAAGCTGTTCGCTGATTTCAAACTGAAACGGGGCAGTCTGTGATGGCGCCCCCGATCGCTTCCGAACCACTCCGGGCCGTGCAGGATAGGTAATGCAGTTCACAATTTTTCAAGACAGCCGCAAGGGCGCGCGCAAGATCAACCAGGACCGTGTGGCGTATTCCTACAGTCGAGATGCCTTGCTGTTGGTCTGTGCCGACGGCATGGGCGGGCACTTCGGCGGCGAAATCGCCGCGCAGATTGTGGTGCGCCTGTTGGTGGAGCGTTTTCAGGCCGATGCCCGACCGGTGCTCAAGAATCCGCTCCTGTTCCTGCAAGACACCATGCTGCGCGCGCATTCGGCGCTGGGCCACTACTCGCGCCAGCTCAATCTCATGGAGTCGCCGCGCACCACCTGCGTAGCCTGCGTGGTGCAGCACAGCCACGCGTACTGGGTGCATGTGGGGGATTCGCGGCTCTACCTCATTCGTGACGGCCGGGTCATCATTCAAACGCGCGATCATTCCAAGGTGCAATACCTCGTCGATCAGGGGGTGATCACGCGCGAAGAGGCCGGTACCCATCCCGATCGCAACAAGATCTACAGTTGTCTTGGCGGCTCCCTCGACCCGGTGATCGATTTGTCGCGGCGCACACCGATCCTGTCCGGAGACGTGATCGTGCTGTGCTCCGACGGCGTGTGGAGCCAGGTCCATGCGGACGAATTCTGCGAAGTCGCGGCGCATCCGGCGATGCTTGCCGAGGCGCCCAAGCTCATGGCGGAGGCGGAACGCCGTGGCGGTGCCGAGGGCGACAATCTCTCCACCATTCTCATGCGCTGGGGACCAGAGCTGTCCGACGAAGCGGGCACCACCACGACCATCACCGAAACCATGCCCGCGGGGCAGTTCGCCACCCAGGTCGATCGCCCCATGACCATCACCCAGCGCAAGGATGGCGTGCGCGAATTGACCGACGACGAGATCGAGCAGGCCATTTCGGAAATTCAGGCGACCATTCGCCGCTACGGAAAATAGTCCGGGACCATGAGCACTCCGCGTCAAGTCGTCCTCGATACCGAGACCACCGGCCTCGATCCGCGCCAGGGACACCGCATCATCGAAATTGGCGCGGTGGAGCTGATTAGCCGCCGCGCCACCGGCCAGCACTATCATGTCTATCTCAATCCTGAAAGGGAGATCGATCCGGGCGCGACCCAGGTCCATGGCATGACCTGGGAGGATCTCAAGGACAAGCCGCGATTCGCCGAAGTGGCCGGTGGCCTGCTCGAATTCCTTGGTAACGCGGAAGTCCTGATCCATAACGCCTCTTTTGATTGCGGCTTCCTCGACCAGGAATTTGGCCTGCTGGGAATCGCCCCTTTGCGGGAGCACTGCTCAGGCATTATCGACACCTTGCGCATGGCCAAGGAACTTCACCCCGGCAAGCGCAACAATCTCGACGCCCTGTGCGAGCGCTACCAGATCGACAATGCCCGCCGCACCCTGCACGGCGCGCTGCTCGATGCCCAGTTGCTGGCGGAAATCTATCTGGCGATGACCCGCGGCCAGGAATCGCTGCTCATGGATTTGTCGCCCGCGTTCGTGCCGGGGGCGCAGGGGGGCGGTGGCGAGCGTCCGCCTGTGCGAGTGCTTGCCGCCAACGCCGGCGAAGCCGAGGACCATGTGAATTATCTGGCTTCGCTTCAGAAAGACAGCGGCGGACGTTGCGTGTGGCTCGCCGAGGCGCCTTTGTCATGAAACTGCAACATCCGCTCGCCAAACTGTGACCTTGTTTTTGCCTCGCCCCTGCCATGGACACGGCGGTCCAGATTCCCTCCCAGCTCGCCAATTCCGAGACCATTCTCAACCGCGAATTCTCCCAGCTTGCCTTTAACTGGCGGGTACTGGAGCAGGCGCGGGATCCGGCGGTGCCCCTGCTGGAGCGCTTGCGCTTCCTGTGCATCGTCGGCAGCAATCTCGATGAATTCGTGGAGATCCGCATGGCTGGTCTGCGCGCCCAGGCCCAGGGCGAGACCGGCCGCGGTGCTCGGGCGGAAGGCACGCGGGGCTTCTTCGCCCGTATTGCCGCCGCCACCCACGACCTGGTGGCGGCGCAATACCAAACGCTCAATGAGGAAATCCTGCCGCTCCTGGCCGACAAGGGCATCCGCTTTCTGCACCATGTGGAACGCAATGAGCGGCAGCGCGCCTGGGTCGCCGAGTATTTCTTCCGCGAGGTCAAGCCGCTGTTGACGCCCATCGGGCTGGACCCGGCGCATCCTTTTCCGCAGGTCTTCAACAAGAGCCTCAATTTTGTGGTCGAGCTCTCCGGCCGCGACGCCTTTGGGCGCGATACCAGCGTCGCCATCGTCAAAGCGCCGCGCGTGCTGCCGCGGGTGATCAAGCTGCCGCCGGAAATGGGCGACGTGGAAATGCCTTTTGTGCTGCTTTCCTCGGTGATTCGGGCGCACATCTCCGATCTCTTCGGCCGGCGCGAGGTGCTCGCCTACTCGCAATTCCGCGTCACCCGCAACAGCGACCTGTGGCTCGACGAAGAAGAAGTGAAAAACCTGCGCCAGGCGCTTTCCGGGGAACTGCCGCAGCGGCACTTGGGCCAGGCGGTGCGCCTGGAAATCCTGGCCGACTGCCCCGACTCGCTGGCGCGATTTCTGCTGACCCAGTTCGAACTTGATGACGTGGACCTCTACCGGGTCAATGGTCCGGTAAACATGGTGCGGCTTGCCCAAGTGATCGATCAGGTCGATCGCCCGGAGCTCAAGTATCCGAGGTTTACACCCGGACTTCCGGATCGGCTGCGGGGCGAGCCGGATCTCTTCACCGCCATACGCCGCCAGGACATCCTGCTCCATCATCCTTTTCAGTCTTTCGACCCGGTGGTGGACTTCCTGCGCCAGGCCGCCGAAGACCCTCGGGTGGTGGCGATCAAGCAGACGGTTTATCGCACCGGTACCCACTCGATGGTCATGGAGGCGCTTCTGGAAGCCACCCGGCGCGGCAAGGAAGTGACCGTGGTTCTGGAACTCATGGCGCGCTTCGACGAGGAAGCCAACATCAATTGGGCCGAGCGTCTGGAGCAGGTCGGCGTACAAGTGGTCTATGGCGTCGTGGGCTTGAAGACTCACGCTAAGCTCGCCCTGGTGGTGCGCCGAGAAGAAGGCGGGTTGCGCAGCTACGCCCACCTCGGCACCGGCAACTATCATCCGGCGACAGCCAGGCTCTACACTGATTTTGGCCTGTTCACCGCGCGGCGCGAAATCTGCAAGGAAGTCAGCGAGGTATTTCTGCATCTGACGAGCCTTGCCCGGGTCGAGCGCCTGCGCCGCCTGTGGCTGGCACCGTTCACCCTGCATCGCCGCCTGATTCGCGCCATCAACCAGGAAGCGCAGCATGCCCGTTCCGGCCAGCCGGCACGCATTCTCGGGCGCATGAACGCGTTGCTGGACGAAGGCGTGATCGCCGCGCTTTACGCCGCGTCGCAGGCCGGGGTGGACATTGACCTGATCGTGCGCGGCGCTTGCGCCCTGAGGCCAGGAGTGGCCGGATTGTCGGACAAGATCCGCGTACGGTCGATAATCGGACGTTTTCTTGAACACAGCCGGGTCTACTATTTCTTCAATCTGGGCGCCGAGGATGTCTATCTCGCCAGCGCCGATTGGATGGGGCGCAACCTGCACCGCCGCATCGAAGTGGCTTTTCCAGTGCTGGATCCCGAGCTCAAGCAGCGGGTGATCGACGAAGGTCTGAAAGCCTACCTCGCCGACCATCGCCAGGTCTGGATGTTGCAAGCCGATGGCACCTATCGACGCCCGGCAGGCCGCCGGACGAAGGGCATGCCTTCGGCGCAGGAACATCTGATGCGCCTTCTGGGCGAGCCATCCGATGAACAGTGAGCCGGCGCGCGCGCTTGGTCCCGGCGGAGCAAGCTGATGGAACTCCTGCTGTGGCGGCATGCGGATGCCGAGGACGGGCTCCCCGATCTCGAACGTGCCTTGACCCACAAGGGGCACAAGCAAGCCGGCAAGGTGGCGACTTGGCTCGATCGGCACCTGCCGGGCAACTGCCGTATTTTGGTGAGTCCGGCGCAGCGGGCCCAGCAGACCGCTGCCGCCTTGGGGCGCAAGTTCAAGACCGTTCCGGCGCTGGCGCCTGATACCGCGCCGTCTGAATTGCTCCAGCTCGCCGGCTGGCCAGACGGGCGCGAATCGGTGCTGGTGGTCGGGCACCAGCCTACGCTGGGCCAGGTAGCCGCCTTGCTTCTGGGCGGCTTGCCCCAGGCCTGGGCAATCAAGAAGGGCGCGGTCTGGTGGTTGTCGAATCGGGAGCGCGAAGGTGGTGGTCAGGTTGTCCTGCGCGCCGCCATCACCCCGGATCTGCTCTAGGCGGTACCCGCTTCGCGCCCCCCTCTTGGCCAGGTTCCTGGCGAGCCTCGCCTATGCACCGAGCATCGGGCGGCCGGGTTGGAACCGATCACAGCCGCCCGATGGCCGCTGGCCCCACCGTCAGCCAGACGATTCCCGACAGCAACAGGGCCAGCAGTACGGCGGCGCTGCCCAGGTCCTTGGCACGCTTCGAAAGGCGATGATCGCTCAGGGAGATGCGGTCCACCGCCGCCTCGATGCTGGAGTTGATTAGTTCCACGACCAGAACCAGCATCACCGTGAAAATCAGTAACGCGCGCTCGACGGCGGTATAGGGTAGAAGCACCGCCAAGGGAAGCAGGACGAGCGCCAGGGTCAGTTCCTGCCGGAAGGCGCTCTCCAGCCGCCATGCATAACCCAGACCGGCCAGGGAATAGGCCAGTGCCTGTACAATCCGGCGCCAGCCCGCTTTCCCCTTATACGGGCTCTCCGCCGCCTCCGGAAGGGCGGGCGAGGTGGCGGAGGAACTGCTGGGTGGCCGCTTGCCACGAGAACCCGAGCGCATGTTGGCGAACTCCCTCACGGTTGAGTTGGGCGGCGGCCAAGCAGGCCTGTCGCAGATCCTCATGCAAGACCCCGGCCCGGCTATCGCCCAGCACATCGATGGGACCGGTCACGGGGAACGCCGCCACTGGTGTGCCGCAGGCGATCGCTTCGAGCAGCACCAGACCGAAGGTGTCGGTGCGGCTGGGAAAGACGAAGACATCCGCGGCGCGATAATAGGCAGCCAGGCGCGCTGGGGGCTGCACGCCAGCGAAATGGACGAAGGGATATTGGCGTCGCAGCGCCGCGAGCTGTGGACCCTCGCCCACGACCCATTTGCTGCCCGGCAGATCCAGTGCCAGGAAGGCCTCGAGATTCTTTTCCACGGCGACACGTCCGACGTAGAGGTGGATCGGCCGAGCCGTATTCAGGAAGTCGCGCGGACCCGGTGAGAAGACCTTGGTATCGACACCGCGCGACCACATGCCCAAGTTAGTGAATCCGCGTGCGCTCAGATCCTGATGAACCACCGCCGTGGGCACCATCACCACCCGCGCCGGATCGTGAAACCAGCGCAGCCAGCGGTAGGTGAGCGCAAGCGGCAAACGGATGCGGGCTTGGACGTATTCCGGGAAACGCGTGTGGTAGGCCGTCGTAAACGGCAGCCCCCGCCTGAGGCAATGGCGCCGCGCCGCCAGTCCGAGCGGCCCTTCGGTGGCGATATGCACGGCCTGAGGCGCGAACGAAGCCAGCCGGGCGACCACGCCACGATAGGGGAAGACCGACAGCCGAATGTCGGGATAAGTCGGACAAGGCAGCGTGGTAAAGTGCTCAGGCGTAATGGTCTGCACCTCGTGCCCCAATTCGCTCAGACCATCGATCGTGTGACGCAGCGTATTGACCACGCCATTGACCTGCGGACGCCAGGCGTCGGTAACCAGGGAGATCTTCATGCTTGGTCCAAATTCTCGGCGCCGCGCCAGGTGAGAATGCGCAGTTCGCCGTCGTCGGTTTCAACCAGGGCGGTGAGACTTTCCACCCAGTCCCCATCGTTGCAGTACAGGATGCCGCCGATCTGGCGGATTTCCGCCTTATGGATATGACCGCAGACCACGCCGTCGACGCCGCGTCGATGGGCCTCCTGGGCGAGGGCGAGCTCGAAGTCGGTGATGTAGCTCACGGCGTTCTTTACCCGCTGCTTCAGGTATTGCGCCAGGGACCAATATGGCAATCCGAGACGGGCTCGAGCGAGGTTGAACCAGCGGTTGAGCTTGAGTGTGAGGGTGTAGAGTCGGTCGCCCAGAAACGCCAACCACCGGGCGCATTGCACCACGCCGTCAAACAAATCGCCGTGAATCACCAGGAGCTTCCGACCACTCGCCGTGACGTGCAAGGCTTCGCTGCGGATTTCGATACCCCCGAAGGCGAGGTTCAGAAAGTGACGTGCCGATTCGTCATGGTTGCCCGGAATATAGGTGACCTCGGTCCCCTTGCGCGCCTTGCGCAGGATCTTCTGGATGACATCATTGTGGGACTGATGCCAGTACCAGCGGCGTTGCAGCTGCCAGCCATCGACGATATCGCCGACCAGGTAGAGGTAGTGACTCTCCGTGTGGCGAAGAAAATCGAGCAGCATACCCGCCTGGCAACCCGGCGTGCCGAGGTGCAGATCCGAGATCCAGATACTGCGAAAACGGCGCTGCGGTGCGGCGGCTTCGTTCAACTCTTGGTCCCCGGCGCCGAGCGCGCCAGGGTCGGCTGGTAGACCGCTTCGAGTCGGGTGGCGAAACCTGAATCCTCGGCGTGGCGCCTCCAGCGGCGCTTTCCCGCAGCGCGCGGCGAGGCAGCGCAGCCCCAAATAGTGACCATATACGTCCCAGTTGCACGAACGTGATCACCTTATCCTGCGGATAATTAGGTGGCGTTACGGGTGAGTTACCGCGGCGTGACGCCTCAGCCTGAGTCCGCCCGAAAATCGACGCCTTCGGCGCGCCACTGTGAGGCCTCGGCATCGAGCAGGTAGGCGGTGAGCGGATGTTGCTCCAGCCACGCCGCGGGAAGGGCGAGGCGGATCGCCCGGCCGCTGCGCAAACTCAGCGTAGGCAGGGGTGCATCGCGTCGGGCGTGCGCGAAGATTACCGCCAAGCGCAGGGCACAGAGCGAATTGCGCAAGCGGCCGTCATCCACCAAGGGGCGCACTTTTTTCAGACTGCCGCGTTGGCCCAGCACCAACTGACCGATGAGACGCTGTTCCCCGGTGGAAAAGCCGGGCAGATCGGCGTGCTCCAGTACGTAGCTGCCGTGTTTGTGGTAATCATCGTGGGCGATGGCACGGCCGATTTCGTGCCAGGACGCGGCCCAGCGCAGAAGTTGCCGCGTGTGTTCGGTGGCCCGCGGCTCGATCTCCCCCAAGAGAGCACTGGCCAACTCGCTGACCCTGCGCGCTTGCGCGGCGTCGACGCCATAGCGCTCATTGATGCGGCTGACCGTGGTCTCGCGCAAATCGCTATGTTCGAAGCGGCCCAGAAGATCGTAAAGCACCCCCAAACGCATCGCCCCTCCGGCGGGCAAGACGCGCTCGATGGCCAATTCATCCAGCAACACCTCCATGATCGCCAAACCGCCAGCAAGCACCGGCGCGCGTTCGGTCTTGAGCGCCAGCAGGCCGGTTTGCAGCAGACCGCGCAGGTCGCCCGACTCGATCATGAACTGCCGCAGCGCTTGGAGTCCTTCACGGGTGATGCCCTCGCTCGACCAGCCGTTCTTTTCCAGAATTTCGGACAAAGCCCGGGCGGTGCCGGAGGAGCCGAAGGCTGATTTCCAGCGCCGTGGCGCGAAGGCATCGACCACGCCCTCGATCATCGAGCGCGCCGCCAGCCCCGCGCGACCAAAAGCTTTGGCGGTGAAGCGCCCATCAGAGAAATGCCTAAGGCTGAAGCCCACGCAGCCGATTGGGACCGACTCCATGACCATGGGCTCGAAGCCCCGGCCCAAGATGAACTCGGTCGAGCCGCCGCCGATGTCGACGATCAAGCGCGGATCGTTGGTGTAGGGCAGGGTGTGCGAGACGCCAAGGTAGATGAGCCGGGCCTCTTCCCGCCCGGCGACGATTTCGATCGGGAAGCCAAGCGCGCGCTCGGCCAGTGGCAGGAACTCGCCAGCATTGCGTGCGACCCGCAGCACATTGGTGCCCACCGCCCGCACCCGCTCCGGCGCATAGCCGCGCAGGCGTTCACTGAAGCGCGCCAGGGCGGCGATCGCCTGAGCACAGCTCTCGCCGCTCAGATAGTCGTTTTGGTCGAGCCCGGCCCCGAAACGCAGGGTTTCCTTCCAGGTATCGATGGGCACCACCCGTTCGCCCTCCACCCGGCCGATCTCGAGGCGGAAGCTGTTGGAACCTAAATCGACGGCGGCGAGAAGTTGGGCGGTCATGGCGCGAATGAGTTCTGTCGCCGCAGCTTAATCTCACCCGCGTCTTGATTCAACCGCGATTCCGTGACGCCTCTGCGAGGTCCGGGAACAAGCGCCGGCTCTCCTCAGGAACAGCCCTCAATGGCCGAGCCGTTGGCCCCTGCGCGTTTCGGGGTCAGGCCGACGAAGACGTTGCCTAGCCCAAGGTGGCACTCATCCACTTCGCCTCGTTTGCGTCAATACAACCGTTCAGAGACTTGCCGGGTCAACATTGCACTGGCTTCGGGGTTCGGGGGGTGCCTGGTGCTAAGGGCTTGCCTGGGGGCAGTAAAATGCCGCCGCCTTGTTCGCGACCTGCTTCCGCCCCTTTAGTGTCAAGGACTTTCCTGCTACCCTTCGTCCTTTGCTCGAACATTGACGGGCCGCCATGGCCGCCGACTACCTACAAAAGATCCTCACCGCCCGCGTTTACGATGTCGCGCTCGAGACTCCGCTTGAGACCGCGCGGGCTTTGAGCGCGCGTCTGGGAAACCACGTGCTCTTGAAACGCGAGGACCAGCAGGCGGTGTTTTCCTTTAAGCTGCGCGGTGCCTACAACAAGATGGCGAAGCTGTCGGCCGAGAGCCTCAAGAAAGGGGTGATCGCCGCTTCCGCCGGGAACCATGCCCAGGGGGTTGCCTTGTCGGCGGAGCGGCTGGGCTGCCGTGCCACCATTGTGATGCCGGTGACCACGCCGGGGATTAAGGTCCACGCGGTCCAGGCGCGTGGTGCGCAGGTGTTGCTGCACGGTGATTCCTATTCCGACGCCTACGAACGGGCGGTCGAAGAGGCTGCGGAGAGCGGCGCGGTCTTCGTCCACCCCTATGATGATCCGGACGTAATCGCCGGTCAGGGCACGATCGGCATGGAAATTCTGCGCCAGCACCAGGCGCCTCTTGAGGCGATCTTCGTCCCGGTGGGCGGTGGCGGGCTGATTGCCGGCATCGCCGCCTTCGTCAAGCGCGTGCGGCCGCAAGTCAAAGTGATCGGCGTCGAGCCCCTGGATGCCGACGCCATGGCCAAGTCCCTCGCCGCGGGGCGGCGGGTCACCCTCAAACAGGTCGGGCTCTTTGCCGACGGCGTGGCGGTCAAACAGGTGGGCAAGGAGACGTTTCGCCTCTGCCGCGAGTTGGTGGACGAAATGGTGTTGGTCGATACCGATGCGATCTGCGCGGCGATCAAGGATGTCTTCCAGGATACCCGCACGGTGCTCGAGCCTGCCGGGGCGCTGGCGGTGGCCGGGCTGAAGGCTTATGTGGAGCGGCACCGCCTGAAAGACCAGGCACTGGTGGCGGTCGCCTCCGGCGCGAACATCAATTTCGACCGCCTGCGTTTTGTCGCCGAGCGGGCCGAAGTCGGGGAGCAGCGCGAGGCGATCCTGGCCGTGACCATCGCCGAGCGACCGGGTAGTTTTCGCGAATTCTGCGAAATCCTCGGCAAGCGCTCGATCACCGAGTTTAACTACCGCTACGCCGATCCCGAGGTTGCGCACATTTTCGTCGGTGTTGAGGTTGGCGGTCGGCAGGAAACCACGCGCATACTGAGCGAATTGCACCGGCGGCGCATCGAGGCCTATGACCTCACCGACAATGAGATGGCCAAGCTGCATGTGCGCCACTTGGTCGGCGGACATGCGCCCCGCGCCGAACACGAGATCATCTATCGGTTTGAGTTTCCCGAGCGTCCCGGCGCCTTGATGAAGTTTCTGGACAGCATGAGCGCGGGTTGGAACATCAGCCTGTTTCATTACCGCAACCATGGCGCCGACTATGGTCGCGTCTTGGTGGGGATGCAGGTGCCGCCCCGGAATCAGCAAGCATTTGCCGCATTTCTCGCGGGACTCGGTTATGATTACGAGGAGGAAACCGGAAATCTGGCCTACCGCCTGTTTCTTGGGCAGTGAGCGCCCGCCGTCCGGGAATGCCCCAATGGAGCGGGTTTTCCCACGATGACATGCTCTAGGCATTTTCCGGCGCGCATGGCAATATTATGGCGAGGATGGACCAAAAGGCGGAATACGCCGTAGCCGGGAGAGAGGGGAAGCGTTGGCTGAAAGCAATCGATTGGCGGGCGTCAAGGTAATGGTGATCGATGACAGCAACACCATTCGTCGCAGCGCCGAGATATTTCTGCTGCAAGCCGGGTGCCAGGTAATCCTGGCCGAGGATGGCTTTGACGCTCTGGCCAAGATCGCCGACCATCTGCCGGACTTGATTTTTGTCGATATCATGATGCCCAGGCTCGACGGCTATCAGACCTGCGCCCTGATCAAGAAGAACGCCAAGTTCCGGCAGACGCCGGTCATCATGCTTTCGAGCAAGGACGGGTTGTTCGATCGTGCGCGCGGCCGCATGGTCGGTTCCGACGAGTACTTGACCAAACCGTTCACCAAGGACAGTCTGCTCAAGGCCGTGGGTGCCCACGTCAAGCAATGAGCCGCGTGCAAAACAACGGGGTAGTCCTATGACCGTCAAGCGAATTCTCGTCGTTGACGATTCTCCCACCGAGCGGCATGTGCTCGGTGAAATGCTCACCAGTGCCGGCTATGAAGTGGTCATGGCTGACAGCGGTGAAGATTCCATCCAGAAAGCGCGCGAACTCAAGCCCGATCTGGTGCTGATGGACGTGGTCATGCCGGGTCTCAACGGCTTTCAGGCGACCCGAGCGATTTCGCGCGACGAGGTGACCAAGCAGATTCCCATCATCCTGTGCACCACCAAGAGCCAGGAGACCGACAAGATCTGGGGCCTGCGCCAAGGCGCGCGGGACTATATCGTCAAGCCCGTCGACAAGGACGAGCTCTTGAAGAAGATCGCGTCCTACTCCTGAGCACGAGGCCATGGCCAAAGCCCACCGCGTCAACCTCCGCGAATTCCAGCAAGCGCTGGCTGAGCGGCTGCAGAACAAATCCGCCGCTCAAGTCGGCGCGGCGCGGTTGGGCGTGATCGCGGCGGGGGAGCGCTGGCTGGTGCGGTTGTCGCACGCCGGCGAGGTGATTCAGGCGCCGCCGATTACCCCCGTACCGCTCACCCAGAGTTGGTTTCTGGGCGTGACCAATATTCGCGGCAACTTGTACAGCGTCACCGATTTTGCGCGCTTCATCGGCCGCGAGCCGACCCATATTACGGTGCAAAGCCGCTTGCTGCTGTTTGGCCAGCGCTTCGCCGAGTTGCGGGCGGGATTGATCGTTCAGCAAGTGTTGGGTTTGCGCAACGTGGCCGGCTGGACCAGGCTGGAAGCGCAGGGGGAAGCGCAGTGGGATTGGCTGGGGGCGAGCTGGCAAGCGCCTGGCGGTGAGGTTTGGCGCGAAATCGACATGGCCCGGTTGGCCCGCAGCCAGTCGTTCCTGAAAGTAGGCTTGTAGTCAGAACAGCCCGCCCCGGCGAGGGTGGGAACGAGGGGAAGGGTGACAGAAGATGAAGCTGAATTGGCTAGGTTCCGGCAAGGCGGATGAAACAGGTGTGGCGACGGTCATGCAGACGGGAGTGGGCATGCTCGAACCCGGCTACGATCCCAATGCCACGGTCGCGATCATGGACGAGATGCGCAAGACGTCCAAGGGCGCGGGCGCGCCCTCGGTGCTACCGCTGATCGGGCACTTGCCGATCACCAAGCAGTTTCAGTACTTGATCACCGCGCTGGTGGTGTTGATCCTGATTTCCGGCGTGCTGTTCGTGTTCGAGTTCCGCAGCACCTCGCAGGCGGCGGTATCGGCTGGCACCGCAACCGAGATGCAGATGCTCTCGCAGCGCCTGGCGCGAGGGGTGGCCCAGACGGTGCTCGGCAACCAGGCCGGCTTTGCCCAGGTGAAAGACGCCAAGGAACGCTTCCGCGCCGACCTTGACGCCTTGATGAAGGGTGGCGCGGTGCGCGGGGTGGACGTGGTCGCTACCGGCGATGACGCGCTGCTCTCTCAGCTTCAGGAAATCGCCACCCGCTGGGAAAAAGCCGAGGCTGCGGCCAACTTGGTGTTGTCCAACCAGGAAGCACTGACCACGCTGAACGCCGGCGTCGACAATATCAACCAGGGCAATGGCCCGCTGCTGGAAGTTTCCGAGCAGGCTGCCACACAACTGGCGCAGTCGGGAGGCACGGTGAAGGAAGTCGCCTTCGCTAACCAGTTGGTGATGCTGACCCAGCGGATCGCCAAGAACTCCAACGCCCTGCGCGCCGGTGACGAAATCGACCCCGAGGTCGCCTTTCTCTTGGGCAAGGATGTCGGCACCTTCCGCGATGTCCTGAACGGGCTCTTGAAGGGCAGCGAACCTCTGCGTCTCGCCCCGGTGCGCGATGGTGACACCCGGCAAACCCTCGCCGATTTGCAGAAGCGCTTCCAGGAATACGAAGGGCGAGTGAACGCGATCCTCCAGAATATGCAGAAACTGGTGGCCGCGAAACAAGCGGCGCGCGCCATCAACCTCGACTCCGAGCCCCTGCTGAAACAGACCGAAAAGCTCTCCGAAGGCTTCATCGACGCCGAGAAGGGACTCTCCTTGGATACCCTCGCGGCGGCCATTTTCGGCCTGCTCGCCTTGGTGATCTTGATCGTCCTGGTGAAACTGTTCCTTGACGACGCACGCTTGCGCGCCTTCCAGAGCGAACAAGAAAACAAGCGCAACCAGGAAGCCATTTTGCGGCTCCTGAACGAAATGGGGAACTTGGCGGAAGGCGACCTGACGGTACGCGCCAGCGTGACCGAAGACGTGACCGGGGCCATCGCCGATTCCATCAACTTCACCATTGAGGAATTGCGCTCCCTGGTGACCGGGATCAACAGCGCGACCGACCAGGTGACCAAAGCCACCCAGGAAGCCCAGGCCATTTCCAACCGGCTGTTCGAGGCCTCGCAAAGGCAGTCCAGGGAAATTCAGGCCGCCAGCGCTTCGGTCTTACAGATGGCGCAGTCGATCAACGAAGTGTCGGTCACCGCCGCCCAGTCCGCGCGAGTTGCCCAGCAGGCCTTGACGGCGGCCGAAAAAGGCGGCGTCGCGGTGCAGGATCAGATCACCGGCATGAACGACATTCGCGGCCAGATCCAGGAGACCTCCAAGCGGATCAAGCGCCTTGGCGAGAGCTCTCTGGAGATTGGCGAAATCGTGGAGCTGATCTCCGATATTACCGAACAAACCAACGTGCTGGCCTTGAACGCGGCCATCCAGGCCGCATCGGCAGGTGAGGCGGGACGCGGCTTCACGGTGGTGGCCGAAGAAGTGCAGCGCCTCGCGGAACGTTCCGGCGAGGCCACTAAACAGATCGAAGCCATCGTGAAGACCATTCAGGCCGACACTCAGGATGCCGTGGCCGCTATGGACCGCAGCACCCAGGGGGTGGTGGAAGGTACCAAGCTCTCCGATGCCGCGGGCCAGGCCCTTGATGAAATCCGCCGAGTCTCCAGCGATTTGGCGGAACTGATCCAGGGGATTTCCGGGCAGACCCAGCGGCAATCAGCCTCGGTGTCGGATGTGACCCGAGGCATGCAGGGCATCTTGCGCATCACCGAAGAGACCACCGAAGGCACCAAGCAGACCAACGTTTCCATTGCCGAACTGACCCGGCTGGCGGCGGAGCTGCGGGCCTCTGTGGCCGGCTTCAAGGTTTGACCGATTCCGAATCGCACAGGACTGCCTCGGGTGGCCACTGAAAGCACGATGGATGTCGATCTGGGTCCGCTGACCTGGGTCAAGCCGGAGATCGACCAGGCGCTGGCCCGCGGGCTGGAGGCGCTAGGGTCCTTCTATTCCAATCCCGACGACCAGGGAGCCTTGCGCCTCGCGCAAAGCCACCTGCACCAAGTCACGGGCGCCTTGCAGATCGTCGGTCTGGAGGGAGTGATCCAGTTCGCTGAGGAAATCGAGCGACATGTGGATCGCCTGGCCACGCTGGCCATGGCTGATATCGGCCCGACGGTGGCGGCGATCGATGCCGCCGCCCGCGCCCTGGGCACCTACCTTGAAGATTTGGTCGGCGGGATCCCCGCTGTTCCGCTGCGGCTGTTCAAGGACTATGCGGCATTGCAGAAGTTGCGGGGCGTAGGCGCCTCCTCGCCCACCGATCTGTTCTTTCCTGACCTCGGCCAACGTCCACCACGCAGCGACAGCGTCGTTTCGCTGCCGGCGAGCAGGCTCCCGGCGCACTTGGTGCGGTGCCGCCGACAGTTCCAGCAAGGCTTGCTCAACTGGCTGCGCGGTGATTCCGGCGGCTTGGGTGTCATGCGCCAGGCCGTACAGGCGATCGAAGACGCGCAGGCGGTTCCGACCCAGCGCGCTTTCTGGTGGTCGGTCGGCGGCCTGTTCGACGGGGTCGCCGCCGAACTCATCGCCGCCAATCTGCCGACCAAGATGGCCGCGGCACGCATCGATCTGCAAATCCGCCGACTGATCGAAGGCAGTGGCAAAGTCGCCGACCGCCTTCGCCGGGAGGTGCTGTATTTCCTTGCCAGCGCGCCAGAAGGGGGCGCCGTGGCGCCGCGCCTGGCGCAGGTGCAGAAGCTCTATCGTCTGCACCACCTGCTGCCGCCAGCCGAGACCATTGAAGAAGCGGACTGGGCGCGCATCCAACCGGTGCTGCGCGACGCGCGCGAACTCCTAACCAGCGCCAAGGATGCCTGGCTTAAATTCACCTCTGGGCGCAAAGACAGCTTGCCACAGTTGCGTCAGGCGCTGGAGGGCTTGCGCGGCAAAGGCGACGCCCTGCGGCATGTGCCCATGCAGGAACTGTTCTCGGCGCTTTCCTACGCGGTCGAGAGCATGGTGGCGCGTGGCGCCAAGGATACCTCCGAGGGCATGGCGGTGGAATTCGCCACCGCCCTGCTTTTGGGCGAGAGCGCGCTCGAGGGCTTCAAGCACCTCTCGGCCGAGTTTCCGCAACAGGTCGAGGCCATGGCGCAGCGCTTGCAGGCCGCGGCCCTCAATCTGCCGGCGCCCGAGGAGACCACCAGCATTGCATTGCTGGACGATATGGCGCGGCGGGCCCAGGAGCGTTTGCTGCTCTCCCAGGTGGCGCGCGAGATCCAGACCAATTTGCGGCAAATCGAGCAGGTGCTCGACGCCTTCTTCCGTGACCACGAAAAACGCGGCGAGCTAGCTGGACTGTCCGCACCCATACGCCAAGTCGAGGGCGCGCTGCGCATCCTGGGGCTCGACCGCGCCAATCAACTCCTTGAATTGTGCGGCAAGGAAATTGAGACGCTTGCCGAGCCGGAAACAGTGATCGAGCAGGGTGTGCTCGAAGGACTCGCCGAATCACTCTCGGCGCTGGGCTTCTTTGTCGAAGCGGTGGAGCAACAGCGACCAGACGCTGATGGTCTGATCGAACCGATGTTGCGCCGCCGTTTGGGCCTGCCCGAGGAAGTTGCGGCAGTCGACGAGGAAGCAGCGGAAGAAACCGTGGAACACGCGCTGCGCGACCAGCGTAGCCAGCTCGGGTCGCTCATGGACGCGATCGAGCTTCAGCCCGAGGACTCCAATGCGCGTGCCGAATTGCGGCAGCAGTTGGTTGCGGTCAAGCACGATGCCGAGCTGGTGGCCGACGCCAAGCTGACTGAAGCCACCACCGAGGCCCTGTCACTGCTCGATTCCGAGACCGCGGTGCCGATGGCCAAGCTGACCGAGGCGATCAAAGAAATCTCCGTGGTCGAGCAGGCCGCTCCGGCGCCCGCGCCGTCGGCCGAAACCATGCGTCTGATGGAAGTCAGCGATGAGACGCTCGACGCGGAGTTGCTCGAAATCTATTTGACCGAGGCCGGGGAAGTGCTCCAGACCGTGGACGAGCACCTCGCCATCTGCCGCGATCAACCCCACGACACCGAAGCGCTGCGCACCGTGCGACGCGGCTTCCATACGCTCAAGGGCAGCGGCCGCATGGTTGGATTGTTCGAACTCGGAGAAATCGCCTGGTGGATTGAGCAAAGGCTCAATCGCTGGCTCGAGGAGGAACGTCCCGCTTCCAGTACTTTGCTGGAAATGGTGGCGCTGGCGCGCGAGCAGTTCGCCCGTTGGGTCAACGACTTGCAAGCAGCCGGGCGGGTTGCCCCGGAGACCGGCGCCCTGCGCGAAGCCATCGCCAAGGTGGACGAGGAACTCGGTTCCAATGCTCCGCCACCGCCGGCGCCGCTGCCTGGCAACCGGGCAAAAGCGCCAGGCGCCGGTGGCGCGGCCGGTCCGAATGGCGCAGCTGGCTCTGGAGCTTCCGGACCCAGGGCCGAAGCCAGCGAAGTCGTGATTGGCGACCAGACCATTTCCGCGACCCTGCACAAAATCCTGGTCGACGAAGCACGGCAGCACGTGCACACGCTCGGCACCGAGCTCGAAATCCTACAATTCGATCCGGCCCTGCCGCCCAGCCAGCCGATGGTCCGGGCGGCGCATACGCTGTGTGGTATTCATCGCACTGCCGGTTTCCCGCTGGTGGCCGAACTGGCCTCAGGCTTGGAACATGGCTTGCTTGCCTTGCAGCAGGAACAGCGAGGACTGCCGCGAGAGAATCAGCCCTTGGTTGCCGAGGCCATCAACCAATTACGCGTCTGGGTCGAGGAAATCGCTGAAAAGAGGCCGCTGCCAGAGGCGGCGAGCACCGAGGTGCAAAAGCTGATCGAAGGTATTGGACACCTGTCGCTGGAAGCCGAACGATCGCCGTTGCGGCTCGACAGCGAAATGCTCGCTGCCCATCAAGCCGAGGATGACGGCCCCTGGGTTACCGAAATTGAAGTCCTGCCGCTTGCCGAGCCATCGTTGGCGGAAGTCCCCGCGCCGGCTCCCGAACCCGCGGCCGCGGGCGCCTGGAGCGAGCGCACGGCAGACGAGGCAATGGAGGCTGACCCGTCCCGCCGGCTCGACAAGGAGACCGCGCCGCCGGAAGAGCCGCTGCCGGAGATCGAGATTATGGCTCCGGCGGCCGAAGACCTCGCGGCGCCGGTCGCCGTGCCCGACCTCGAAGAAGAACCGCCTGCCGGACTCGAAGAAGATCTCCTGCCGCCAACCCTTTTGCCAGTCACCGCGCTGTTCGCCGCGCCGGAGCATACCTCGGCCCCGGTGGAGCCCAGCGTGCCGGTGCCTGACCAAAGTGCTGTCGCGCCGGTTTTCGAGGAGCAAGTGACCGAGCCGCCGAGTGCCGCGGCCGCCCCGAACACCGCCTCCGAGAGCCCGGCGGAACCGGCCGAGCCGCTGCTGGATGAAGGTGATCTCGACCTGATGCCCGTTCCGGTACTGCCCGAAGCGCCTGGCGATCCTTTGGCCGGCATCCGTGATGACGTCGACGATCAGTTGCTGCCCATCTTCCTTGAAGAAGCGCAGGATCTTTTCCCGCGTGCCGGTGAGGGTTTGCGGGCTTGGCGACGGGAACCCGCGAACGACGAACACGCGAGCGAGCTGCGGCGTACCCTGCATACCTTCAAAGGCAGTGCCCGCATGGCCGGGGCGATGCGCTTGGGGCAACTGGCGCATCTGATGGAAAGCCGGTTGGTCTCGGGCGAGGAAGTGCTGGCGGGTTCCGAAGAGCTATTCGAGGCGCTCGATTCCGATCTCGATCAGATCGCTTTTGTGCTCGAACGCTTGCAGCGCAGCGAGTTCAACAGTCCGCTGCCCAAGCGTGCGGTGGAAGCGGAGCCGGCGGAGGAAGCCGCGCTGGTCGCCGCGGGCGAGACCCTCGCGCAAGGGTTCGCTGAGCCTCTGGCGGTGCCCGCGTCAGCCCCCGAGCCGGCCGAAGCAGCACCTCCGATGCCACCGCCGCGGGTCGCGGCCATCACTCCAGCTCCCGCCCACCCCAGCTTCGAAGCTCCCGAGGATGATGAGGAGGGCGGCACTGCCGATGCGCAGCAGCGCGCCATGCTGCGCGTGCGTGCCGACATGATCGACCTCTTGGTGAACGAGTCCGGGGAAATCAGCATCGCCCGCGCCCGGGTCGAAGGCGAACTGCGGGTGCTCAAGAACAACCTGCTGGAGCTGACCAACAGCGTCATCCGCTTGCGCAACCAGGTGCGCGAAATTGAAATTCAAGCTGAGTCACAAATTCAATCGACCCTGAACATCATGCAGGATCGCCAGGACGAGTTCGACCCCTTGGAATTCGACCGGTATACACGGTTCCAGGAAGTCTCGCGCAGCCTGACCGAGGGCGTGAACGACGTTTCCACGATTCAGCAGGCGCTTCTGAAGAACCTCGACGACGCCGAGGCGGCTCTGCTTGCCCAGGCGCGCCTGTCGCGCGACGTGCAGCAGCAGCTCTTCGGCATTCGTACCGTTCCGTTCGGCAGCCTGACCGAGCGTCTCTACCGGATTCTGCGCCAGACCGCCAAGGAACTCGACAAGAAGGTCAACCTGGAACTGGGCGGCACGCAAGTGGAACTCGACCGCTCCGTGCTGGAGCGCCTGGTGGGCCCGCTTGAGCACCTTTTGCGCAACGCGCTGGACCACGGCATTGAGCGCCGCGAAGTGCGGCTCGCCTCGGGTAAGCCCGAGACCGGCGAAATTCAGCTCAACGTCGCCCAGCAAGGCAATGAAGTCGTGCTGACACTCGTTGACGACGGTGCCGGACTCGATTTTGCGCGCATCCGCGAAAAGGCCGAGGGCCTAGGGCTGATCGCTCCCGGAATCGAGGTCGCGCCGACGCAACTGATCGAATGTATCTTCGCGCCGGGGTTCTCGACCGCCGCCGCAGTGACGCAAGTCTCCGGCCGCGGCATCGGCATGGATGTGGTACGGGGCGAAATCACCGAGTTGGGCGGCCGGGTTGAAGTCTCCACGGTGGCCGGTCGGGGCACCACCTTCACGCTCTATCTGCCGCTCACTCTGGCGGTGGCGCAAGCTGTGCTGGTGCGGGCCGGCGGGCGCTTGTACGCGATTCCGTCGCCCATGGTGGCGCAGGTGCAGCAGATCAAGTCCGAGCCTTTAATCAACCTCTACGTCACGCGCGAGATCAACTGGCAGAACAATCACTTCCCCTTCCACTATCTGCCGCGTCTGCTGGGCGACGAGTTGCACAACCCTGACACCCTGCGCTACAACCCGGTACTCCTGCTCAAGAGCGGCCCGCAGCGGGTAGCGATCCACGTTGACGAAATGCTGGGCAACCAGGAAGTGGTGGTGAAAAACATCGGCAGCCAACTGGCGCGCGTCACCGGCATTTCCGGAGCCACCGTGCTTGGTTCCGGCGAGGTCGTGCTGATCATCAACCCGGTCTTGCTGGCCACTCGCCTCGAAGCCGCGGCTCTCGCCAGTGCCGCCGGCCATGGGCCGGCTGCGGCCGAGGCGGAAACCGTGACCAAGGCCGCGACGGTGATGATCGTCGACGACTCGTTGACGGTGCGCAAGATCACCGGCCGGCTGCTCTCGCGCGAGGGCTATGAGACGGTCAGCGCCAAGGATGGTCTCGATGCCCTGCAAGTGCTGAACGAAGTCACGCCCGACGTCATCCTTCTGGATATCGAAATGCCGCGCATGGACGGCTTCGAATTCGCCAAAACCGTGCGCGCGGAAGCCCGCACCCGCCATCTGCCGATCATCATGATCACCTCGCGCACTGCCGAGAAGCACCAGGCGCGGGCGCGTGAATTGGGCATCGATGTCTACCTCGGCAAGCCCTTCCAGGAAGAAGAGCTGCTTGAGCACATTAAGCGGCTGACCTCCTAGCTGCCGCGCGCCGCGATTGTGCCCCCAGGCGGGGCAGTTTACAATTGGGCGAGCCGCCCATGAAGGACATCGACCTCACGCACCATTTTCTGATCGCCATGCCCAACATGGCCGACCCCCATTTCGCAAAGACCGTGACCTACATCTGCGAGCATGGGGCACACGGCGCCCTGGGGCTGGTGATCAACCGCCCGACGGACATCAATCTGGCGACCCTGTTCAAGCAAATCGATCTCCCCCTGGAGGACCACGAACTGGGGCACTTGCCGGTGCATTTCGGTGGTCCGGTGCATGGTGACCGGGGCTTCGTGCTGCATACCCCGAGCGGGGACTGGAAAGAATCGCTGTCGGTGCAAGGCGGCATGGCGCTGACCACTTCCAAGGACGTGCTCGAGGCGGTGGGGCGGGGCGAGGGGCCGGACAAATTCTTCATCACTCTGGGCTATGCCGGCTGGTCCCCAGGCCAGCTCGAACACGAGCTGGCGCAAAACGCCTGGCTTACCGTGGGCGCACAGTCCGAGGTGATCTTCGACCTGCCCGATGCCGCCAAACTCGATGCCGCCATGCATCTTCTGGGCATCGATTTTAGCCGCCTTTCCGAGCAGGTTGGCCACGCCTGATGACTCCCACTCCGGGCATGCTCTGCCGAGCGGCACCGTGCTGGGCTTCGATTATGGCGAGCGACGCATCGGCGTGGCCGTGGGTGAATGGCTGCTGCGCCTCGCCCACCCGCTGCTCGCGATTGATGCCGAGGACAAGGTGGCGCGCTTTCGAGCGATCGGCGCGCTGGTCGAGGAATGGCGCCCGGTGCAACTCGTGGTCGGCTCGCCGCGTCACATCGACGGTACACCCCACCATATGACCGAGGCTTGCGCGCGTTTCGCCCGGCAACTTGAAGGTCGGTATCAGCTGCCGGTGATCCTGGTTGACGAACGACTCAGCTCACGAGCCGCCGACCTCGATTTGCGCGAAGCGGGGCACGGCGGGCGGCGCGGCAAGGCGCTGCGTGACCAGGCCGCGGCGCGGATCATTCTCCAGAGCTACTTCGATGAACATGGACTGCCTGCCGGATCCTGAACAACTGGTTGCCGCGCTGCTCGCGCAGTTGGTGCCGGCGCTGTCGCTCGACGCCAAGCTGGTGGGTATCCACAGTGGTGGCGCCTGGCTGGCCGAGCGGCTCGCCGCGGAGCTGCCCGGCCAGCACGAACTAGGCAGCATTGACGTTTCGTTCTATCGCGACGATTTCAGCCGGGTCGGATTGCACCCGCAGATCAAAAAGACGCATCTGCCTTTCGAAATCGAGGGTGCCGAGCTGTTGCTGGTCGACGACGTGCTCTTCACCGGGCGGTCGGTGCGCGCCGCACTCAACGAGCTGTTCGATTACGGCCGACCGGCCTCGGTGCAATTGGCGGTGCTGATCGACCGGGGCGGGCGCGAGCTGCCGATCGAGGCGCAGTTCGTCGGCGCTCGTCTGACGGTCCCCCGCGATCAAAGCGTGGTCCTCGCCCGCGCCGCCACCGGCCACCTCAGTCTGGGCCTGCAACCGCGCCAGGAGCGCGCCGATGCGTAACCCCCAATTGAACGCGCAAGGCGAGTTGCAGCATCTCTTGACTATCGAGGGCCTGCCGGCGGCGATCATCCGCCAAATTCTCGACACCGCCGAACCCTTTGTGTCGATTGCCGAACGGGAAGTGAAGAAGGTGCCGCTGTTGCGGGGCAAGTCAATCTTCAATCTCTTCTTCGAGAACAGCACGCGTACCCGCACCACCTTCGAGATCGCCGCCAAGCGACTGTCGGCCGACGTCATCAACCTCAACGTCGGCGCCTCGAGCACGGCCAAGGGAGAAACCCTGCTCGACACCGTCAACAACCTGTCGGCCATGCTGGCCGACATGTTCGTGGTGCGTCATGCCCAAAGCGGCGCCGCACACCTCATCGCGCAGCATGTGGCGCCGCACATTCACGTCATCAACGCCGGCGATGGTCGGCACGCGCACCCCACTCAGGGTCTACTGGACATGTTCACCATCCGCCACTACAAAGGCGACTTCACGCGCCTGGTGGTGGCCATCGTCGGCGACGTGTTGCACTCGCGTGTGGCGCGCTCGCAGATTCACGCGCTCACCACCCTAGGCGTGCCGGAACTGCGGGTGATTGCCCCCAAGACTCTGCTACCGACGGCGGTGGAGCGGCTAGGCGTGCGCGTTTTCCACGATCTCGCCCAAGGCCTGCGCGGGGCGGATGTGGTGATCATGCTGCGCCTGCAAAGCGAGCGCATGCGCGGCGCGCTGCTGCCTTCGGCGCAGGAGTACTTCAAGCACTATGGGCTTACCCCGGAGCGTCTGGAAGTCGCCAATCCCGACGTGATCGTGATGCATCCAGGCCCCATGAATCGTGGCGTGGAAATCGACTCCGCGGTGGCCGACGGCAGCCATTCGGTGATCCTGCCGCAAGTCACTTTTGGCATCGCCGTGCGTATGGCGGTCATGGCCATCCTGGCGGGCAATTGATGGGGCCGGCATGAGAATCGAAATCCACAGCGGCCGAGTGATCGATTCCGCCTCCGACCTCGACGCCAGCAAGACGCTCTACATCGCCGCCGGCAAGGTGGTCGGGCTGGGCGAGGCGCCCGAGGGTTGGCATGCCAATCGCCGCATCGACGCCAGCGGCCTGGTGGTCTGCCCCGGCTTCATCGACCTGGCGGCCAGGCTGCGCGAGCCCGGCTTCGAATACAAGGCTACCCTGGAGTCGGAAATGCGCGCCGCCATTGCCGGTGGCGTCACCAGCCTGGTCTGTCCGCCCGATACCGAGCCGCCGCTCGACGAACCCGGCCTGGTGGAAATGCTCAAACACCGTGCCCGGCTTCTCAATCAGGCCCATGTCTATCCGCTGGGCGCACTGACCCAGGGGCTCGCCGGCGAGAGCCTGGCGGAAATGGGTGAGCTGGCCGAAGCCGGCTGTATCGGGTTTTCTCAAGCCGACGCCCCGCTGATCGATACCCAGGTACTCTGGCGCGCCCTGCAATACGCGGCGACGTTTGGTCACACTGTTTGGCTGCGGCCACAGGAGGCGCATCTCGCGCGCGGCGGCGTCGCTCATGATGGCGAGGTCGCCACGCGCTTGGGCCTGGCGGCGATTCCGGTGACCGCGGAAACCGTCGCGGTCACCGTGATCATCGCCTTGATGCGTGAAACCGGTGCCCGAGTGCATCTTTGCCGGATTTCCGCGCGGGAAAGCCTGGACTTGGTGCGGCAGGCGAAGAGCGACGGCTTGGCGCTCACCTGCGATGTGGGGGCGCATCACCTGCATTTGTCCGACAAGGACATCGGGTATTTCAATACTCACTGCCATTTCGTGCCGCCGCTGCGCGGCACCGAAGATCGCGACGCGCTGCGCAGCGCGCTTTGTGACGGCACCATTGACGTAGTGTGTTCGGATCACACGCCGGTCGACGATGATGCCAAACTCCTGCCTTTCGCCGAATCCGAAGCGGGCGCCACCGGACTGGAACTGCTCCTGCCGCTGACCTTGAAGTGGGCGCTGGAGGAGAAACTGGGCATTGGCGCCGCAGTGCGGGCGCTCACCGTGCAGCCGGCCAGGGTTCTCGGTCTCGAGGCGGGAGTCCTGGGGGTAGGGCGACCGGCCGACGTCTGCATCTTCGACCCCGAGCATCACTGGAAGGTCGAGCCCCGGCAGTTGCGCAGCCAGGGCAAGAACACGCCCTTTCTCGGGCTGGAGGTGCCCGGAAAGGTGCGCTACACCTTGGTCAGCGGACAAGTCGTTTTCGAAGCCTGAGGGCGGGTTTTTCGTGCTCACGCCAGAGGGAATTCAGGCGAGCAGAAACTCCCATGATTTTCGCCGCAGGAGCACAGGCGTTTGCACAAGGCAGGCGGCTCCTGATTTGTTCAGCGTCTGTGCAGGGCTTGGCGCACTTGCGGCGCCCACTGGCAGGGTCGGGGCAATCTCGGCGCTGTTATGGAACCGTCGCGAGTGAGTCGAGTGCGCGGAGCACAGCGACGAGAAAACGAGCAAGGCGAGTCTCGGTGCGGGGCAAGCTGGGGCGCACTGCCCGGGTAATGCCTGGGCCACGCGTCAGAAAGGCAGGCAAGAAGCGACGTAGGGGAACAGCCCGGCGTCTATTTGGGCCAACAGTGCCATCGAATCGCGCAGCAGACCCATCTGCTGGCTCTCAGTTCGCCGCTCCAGGGAACCGCTCCGCGAGCGATTGCTTCAGGCGAAGAGCCAAACGAGAAATGCGCCTAGGACCACCAACAAGACCAGACTGGTGCCCGAGCCGCACTGCCGTGCATCGCTGCGGTGACTCAGTTGCGGCGCAGCTCCCTGCGCCGCCGAATGGAGTTTGTCACCGCGCAGCCGCGCATTCCCGCTGGGCGGACCAAAATCATCCGATGCTCGCGGCCGCGTAAGGTCGAGTCGCATGCCCGGCGCGATGCCGAGTGAGCGTTTGAAGCGCATCCCCATGGGTCCCCTCCCAGATGGCTACGAGAGTATACGCCGGTTTGCGATCGGGGGAAGCGGAGCGTGGCCCGTATCTGAGCGCGTTCCCCATCACTCCAGGGGCAATGTGTCGATGGCGTTGCGGGGCTCAACAAGGCTCCGGCACCGCGACCAGCGAACAGGAGTTCACCCGTCACCGCGCCGGCATCCGCTCGCGCGGGGCACACAAAGCGTTGACCAGGGCCCCGCTGCTCACCCGGCCATGATCCCGCCCTGGTTCGGGAAAGGCCTGCTTGCCTTGCAAGAGCGCCGCGGTTCGGGGCTGAGCATGGCGCTCAAGGGTCTGGAAATCGCCTTCGCCCGAGGAATTCCAATACTTCGCCGGTATTCAGGTCCGGCACCAGCAAGGCAAACAGTTTTGTCTTGTGTACATTGCCGGCGCCCAAGAACGTGCCGTCCCCGACCAACTCGATCGACTCGAGGCACCGCTCCCCGGATCAAGGTGCAAGAAGGCCGGCGGGCCGCCGCGGTGCGAGGCGTCGGCAATTCGGACCGGGCTGAAGGTCGCTAGAAACGCTCGTTCGGCGCGCGCCAGAATCGAGGTGGCGCACGGGTCGGACAGATGGATGGGGTGGCGCGTGGTGGGGCCGCTTTTTGCGTGCGCGCACAGAGCGCCACGCAGGGGCGACATACTTGCGACAGTTGGTGAAGGCGGCTCGGCCGCGCAGCCCGCGATCCGGTGTATGCGAGCTTCGCCAAAGGCCGCACAAGACCGCGGTCCGAGGTGCCCTTTGTTTGATACAAAAATGCGCCGCCAACCGCCTTTGGTGGTCGTGCAAGGGCGCTACAATTCCGGTTTTGTCAGGAGGACTACACCATGAACCGACGATTTGCGTTTTTTGGAGCTTTGCCCTTGGCCTTGTTGCTCGCGGGCTGTGCCAGCAGTGATCCGCTGACCAGCGAGCCGGTCGCTTTCGAAGAGCGGGAGTACGTAACCGGCTCGAATCTGCCCAAGAAGAAGCGCGCCCCGGCCACCGAGCAGGAGCGTGATCGCGCCCAGGAAGCGACGCGTGCCATGCGGGAAGAGCAAATGCGCAGCGGCTCGCTGACGCCCTCGCCGGGAAGGCTGTAGCCACTGGGCCAAGCGCTGCTGGTGGGCCGTGTTGGACTCGAACCAACGACCAAGGGATTATGAGTCCCCTGCTCTAACCGACTGAGCTAACGGCCCGCGTCGCGACGCCGGTGGGCGCGGACGAAGGCGAGATTATAGCCGGGCCGTAGGCGCCAGGCGGCAAAAACAACACCTCGGGCGATCACTCGCCCGGCGGCTTGGGGCGCGAAGCAGTGGTCAGATGTGGCGGTCGTTGCGCTTCTTGCGGGAGATCAGACGGCTTTCGGCCCAATATTCACCGTGCCACCGCGATTCGATCGAGCGCGTCGGTGAAGATGCCATCCATTCCCGCGCCCAGTAGCTCGGCCGCGCGTGCCGGGTCGTTGACGGTGTAGGCGAGCAGCCGAAACCCCGCCTGGTGCCCGGTGGTGATGCGCTCCGGGGTGGCGTGGCGCTGATTGAGGTGGATCGATTTGCAGCCCAGGCGGGCGGCGCGCAAAAGCCAGCCTTCGGCCGGTTCGTCGAGCAGAAGGCCGCGCGGCAGTTCTGGCGCTACCCGGCCGGCGATCTCCAGAGCGCGTTCGGAGAACGAAGACAATAGCGGGGGTACGGCGGCGCCGGCCCACAACTCCTGCGCCTCCAGGGCGATCGCGGCGGCGGTCTCGCGTTCGCGCCCAGGGCAGGGTTTGATTTCGATGTTGCACAGCATGCCGTTGGCGATGAGATAACGCGCCACGCTGGCGAGGCGCGGGACCGGTTCACCGACGAAGGCGGACGAGTGCCAGGCGCCCGCGTCGAGTCGAGCGATTTCTCCCCAGGGGCGCGCGGCCACGCGCCCCGTGCCGTCGGTGGTGCGCTCCAAGGTGGCGTCGTGCATGAGGATGATGCTGCCGTCGCCACAGAGCTTGGCATCGAACTCGACCATGCGATAGCCATGACTGAAGCCGACACGCATTGCCGCCAGAGTGTTCTCGGGCGCAAGGCTGCCGCCGCCGCGATGGGCGATGTGCGTGGGATAGGGCCAGGGATTCATGCCGCTCGGTTCTCCGGTCGGGCCTGCGGCTTGAGCCGCACATAAATTTGCCGGCGTACCCGTGCCACCACAACGCCGGCCGCGTCTTTCACATCCACGGTGAACTCGGGGAGGTGCTTTTCGCCCCCAGCGGTGCGCGTCCGGATCTCGGTCAACTGTTCCTCCGCGAGTTCGAATCGTGCCCGCACCGTGCCACGCCCGGGAGCGAGATACTCGATGCTCGCCTGACGATCCCAGACATGATAATCGCGGCCCAGTACCTGCATCAACATGATCATGTAGAAGGGATCGGTCATAGCGTAGAGGCTGCCGCCGAAGTGGGTGCGCACGTAATTGCGGTTGTACCAGCGCAAGGGCATGCACACGCGCACTTCGCGGAAGTCCTCGGCGATGTGTTCAACCCGGATGCCCGCGGCGAGGAAGGGTAGCCAGACATTGATGCCGCGGCGCAGCCAGGCCGCCTTCATGGCCCGGACCGCGCCAGGGAGGCACTGGTCGAGGCCTCAACACCGCCGAACGCCAGGGTCCAGTTCACTGCGGAATCTTGCTCGGATCGAAGTCGCCGATGTTGGTGGCGAACATCCAGTCGTAGCCGTCCGGATCGGTAAAGCTGGCGCAGCGGTCCCCCCAGAACATGTCCTGCGGCTCCTGGGTGACGGTGGCGCCGGCGGCTTTGGCGCGGGCAGTCAGCGCATCGACGTCCTCGCAATAGACGTAGAGGCTTGCCGGCAGCTTCGCGCCCATGTGGGCGGGGGTCTTCGCTTCGCTCCCCCAGGCGCCCTCGGGTGCGAACATGATCAGCGAGTTGCCCCGGTAGGTCATTCCAGCGTGGCCAACATTGCCGTCCGGGGTGCGCATCACTTCGCCCGGGGTGAAGCCGAACGCCCGCTCATAAAAGCGCAGGGCGCGCTCGCCATCGCTGACCGTGAGATAGGGCGTGAGCCAATTGGCGTCTTCGGGTTTGCAGGGTCTTGCCATGATTAATCTCCTTCTCGGTGATCGACCTCCCGTCCGGCAGGCCAATCGATTGCTCCCTGGTCTTTGCTCAGATCAAGCCGCGGCCTTCGCCGGCGCGGCCTCCGGTGCTTCGGCATGGCGCTTGCGCGCCAGCAGGGTGTACGCGGTGGGTACCACGAACAAAGTCAGCATGGTTCCCAGCAGCAGACCGCCGACGATCACCCAGCCGATCTGCTGGCGCGATTCCGAGCCCGCGCCGGTGGCCAGCGCCAGCGGTATGGCGCCCAGCACCATGGCGCCGGTGGTCATCAGAATGGGCCGCAAGCGCAGCGTTGCCGCCTCGATCACCGCGTCCATTCGGCTCTTGCCGCGCTCCTGCATCTGGTTGGCGAATTCCACGATCAGGATGCCGTGTTTGGTGATGAGTCCCACCAAAGTGATGAGCCCGATTTGGCTGTAGACGTTGAGTGTGCCGCCACTGAGCCAGAGCGCACCCAGAGCGCCGGTCATGGATAGCGGCACGGTGAACATGATCACGAAGGGATCGACAAAGCTCTCGAACTGCGCCGCCAGCACCAAATAGATGAAGGCCAGCGCGAGCACGAACACGAAATAGATGTCGGCGGAGGAATCGCGGAACTCGCGCGACTGGCCGGGCGCGAGATCGGTCTGCACGGTCGGCGGCAACACCCTCTTGGCGGTGCTTTGCATGAAGCCTATGGCCTCGCCCAGAGTGTAGCCCGGGTTGAGGTTGGCGGTGATGGTCGCGGAGCGCAGGCGATTGAAGTGGTTGAGGCTCTTGGGCGCCACCGCTTCCCGCACCGCGAGCAAATTGGCCAGTTGCACCATCTGGTCGCCCTTGCCGCGCACATAGAGTTCGGTGATGCGGTCCGGTGTTTCGCGTTGATCAGGCGCGATTTGCACGATCACGTCGTATTGTTCGCCCTCCTGCTTGTAACGGGTGACCAGGCGTCCGCCCAACATGGTTTCGAGGGTGCGGCCCACGGTTTCGACGTTGGCGCCGACATCGGAGATCTTGTCGCGGTTGACGGTGACCTTGATCTCCGGCGTATTGAGCTTGAGGTCGGCATCGATGTTCGCCAGTCCGGGGTTCTTGGCCATTTCTCCGGTCATGCGTTCCACCAGGCGCTGCAATTCCTCGAACGAAGACTGCGTGAGCAGCACGAATTGCAGAGGTTTCTCGCGCGGGCTCTGGCCCAGCGAAGGCGGATTGGCCGGAAACGCGAACACTCCGGGCAGGCCGAAGAATTTGGGTTGCAGCTCCTTGGCGATGTCCTGCTGTTTGCGCTGGCGTTCGTCCCAGGGTTTCAGGCGCAGAATGGCCATGCCATCGGCCACCGTGGGGAAACCGCCGATGCCGAAAATCGAGCCGCGTTCGGGAATGGCTTGGTAGAACTTCTCGATCTGCTCGATGTAGCCCGCGGTGTAGCGAATGGTGGCGCCCTCGGGACCGGAGACGATGCCAAAGATCACGCCGCGGTCTTCGGTGGGCGCAAGTTCCGACTTGATCGTGAGCAGCAGGGCGCCGCTGGTGGCCGCCACCACCAGGCCCGCGCACACTACCAGCACGCGGTGATGCAGAGCGCGATCGAGCGAACGCCGGTAGCCCGCGGCAAGCGCCACGAAGAAACGCTCGATGTGGTTATAGACGGCGCCATGCCGTGTTTGATGCCGCAGAATCTGCGAACACATCATGGGCGAAAGTGTCAGCGCCACAAAACCCGAGACCACTACCGCACCCGCCAGAGCCAGGGCGAATTCAATGAACAAGCGCCCGGTTCGCCCGGTGGCGAAGGCGAGTGGCGCATAGACCGCAGCCAGAGTCAGGGTCATGGCGAGCACCGCGAAAGCGATTTCGCGGGCGCCTTCAATCGAGGCCTGCAAGCGTGGCACGCCCGCTTCCAGGCGGCGATAAATGTTCTCCAACACCACGATGGCGTCATCCACCACCAGGCCGACCGCCAGTACCATGGCGAGCAGCGTCAGGGTGTTGATGGTGAAGCCAAACAAATACATCAGGCCGAAGGTGCCAACCAGCGAAACCGGAATGGTCACCAGCGGAATGATCGTGGCGCGCACGCTGCGCAGGAAGAAGAAGATCACCAAAGCCACCAGAAGCACCGCTTCGGTGATGGTGGTGAAGACGGCCTTGATCGAATGCTGAATGAACACCGAGGTGTCGTAGGAGATCTCGAATTCCATGCCCTCGGGCAGTGCCTTGCGGATTTCGCCGGCCTCTCGCCGCACCGCGAGCGCCAGATCAAGAGGGTTGGCGGTTGCCTGCTTGATGATGCCCATGCCCACCGAGGTGTTGCCGTTGAAGCGCTGCACGCCGCGCTCGTCCACCGGTCCGATGGCGATGCGGGCAACGTCGCGCAGGCGCACCGGGTAGCCCGTGACGTCGCGCAGGATGATGGCGCCGAACTCTTCCGGCCGGCGCAAATCGGTCTGCGAGACCACGGCGAACTCGCGATTGCGGCTTTCGATGCGCCCGGCCGGGATTTCCACATTCTGGCGCCGCAGTGCGTCTTCGACATCCTGGGTGGTCAGGCGATAGGAGGCCAAGCGCCCGGCATCGAGCCAGATCCGCATCGAGGGCTTGCGTTCGCCGAACACGCGCACGTCGGACGCGCCGGGCAGCACTTGCAGGCGGGGTCGCACGTAGCGATTGACATAGTCGGTAATCTGCAACTGGGTGTGCCGAGTGCTGAACATCGCCGCATAGAGCACTGGCACGGCGTCGGATTCGACCTTGGCGATCACCGGTTCGTCGGCATCCGCCGGCAGACGCGCACGGACCCGGGCGACCTTGTCGCGCACATCCGCGGCGGCATTGTCCGGATTCACAGTGATCCGAAAGCGCACGTTGATGCTGCTGCGCTCCGACCGGCTGGACGAGGTGATGACATCCAGCCCCTCGATGCCGGAAAGCGAATCTTCGAGTGGTTTGGTCACTTGCGATTCGATTACTTCGGGGCTCGCCCCTTTGTAGGTGGTCTCGACGCTGACCACCGGCTCGTCGATCTTAGGATATTCACGCACCGGCAGGCGCTGGTAGGAGATCAGGCCCAGCAGCAGCACCCCAAGCGAAAGTACGGTGGCGAAGACCGGGCGGCGGATGCAGATTTCCGGAAGGATCATGAGCCGCTGCTCTTGGCCGGCAGTTGGGCCGGATTCGAGTTGCCGGCGGCGGCGGTTTCCAAGGGCCTGACGGGCACGCCGTCGCGCAGCTTCATTTGGCCGGCGACCACCACCTGCTCTTCGGCCTCCAGACCCCGCACCACCTCGACCTTGCCCTCACGTCGCTGGCCGATTTCCACCCTGAGACGCTGCGCGCGACCCTCGCTGACGCGAAAGACGTATTGCTCGTCGCCGCTGGGCACCAGAGCCTGTTCGGGGATCATCAGCGCCTCGGCCTGTTCGTCGAGCAACAGGCGCACGCGCGCAAAGCCGCCGGGGCGTAAGCGCCCCTCGCTGTTCTGTACGGTGGCGCGCAACACCACGGCGCGGCCAGCGGCATCAATGGCGGGATTGATGGCGTAGATGCGGCCGGCAAAACTCTGGTTGGGGAAGGCGTCGAGGGTGAGCTGCAAATTCTGGCCCACGCGCAGCTTCCTGAAATGTGTTTCGGGAACGCGGAAATCGACCTTCAGCGGATCGATGGCCTCGAGATTGATGATGTCCTGGCCTTCCTTGACGTAATCGCCCACGCTGGCGCTGCGCAGGCCCAGGACGCCGGAGAAGGGGGCGATGATTTCGGTCTTGGCCAATTTCGCCTCGGCGAGCGCCACGCCCGCCTGGGCCACCTTCAAGTTGTTCTCGGCTTCGTCGCGGGCCTGGCTGCTGATGAAGCCCTTGCCCTGCAAATCGATGGCGCGTTCGATCTTGGCCTGGGCCAGCACCAGGTTCGCCTTGGCCTGCTGCAACTCGGCCCGGGCCACCGAGCCGTCGAGCCGCACCAGCACCGTGCCCTTGGTGACCCCCTGGCCTTCGGTGAAGGTGAATTCGGCAATGCGGCCGCTGATCTCTGGGCGCACCAGCACCGACTCGTTGGAGCGCAAACTACCCACTGCGGTGACACCTTGCGGCAGCGACAGTTTGGCCACCCGCGCCAACTCCACCGCCACGCCGGGCGGTCCGCCGGCTGGTCCGCCAGGCACGCCGGCGCGAGGTGCTGGTCCAGTTGCCGCCGGGCCTTCAGCCGGGCCGACCTTGCCGCCGCTCTGGCGCTGGCCGACCCAATAGCCCGCGCCAGCGAAGAGCAAAGCGAGGAGAATGCCGGCGGCGATCGGCGCGGTTCGGTTCATGGTTTTTTGCATGGGTTGTTCGGAAGGCATGGGCATTATCGGCGAAGCGCGCCAACGCGGCAAACGATCATGCCGATTCAGCCACGAACCGGTTTGGCGCCGCCTGGAATGCGAATTGGAGCGGGCGGCGCGGTTTCGGTTCCGCGCCGCGTCGTGCGTGGCCGGCGTTCACGCGGCGCGATTTCGATGACCAGCGGCTTTGCGCCCGCGCCATGAGCCCCTACAATCACTACTTTTTCGCCGCTTTCGCCTGGGGGACCAATCATGAGTATTCATCGACATCACGTCGGCGCGCGCCTTTCCGAAATGGTGGTGTACAACCAGACCATTTATCTGGCCGGGCAAATCGCCGACGACCCTGCCGCCGACGTCACTTCTCAAACGCGGCAGATTCTCGCCAACATCGACCGCTTGCTCGAAGAGGCCGGCAGCGACAAGACCCGGCTCCTGTCCTGCACCATCTACCTGTCCGACATTCACGATTTTCCCGCCATGAATGCCGCTTGGGATGCCTGGGTGCCAGCCGGGCATTGCCCCGCGCGCGCCACGGTCGAAACGCGCTTGTTCAAGCCTGAGTACAAGGTGGAAATTCAGGCCATCGCCGCTGCATGAGTCCAGGAGCCAAGATGATGAATGCCCCCGACCCCCTTCTTGCCCTGGCGCAAGAAGCGCCGATCACCCGCGCCACCTTCGATCAAGTAATGGTGCCCTGTTTTGCACCGGCCCAAGTGCTGCCGGTGCGAGGGGAGGGCTCGAGGGTGTGGGATCAGGATGGTCGTGAGTACATCGATTTTACCGCCGGCGTGGCGGTCGCCGCGCTGGGCCATTGTCATCCGGCCTTGCAGCGGGCGCTCGCCGAGCAGGCAGGTCGTCTGTGGCACATCTCCAACTGGTTCACCAATGAGCCCGCCCTGCGCCTGGCGCGCGGCCTCGTGCGGCGCACCTTCGCGGACAAGGTCTTCTTGTGCAATTCCGGCGCCGAGGCCAATGAAGCGGCCCTGAAGCTCGCGCGTAAATACGCCGCTGACCACTTCGGGCCGCACAAGGACGGCATCCTCTCCACCGTGCGTTCCTTTCATGGGCGCACCCTGTTTACGGTCACCGCGGGCGGGACCGAGCGCTATCGCCAGGGTTTCGGCCCCTTGCCGGCGGGCGTGCAGCACCTGCCTTACAACGACATCGGGGCGCTGGAGAACGCCATCGGGCCGAACACCTGCGCGCTGATCCTCGAGCCCGTGCAAGGCGAGGGCGGTGTCAATCCAGGCCGGGCGGAGTACCTGCAAGCGGCGCGCGCGCTTTGTGACCGTCACCAGGCGCTGCTGGTGCTCGATGAAATCCAGACCGGCATGGGGCGCACCGGAACGCTTTTCAACCACGAGCAAAAAGGCCTCCGGCCGGATATCATGACCAGTGCCAAGGGCCTGGGCGGCGGGTTCCCCATTGGCGCCATGCTCACCACCACGCCGATTGCGCGAAGTTTTTCGCCGGGCACCCACGGCACCACCTACGGCGGCAATCCGCTCGCCGCGGCGGTGGCGGCGAGGGTGCTGGAGATCATCGACACGCCGGAAATGCTCGCTGGGGTGGTGCAGCGCGCGCAACAACTCAAGCGGGGCCTGGAGGCCATCGGCACACGATTGGGCTTATTCCGGGAAGTGCGTGGCGAAGGCCTGCTGATCGGTTGCGAACTAGTACCCGAGTTCGCCGGACGCGCCGCCGAGTTCATGGCCGCCGGCAGCGAGGCCGGAGTGTTTTTTCTGATGGCCGGAGCCGATGTGCTGCGCTTCCTGCCGGCGCTCAACATCCCCCAGGCCGACCTCGAGGAAGGCTTGGCGCGCGTCGAACAGGCACTTTCGCGGGTGCGTTGAAGATGGACTACACGGCGCGCATCGCCGCGCCATTCGGCATGCTGGGACTCGTCACTCGTGGCGAGGCCTTGGCGCGGCTCGATTTTCTGCCCGGCGATACGCCGCCTCTCGCGCCGCGCGAGGCCCTGACGCGCGAGGTGGCGGCCCAATTGGCGGCGTATTTCGCCGACCCGCGTTTCGCTTTTGCGCTGCCCCTCCAGATCCAGGGCACCACATTTCAGAAGCGTGTTTGGGCGCTGATGTGCGCCATTCCAGTGGGTCGAACGCAAAGCTATGGCGAGGCGGCGCGCCAACTTCAGTCCGCCGCACGCGCCGTGGGCGGCGCCTGCGGCGCCAATCCGCTGGCCGTCATCATTCCGTGTCACCGCATCGTCGGCGCCCAGGGGCTGGGCGGCTTCATGGGGCGGACCGGCGACGAAACCGTATCGATCAAGCGATGGCTGCTCCGCCACGAGGGCCGCGCCGCGGCGAATTGAAGCCCGCCGTCGCCGCGGCCATCGACGCATTCTGCGATCAAGTGTGGCTGCAGGACGGCCTATCGCCCAACACTCTGGCGAGCTATCGCCGCGACCTCGACGCCTGGGCCGCTTGGCTGGGGTTGGCGGGCAAGGAACTGCATCTGGCGACGCGCGCGGATGTCGAGGGTTTTCTCGCCAGCCAGTTCGCGGCCAAGGCGCGGGTCAGTTCGATCAACCGGCGTTTGTCCAGCATGCGCCGCTATTACCGGCTGCAGGTGCAGCAAGGCAGCCTGCGAAGCGACCCCACGCTACGGGTTCGTTCGCCCAAGTTGCCGCGACGCCTGCCCAAGAACCTGTCCGAAAAGCAGGTCGAGGACCTGCTCGCCGCCCCGGAGCCGGGCGAGGTTCTGGGTCTTCGAGACCGCACCATGCTGGAAACGCTCTATGCCACCGGGCTGAGAGTGAGCGAACTGGTCGGGCTGAAGCTCGTGCAACTGAGCCTCGACGCCGGAGTGTTGCGCGTCCTGGGCAAAGGCGCCAAGGAGCGTCTGGTGCCCCTGGGCGAGGAGGCGCTGGCCTGGCTGCGCCAGTATCTGCTGGAGGTACGACCGGCCTTGGCCGGCCCAGGCAAGGCGAGCGACGCGGTCTTCCTCACCGCGCGCCGCCAGCCGATGACGCGCCAAGCGTTCTGGCAATTGGTCAAGCGCCACGCCCGGCGCGCCGGGATCGCGCCGGAAGCACTTTCGCCCCACACCCTGCGTCATGCCTTCGCCACGCATCTGTTGAACCACGGCGCCGATTTGCGCGTGGTGCAGATGCTGCTGGGGCACGCCGATATCAGCACTACCCAGATCTACACCCATGTTGCCCGCGAACGCCTGAAGGCGCTGCATCAGCAGCATCATCCGCGCGGCTGAGCCATTCCGCCCACGTCACCACCATGAGCCAGGAAAAGACCCCCGTCACTTCCGCCGTGCGCGTCTTGCGTGCGCACCAAGTGGAATTTACGCACCATCTCTACAACTACGAAGAAAAGGGTGGCACGGCGGTCTCGGCGCGCGAGTTGGGTGTCGACGAACACGCCGTGATCAAGACCCTGGTGATGGAAGACGAACGCAAGGAACCGCTGGTGGTCCTGATGCACGGCGACCGCGAGGTGTCCACCAAAAAGCTGGCCCGCCTTCTCGGCGTCAAGACCGTGCAACCCTGTACGCCAGCCGTGGCCGACCGCCACTCCGGCTACCAAGTTGGCGGCACCAGCCCCTTCGGCCTGCGTCGCGCCATGCCGGTGTATCTGGAGGCGAGCATCGCCGAATTGCCCTATCTCTACATCAACGGTGGCAAGCGCGGTTATCTGGTGGGCATGAAACCCGCCGATTTGCTGCGTGTGCTCCAGCCGACGCTGGTCGGCGCCGCGGCGTAGGCCCCACGCCGGAGCGGGCAGCGCCGGCGAACCAAACTCACCCGGTCCAGCGGGGGGAGGAGCGGGGTCGCGTCGTTCAGGGCGGCGGCGTCCCGTCGGGCAACTGACGCGTCCTTTCGATGCTCACACCAAGCTGGCGCACCTCGGGCAGCGGTGCCAGCTTGGCCACCGAGAGCTTCACCCAAGGGGCGCCGAATTCTTCGAGCACGAGTTGCGCCAGGGCTTCGGCCAAGCGTTCCAGCAAGTGATAGGGATGGTCTTGCAACAGCGTCTTGAGCCTTCTTACCACCGCGGCGTAATCCAGGGCGTCGGCCAGATCATCGCTGTGGCAAGGGCGCTCCGAGGGCAGGCCGATTTCCAGATTGAGCAGGATGGTCTGCGCCACTTGACGCTCCCAGGCATAGACGCCGATGCGGGTGTGCAGCTTGAGGTCGGCGATGAAGATCTTGTCCATGGGGGCGCTGGGCGAGGGCCTTTGGAAGGCTGGGGCGAGGGGGCTACAAGCTGCTAGAATCCGGGCCAATATTCTACCCGCAAAGTCTGATGCCCATGCTCGATTGGCTGGCAATCCTCCTGTCCTACCTGCTCGGCTCGGTTTCCTTTGCCGTCGTGGTCAGCAAGCTCCTGGGCTTGCCCGATCCACACAGTTATGGCTCCAAGAACCCCGGCGCCACCAATGTGCTACGCACCGGCAACAAGCTCGCCGCGGTGCTCACCTTGTTCGGTGATGGCCTGAAGGGTCTGATCGCGGTTTGGTTGGTGGCGCGGTTCTCGCCGCAATTTGGGCTGGCCCACTGGGCCGCGGCGGCGGCTGCCCTGGCGGTCTTTCTGGGCCACCTCTATCCGGTGTTTCACCACTTCGCCGGGGGCAAGGGCGTGGCCACCGCCGCCGGAGTGATGTTTGCGCTGGATTGGCGCCTGGGCGCCGGCGTGCTGCTGCTGTGGCTACTTGTTGCACTGGGCCTGCGCATCTCCTCGCTGGCCGCCGTGGTCGCGGCGCTGGCCGCGCCGCCCTTGGGGTTCTGGCTCTTTGGGGCACGTCCGGAGAGTTTTGTTTTACTGCCGCTGGCGGCGCTGCTGATCTGGCGGCATCGGGCCAATCTGGCACGGCTGTTCGCTGGGCAGGAAAGCAAGATCGGGCGCTGAGTCGGGCGCCGGCAGGAAGGCCTGGACGCCAGGGAACGGCGCGAGGCCACGAGGATCGACCAAGGGCTGCTGGGCGGTCTCATTGCCGCGCGACCAGGTGACCATCCAACCATGCACCGTGCGCCGCGCCGGGTTTTCGGACCAATAGTCCACCAAGAACTGCAACCAATTCAACACCGGCCTCCGTCGGGGGGGGCTAGGGGCTCACGCCGCGTGGTCCACGCTCTGGCCGGGTGGGCGCAAATCCGCCAGTGGCCAGCGCGGGCGCACCGAATAGCGGTAGTCGCGACGGCCTTCATGGGCCAGGCGCAGGGCGCCGGCCAGGGCGATCATGGCGCCGTTGTCGGTGCAAAATTCCAGCGGCGGGTAGAACACCTCGACGCCCTGCCGCAGCGCAAGCTCGCGCAGGCTCGCCCGCAGTGCCTGGTTGGCGCCCACTCCTCCCGCCACCACCAGTCGGTCCGCGCCACTGCGTTCCACTGCCGCCATGGCCTTGGCACAAAGCACTTCCACCGCGGCATCTTGAAAGGCGCGGGCGATGTCGGCGCGCCGCGCCGCGCTTGGTGCTTCCTTGCGCACCAGGGTCAGCACCGCGGTCTTCAAGCCGCTGAAACTGAAATCGAGGTCGCCGCTGTTGAGCATCGGCCGAGGCAGATGAAAGCGTCCAGCCTGCCCGGTCTGCGCCAGGGCGGCCAAGGCTGGGCCGCCGGGGTAGGGAAGCCCGAGGAGCTTGGCGGTCTTGTCGAAGGCTTCGCCAGCGGCGTCATCCACCGTTTCGCCCAGGGTTCGGTAAGCGCCGACGCCGCGCACTTCCATGAGCTGGGTGTGACCGCCGGAGACCAGCAGAGCCACGAACGGGAAGGCCGGTGCCGGCCGAGCCAAGAGGGGCGACAGCAAATGCCCCTCGAGGTGATGCACGCCGATCACCGGCAAACCCCGGGCGAGCGCCAGAGCGTTGGCCACGCTGGCGCCAACCAGCAGCGCTCCGGCCAGACCCGGCCCCTCGGTGTAGGCGATCCCCGCCAGTTCCCCCAAAGTGATGCCAGCTGCGGCCAGGGTCTGCTCGATCAGCGGCACCAGGCGCTGCAAGTGGTCGCGCGAGGCCAGTTCGGGCACCACCCCCCCATAGGCTTCGTGCAGCGCCACTTGGCTGTGCAGCCGGTGGGCCAGCAGTCCCCGGGTGGTGTGATACACCGCGACGCCGGTTTCGTCGCAGGAGGTTTCGAGGCCGAGGACGAGCATGAGGGTGATTATAGCGATTGGGGTGAATCGGTGTTCGGTGCGAGTTCGGCGAGGTTGTACGCCGCGGATTGTGGCGAGTTGGGCATCGCGCCCTGGAGCCCTGCGGGCCGCGCGGGCGAAAAGCCGGGAGCCACCGGACCGCTAGATTCGCTGCTCGATCTTGACCGGAATATTGCGTGTGAGCGATATCATGGAGCCTGAAAGGAGCAGGTATGTCACGCAAGACGAAGGCGGTCGCTAAGGCGGCCGAGGCGGCGCCGCCGCAGAGCCCACCCCAATGGCTTGATGGAAGGGTCGCGGGCGGGATAACGCCGGAAGAGGTCGAGACCGTCATCGGGGGGCTACACAAGGTCTTGATCGGGCGCGCCATGGGCGGCGAGTTGAGCCGCCACCCGTTCTGCCTGCGCGGGGCGACCAAGCCCAAGCGATTGAGCAACCATCGCGGCGGGGCCAGCGGCACATCCGTGCCGATCGACGACGGCCCGCTGCACATGGACGTGCCGGGCGGTCGGGGGCGCCAAGCGTCGTGGATCGGGCTGAAATGAAGCCGGCGCCGCGCTGCAACGTAACCATCCTCGCGCCCAGCGACGCGAAGTTCGCACTTGCCTTCGCGGAAGTGGCGCAGACCTACGCCTTGGCGCTGCGGGAGTTGGGCTGCCCCTGTCTTCTCACCACCAACCAACTGCGTGCCGACGCCTTGAACATCGTCTTTGGCATCAACCAGTTCGCCGACTATGGCGCAATCAAATTGCCCGACAACGCGGTCATCGTCAACTTGGAGCAGTACTACCTGGAGTCACCCTGGTTCACGCCCAGCATCCTCGATCTCATGCGCAAGCATCCGGTTTGGGACTACAACCAGGACAATGTCGCGTCGCTTCAAGCGCTCGGTGTTTCTCGTGCGCGCATGGTTCCGATCGGCAGCGCACTCGGGATGCAACGAATCCGGCCGGTGTCACCTGACATCGATGTGCTGCATTACGGTTGGCTTTCGCCACGCCGGCAAGAAGTACTGGCGCGCATGGCCGCAACCGGCCTGCGCGTGAAAGTGCTGGATCGGTGTTTCGGCGCCGAGCGCGACGCCTACATTGCCCGCGCCAAGACAGTGCTCCAAGTAAGGGCCGAGATCGGATACCGCGTGTTTGAAATTGTGCGGGCCTCCTACCTAATGACCAACGGCGTCGCCGTGATTTCAGAGTGGGACGACGGCACGGTTATCGAGCCGGATATCGCCCAAGGGGTTCTTCTAGCCGCATACGACGACCTGCCGCACGCCGCGCGCCTGCTGTGTGCCGACGCGGGCGCCCGAGCTGCCTTGGCAGACAGGGGCCGCGAGATCATGGCCGCGCGTCCACAGCGTGCCTACTTGGCGGAGGCGTTGCGGGAACTCTTGCCGGCCTGACCGCCCGGCGGGAATCCTTGCCGAACGGGAATCATGATGAAGGACGCAAGCGATCCCGGGACTCCGGGCATTTGCCGCTCAAGCAGAAGGCGAAAGTGTCCTACCGTTTGGACAGACTGTTTTAGGCCATGCCGCATGGTCATCGCAGCGCGGCATTGAGTTTCTGCCAGCGATCGAGGCAGGTGTCTGCAGCGCTGAGCTATGCACCGGATCGACTCGCCCTCCCTTCCAGGCTGGTTCCTCGTTGGAAACGACTCCCCCTTGCCAATCGGGACTGGCGCCGCTAGAATACGCGATTCAATTTTTCCTCATCGCCCTCGGAATAGGGTTCTGAAAGGGATGTACCGCCAATGCCTAGCGTTCGTGTTCGTGAGAATGAGCCTTTTGAGGTGGCCATGCGCCGCTTCAAGCGCACCATCGAAAAAACCGGTCTCCTGACCGAACTTCGCGCCCGCGAGTTCTACGAGAAGCCCACTTCCGAACGCAAGCGCAAGCTTGCCGCCGCGGTCAAGCGCCACTACAAGCGCCTGCGCGGCCAGATGCTCCCGCCCAAGCTGTACTGATCCTTCGCCTCGCCCGGCCGTTTAGCCGGGCGCTGACCTCGCCGATCGCCTGATCCCGCATGTCGCTCAAAGAACGCATCACCGAGGACATGAAAGCCGCCATGCGCGCCAAGGATGCGCCGCGCCTGGGGGCCATACGCCTGCTGCTCGCGGCGACGAAACAGCGCGAGGTCGATGAGCGCGTTACGCTCAGCGATGCCGAAATCATTGCCATCATCGACAAAATGATCAAGCAGCGCCGTGATTCGATGGTCCAGTTCGAGGCCGGAAAGCGCGCCGACCTCGTTGCGGCGGAGCGTTTCGAGATCGAGGTCTTGCAGGCTTACATGCCCCAAGCGATGAGCGCCGACGAGGTCGCCGCGACGATCGAACGCGCCATCACTGAAACCGGTGCCCAGGGCATGGCCGGCATGGGCAAAGTGATGGCTGTACTCAAGCCACTCCTGACCGGGCGGGCCGACCTGACCCAGGTCAGCGCCCAGGTCAAGACCCGCCTCACGTCCTAGGGAAACGCCGACCACCGCCGCCACACCAGCGAAGCGCGGCGTCCGGTGCGCGGTCTCCAGCTCGATGAATCCTCTGAATTCCGGCTCTCGCCGGGATGATGAACCCTGAATTGTCCAGCCGCTCCCCAGCGGAGCCTGCCGGGCCGTGCCGCAGCGCCACCGGGATCGCCTATAATCCGAGCATGCTGGCGCGCCGCAACTCGCTTTCACCACTTTCCGCCCGTGCGCGGTGCCGATGATTCCTGACGATTTCATCCAGAATTTGCTCGGGCGCGTCGATATCGTCGATATCGTCGAGCGCCATCTGCCCTTGCGCAAGGCGGGGGCGAACTATGTCGCCTGCTGTCCGTTTCATCAGGAAAAAACCCCCAGCTTCACGGTCAGCCAGAGTAAGCAGTTCTACCATTGCTTTGGTTGCGGCGCGCATGGTACCGCGATCGGTTTCCTGATGGCGCATTCCGGGGCCAGTTTTGTCGAGGCGGTGGAGGACCTGGCCGGGCGAATGGGCATGCAAGTTCCCCAGGTGGCCGGAACATCGGGGAGCGGCGCGGCGCATGCCGGTCCCGATCTGCGCGAAACCCTGCTCGTCGCGGCGCGCTTCTATAAGAGCCGCCTCAAGGAATCGCCGCGAGCCGTAGCGTACCTGCGAGGTCGGGGATTGACCGGCGAGATCGCGGCGCGCTTTGGTATCGGCTATGCGCCCGCGGGCTGGCAGGCGCTGGCCGAGGTCTTTCCGGAATATGACGCCCCGGCGCTGGAAGCGGCCGGGCTGGTGATTGTGGGCGACCAGGGCAGGCGCTATGACCGGTTCCGCGACCGCATCATGTTCCCAATACTCGACACCCGCGGCGAAGTGATCGGTTTCGGCGGGCGGGTGCTGGATCAAGGCGAGCCCAAGTACCTAAACTCTCCGGAAACGCCGATCTTTTCCAAGGGGCGCGAACTCTACGGACTCACTCAGGCGCGCCGGGCGATCCGCGAAGCGGGGCGCATCCTGGTGGTCGAAGGCTACATGGACGTGGTTGCCCTGGCGCAATTCGGGGTCGCTTATGCGGTCGCCACCCTAGGAACTTCGACCACGCCGGTTCATGCCCAGAAGTTGTTTCGCCAGGCCGAGCAGATCGTGTTCTGCTTTGATGGCGATGCGGCCGGGCGCAAGGCCGCCTGGCGCGCGCTGGAGAACACTCTGCCCAGCTTGGTCGATGGCAAGAACGTAGCGTTCCTGTTCCTGCCCGAGGGTGAGGACCCCGACACTTACGTACGCACCCAAGGCGCCGAAGCCTTCGAGCAATTGCTCGCGCGGCAATCCCTGCCGTTGTCCGATTACTTACTGCAGGAAATGGCCAGCAGGCATCCGACCGTGAGTTCGGAAGGGCGTGCGGCGCTGCTCAAGGCGGCGGAACCGTATTTGGCGCAGATCGGCGCCCCGGTCCTGGCTGGTCTATTGCGAAGGCGACTGATCGAATTGGTCGGCCTGACCCCCGAGGACGCGGCGGCGATGCTGCCCAGCCTGCGGGCCGGTCCGCGGCGCGAAGCCCCGGCGCGGGCGCGGCCGCGGGCGAAGGTCTCGCTCGAACTGTCGGTGCTCAAGTGTTTGCTCGCACGCCCGGAGTTGATCAGTCTATGCGATTGGCCGCCCACCGAGGATCCTGCCCCAGAGGCGCAAGCCCTGGCGCGCGTGGTGCAGGCACTGCGCGAGCATGTCGAGGCAGGACCGAGTACAGCGGCGCTTCTGCAATGGGTGGGCGAAGGGCCCGGGCAGAACGTCCTGGAGCGCGCCCTGGGGCTCATTCAGGAGGAAGAACTGGCCCCTGAGGCGGTGGAGGTGGAGATGCGCAGCAGCGTCGCCCGGTACAAGGAACTCGACGAAGAGGCCGCAGTCGCAGCTTTGTTGAAGGGGCGTAGCCTGGCTTCGCTGTCCCCGGCCGAACAGGAGCGCGTTCGTTCCAGTCTCGCGCGCCCGGGTGCGGGGGGCGGGGCGGCCTGAAGGCTCAGCTATGCTATACTGCAAAGTTTACCGCAGCATTCCAGTCCAATCTCGGTGGGAACGATCATGGCCGTGAAACCCAGCAAGACCGCCGCCAAATCCTCAAAATCGGCAGCGACCAAGACCAAGCCTGCGGTTCGCAAACCCGCGGGCAAGGCGATTGCGGCCAAGCCGGCGGGCAAGGGCACCAAGCCGGCCGCGAAGTCCAAAAAACCGGCTACCCGCTCCGTCGCCAAGCCAATCGGTCGAAGCGGCGCCAAGGTGGTCGCCAAGAAGACCGCGAAAGCCGCGAGCAAGAGCGTGGCCAAGCGACCGGGTGCCAAGGCGTCCAAGCCCGCCAAACCCATTGCCAAAAAGCCCGCGGCGCAGGCCCGGTCGGGTAAGGCGGTTTCCGCAAAGAAAACCAGTCCCGCCAAGACCCCGGCGCGCCCAGTCGCCCGGCCGGCGGCCACATCGAGCAAAGTTGCGGCCAAGAAGCCGGTTCCGCAAGCAAAAAAGCAGCAGGTAATGAAAAAAGCGTCAGCCAGTCCAGCCTCAAAAAAAGTAACCAAACCCAGCGCCAAGCCCGAGCAAGGCAAGGCCCGCAAGATTGTCACCCAAACTCCGGCTCGTCCGGCCACGCCCAAGGCGATCGCCAAACCCGCGGCGCCACGCGCCGCGCCACCGAAGGCGGTCACGCCCACAGCCAAGCCGGGTGTCGGCCCCAAGGCCCCAGAGCAGACCAAGCAAAAACCCGGAGCGCCCGGCGAAGTAAAGCCGATCCGCCCCGTCGCCGCGGCCAGTGTGCAGGAGGCCGCGGCCAAGCTCAAAGAGAAGCGAGCGGAAAAAGCCGCCACCAAGTCGCGTGGGGACCACGCCCGGGCTGAAATCTCGGTACATGACGCAGAAGCCCGCCGCACTCGGCTGAAGAACCTGATCGTGTTGGGCAAGGAGCGGGGCTACCTCACCTACGCTGAAATCAACGACCACTTGCCCGATGACATTCTCGACGCTGAGCAGATCGAGGGCGTGATCAGCATGATCAACGATATGGGCATCGCCGTTTACGACGAGGCCCCGGACGCGGAAACGCTGCTGATGTCGGAATCCACGCCGGCAGTGGCCGACGAGGATGTCGTCGAAGAAGCCGAAGCGGCACTGTCCACCGTCGATTCCGAATTTGGCCGCACGACCGATCCGGTGCGCATGTACATGCGCGAGATGGGTTCGGTGGAACTACTCACCCGCGAGGGCGAGATCGAGATCGCCAAGCGCATCGAGGAGGGCCTGAAGCATATGATTCAGGCGATCTCCGCGTGCCCGATGACCGTGGCGCAGATTCTCGATCTGGCTGAGAAGATCGAAAAGCAGGAAATGCGCATCGACGAGGTGGTCGATGGTCTCATCGACTTCGCCGAGGATCTCGAAGCGATGGAAGAAGAGGCGCCTGCCGAGGAGGACCTCGACGAAAGCGAGGATGGCGGCAACGCCATCGCCAACGAGAACATGGAGAAGCTGCGCGCGGCGGCCCTGGAGCTTTTTGCCACCATTCGCAAGCTGCACCTCAAGGCTTTGCAGGCGCTGGCCAAGAAGGGCCCGAAATCTGATACCTACCTCGACCTGCAAAAGAGCATTTCCGGCGAACTGATGGGCATTCGCTTTTCCGCCCGGCAAGTCGAGCGCCTGTGCGACAGCGTGCGCGGCGAAGTGGAGAAGATTCGCCAGATCGAAAAGAAAATTCTCGATCTTTGCGTCAACAAGTCGCTCATGCCCCGCCAGCATTTCATCAAGATGTTCAGTGACAACGAGATGAACCTCGACTGGATCGACAGCGAGATCGCCGCCAAGAAGCCCTACGGCGAGCCCTTGGCGAAATACCGCCAGGCGATCGTCGAGCAGCAGGAAAAGCTGCGCGACGCGCAGAACCGGGTGATGATTCCGCTCAAGGATTTGAAAGACATTAACAAACAGATGTCCACCGGCGAAGCTCGTGCCCGCAAGGCCAAGCGCGAGATGACCGAGGCCAACCTGCGCCTGGTGATTTCCATCGCCAAGAAGTACACCAACCGCGGTCTGCAATTCCTGGACCTCATTCAGGAAGGCAACATCGGCCTGATGAAGGCGGTGGACAAGTTCGAATACCGGCGCGGCTACAAGTTCTCGACCTACGCCACCTGGTGGATTCGCCAGGCCATCACCCGCTCGATCGCCGACCAGGCGCGTACCATCCGCATTCCGGTGCACATGATCGAGACCATCAACAAGATGAACCGCATTTCCCGGCAAATCCTCCAGGAGACGGGCCAAGAGCCGGAACCGGCGCTGCTCGCCGAAAAGATGGAAATGCCCGAGGAGAAAATCCGCAAGATCCTCAAAATCTCCAAGGAGCCGATCTCCATGGAGACACCCATTGGCGACGATGACGATTCGCACCTGGGTGATTTTATCGAGGACTCGAGCACCGTGGCGCCGGTCGATGCGGCGGTCAATGCTTCGCTGCGGGAAGTGTGTAAGGACATCCTCGACACGCTCACGCCGCGCGAGGCCAAGGTGCTGCGCATGCGCTTCGGCATCGAAATGAACACCGACCACACGCTCGAAGAAGTTGGCAAACAGTTCGACGTCACCCGCGAACGCATTCGCCAGATCGAAGCCAAGGCGCTGCGCAAGCTGCGTCATCCCTCGCGATCCGAGCGTCTGCGCAGTTTCCTCGACAACGAGTGAGGTTGTCGGCGCTCGGCGGCGCCGCAAGAAAAAAATAGAAACGGCAGGCCATGCGCCTGCCGCTTCTATTCGGTGCGCCCGGCACTGGCGCGCCTTGGAACGGTGGCGCGTGCCCCTCGGTGCGCCGACGAAGGCGGCAGTGTTCTTTCAGCGACTCAGGGTAATCGCCAGATAGCTAAGGTAGAGCCCACCGTTCACCAGCAATACCCATAGCGCCATGCCGCCTGAACGCGTGTGGAAGCGCATCCAGGCAGCGGCCACCAGCGTGATGAGCACGCCGGACAGCACTTCGACGCGCGGTTCCCAAGGCGTCAACATGATTCCGATCGCCGGCAGCAGCGTGCCCTGGAACACCATCGCCCCGGTGATATTGCCGAAGGCCAGGGTGTCCTTGCCCCGGCGAATCCACAGAATGCTGTTGACCTTTTCCGGCAATTCCGTGGCGATGGGAATAATCAGAAGCGACAGGAGCAATGCGGAAACGCCCAAGAGCCGCGCCGTTTCCTCGACGCCGTGGATGAAGCCCTTCGCCCCCCCGACCAGCAGTGCCAGTCCGAGCACCAATTGAGCGCCGATCGTGAGCAGATTGGTGGGCAGACCGGCGCGAGCCAGCAGCATCTTGCCCTCGGCCTCCGTGCCATGGCCATTCTCCACGAGTTTGCTGGAAGCGCGCAGGGTGAGCAGTAGATAGATGAAGTAAGTAAGTACCAGCGCGAAACCCAGGGCGGCCCGCCAGACCGTTTCGTGGCGTGGCACATACATGGCCACCGCCGCCAGGGTAAACGCGAAAAGAAAGAAGTTGAGATCCCGGGTGAGGCCGCCATGTTCGGGGCGCAGTTTCCCTTGCCAACCGCGCCGCTTCAGCACCGCCAGCGCCATCAGACAGCACGACAGCGTGCCCAACATCAGCGGTGCCCCCAGAATAGCGCCGACGCCGATCTCTTCGTTGACGGCGGTGTTCGCGGTGCCGGCGAAGATCGCCAGCAGCGGCACCATGGTCTCCGGCAGGGCGGTGCCGACCGCGGCGAACAGCGAACCGGTTACGCCCTCGGAAATCCGCAGGCGCTCACCAAGGTGTTCAAGCGCGTTGGTGAACACCTCGGCGGCGACCAGAATGATCAGCAACATCAAGGCCAATTGCAGGAACAGGGGCAACATCAGCAGAGTCTTCCTCGGATTGGGGCGTGCCGGACGGCGCGAGTGGGCCGGCGGCGATTGCTCATCGGCCTGGCGGCAGCAAGTCGATGTGGACGTGTACCTCTTCGTGTTGCTCACGGGGTTCGATGGTGAAGCCCATGGCTTCCATCATGCGCAACATGCCCGCGTTGCTGGCGAGCACCATGCCGTCTATACGTTCGAAACCGCTGGCGCGGGCGCAATCGAGCAATCGGGTTAGCAGGACGCGGCCAAGGCCCAGATTCTGCCAGGCGTCGCCGACCACGATGGCGAATTCGGCGCTGACGCGGTCCGGGTTCTGGACGTAACGCGCGACCGCGACGATATGCTCCTCGGCACCACGCTCGGCCACGGCGATCAGTGCCATTTCACGGTCGTAGTCGATCTGGGTAAAGCGCGCCAGCATTTCCGGTGGCAGCTCCGGCAGGTGGTGCAGGAAGCGCAGGTAGCGGCTCTGGTTGGAGAGTTCATGCACGAACTGGCGTTCCATGGCGGCGTCTTCGGGCCGGATCGGCCGGATCCGCACCGAGGCGCCGTTCTTCAGCACCGAATCGGCCTCCAGTTCCTCAGGGTACGGGTGAATCGCCATGTGCCGATAGCGTTGCGGCGTGAGGTCTTGGGTGGCGTCGATGACGATGCGCGCGTCGGCGACCACCGCGCCGTGCTCATGCGCCATCACCGGATTGAGATCCATTTCCCTGATCCAGGGTAGCGAGGCCACCAGTGCCGATACTTGCAAGAGCAAGCCGACAATGGCCTCCTGGTCCACCGGGGGCAAATGTCGGTAGGCGCCCAGCAGTCGGGATACTCGGGTGCGGGCGATAAGATCCAGGGCGAGCTTGCGGTTCAAGGGCGGCAGCATCACCGCGGTGTCGCGCAGCGCCTCGACCGCGATGCCGCCGGAGCCGAAGCTGATCACCGGCCCGAAGACCGGGTCAGTCGCCACACCGATCAGCAACTCGCGCGAATGCCGAAAGCGCAGCATGGGCTGTACCACCACCCCCTCGATGCGTGCATCGGGGCGCAGGCTTTGCACCTGCTCCATCATGTCGTTGTAGGCGGCGGCCAGCATGCGACCATTGAGCAGGTTGAGGCGTACCCCGCCGACATCGGACTTGTGGGTGATGTCCGGCGAATGGATCTTCAGTACTACCGGATAGTGCATGGCGCGCGCCGCGGCACTGGCCTCTTCCAGGCTGGTGGCGAGGCGATGCTGCGGTACCTCGATGCCAAAGGCGGCGAGTAGTTGCTTGGCCTCGGTCTCGGTGAGGGTGTCGCGCCCCTCGGCCAACGCCTTGGCGCGAAGGGCCTGGGCCACCGCAAGGTCGGGGCGCGCCAGGGCCGGCAGCGGCGCGGGTACCTGCAAGAGCAACTGTTGATTGCGCTGATATGCGGCGAGAAAGGAGAACGCCTCAACGCTGTTTTCCGGGGTGTAGAAATTCGGTACTCGTGCCGCCTCGAACAGCCCGCGGATTTCCGCGCCGTCAAGCTGACCCAGCCAGGCCGTAAGCACGGGCTTGGTGCTGCCTGCGGCGGCGCGAATGACTCCTTGCGCAGCCTCTCCAGCGGGCATGATCTTGGTCGGGCAATAGAGCGCAAGAAGGCCATCCACCGCGGGGTCGGCAAGGACCGTCGTCACCGCCCGCTCGAAACGCTCGGGCGTGGCGTCTCCGATAATGTCGACGGGGTTGCCGTGCGACCAGTGCGGCGGCAGCAGCGCATCCAGTTCCTCGATGGTCGAGGCGCTCAATTCGGCGAGCACCACGTCGTTTTCCGCTGCGCAATCCGCCGCCATGACGCCCGGCCCCCCCCCGTTGGTGACTACGGCCAGGCGATTGCCCCGAGGAATTCTTCCGGCCGCAAGGATGCGCGCCGCAGCGAAGAGCTGGGTGTAGGTATTCACGCGCACACTGCCGCAGCGGCGCAGTGCCGCCGCAAAAACCGCATCCGAACCGACCAGCGATCCGGTGTGGCTGGTGGCAGCACGGGTGCCAGTCTCATGGCGGCCAGCTTTGAGCACCACCACTGGCTTGGTGCGCGCGGCGGCGCGCAGCGAGGAAAGAAAGCGCCGCGCGTCGCGGATGCCCTCGACGTAGAGCAGAATGGCATCGGTTTCGGCATCGGCCAGCAAATAGTCGATGGCCTCGCCGAAATCGACATCGGCCGCTGCCCCCAGCGAAATGACCGTGGAAAAGCCCAAACCTGCGGGCTTCGCCCAATCGAGAATGGCGGCGCAGATCGCCCCCGATTGTGAGACCAAGCCCAGCCGGCCAGGCTGTGCGCCGGTGTGAGCGAAGGTGGCGTTGAGTCCGATGCTGGTGCGCATCAGCCCGATGCAGTTCGGACCGAGCAGGCGTATACCCAGCTCGCGCGCTAGCGCGGTCAGTTCTCGCTGCCGCTGGCGTCCAGCTTCGCCCATTTCAGCGTAGCCGGCGGTCAGGATCACCGCTGCGGGAACCCCAAGCTTGGCGGCATCGCGCAGAATGCCTTCAACCGCGGCCAATGGGGTGACCACTACCACCAGATCGACCGCTTGTTCGAGCGCCGTCAAAGAGCGCCAGCAGGGTTGCCCGAGAACCTCGGTGTATTTCGGATTGATGGCGAAGATTTCGCCCCGGAAACCGCCTTGCAGCAGGTTCTCCAGGACTAGGCGTCCCAGCTTGAGCGGTTTCTCGGTGGCACCCACCAGCGCCACCGAGCGCGGCGCGAACATGGGGCTCAGGTAATGGATGTCCGAGCCCTCGGATACGCTGCGGGGCAAGAGTTTGACTTTCATGGACGCTATTTTACCCGGTGCCGTATTGCGTCCCGACGAAATACCGCAAGCAGGCGAAGAATATGCCGCGGGGGGCGCGGTTCAGCTCGCCCCTCCGGCCCCGGAATTGTCCGAAATGCGCATCTAGGCTATCATTCCGGCCTTCGCGGAGAGATGGATGAGTGGTTTAAGTCGCACGCCTGGAAAGCGTGTTCAGGTTAACAGCCTGACGGGGGTTCGAATCCCCCTCTCTCCGCCACCGATCCCACCACTTCGAACCCCCAGCCCAGGCACTCGCCTAGGAAAACGCTGGTCGAAGCCGTCACCGGCGAAGGCCGGCACCCCGTTCGTAGAGCTTCGTGGATTCCGCGGTCGCCGGAATGACCAATCCTGATTTGGTCAGGGCTTTTCCGATGGTCCTGGGCCGTCCGCCCGAGTCCTGCCCCGCAGGTGCGAGGTTTTTCCCGGCCTGCTCACCCTATTAATGCGTCCCGAATTGTGGAAGAATCGCCCTCAGTGAATAGCTTTGGGTGTACGAGATGCTAGATCGGGACGGTTATCGCCCGAACGTCGCCATCGTCATCGCCAACCACAGAAACCAGGTGTTTTGGGGCAAGCGGATACGTGAACATTCGTGGCAGTTCCCGCAAGGGGGCATAAACCCGGGCGAATCGCCGGAGCAGGCGATGTACCGGGAGCTCGCCGAGGAGGTCGGCCTGCTGCCGCAACATGTGCGCGTATTGGGGCGCACCCGCGACTGGCTGCGGTACGATGTGCCGGTGAACTGGATTCGGCGCGAATGGCGGGGCAGTTACCGCGGGCAGAAGCAGATCTGGTATTTGCTGCGGCTGGTCGGCCGGGATTGTGATTTCTCGCTGCGCGCGAGTGATCACCCCGAGTTCGACGCTTGGCGCTGGAGTGACTACTGGGTTCCCCTGGATGGAGTAATCGACTTCAAGCGCGAGGTCTACCGGCGCGCCCTGCTGGAACTCGAACGCTTCCTCTACGCACGGCCGCACAATCGCAAGGAGCGGCTCTTTGGCGTGCCCATCGGCACCGTTCCGACCACCTATTCCCAGCTCGACGAAGAAATGTTCGAGCGCGGCGACCCGGCCTGAGCGTCCCCGCCCGGCAGCCCGAAGGGGGCGCAAGGCAAAGGCCGGAGCGGGCGCAGCCCGCGAACCGTACTCACTCCCTTCCCCGGAAGGGGGCCGGGGGAAGGTTCCTCCACCCCCGCCCGGCCGGAGGGGGGCGCTCGCCAACCGCCGGAGCAGCGATTCCTATCGCCGCCGCCCCGCAGGGAAAAAATGGGGGAGAGCGACCGCCCTCCCCCATGTGTTACCTGGTTCCCCGAATTACTGCAGGCTGGGCAATCCCACCGTCGGTACGGCCATGAAGATGCCGCCGATGGCGCCGAAGACGATCGCCAGCACGATGCCGCAGACGATCGCCACGGCGGTGTAGCCGACCGCTTTCTCCGATGGCGATTTCATCATCACCGGCAAGCCCAAGTAAAGCAGGTAGACGCTGTAGAGCCCAACGATGGAGAGCAGCCCCAGGCCGGGAATCATGGCAAAAACTCCGGCGACCCAGGCTGCGGTATATGAATAGGCCGTGGTCTTGAGCGCCTGGTTAAAGTTCTTTTCGCCACCGAAACTCGGCGCCAAGGCGTCGATGATCAAGGCCATGACGTACACACCCGCCAAAGCCAGGCCGTACTGGACGATGGCACCGGAGATGCCCGAAGTGATCGGAACCCGGTAGCTCCCGACGATGGGCAAGGACATGCCAATCAAGGAGTAACCAATGAATCCGGCAATCGCGGGGATCGCGGCGAGGATCATCACATATGAGGTGTACAGGGTTTTGAGGTCAGTAGTTTCTCCGGCAATGGTTTGCCACTCGTTCTTGGGGTTCAGCAGAATATTCTTGACGCGATCCACCAGATTCATGGGGACTCCTCTCCGTTGTCGTTTCGTTTGTAATGCCTCGGTGGTGGCGATTCCCAGCCGCAAGGGCGCTGGAAGAAGCCAGGTTCAAGGCAGCGCTTCACCCGCTGGGCGGGCTTGTACCGTCGTGCGGCGAATGGTATTCCCTTAACCGGAGCCATGCAACCAAGCGGCATGCGGCATGGGTTCTGGGTTGCAGCAAATTCGCTCGGTGTTCAAAAGGAATCGCCGCCAGTCGCGGACGCGCGGGAGGAAACGATACCTAATTCAGCGGCAGAGATTGTCGCGGTGGATTAATTCAGGTTCGTCCACGTAGCCGAGTATGGCTTCGATTTCGCTGCTCGATTTGCGCAGAATGCGCCGGGTTTCCGCCGCGCTGTAGTTGATCAGGCCGCGGGCGATTTCGCGGCCGGATTCGTCGCAGCAGCCCACCACCGCGCCGCGCTCGAAGTCACCTTCGCATTGGATCACGCCGATCGCCAGCAGGCTCTTGCCATCGCGTGCGAGGGCGCGCACCGCACCAGCATCGAGCGTCAGGTGTCCGGCCAACTGTAGGTGGTCGGCCAACCATTGTTTACGCGCTGCCAGGGGCGGTGTGGCGGCGGCCAGATGGGTGCCGATCACTTCTCCAGCGGCCAAGCGTACCAGTACCTCGGGCTCGCGTCCGCTCGCGATCACCGTGCCCGCGCCGCTTCGTGCGGCGCGCTTGGCGGCCAGCACTTTGGTTAACATGCCGCCTTTGCCGTATTGGCTGCCGGCCCCGCCGGCCATGGCTTCCAGGGATTCATCGCCGGCTTTGGCATAGGCGATGATGCGTGCCGCGGGGTCTTTGCGTGGGTCGGCGGTGAACAGCCCCTCCTGGTCGGTGAGCAGCACCAGCACGTCGGCTTCGATCAAATTGGTCACCAACGCGCCCAGGGTATCGTTGTCCCCCAGGCGGATTTCCTCGGTGACCACGGTGTCGTTTTCGTTGATGATCGGGATCACCTGCAAGTCGAGCAAGGTGCGCAAGGTGCTGCGGGCGTTGAGATAACGCCGCCGGTCGGCGAGGTCCTCGTGCGTAAGCAAGATCTGGGCGGTATGTAGTCCGAATTGCGCGAAGCACGATTCGTACACCTGTACCAGCCCCATTTGCCCGACCGCCGCCGCCGCCTGCAATTCATGCACCGCGCTCGGGCGCTTGGCCCAGCCCAGGCGCTGCATGCCTTCGGCGATGGCGCCGCTGGACACCAGCACGACTTCCTGGCCGCGCTCGCGCAATTTGGCGATCTGACCAGCCCAGCGCGCGATGGCTTGACGGTCGAGGCCGCGCCCCTCGTCGGTGACCAGGCTGCTGCCGACTTTGATCACCAGGCGTTTGGCGCCTACCACCAAGGAGGTCACTCGAGCACCTCCCCCCGGTCCGCCTCCGGGCGGCCCGGGGAGGCGCTTGACGAACCTTCCCCCCGCCCCCCTTCCCGGGGAAGGGGGGGCGTGCGGTTCGCGGGCTGCGCCCGCTCCGGGTTTCTGGCGACGCTCCCGTCCAGGCGGCCGGACCTGGCGCTCATGTCGAGGTCTCCTGGTCCTGGGGCGGGTCGGCATCGAGCGGTTCGGCGGGATGGGCTTCGAGCCACGCCTGAATGGCATGCACGAGCGGCGCGCAGCCTTCGGCGCGAATCGCCGCGATGGCGAACACCGGCTCCTTCCAGCGCATCGCTTTGACAAAGGCGGCGATGCGCTGCGGGCGTTCTTCCTCGGGGATTAGGTCGACCTTGTTCAAGACCAGCCAACGGGTCTTCTGATACAAGGCCAAATCGTATTTCTCCAACTCCCCGATAATCGCCTTGGCGTCATGGACCGCGTCGGCCTCGGGGTCGAGCGGTGCCAGATCGACGATGTGCAGCAGCAAGCGGGTGCGTTGCAAGTGGCGCAAGAACTGATGACCCAGGCCCGCGCCCTCGGCCGCGCCTTCGATTAGCCCAGGAATGTCGGCAATCACGAAGCTCTTGTTTTCGTCCGCCCGTACCACTCCCAAATTTGGCGCAAGCGTGGTGAAGGGGTAATCGGCTACTTTGGGGCGGGCCGCCGAAACCGCGCGGATGAAGGTCGATTTGCCGGCATTGGGCAGACCGAGCAAGCCGACGTCGGCCAGCACCTTGAGTTCGAGATGCAGCCGGCGCTCTTCACCCTCTTCGCCAAGCGTATGTTGCCGCGGCGCGCGATTGGTGCTGGACTTGAAATGCAGATTGCCCAAGCCGCCACGGCCTCCGCGTGCCACCAGTGCACGGGCGCCGTCGCGCGCCAGGTCGGCGAGGGCTTCGCCAGTTTCGGCATCGCTAATCACGGTGCCCACCGGAACACGCAGTTCGATGTCCGGCGCGCCAGCGCCGTAGCAATCCGATCCGCGGCCGTTTTCGCCGTTCCTGGCCCGATGGATGCGGGCGTAGCGGTAGTCGATCAGGGTGTTGATGTTGCGATCGGCCAGGGCGTAGATGCTGCCGCCGCGACCGCCGTCGCCGCCATCGGGACCACCGCGGGGAATGAACTTCTCGCGCCGGAAACTGGCGACGCCATTGCCGCCCTTGCCGGCGTGGACTTCAATGTAGGCTTCATCGATAAACTTCATGGCGCGGATTCCCGGTGTCGGTAGAGCCGATGGACCTCGCGGTCGTCATCGGGCCGTGTGCCGCGCCAGATTTCCTGCCAGGGTCCCTCGGGCGGGGCGGTGCTTGCGTCACCCTGCACCAAGAGCAGCGGGCATTGGTTTTCCGGACCGCGTTCGACGCGCTGCGTTTGCACATCGACGAAGAAATCCAAAAGCGCACGTTGCGCCTCGGCCACATTACGGCTGGCCACGCAGCCTTGTTCCTGGGCGAGAACGCGCTTCAGGTCCAGCATCATGCCACGATAGCTCTTGTCGTAATCGATGTAGGGCAGCCACAAAGTCATGGCCACGCCCCAGACCAGTGTGATCCCGGCCGCCCAGTTGAGCACGGCGCGGCGATTGGAGCGGCGCGCGGGGCGGACCAGGGCAAACCAGAGCAGGGTGAAACCCGCGGATAGCGCGACCGCCCAGGTTTCGAACCGTGCCTGATAGGCCGGATGAACCTTTTGCAGTTGACTGGCCAGGCCCACCGGTTGGCCGCCGAGTAACGCCAGCCACGCGAGCCACAGAGCCAGGGCGAGCAAGCCAAAGGTCAGAATGCCGAACCAATCGAGCGCCGCCGACGAGCCGCGCCGCAACGAATCGACGCCCGCCGCGCCCAAAAGACACAAGGGCAGCAGCAGGGGTTGCGCGAACACCTCGCGGGTGTCGGCGGCAAAGCTCAGGGGCACCAGCATCACGACGAAGAGCAGCGCAGGCAGTTGAATGCCCGCCTTGGCAATACCGCCGTTGAGGCCGCGCGCACCGGCCCACAGCGTCCAAAGGGCGATGGGCAGTGCCGGCCAGGCAAACCAAGGCAGGGTCTTGAGATAAAAGAAGGGGTCCGATTCCGGACCATAGCGCAGGAACTCGACCAGATCGCCGACACTGTGTATCAGCAGCCATTCCTCGAACAAGGCGGGCGAGTGTTGGTACAAGAGTAGTGGCCAGACCAGCACCCACGGCGCCAGGGTAAGAAGCGCCAGGCCCAGGGCGCGCAAATAAGCGAGCGCGCGCCAGGTGGCGAAAATCGGCAGCAGCAGCGCCGTCACCAGCAAGAACAGCGGGCCGAGCAGACCGCGCCCGAGAAAGGCGACACCAATGCCGCAGCCCAGCGCCAATCCTCCGGCCAGCGGCAGCCGTGGCGCCAGCGCCAGGCCGTAGAGCCCCAGGGCCATGCCGCAGAGCAAAGCGTTGTCGGCGCTCAGCAAGTGCGCGCGCACCAAAAAGCCCAGGCAGCCGATCAGCAACAGAACCGGCAGGGCGCCGATGTTCGGGCCGTAGAGCTCGCGGCCTGCCAGCAGCAGAAAGAGCATGCTCAGGCCAACATAGAAGGCGCTCGCAAGTCGTGCGCCGTCGTACGCCGGCAGCCAGGCCTCAGTAGCCTGGGCAAACAACGCCGCGGTGGCAGGGAAGAGCGGGGGGCGTTCGAGGAAGGGTTCACCGGCAAGAGTCGGAACGACCCAATCGCCGGTTTTCAGGATGTGGTGGACCAGCCCGAAAGTGTAGGCTTCGTCAGGCTTCCAGGGGTCGTGGCCGAACAAGCCCAAGCCCAGCCAGGTAAGGCAGAACAAAAGCAGTCCGAAGCGCTTGGCGAAGCCGAGCAAGGTGCTGGCCATGACCCGGGAGCCTCACGGCGCCGCTTGGCGGCGCGAACGAAAAAGGCAGCCGAAGCTGCCTTTCGTCGGTAGATCCGCGCAATACGCCTGGCGCATCATGCCGCCGCGGGAGCCGCCTTGGTGCCGTACTTCTGGCGGAACTTCTCGACGCGACCGGCGGTGTCCAGAATTTTTTGCTTGCCAGTGTAGAACGGGTGGCAAGCGGCGCACACTTCGACGTGCAGGGGCTTGGTCACGGTCGAGCGGGTGGTGAACACATTGCCGCAACTGCAGGTCACTTGAATTTCCGCGTAGTTCGGATGAATACTGGCCTTCATAACGATCCCCAATTCGACACGCCACCCGCTGGTTGGTCGGGGCGGCGATAAGCGGCGAATTATGAAGGTTTTTGTTGCACCGCGCAAGCGGCCTGGGACGGATTGGCGGCGGCCGGGTCAGCCACCAGTGCCCGCCGCTCGGGTCGGCCACTGGTAGCGGATTTCCGACACCTTGTGGCCGCTGGGCAGCTCCCAGAGATTGTTCTGTACCGCGCGCCCGCCCAGGCGGTCGTAAAACGCCAGAGCGGGCGCGTTCGCGGCCAAGACCCACAGATGCAGAGGCTGACCCGGGGCCGCCCCGGCAACCCAGGCACGGGCGCGCTGCAACAACTCGCGGCCGAGGCCGCGGCCTTGGTTCCGTGGATGTACGTGCAGGTTCTCAAGCCGGGCGCCCCACTCCGGGTCAAGATCGAGCAGGACGCTCACGAAACCGACCACTGCATCCTCTTGGACCGCCAGAAGGAAGAACTGCCGCTCCGGAGTGCTGCTCGACAGGCGCTTGCGCCAGACCGCCAGGTGCTCGTCGTAAAGCGCGCCGTCGAGCACCGTGTCGGGCAAAATGCCGCGGTAGTTGCGCTGCCAGCTCAAGGTATGAAGCCCGGCCAAGGCCTCGGCGTCGGCGGGAAGGGCGATTCGAAATTGGGTCGCGTTGGTCAAGGCGGCGGGTTTCGTGGTACAGACTGAGGTCGGACCGAATTCTAACAAACCAGGCCTGCGCAAAATCGGCCCAGGCCGGAATCGCGCCGTGCCGTGACGTGTTCAGGGCTGGCCGGGGCGGCCGCCGGACGCGGTATCATGCAGGTCAGCGAAGCCCGGAGGTGAGCAATGAGCTGGCGCGGAATCTGGAGTTTCTTCTTGCTGGGTCTGGGCAACTGTTTGGTGGTTGCCGCCGAGTTGCCGCTGGAAAAGATCAAGCTGCCGGCGGGTTTTGCCATCGAAGTCTATGCCCGGGTGCCGAACGCCCGGGCCATGGTCTGGGGCGCGCAGGGCACCTTGTTCGTGGGGTCGATGAGCGCGGGCAAGGTCTATGCTGTACGGGCCAGCCTGGAAGGGGGCAAGGAAGTCCTGGTCCTTGCCAGTGGCCTGGCGCGGCCAGTGGGGGTCGCCTTTCGCGACGGCGCGCTGTATGTGTCGGTGATTGACCGAATTCTGCGCTTCGATCGCATCGAGGAGCGCTTATCCGATCCGCCGACTCCCGTGCGCCTGCCCGCCGAGTTTCCAGGCGACCGGCACCATGGCTGGAAATTCATCGCTTTCGGACCGGATGGCTGGCTCTACGTCCCGGTCGGCGCGCCCTGCAATATCTGCGCGCCCGATCCTGAGCGCTACGCCAATATTCAGCGCATCTCGCCCGACGGCGCCCGGCGCGAAGTCGTTGCCCGCGGCGTGCGCAACTCCGTGGGCTTCGACTGGCATCCCAAGACGCGCGAACTGTGGTTCACCGACAATGGCCGCGATTTCCTGGGCGACGATCTTCCGCCCGATGAACTGAACCACGCCTCCATCGCCGGGCAGCATTTCGGCTATCCGTATTGCCATGGCGCGGATCTGGCCGACCCGGAATTCGGCAAGAAACGCCTTTGTCGTGATTTCCGCGCACCCGCGCGCCTGTTGGGCGCGCATGTGGCGAGCCTGGGCATGCGCTTCTACACCGGCAAGCAGTTTCCGGAGCGCTACCGCGACCAGATTTTCATCGCCGAGCATGGCTCGTGGAACCGCGGCGAGAAAGCGGGCTACCGGGTGAGTCTGGTGCGGCTGCAAGGGGAACGTGCAGTCTCCTACGAGACCTTCGCCGAAGGCTGGCTGCAGGGCGAGGTCGCCTGGGGGCGGCCGGCCGATGTGCTGGTGGCGCCAGACGGTGCGCTTCTGGTCGCGGACGATTACGCGGGGGCCATCTATCGCCTTAGCTATCGCGCCGAGACACCGTGACAAACCATGAGCACAGTCACGATGTACTCGCTTGAAGGGACCTGCCATTGCGGCAAACTTCGGGTCGAGGTCGCCTTACCCCAAGCGCCCGAGACCTATCATCCGCGCGCCTGCGACTGCGCGTTCTGCCGCAAGCATGGCGCCGCCTATTTATCCGATCCGGCCGGGCGCCTGCGCGTCGTCGCGGCCGACGCGCAGGCGGTTTCGCACTATCGCCAGGGCAGTGGCCGGGCGGAGTTCCTGATCTGCCGGGATTGCGGGGTCCTGGTAGGAGTCTGCTGCGAAGCGGACGGACGTCGCTACGCCGCGGTCAACGCCCGGGTCATCGGCGGCGAGGCGAAGTTTGCGGAAGAAACCGCGGTGTCTCCGCGCAAGCTCGACGCCGATTCGAGAGTCGAGCGCTGGAAGAGTCTCTGGTTCCGAGAGTTTCTGATCGAAACGCCCTGAACCGCCTGCCCCCAAGCTGCGCAGCCCTCCGATAGCGGATTCGTGGGTCACCCGCGGCGTCGGGCCGGGGACGAACTGGCCGACGCAGCGAGCCGCTCGAACTCCGGGCGACCCACCGCGACTCGACCGTCAAGCTTCAGGCGGCCGCCTGTTGGCTATGCCACCAGATCCAACACTCCTGGCACAAACCCGCGCCATTGAATTCGGCACGCAGTACCCCGTCGAGTACCAGGCGCGGCAGCGGGTCGCCGGGCTTACGGGCAAGAAGGTTGGTGCCGGTGGACGCCGCCCAGATCGCGAATAGCTCCTCCGAGGCGACCTGGTAGGTGGTGTGCCAATGGGCAATGCCGCCGCGCGGTGTTTCGCCCAGGACTTCGTAGATCACTTTCACGTCTTCTTGCAACTTCACCCGCTGCCAGTACGCGGCCAGCTGCTGATGGCCCCGCTGCACCGCGAAGGGCGTGTTGTGATAGGCGCCGTCCGCGGCAAAGAGTGCGCAGAAACCGCGCTCGTCGCGCTGCTCCCAGGCGGCCTGGTAGCCTTGCATGAATTCTTGGATCGTCATTTTGCTCGCTCTAGTGAGTGTTTGGTCGACGTGGCGCGCTCAGTGCTGCGGGCGAACGCCCAGCGCCCGGGCCGGCAGAAACAGAATGGCGCGCGGCAGCGCAAGAGCCGCCGCCAAGGTGATGTCGCGCAGCCGAAAAGGCAGCTCGATCAACCGCACCAATGGCCAGAGCAGCCGGGCCAAAAGAGCCCGGGGCCAGCGCAGCACCAGCCGCACCAGCAGGACCAGCCAGGTGATGAAGGTGCCTAGACCGCTCATAGAAACTCCTGTTGACCCGATTCGCGTTACCTTTGAACCCGCTCGTCCATGGTCGGCGCGGGTCCAGCCGCCATGATGGCAGCATTGCGTGGAAGGTCAAGACCGGGCGGTGCCGCGCGGCCAGAGACGATGCCGCGTACGTCCAGCAAGTGGCCGCTCAACTGCGCTTGCGGTTCTCCATCAAGCGCAGGATCAGCGGCGTGAAAATGAGCTGCATGGCCAGTTCCATCTTGCCCCCCGGGACGACGATGATGTTGGGCCGGGACATGAACGAGTCGTGCACCATGTTCAGGAGATAGGGGAAGTCGATGCCCTTTGGATTGGCGAAGCGGATGACCACGAAGCTCTCGTCGGCGGTGGGAATGTCGCGACTGATGAAGGGATTCGAGGTGTCCACCGTGGGCACGCGCTGAAAGTTGATGTGGGTGCGCGAGAACTGCGGCGTGATGTAGTTGATGTAATCGGGCATGCGCCTGAGGATGGTGTCCACCACCGCTTCGGTGGAATAGCCGCGGTGCCGCTTGTCGCGGTGCAGCTTCTGAATCCATTCCAGATTGACGATGGGTACCACGCCGACCAGGAGGTCCGGATACTGCGCGACATTGACGCGGTCGGTGACCGCGGCGCCGTGCAGACCTTCGTAAAAGAGCAGGTCGGTGGGTTCGGACAGCGGCTGCCATTCGGTGAAGGTGCCGCTCTCCTGCTGGAACTGCGCCGCCTCGGCCTCGTCGTGCAGATATCGGCGCACCCGTCCGGTGCCGCTGATGCCGTATTGCCGGAACAGTGCCGCCAGTTCCTCGAGCAGATTCGCCTCCGGGCCGAAGTGGCTGAAGTGCTGGTTGCCCGCCTGGCGTGCCTCTTCCATCGCCAGCTTCATCGCCCGGCGGTCGTAGCGATGGAAGGAGTCGCCCTCGACAATGCCGGCATGGAGATCTTCGCGCCGGAAAATGTGCTCGAAAGTGCGGGTCACCGTGGACGTGCCGGCCCCCGAAGAGCCGGTGATGGCGATGATGGGATGCTTGTTCGACATAGGGCACTTTCGGCGAGATCTGGTGGGCGGGTGAGGCGCGGTCGCGCCGGGGAAAGCGTTGATTGACGCCGTCACACTGGTGCAGGCCGGTGTCTTGTAAGTTGAACTGCCTGGATTCTGGCTTAATCCGGAATGACGAATCCTACTTGATTGCCATCTCCCTAGACGCGCAATAGCGAGCGTTCTGCGAACAGGGGCGAGGCGAAGTCGCCTTGATCACGGCATTCACGGTATTCGCGGTGGTACTGAGCAATCTTTTCGACCTCGCGGCAGGAGCCGAAGATGAAGGGAACGCGCTGGTGTACCGACTCGGGTTCGAGGTCGAGTACGCGCATTCGCCCAGTGGTGGCGCTGCCGCCGGCCTGTTCGATTAGGTAGGCGATGGGATTGACCTCATACATCAGTCGCAGTCGCCCGCCCTGGGCACGCAGGCGCTCGTCGATGGGGTAGAGGTACACCCCGCCGCGCACCAGGATGCGATAGGTCTCGGCCACCAGCGAGGCGATCCAGCGGGTGTTGAAATCCTTGCCGCGCGGCCCGCTCCGACCGGCCTGGCACTCGGCCACGTACCGCCGCACCGGGGCCTCCCAGAAGCGCTCGTTGGAGGTGTTGGTGGCGTATTCCGCGGTGTCTTTGGGGATGGTCATCTGCGGATGAGTCAACACGAACTCGCCCGTGTTGCGGTCCAGCGCAAAGGCGTCCACGCCCCGCCCGGTAGATAGCACCAGCATCGTCGCTGGGCCGTAGAGCGCGAAACCCGCGGCCACCTGCGCGTCGCCGCCTTGCAGAAACTCCTCGGCCTGGAGTTCCGAGCCGGCGCGCGGCCGGCGCAGCACGGAAAAGATGCTGCCCACGCTGACGTTGACATCGACGCTGGCCGAGCCGTCCAGCGGATCGAAGAGCAACAGGTAGTCGCCGCGCGGATGGGGGGCTGGCACCGGCAGTACCTCGGCCATTTCCTCCGAGGCGAGGCCCGCCAGGTGGCCGCCCCAGAGGTTGGAGTCGATCATGATTTCATTGGTGAGCACATCGAGTGCCTTCTGGGTTTCGCCCTGGACGTTGATCTGCCCGTCGCCGGCGTTGCCCAATTGACCCTCCAGCGCGGCGCGCTCCACGGCGCTGGCGATGGCCTTGCACGATGCCGCAAGGTCGGTGAGGAGTTCCGCGAGGTCGTGGTCGAGCGCGTTGACACCGCGGGATTGCTCGGCCAGCACCTGGCGCAGGGTCTTCTGTGGCGTGTTCATGGTGAATTCCTCCTCAAGCGGCGACGCCCAGAATTTGGCGCCAACCGGGGTAATACAGATCGGCATCGCGCGGGAAGGAAACGAAGGCCCGGGCGAACTCCTGATGGTGCCGAGCCCAGGCCAGCGGCTCGGCGTTTTGTTTCCAGCATTCGTAAGCCTGGGCAAGGCTCTTCGCCCCCGCCGCCGCGCCGTCAAGATGCCCATAGGAGCCGCCGCCAGCGGTACCGATCACGTCGCCGTGGCCCAGGTTCTCGAAGAAGCCGGGCAGGCGCAGAGCGTTCATGCCTCCGGAAATGATCGGCGTGGTCGCTTTCATGCCGTACCACTCCTGGTGATAAATCGGCCCCTGGTAGGCGTCGCGCTCGATGATGTAGGCGCTGGCGCGATCGTCTCTGTCGCCTTCCATCTTGCCGTAGCCCATGGTTCCCACATGGATGCCCGAGGCGCCTTGCAGCCGCGCCATCTTGGCCAGCACATAGGCGGTGTAGCCGCGCTTGGAACTGGGCGAGGTTACGGCGCCGTGGCCGGCGCGGTGGTAGTGCAGGAACTGCGCCGGGTACTGGCGTCGGGCTGTGGTCACGGCTCCAGGGCCACCGACGTAGCCATCGACCAGAAAGGCGAGTTTGTCGGCGTCGGGGCCGAAAGCCTCCAGGGCGAAGTCGGCCCGGGCGCACATCTCGAAATGATCATCGGCGGTGATGTTCATGGAGAAGAGCTTGGCCTGCCCGGTCTCGTCCATAGCGCGCTTCATGGCGTCGTACACCAGGCGAATGGTCTGCTTGAGCGGGGCGAACACCTGATTGCCCTGAGGTTCATCGTTCTTGATAAAATCGCCGCCCAGCCAAAATTCGTAGGCCGCCCGCGCGAAGGGTTCGGGGCGCAGGCCGAGCTTGGGCTTGATGATGGTCCCGGCGATGTAGCCGCCATGCTCGATCGGCCGGCCAAGGATGCGCCACAGATCGGCGATGTTCTTGGCCGGGCCGTCGAAGAGCTGGATGGCCCGGGGCGGCATGTGGAAATCGATCAGCTTGGCGTATTCGAGGTCGCCCATGCCCTGGTTGTTGCCGATGGTCAGGGTCAGAAAGGAGACCATCATCATCCGGCCGTCGATGAGGTTGCGGTCAAAAAGTTCGAGCGGGTAGGCGATGCGCATGTCCTCGCTGGCTTCGTCGATGTGGTACACCAGGGCGTCGACGCCGCGGGTGAAATCGTCGGTAGTGGCCACGTCGACGTTGGTGCCGGTCGAGGACTCGGCGGCGAAATGTGCCGCCGCTTCGAGGTAGCGGTTGCCCGCCTTGGGTTTCATGCGATAGGCGCATAGGATGTGGCGCCCGCCGCGCAGCAGGTCCTCCTCCTTGAGCGTCAGGTCGGCATAGCGGTTTGATTGGTCCACGACGGTGGTCTCCTGGGGGTAATGGCGGCGCGATGGTTGCCATCATAGGCAGATCAAATCCATAAACAGAAATCACTAATTGTTATCGTGATCATAAGCCGCAGCCTGGGGCTGAGGAATTACCGATTTGGCTGCCGCCCCCCTACCCATAAGCAGGATTCCCAGTAATCCCTTGGGAGGATAAGATCGCACCATGGCTCTGAAGAACGTCACCCTGCGGCAATTGCGCGTCTTCGAGGCGGTGGCGAGGCTGCTTTCCTATTCCCGTGCGGCTGAAGAGCTGCATCTCACCCAGCCTGCGGTATCCATGCAGGTGCAGGCCCTGGAGCAACTGGCCGGCCTGCCGCTTACCGAACAGTTCGGTAAACGCATCGCGCTCACCCCGGCGGGCACGGAACTCGCGCAGCTTGCCCGGCGCCTGGGCGCGGAGGTGCGCGCCACCGAGGAGAACCTGGCCGCCCTGCGCGGTGTGGAGGCGGGCAGCCTGCACATCGGCGTGGTGAGCACCGCCAAATATTTCGCGCCGGCGCTTTTGGCGGAGTTTCGCCGCCGGCATCCCGGCATCACCCTGAGCCTTTCGGTGAACAATCGCAGCCTGGTGGTCAAGCAACTGGCGAACAACGAAATCGACCTCGCGCTGATGGGCAGCCCACCCAAGGACTTCGCCACCGTGGCTGAGCGTTTCGCCGAGCATCCGCTCATTTTCATCGCCGCCCCGGACCACCCTTTGGCCAAGCGTCGGCGGGTGCCACCCGAAGCCCTGGCGAGCGAAACTTTGCTAATCCGCGAACCGGGTTCAGGCACCCGTGGGGCGCTGGAGCGCTTTCTCGAGGAACATCAGGTGAAGCCCCAGGCCACCATCGAGCTGGGCAGCAATGAAACCATCAAGCAGGCGGTGATGGCCGGTTTGGGCATCGCTTTTTTGTCCGAGCACACCATTGGCCTGGAGCGCCAGGTCGGGCGCATCCTCAGGCTCGCGGTGGCGGGCACGCCGGTGAAGCGCGGCTGGCATCTGGTGTTTCGGGCAGACAAGCGCATGATGCCCGCCGCCAGCGCGTTTCAAGCCTTCATCAAGGCCGAGGGCGCGCGCCTGCTCAAGGCGCAGGTGGGGGGCTGAGCGGGCGCTGCATCTAGAGACCGCGCTCGCGGCGATAAGCCTGGATTTGCGGCGCCAGGGCGGCAAAGCGTTCGAGGCTCGCCGCGGGCCAGTATTGCTGGCGATCGTAATACTCAGGCATCGCCGGTGTTTTGGCGGGCAGAATCACCCAGGGCTGCTTGGAGGCGGTGAAGATGTGGATGTCCGGTGGCAGGCGGTCCGGTTCGTCCAAGCTGCCGACGCGAACGAAAGCGATCAGCCTGCCGGCGCCGGCGTAGTGGCTCCACAAAGCGATCTGGCAGCGCGGGCAGCGGGCGATCTCCTGCCCGCGGCCACTTTCGGAGGGGGTGTGAACGAGGTTCGGCTGGCCTTCGAGCACGGCGAGCCTGGCGCTCTCGATCATGGCGTTGAGGGCGAAGGCCGCGCCGCTTTCGCGCTGGCACCAGCGGCAATGGCAGCAATGCACGAACAGCGGCGGTGCTTCCAGGCGATAGCGCAGATAGCGGCAATCGCAGCCGCCTTCGAGCGGGGTGAAGCTGCTCTCCATGGCCGCCTCAGCGATTGTTCGCCGCCAGCTTGAGGCTAAAGCCGATCAAGGCGACTCCGGCCAGCCGCATGGCCAGAAGTCGCGCCTGGGGCAGGGCGCGCAGGCGCCTGGCGATGGCGTTCCCGGCAAGCACCAGCGCGGCCTGGTACAAGAGGCTCAGTCCCGTCACGTGGAGCATCATCGCGGCCAGAGTGCCGGCCGTGGCGTCGGCGCGCAGAAACAGCGGAAAAAAAGCGACGAAGAACAGCACCACCTTCGGGTTGGTGAGACTCACCGCAAAGGCCTGCTTGAAGTAGTGCCGGCCGGAGCGGGAGGCTAAGTTGGCGGCAGGTTCGGCGCTGGGTCCGGCGCGCAGGAGTTGCCAGCCCATCCAGGCGAGATAGGCGGCGCCAAACCATTGCAGAGCCTCGAACAGCAGCGGGTAGGTCGCCATTACCGCGGCGAGCCCTGCCACCGCCGCGAGCATGTAGACGAAATCACCGGCCAGCGTGCCCAGCACCGCGCCCATGCCGGTGGCAACGCCGTGGCGGGCGGTGGCGTTGAGTATGGCGATGGTGCCGGGGCCGGGGATGAGCTGAAAGACCAGGATGGCGAGCACGAAGCTCGCGTAGTTCTGAATGTCGAACACGGGAGGATTCCTGGGAAAAACTAGCCCACGGCGGCGCGCAAGTCCTGGAGCACCGAGCCGCTGGCGCGCACCTCGCGGTCGTGGTCTTCGTCTTTCCAGGGTTCGGCCAAAGCGCTGGCGTACCACTCACGCATGGCCGGCAGCTCCAGCAAGTGTCGGGCATATTGGTCGGCCGCCGGGCTCAGGGCTGGGGTGTAGGTCTGAACCCGGAAGGCCACCGGGGCAAAGAAGGCATCCGCCGCGGTGAAGCTGGCGCCGGCCAGGAAGGGGCCGCCAAAGCGCTGCAGGCCGTCGTTCCAGAGGGTATCGACCCGCGCCCAGTCGCGCAGGAGTTCGGGTGGAAGGGGGGCGATGCGCACTCGAAAGGCGCAATTCATCGAACAGCGCTGGCGCAGCACGGGAAACCCGGAGTGCATTTCCGCCGCCGCCGATCGTGCCCAGGCCCGCGCCAGGGACTCCGCCGGCCAGACTCCCGGGAAATGCTCCGCAAGGTATTCGACGATGGCCAGCGAGTCCCAGACGGTCGTGTCGCCGTCGACGAGACAAGGCACCTTGCCCGAGGGTGAAAACGCCCGGAAGGCCACTTGTTCGCCGCCGCCGGCAAAAGGCACCAGGGTTTCCTCGAAGGGAATCCCCAGGGCGCGCATCAGCACCCAGGGGCGCAGCGACCAGGAGGAGTAGTTCTTGTTGGCGATGAACAATTTCAGCAAGGTGGGCTCCCGGAGTGGGTGGGGTGGGCATGGGGCCGCCGAATTCCCCGAGCTTAACAAATTTCCCGGGGGCCGCGCGACCGTTCACGAACATCGGCGGGTCCTAAGTTGGGCGCAAATTGGGCTTGTGTGACAGGGGTTTGGCGGGTTAGAATGCCCGGCTTCCAAGAGGATACCCAGAGGACGAGAGAAAATGGCTGTAACCACCACTGACAAAGCCCGCGTGGTCGCCGACTATCAGCGCGGCACGGGCGACACCGGGTCGCCCGAAGTTCAGGTGGCATTGTTGACCACGCGCATCAACGGCCTGACCGATCATTTCAAGGCCAACGTCAAGGATCACCACTCGCGCCGCGGCTTGCTGCGCATGGTGAGCCGCCGACGCAAGCTGCTCGACTACTTGAAGAGCCGCAACGTCGATGGTTATCGCACGCTGATCGAGCGTCTCGGGCTGCGCAAGTAGTCGCGGCGGGCGCCCCGCGCCTGACAGGCCTTTCGAGACCACCGCCCCAGCCCATGTCCGATTCCGCGCCAGCGAATCTTTCACTTTCCGCGAATGGCTGCGCATCTTGCGCGGCCATTTTGCTTTTCTAGATACGAGGTCAATGTGTCCATTCCAGTTGCAGTAAAACGCTCCATCGCCTACGGCAAACATACCCTGACCCTGGAGACCGGAGAAATTGCCCGCCAGGCGGGCGGTGCCGTGATGGCGCGGCTCGACGATACCGTGGTGCTGGTTACCGTGGTGGCGCAGCGCAACGCCAAGCCGGGCCAGGATTTCTTCCCGCTCACCGTCGATTATCAGGAGAAGACCTACGCCGCCGGCCGCATCCCCGGCGGCTTCTTCAAGCGCGAAGGCCGCCCTTCCGAGAAGGAAACCCTGACCTCGCGTCTGATCGACCGCCCCTTGCGGCCGCTTTTCCCAGATGGCTTCTATAACGAAGTTCAGGTCATCGCCACGGTGATGTCGGTGGATCCCGAAATCGACCCGGACATTCCCGCGCTGATCGGGGCCTCGGCTGCCGTGGCCCTCGCCGGCATCCCGTTCAATGGACCGATCGGGGCGGCGCGCGTGGGCTACCTCGACCGCCAGTATGTGATCAACCCCACCGCCACCGAGCTGACCACGTCGCAGCTCAATCTGGTCGTGGCTGGCACCGAGCAGGCGGTGCTGATGGTCGAATCCGAAGCCAAAGAACTGTCCGAAGAAGTGATGCTCGGTGCCGTGGTGTATGGTCACGAGCAAATGCAAGCGGTGATCGACATGATCCATGATCTGGTGGCCGAAGCCGGCCGGCCCGAGTGGGACTGGACGCCGCCGCCCAAGGACACGGCGCTGATCGAACGGGTCAAGGCGATTGCCGAAGCCCCTTTGCGCGATGCTTTCGGCCTGCGCCAGAAGCAAGAACGGTCGCAGCGCTTGAGCGAAATCACCAGCATGACCCTGGCCGAAGTGCTCGGCGACTCTGGTGACGCCAACCTGGCCAATCACGTCAAGAACATTCTCTTCGACATCGAATCCCAGATCGTTCGCCATCAAATCCTCGACGGCGAGCCGCGGATCGACGGCCGCGACACCCGCACCGTGCGCCCCATCACCATCCGCACTGGCGTGCTGCCGCGCACTCACGGCTCGGCGCTGTTCACCCGCGGCGAAACCCAGGCTCTGGTGACCGCCACCCTGGGCACCGCGCGCGACGAGCAGATCATCTACGCCCTGCAAGGTGAATACCGCGAGCGCTTCATGATGCACTACAACATGCCGCCCTACGCCACCGGCGAGACCGGCCGTGTCGGCACGCCCAAGCGCCGCGAAATCGGCCACGGTCGCCTGGCCAAGCGGGCGCTCCTGGCGGTGCTGCCCAAGGCCGAGGAGTTTGCCTACTCGATGCGCGTGGTTTCGGAAATCACTGAGTCCAACGGTTCGAGTTCGATGGCCTCGGTGTGCGGCGGCAGCCTCGCGCTCATGGACGCCGGCGTACCGATGTCGGCGCATGTGGCGGGCATCGCCATGGGCCTCATCATGGAAGGCAATCGCGTGGCGGTGCTCACCGACATTCTGGGCGACGAGGACCACCTGGGCGACATGGACTTTAAGGTGGCGGGAACTGATCGCGGCGTCACTGCCTTGCAAATGGACATCAAGATCCAGGGCATCACCAAGGAAATCATGCAAGCCGCGCTGGCCCAGGCGCGCGAAGGCCGCATGCATATTCTCGAGTTGATGCAGCGCGCCTTGCCCACGGCGCGCCAGGAAATTTCGGTGCATGCCCCGCGCATGATGAGCTTCAAGATTAACCCGGAAAAAATCCGCGATGTCATCGGCAAAGGCGGCTCGGTCATCCGCGCCCTCACCGAAGAGACCGGCACCTCGATCGACATTCAGGACGACGGCACCATCACCATCGCTTCGGTCAACGCCGACGCCTGCAACGTGGCCAGGAAGCGCATCGAGGAAATCACCGCCGAAGTCGAAGTCGGCAAGGTCTATGAAGGCACGGTACTGCGCCTGCTGGATTTCGGCGCAATCGTGCAGGTGCTGCCGGGCCGCGACGGTCTGTTGCATATTTCGCAGATCGCCAACGAGCGGGTCGCCAGTGTCGCTGACCACGTCAAGGAAGGCCAAGTGGTCAAGGTCAAGGTCATCGAGGCCGACGACAAGGGCCGCCTGCGCCTGTCCATGAAGGCCGTGGGCAACGACGCCACGCCGCCGGCGGAACAAGGCGGCGAGTAACGCGCCCAGGACACCGCCGGGGGCATGAATATAGGGGGCTACTGGCCCCCTTTTTCATGGAGGCATGCGCGTCCTTCTTTTCCTGCAATCGCCGAAAACTGGTGGCGATCCGCGCCGCCGTCTCGTGCGGCGCACTACTTCCGGCCCTCAGCGCAGGAACCGCCCATCCTTGCCGATCACAATCAGATCGACATAGCGGCTGCCGCGGTGGTTGTCGGGGGCGTAGCTGATGATGTAGCCGCCGAGGTCGAAGTCGCGCATGCCTTCGAGGGCGGCGACGAGTTTCTCGCGGGTGGGTTGCGGGCCGGCGCGGCGCAGACCCTCGACCATTACCTTGGCGGCGATGAACCCTTCAAGACTGGCGAAGCCGACGCGCACGTCCTGGCGGCCAGTGAGCGCCTTGGTGTATTCGCGCACCAGGGGTGTGCCCAGATTCCAGGGAAACGGCACGACTTGCGCCACCGCGAAACCGCGGGCAGCCTCACCCAAATTCTTGGCGATCTGTTCGATCTCCACCGGCGAAACCGCCATATAGAGCGGATTGGCATTGACGGCGCGCATGCCCTTGACGAAGGCCGAAGCGGCGTTGAACTGGGCGATCACCACCACCGCCTCGGGGTTAGCGCCGGCGATCGAAGTCACCGCGTGCGTGACGTCGCTGGAATTGCGCTCCACCGCGCCCTTGGCGACCAAGGTGAGATTGCGCGCCTTCATCGCCGCGTCCACTCCCGCCAGACCCTCTTTGCCATAGCCGTCATTCTGGTAGAAGACGGCGATGCGCTTCAGGCCAAAGGAGTTGAACTGATTGACGATCGCCTCGGTTTCATCGCCATAGCTCGCCTTGACATGGAACAGGAAGCGGTTGGCGGGGCTGCGCAGTGAATCCGCGCCGGTCACCGGAGCGACCAAGGGCAGCCTGGCATCGTTCAGGAGCGGTACTACCCCGGCCACATGCGAAGTGCCGCGGTAGCCGATCAGCGCGAAAACCCTGCCCTCGGCGATGAAGCGCTTGGTGTTGGCGAGCGTCTTGTCGGCCTCATAGCCGTCGTCCAGGGTTTCCAGCACCAGCTTGCGGCCAAACACGCCGCCCTTGGCATTGATCTGGTCGAAGTAGGCTTGGATGCCGCCCTGAATTTCCTTGCCGCGCGGAGCAGTAGGGCCGGTGAGCGAACCCGACTGACCGATGATCAAGGTGGTGGCGGAGACCCCGGCTTCCGCCAGGGTCGCGCCGGAGAAGCTTGCCAATAAGAGTCCGAGCATTACACGCCACATTTCGCACCTCCTTGGGGTCACAAGCTCGTCCCGCCGCCAGGCTCTACATCATTCCCAAGGTTCTGGGCAGCCAGAGCGAGACGCCGGGAACATAGGTGACCACGATCAGGAACCCCATCATCACCAGCAGCCAGGGTGCCACCGCCCGAGAGAGCGCAGTCAGGCCCATCTTGGTGATGCCGCTGGCGACATAGAGATTGAGGCCTACCGGCGGAGTGATCATGCCGATCTCCATGTTCACGGTCATGAGTATGCCCAGATGCACCGGATCGATGCCCAGGCGTGTCGCCACCGGGAAAATGATCGGCGCCATGATCAGCATGATCGAAGACGGTTCCATGATCATGCCCGCCCCCAGCAGGATCACGTTCACCACCAGCAGAAACTGCCAGGAGCTGAAGCCCATGCTGGTGATCCAGTCGGCCATGGCCTGTGGAATCTGCTCCGAGGTCAGCAAGAAGGAAAACAACACGGCGTTGGTGATGATATACAGCAGCATCGCGCTCAAGTTCGCTGAGTCGCGCAGCACCCGCGGCAACTGCTTGATCGACAGATCCTTGTACACGTAGGTGGAAATCACAAAGGCATAGACCGCGCTCATCGCCGCCGCTTCGGTGGGCGTGAACAGGCCGGTGTAGATGCCGCCGATCACCACCACGATCAGCAGCAAACCCCAGATGCTCTCGCGCAGCGCCAGCCAGCGCTCCGGCCAGGAGGCGCGGGGCAGCCGCGGATAGGCGCGCTTTTTGGCGTAGATCCAGGCAGTGCCCATCAAGAGCGCCGCCAGCATCAAGCCGGGCACGATGCCGGCGATGAACAAGGCGCCGATCGAGCTGTTGGTGGACACCGCGTACATCACCATGACGATCGATGGCGGGATCAGTATGCCCAGCGAACCCGAGGTGGCAACGATTCCCGCGCCGAAGTTCTTGGGGAACCCCTGCTTGACCATGGCCGGCAAAATGATCGAACCGATCGCCACCACGGTCGCCGGGCTGGAACCCGAAACCGCGGCAAATAGCGCACAAGCCAGAATGCCCCCGAGACCCAGACCGCCTGGCAGGTGGCCGACCATGGAAGTGGCGAAGCGGATCATGCGCTTGGCCACGCCACCGTGGGTGAGGAAGTTGCCGGCCAGAATGAAGAAGGGAATGGCCATGATCTCGAACTTCTCGATGCCGGTGAAGAGCTTCAAAGCCACGGCGGCGACCGGAATGTCGGTCATGAAAAACAGAAAAGTCAGAACCGTGAGGCCGAGCGAAATCGAAATCGGCATGCCCGTGAGCATCAGGCCGAAAAGCAGAATGAAAATGATGCCCGCGTTCATTTGTTCGCTCCCCCGCTCTGCCCGTCACTCGGCTTGCCGCCGCGATGCTCGATCGATTCGGCCGCCTCGACCGCCTCGCCGATCAGCACGTCCTCGGGCTTGGTTTCGTCCACGCCATCGACATGCCCATGGTCGTGGTGGGGCAGCACCCCGGTGCGGTGGAAAGACCAGGCCACTTGCAGGAACCGGAAGCACATCAGGTAAGAGCCGCAAGGGATCGCCAGATAAACGATCCACACCGGCACTTCCAGGTCGGGAGAAATTTGTTCGGTATGGGCCAGATGCCAGACGAAGTTCGCGCCCATGCTGCCCACGGTCACGGTAAAGAGCGCACCGGCGAGCAGCCCGAAGAGGATGAATTTGCGCCGGGAGCGTTCTCCCAGTTGATTGATCAGCACGTCGACGCCGACGTGAATGCCGGTGCGCACGCCATAGGCGGCACCGAACTTGGCCATCCAGACGAACAGATAGATGCACAGCTCCTGTGCCCAGCTCATGTTGATGCCGATGAGCCAATCCTGGACGCCGGGGATGGCGAAACCCGAGGCGTAGCGGTGAACCACGGCGACGAAAATGATCACCGTCGCGGTAGCCATGAAGGTGGCGATCAGCCATTCCTCCAGGTGATCGAGGGCTTTGAGCATGCTTTCTGGCCTCCTGAACGGCGGCGTTGCGAAACCCCGCCGCGGCGCCGGGTTTGCCCGAGGCCGCGGCGCGGTCGATGCTTACAGCTTGGCCGGATCGAAACCGGTTTCCTTGTAGATCGACTGGATCAAGTCCTTGCCGATCTTGTCGGCGTGGTCGCTATGCACTTTGACCAAAGCCTTCTTCCACTCTTTCTTCTCGGCTTCGGAGAGGGTGATGATCTGGCTCTTGCCGGACTTCTTCACCGCTTCCATGGCGGCGTCGTTCTCCTGTTTGGCGATATCGTTGGCGTATTTGGTGGCGTCCTTCATCGCGCCCTCGAGCTGGCCGCGCACGTCCGCGGGCAGGCCGTCCCAGAACTTCTTGTTGACGATCACCGCATAGCCCAGGTAGCCGTGGTCGGAAAGCGTCACGAACTTCTGCACTTCATGCATCTTCTGGGTGTAGAGGTTGGAAGGCGGGTTCTCGGTACCATCCACCACGCCGGTTTGCAGCCCTTGGTACACCTCGGAGAAGGCCATTACCTGAGGGTTGGCGCCCAGGGCGCGCATTTGCGCGTCGAGCACCTTGGAGGACTGGATGCGCAGCTTCAGGCCCTTGAAATCGGCCGGGGTTTTCAAGGGTTTGTTGGCGCTCATCACCTTGAAGCCGTTGTCCCAGAAAGCCAGACCCAGAATGCCCTTGCTTTCCAGTTTCTTCAGCAGGCCCTGACCGATGGGGCCGCCGGTAATCTTGTGCAGCTCGGCGTAACTGTCAAAAATGTAGGGCAGATCGAACACTTCGAATTCACGCGCACCGAGCGGGCCGAACTTGGCCAAGGACGGGGCCAGCATGTGCACCGAGCCGAGCTGCAATGCTTCCATTTCCTCCTTGTCCTTGTACAAGGTGGAGTTGGCGTAGACCTCGACCTTGACGCGACCCTTGGTCCGTTCCTCGGCGAGTTTCTTGAATTGCTCGGCACCTTTGCCCTTAGGGGTGTCGACCGCGACGACGTGGCTGAACTTGATCACGATCGGTGCTTGCGCCATGGCGCCAAATGATAGACCCAGTGCGACGGCGGTGAAAACCAGGGATTTCAGCTTCATGAATACTCCTCCAGCAAAGTTCTTGGGGGGGAATGACCGCGCGGGGAATGGCCCCGCCTTGAGACAGCGAGGCGATTCTCAGCCCGGCCGGGGGGCGGGGGCAATTGTGGAAACCCGCTACACCCGCCCCGCGACTGCGCGGGTGTACCATTTGGCGCCATGGAGACGCCCGCACCCTTCGTCATCGACCGGTCCGCCCTGGGGGGGCAGGGCTGGTATTGGATTTTGCCGCGCGTGGCGATCGCGCTTTTCGTACTAGCGCTGATTGCGCTGCTCTGGCAGATGCACCGGCAGGATCTGGAGGAGCAACGTGCCACCCTGATCAGCGACATCCTTTGGGTCGAGCAGGACCTGCGCTTCCAGCTCTCGCGCAGCGCCGAGCAGCTCGCCCACCTGGGCCAGGAATTCCTCGGCGGGGATTTGCCCGCCAGGCGCTTCGAGTTGGCGGTTAAGGCCTTGGTGGCCAATACCCCCGGCCTGGTCGAGGTACTGGTGGTCGATGCCAGTGGCCAGGCGCGCGCCGCCGCGCCGGCGCCCGACATTCGTCCATTTGGCGCCACCGAGGGGCGCGGCATCGGGCAGACCGATGCTTTTCGCCTAGCGCGCAATGCCGGCCGGTCAATGTACGGACCCCCCTATGTCGCGGCCGAAGGCAAGCATCACTTCGACATCTACGTGCCGCTCTATCTGGATGGGCAGTTCGCTGGTGCCGTGATCGGCATCTACGCCCTGCCGACCCTGATCGCCCAGCAAGTGCCTTGGTGGTTTGCCGAGCGCTACCGGGTGGTGGTGGTCGACGACAGCGGCAACGTGCTGGCCTCTAAGTCCAACGTGGAGGCCGGAACCGAAGGCATGCGCTACCAGGTACCGTTCGAGCCGCCGGGCCAGGGGCTGCTGCTCCAGGCGATCGCCTACCGCAGCACCACCGGCCTATGGCGCAATACCCTGGCCCTGACCATCGTCGGCCTGGCGCTCGCGGTACTGGTCTCGCTCTGGCTGCAACGCCGCCAGATGCTGCGTCGGCTCGCCGCGGAAAGCGCGCTCTCCAATGAGCACGCCTTCCGCAAGGCCATGGAAGATTCGCTCCTCACCGGCATGCGCGCGCGGGACCTCGAAGGGCGCGTCGTTTATGTCAACCCCGCGTTTTGCCGCATGGTGGGCTGGTCGTCCGAGGAGCTGATCGGCTTGAAGCCGCCCATGCCCTACTGGGCGCCCGAAGAGTACGAAGCCACCCTGGCGGTGCACCAGCAGGTGCTGGCCGGCAAGGCGCCCGCGCAAGGTGTGGAGGTGCGCTTGCAACGCCGCAATGGAGAGCGCTTCGACGCCCTGATCTACGAAGCGCCGCTGATCGATGCCGATGGGCGCCACACCGGCTGGATGGGTTCGGTGCTCGATATCACCGAAAGGAAGCGCGCCGAGGAACTCGCCCGCCAGCAGCAAGAGAAGCTGCAATTCACTTCGCGGCTGGTGACCATGGGCGAGATGGCATCCACTCTGGCGCACGAACTCAATCAGCCACTGTCCGCCATCGCCAGTTACACCACCGGTTGCCTCAATCTGCTGGAGCAAGGCGAAATCAACCCGCCCGCATTGCGCGAGGCTTTGCAGAAATCGGCGCACCAGGCGCAACGTGCCGGACGGATCATTCGCAGGGTTCATGAGTTCGTGAAGAAGCGCGAATCGCGGCTGGCGGCTTGCGCCATCAACGATGTGATCGAAGACGCGCAAGGTCTGATCGAAGCTGATGCACGAAAACGCGGGGTCAGGGTCACCCTGGTGTTGGGCGAGTACTTGCCTGAACTTCTGGTCGATCGGGTCATGATCGAGCAAGTGCTGCTCAATTTGATGCGCAACGGCATGGATGCCATGGCGCAAACTTCCCCGACTGAACGCGAACTGATCGTCAGTAGCGATCTCGAAGGCGAAGGCGTTCGAGTGAGTGTCGCTGATCATGGGCCGGGGATTGCCCCCGAAGTGGCGGCCCACCTCTATGAACCCTTTTTCACTACCAAGAGCGAAGGCATGGGCATGGGTCTCAACATCTGCCGCTCCATCGTCGAATTTCACCAGGGCCGGCTGTGGCACGAGCCGCGCGAAGCGGGCGGAACGGTTTTCCACCTCACGCTGGGAGCGGGTACCCAATGAACCCGGGGTTCGCCTACATCGTCGACGACGACGAAGCCATACGCGACGCCTTGGCCTGGCTCTTCAAGTCTCGTGGCGTGGCCAGCCGTAACTGGGCCTCGGGCGAGGCTTTTCTCGCCGATTATTCGCCGGCGCTGCGCGGCTGCCTGGTGCTCGACGTGCGCATGGAAGGCATGAGCGGCACCGAACTGTTCGAAGAGCTGCTGGCGCGCAATTGTCCTTTGCCGGTGATTTTTTTGACTGGCCACGGCGACATTCCCCTGGCGGTGGAGGCGCTCAAACGCGGCGCCTTCGATTTCGTGGAAAAACCCTTCAATGACAACGAACTGGTGGATCGCGTGCTGACCGCCATTCAAGCCGACGCGACACGCGAGGCCCAGCGGGAGGGGGCTGCCGAACTGGCCGCGCGGGCCGCGCAGCTTACCAGCCGCGAGCGCGAGGTGATGGATCTCATCGTCGCCGGGCTATACAACAAGGTCATCGCCGATCGCTTAGGTATCGCGGTGCGCACGGTCGAGGTCCACCGCGCCAGGGTGTTCGACAAAATGGGAGTGCGCTCGGCGGTCGAATTGGTTCAGCTCCTTGGGGCGGGCGAGGCCATGCGAGGGCGATCAAAAGAAGGGTCCTGAACGCCCTGGCCGTGTAAACTTCCGGCTTCAATATCGACCTACTCAGGGGAGTCGGTTTTCATGACAGGTCTTCTGCGCGGGTTCTTCTCGCGGCCCAGCGGCGCGCTCGACGAACAGGAATTCCAGCGCCGCAAATGGGAGGACTTCCGCAGTCCGACTGCTGCCATGGGTGTGGCCTGCGCGATCATGGTGTTTTCGCTGTGGGTCTGGGATTGGGCCATCGATGCAGTGCATGCGCCGGATACCCTGGGTCTGCGCATTCTCTTGGCGGTATCGATTCTTGCCTATCCCTTAGTTCTTCTGATCGGTTGGCGGCAAATCCTCGCGACGGCTTTTTACGCCATGCTGCTTTGGCTCCAGGTGCTCTTTTTGTGGGTGCTGGGGACACTCGAAGGCGGCGCGGTGCACGGCATCGCCGGGTTTCTTTTTTGGTTCATCGTTCCGCCGCTGCTCACCTTCATCCTGCCCTTGTCGCACAACATCCTAGGCAACCTGGCGGTGATGTTGTTTCCCAATATCGCCGTGGCGGTCCTGGGCATACTTCCGGAAATGGATCTCTGGCGCTATAACGCGCTGGTGATCCCGGCAGGTTTGGTGACCATTGCCGGGCACTTCATGCTCGACTCGCTCTTGCGTCGCGTCTACGAGTACCGGGCGCAGGCCGAATGGCGCGCTCAGGCAATCGATGCTCTCGCCGAGGGGGTGGTCGTGTTGCAGGCTGGCGCGGTGCGCTATGCCAACACGGCGGCGGCCCAGATCATAGGCACCGAACCCGGGTGCCTGATCGATCGCCAACTCCGGGATCTCGTCGCACTGCCAGAAAACGCCGAAACCGGAGGAGTGATACGACTGAGTACCTGTGACGGGCGAGCCGTCTGGGTGAACACCAGCATCAGCCAAACCCAATGGCGCGGCGCGCCCGCCCAGCTCGTGGCGGTGACCGATGTCAGCCAACAGCAACTCGCCGAAGAGGCGCTGAGGCGCTCGGAGCAACGTTATCGCGACGTCGTCGACAACGTCAGCGAAGGCATCATGGTGGTACAGGATGAACGCTTTGTCTTTGCCAACGCCTCGGTCACCCGTCTTACCGGCTATGACCTCGCCGAGATCACCGGAAAGCGCTTCTTGGATTTCGTCGCGCCGGATCATCGCGAGATCGTGTACGAGCGCTTTCAGCGCCGTTTGCGCGGCGAGCCGCTGGCTGCGCGCTTCGAGTTCAAGGTATTGCGCCGGGACGGCAGGTCTATCTGGGCCAGGCTTTCCGGAGTAGCGATCGCCTGGGACGAACGCCCCGCCGTGCTGTATTTCTTCTCCGACGTGGATGAGCAGCATCAAGCCCAAGAGGCGTTGCGCCTATCTGAGCAGCGCTACCGCCAAGTAGTAGACAACGTCACCGAAGGTATTCTCGTCGTGCAAGACGGACGCTTCGTCTTCGTCAACGAGGCGATGCAGCGAATCACCGGATATGCGGTCGAGCAGATACTGGGCCGGTCCAATCTCGATTTTGTCGTGCCCGAGCAGCGGGAAATGGTGAAAGAGCGCTACGAGCGACGAATCAGGGGCGAGCCCCTGAGCTCGCGCTTCGACTTTCAGATCATCCTGGCCGATGGCGGCCGCATGTGGGCGCGTCTGTCCGGGGTCGTGATCGAATGGAGCGGCCGTCCCGCGATGCTCTACTTTTTTTCGGACATCGATGCCCAGCATCGCGCCGAAGAGGCACTGCAGCAGTCCGAGGAACGCTATCGCGAGGTTATCGATAACGTCAGCGAAGGGATTACGGTCGTACAGAACCAGCGTTTCGTGTTTTGTAATCCGAGCATGGCACGGCTCACGGGCTACACGCTCGAAGCGATTTATGCCATGGATTCCATCTATGCTCTGGCCGACGAAAGCGCCTGGCCCACGCTCAAGGAACGCGCCGAGCTGCGGTCGCGGGGCGAGCCGGTCGAGATGCGCTATGAATTTCAATTGCGATGCAAAGACGGAACCACGAAATGGGTGGAACTCTCGGTGGTGACCATCGAATGGCAGGGGGCGCCCGCAACCCTTTCCTTCGTCATCGACACCACCCATCGGCACGAAATGGAGCAAGCGCTACGATTGTCTCAGCAGCGTTATCGAAATGTCATCGATAACATGGGCGAAGGCCTGATGGTCGTGCAGGATGGACGCATCGCCTTATGCAATCCCAGCGCCGCAGCGCTGTCGGGCTACCAGCAGGAAGAACTCTATCGATGGGAAAACGTCGATCGTCTCGCGCATCCGGACGATAGGGCCGAGCTAGCGGAAAGAAATCGCCGCCGCATGGCCGGCGAAGCCGTCGCGGACCGCTATGAGTTTCGCTTGCTGCGCGGTGACGGATCAGTGCGTTTCATGGAAATGTCAGTCGTGCTGATCGATTGGGATGGCCGCCCGGCGACCCTTGGTTTCATGTTCGATAGCACCGAGCGCCATGAAATTCAGGAAGCGCTACGCCGCTCCGAGGCGAACTACCGGCACGTAATCGAGAACTCACCGGTTGGCATTGCCATCGTGCGCAGCAATCGACTGCTTCTTGCCAATCGCGCGTTGTGTTCCATCCTCGGGCAGTCCGAACAATGGGTGCTGGAGCGCGGCAGTTTCCTCGATCAAGTGCACGAGGACGACTATCCCCGCATGGCGGAGTATTCGAAGAACTTGCCGCGGGCCCTTGGGGAGACCGCGGCAAACACCACCTTTCGCTTGCGCCTTGCTCCGAACCGCGTGATCTGGGTGGAGGGAAGCACGGTGCAGGTGGAGTGGCAAGGCCGGCCGGCGACGCTCTCGTTTTTGCAGGACGTCACCGCGCGCGTTCGCTTGGAGGAAAGCCTCAAGCAGACCCTGGCCGAGCGCGAGACCATTTTGGAGCGATCCATCGTCGGTATTGCGCTGCTCGATCCGCAGGGTCGTCTGCGCTGGGCCAACCAGGCGATGAGCCAAATCTTCGGCAACAGTCTGCGCACCGCGGCCGGCACTTCGCTCGAAGCTTTTTACCCTTCGCGAGATGTTTATCTCGAGACGGGCGCTGCGGTCTCATCGGCAGTCAAACGCGGCGAACCTTTCGAGACCGAACTGAAAATGCGCCGTGAGAATGGTGCCTTGTTTTGGGCGCATCTGTCAGGCAAGGCCGTCAACGTCAGCGATCTGTCTCAGGGCACGGTCTGGGCAGTCATGGATATTGACCAAAGGAAACGCCTGGAAGAGGAGTTGCAGCGCACCTCCTCGGAGCGCGAAGTCATCCTGCAAAGCACCTTGGTGGGCATCATTTATTCGCGCGACCGCCACCATGTCTGGGTCAATCGAGCCTTCGCCGATATGGTGGGCTACACCCCCGAGGACCTGATCGGGCAGTCCTCTCGGCTGCATTTCAAGAGCGAAGAAAGCTACCGCGAGTTTGGCGAGCGCGGCTATGCCACCATGGCCACGGGCGCGCCCTGGAGCACCGAGTGGGAGCTGCTGCGGCGCGATGGCAGCACGCTGTGGACGCAAATCCTGGGCCGCAGTCTGGACCCGGCGCAACCGCAGGCAGGATCGATCTGGACTCTGGTGGACATCACCGCGCGCAAGAAGGCTGAAGCGGAAGTGCGCGCTGCCTTGGAGAAACAGCAGGAGCTCAACGAGCTGAAATCGCGCTTCGTCTCGATGACTTCACATGAATTTCGCACGCCGCTGGCCACCATTCTTTCCTCGGCGGAATTGATGAAGTACTACGGCGACCGGCTGCCGGATTCCGAGCGCGGCGATCTTTTGCTCAATATCGAGAAGGCGGTCGGCCGCATGACCGGGATGCTCAACGACGTGCTGCTGCTCGGGCGTGCGGACGCCGGGCGCCTGGATTTCAAACCTGCCGCGTTGGATGTCGTGGCCTATTGTCGCACCCTCGTGGACGAGGCCGTACGCGCCGAAACCGCCGAAGGGCGGCGTGGCGATCGCGTTCGCTTGGCGATGCCGGAGGCGCCATTGTGGGCGGCTCTGGACGAAAAACTGATGCGTCACGTCTTGGGGAACCTCCTCGCCAACGCCCACAAGTACGCGCCGGAGGCTACGCCGATCGAATTCCGGCTCGAAGCCGGCGAGCATGAACTGCGCTTTAGCGTGCGCGACCAAGGAATCGGCATTCCACCCGAGGACCTGCCGCACCTCTTCGAGAGCTTCCATCGCGCCCGCAATGTGGGCAACATTCAGGGTACGGGGCTCGGCCTGGCGATCGTCAAGAAGGCGATCGATCGCCACGGCGGGCGTGTGGAGGTGCAGAGCGAGCTGGGTGTGGGCACCACCTTTACCATCAGCATACCGCGATAACGGTCATGGCCAAGATTCTGGTAGTTGAAGACGAAAACGACATTCGCAACAACCTGCGCCGCTTCCTGCAATTGGAGGGGCACGAGGTGATCGAGGCCGAGAACGGTCGGCGCGGTGTGGAACAGGCGCTGGCGCAGTTACCCGAACTCATCATCTGCGACCTGATGATGCCGGAGCTCGATGGCTTCGCGGTGCTGCGGGAAGTGCGGGGCAATCCGCTCACCCGGCATATCGCGTTTTGCTTTCTGACCGCCAGCGCTGAGAAGGACACCCGCTACGAAGGCTTGGCGCAGGGGGCCGACGAATACATGACCAAGCCTTTCAATCTCGCCGAACTGCGCGAATTGATCACGCGCATGTTGATGAGGCGCCGCGGCGCCGTTGCGGGATAGAGCTGCCGGAGCGTCCCTGAAAACGCCGAGGCCCCGACCCAACGGACGCTGAGGTCGCCCGAGGACCGGGGTTTGCTGCTAGGAGCCGAGCTTTATTTCTTGGCGATCAACGTGCTGCCGCGGTTGGCGTCCTGCTGGCGGGCGAAGACCAGGCGGTCTACTTCATGGTCACCGTCACGCGCGATGCTGGTCTCGGTGGGGCCGCTATAGCCTTGGTGGGTGAGCATGTGCTCGAAGGATTCCAGCACTGGGTCGCTGGTCGCGCTTTGCGTTACCAGGGTGAGCGATTCGCCGCGCAGGCCGGCGTAGATATAAGCCGCCGCCGGGTCGATCTCACCACGCGTGACGGTCACGGCGGTCGGTCCGGCATAGGCCTCATGCGTCAGCATCGCCTTGAAGCTGGTATCCACTTGGGCCCAGTAGGCATCGGCGGCAAAGGTGGTTTGGGACAAGGCGGCAATCAGGGCGGCGACGGCGAAACGAGTTTTCATGGCAGAACTCCTTCACTTGGATTTCGAATCCCGAATCATCCGGGCTTGGTACCCTTGTAGCGAATTGTGTGCCAGGGACACAAATGTAAGCATAAACAATAGCTTATTGGAGTTTCTCGAATTCTGCCGGAGACCCGGAGTGTGGTTGATTGCCGACAGTGGTCGCCTAGAATAGAAAAAACGCATATTGATCAATATGTTGCGGTGTTGGTGATCGCCAACGAAACTGCCCCGGGGCCAGGAGGACGCAAAGCCGGGTTCCGAGGGACCGGCCGCGCGCCGCTTCGCGCGCTGCTTGACCTAGACCTTTCGGCCCGGTGACGGGCCAGGCAGATTTGAATCGGGGGGAAAAAAAAGCGCCCGTGCCCGCCGAAGCGGACGCGGGCGCTAACTACGGTCAGCGTATGCCACCGTAGCGGAGGAATTTTGGAGGCAGAGAGCGCGACGGTCGGAGGCCATCGGAAGATCTGTGCCAAAGGCAACAATGCGTTAAGAACCAAACTGGCGAAGAGCCCGAGATCCTGATCTCGGGCAGATCTGTGGGCAAATTCCGACACCAATTCGGAGGTCGAGAATTACTGCTTTCAGGTCATAGAGTTAGCGTGTTGGCGTTGACCAACAGACGGTGCTTCCAGTTTTTCGGGGGGGGCGCCAAGGAAGTCAGGGTTCGTGAATTCGGCGAACGCTGGAGTTCAAAAAAATTCAACCGACCCAACATTGATCGCCGCCGGGGGGCGGCATGGTTCAACGGTTCCCCGGCTTTCAACCGCGGCCATGGGGATGCAAACCCGCATGCATGTCCCCCGGCCAAGGTTGCTGGTGCAGGTAATCGTGCCGGCGTGACGCCGCAAGACGCGCTCGACGATTGCAAGCCCGAGGCCAGTGCCCGGCGTACAGCCGACATTGCTGGCGCGAAAGAAGGACTCAAAGATTCGCGACTGGTCAGTTTCGGGAACGCCTATGCCTTGGTCGATCACTTCGAATAGGGTCTCCTGCGCCGCGAAGCGCACCACGAGGCGGACCTTGGAACCCGCCGGGGAATAGCGCACGGCATTGGCGAGCAGATTGTCCAGGGCCAGGCGCAGCAGCTTCTCATCCAGGGGCCGCTCGGTCTCGGCTTGGTTCGATTCGAGCACCAGAGCGTGGCTGGCGCCGCAGGCGCGGCTGCGCTCGGCGAGGATGTCCCGGCACAAAGCCAGAACCGACACCGCCCTCGGCGCGAATTCCAGGCGGCCGGCGTCGGCGCGGCTCAGAGTGAGTACCTCGTCGAGCATCTTGGTCAAGCGCCAGACCGCGGCGTGAATGTCGTCGAGCATTTCTCGCCGCTCGTCCGGTGGCAGGCGGCCATCGTAGTCGCGCAGCAGGTCGGAGGCGGAAAGAATCATCGCCAGCGGCGTGCGGAACTCATGCGAGGCCATGGAGACGAAGCGCAGCTTCATTTCGTTAAGCTCCCGCTCGCGCTTCAGAGTACGACGGGAGTCCTCCTCGCGTTCGCGCAACTCGCGATGCGCCGCGCGCAGTTCAGCGACGCTGCGCTCCAGTTGCCGGTTGGCATCGACCAGCTCGGTGGTCCGCTGGCCGATACGAATCTCCAGCGCGTCCCGCATGTGCGCCAGCTCGTCTTCGAGGCTACGGCGCGCCGTGGTGTCGCGCGAAACCACCACCAGCCAGCGCGGCACGCCGCATTGGCAGGTGATGATATTGGACTGTGATTCGAGGACGCGCAGTTCGCCGCGCGCGTCAAAGACCCGATATTCAGCGCGCTGACCCCGGCCGTCGCGCATCACTTGGCGAAACAGGCTTTGCAGGCGTGGCCGGTCTTCCGAGTGAATATGGGCGAAGGAATCGGTCCCCGCTCCGGTCTCCTCACCAAACAGGGCGCGGAACGCGGGGTTGACGTAGATACGTGCTCCGGTTTCGTCGAGCACGGAAATCATGTCATTGGTGCTGGCGGCGATCGCTTCGAAGCAGTGCGCTGGTGCGGGGATGGCCAAGGGGGGTGCGGCGTAAACCTGGGGCAGGGCTTCGGACATGGCAAAGGGCGGGCGCGGAGAGGGTCTTGCCGCACTCCTAAGCAGATGCCGTGCCAGCGCACGGCCAGCGGAGGTTCTGGGTCGACGGGCCGGGCGACCACCGGCCACCGGAGCGGCGAATGTTGGTGATTGCCGACGCCTGCGCGGATCCGGGCGTGGACTTGGTGCCGCGGAGCTGCAACCGTTCGCGGGGGGGGCGTCGCTCCCAGCTTCAGGACTTGAACAATGCGGGGTCGATCTGGTGGCGGTTCAGCAGCGTGTAGAAATCGCTGCGATTGCGCTTGGCGACCCGCGCCGCCTGGGTGACATTACCGGCAGTGATCTTTAGGAGTTGCAGCAGGTAGTCGCGCTCGAAGGCGCGCCGCGCCTCATCAAAGGAGCTCATGTCTTCGCTGGGACGAGACAGGGCCCGTTCCACCAGCGATAGCGGCACGATCGGCGAGGTGGACAGGGCGACGCACTTCTCCACGACGTTGAACAACTGCCGCACATTGCCCGGCCAAGCTGCTCGCAGCAGCGCCTCGGCGGCATCGCCAGCGAAGCCGTTGACGGTCTTCTTGTACTTTGCGCCCAGCGCGGCCAGAAAGTGACCGGCCAGGAGTGGAATGTCCTCGCGCCTTTCGGACAGGGGCGGCAGTTTCAGATTGACGACATTGACGCGGTAATAGAGGTCCTCGCGAAAACGGCCGGCAGCGATTTCCGCGTCCAAATCTCGATGCGTGGCCGACACCACGCGCACGTCCACGGCGACCGAGCGCGCGGCGCCGACCGGCCGCACTTCTCGTTCCTGCAGCACCCGCAGCAGCTTGACCTGGAGCGGCAAGGGCATGTCGCCGATCTCGTCGAGGAAGATCGTTCCTCCCTGGGCCTCTTGCAACAGGCCGCGATGATCGCGCACCGCGCCGGTGAAGCTGCCCTTCACGTGGCCGAAGAGTTCGCTCTCCATTAGGTGTTCCGGGATCGCGCCGCAGTTCACGGCGATGAACGGCGCCTCGCGCCGGTGGCTCCAGTCGTGCAGGGTTTGCGCCAGTAGTTCCTTGCCGCTGCCGGTATCGCCAGAAATCAGCACCGAGGCATCGGTGGCCGCAACCAGCCTGGCTTCGTCCAGCACCGAGTGCATGATCTGGCTGCGGGTGATGATGGGCGTCTCGTCGTGATCCAGGCTGGCGGCGGCAACGTGGCCGGACAGCGCTTTATCGATTTCTGCCAGCAGCGCGCGGGCTTCGTAGGGCTTGGTGACGAAGCCGAACACGCCGCGCTTGGTGGCGTCCACGGCGTCGGGGATGGTGCCGTGCGCGGTGAGAATGATCACCGGCAACATCGGGTTCGATTTGCGCACGGCATCGAACAAGGCCAAGCCGTCCATGCCGCCCATGCGCAAATCGGTGACCACCAGATCGGGCTTTTCCACCGCCAGCAGCGCCAAGGCTTTTTCCGCGCTGTCCGCCGCCAGCACCTTGAAGCCTTCCTCGCGCAGCAGGATGCCGATGAGTTTCAGAAGTGTGGGATCGTCATCGACCGTCAGAACCGTGGCGCGTGTGCTCAACTCGTCTCCCTGATCCAGAGTGTGTTACCGCGACCCATATTGTACCTTCAGCGTCCTCTGGAAATGCTCTAGGCCAAACGCGCAGTGGCGGCCTGGTCAGGTTTCCAGATCGGGACGGTGCCGATTTCCCCGACGCCACAGCGAGCCTCCGCGGCGACGCCAAGGCCGGGGATGGCAACGATCTTCCCATCGGCCAGAACCGCTGGCCAGAACCGCCTGGCCCACACCGGCACGCCCCGCTGGCGCAACAGCTCCCGCACTGCGCCGCTCGGGCGGTCGGCAAGCAAGGCCAGGCGCGCGCCGGGCGGGCAGGGCACGACACGGCACGCGCTGGTGGCGGTCAGTCCGACCGCCAGGCCGGCCCCGAGGCTGGGCTCAAAAACCAGCTCGCCGTGCGGCAATCGCAGTTTGGTCTCGCCGCGCCAGGCCAAATCGAACGGGCCGGGCGGTGGGACGATGTGCAGTTGGGTGCCTTCGCGCACCAGCATGACGGACTGATGCCGTAACTGGGTGCGGTGGTCGGGGCGAGTGCTGGATAGACTGCGCAACAGCGCCTGGAGGCGCGCCGCGCTGGGGGCCAGCAGCCCGGCGCGAAGAAAGAAGTGCCGCAAGAGGTTGCGCGCCCGCGCCGGCGTCAAGGTGTGCAGCTTGGTTAGGGATAGTCCTTGCCAAGCCTCCCGGGGGAGCCCGTCCTGCGCCGCCAGATCGGCCAGCAGTTCGGCGGCTTCGGCGCAGTGTCCGGCGCTGCGGGCAAGGGTCTGGGGGTAGCCCGGAACCTGCGCCGCCAAAAGAGGCGCGATCTGGTGACGCAGAAAGTTGCGCCGCAGACGCAAGTCGGCATTGCTGTCGTCCTCGATCCATGTGAGCCCATGGACGCGCGCCCAAGCCGTGAGCTCGCCGCGCGGGATACGCAAGAGCGGCCGCCACAGCGCCGGCCGGCCCGGAGCGAACTCGGGCATGGCGGCGAGTCCAGCCACACCGGCGCCACGCAGAAGCTGCAAGAGCACGGTCTCGGCCTGGTCATCGGCGTGGTGGGCCATCGCCACCACCGCGACGTCAAGCGCCCGCAACGCCGCGTGCCGCGCCTCGCGGGCAACTTCTTCGAGGCTCTCCTGGGGGGCGCGCCGGATGTTGAGGCGGGTGACGGAAAAAGGAAGGTCGAGCCGGGCGCAGGTTTGGGCGCAGAATTCCACCCAGTGCCCAGCCTGTCCGGAGAGCCCATGGCAAACGTGATGCGCGGTGAGCGCGAAGGCGAAGCGCTGCCTTGCCGCATGCAGGCCGTGGAGCAGACAGATGGAGTCGAGCCCGCCGGAGAGCGCGACCGCGACTGCGGTGCCGGGAGCGAAGCGCCGCGCCAACTCGGCGGCGAGCGCTTCGGTCAGATCAACTGGGTAGTTCCTTGAACTTGCCATACCCCAGGAGTCGTTCGGTGCGCGTAGCCAGCAGCGCCTCGAATGGCCGCTCCTGGAGCTGGCGCAAGCCTTCCTGCAAGGCCTTCTTCACCGTTGTCATGGTGGCGGCGGGATCGCGGTGGGCTCCCCCCAAGGGTTCGCTGACCACCTTATCGACCAGCCCCAGGGCTTTCAGGCGATGCGCGGTGATGCCCAGCGTTTCCGCCGCTTCCGGCGCTTGCTCGGCGGACTTCCACAGAATCGAGGCGCAGCCTTCGGGCGAGATCACCGAGTAGGTGGCGTACTGCATCATCAAAAGCAAATCGCCCACGGCGATGGCCAAGGCGCCGCCCGAACCGCCCTCGCCGATCACCAGGCAGAGGATGGGCACCTTGAGGCCGGCCATTTCGTAGAGGTTGCGGCCGATCGCTTCGGACTGTCCCCGTTCTTCCGCGCCCACACCGGGATAGGCGCCGGGGGTGTCGATGAAGGTTACCAGGGGAAGGTTGAACTTTTCCGCCAGGCGCATCAGCCGCAGCGCTTTGCGATAACCCTCGGGGCGTGGCATGCCGAAATTGCGGAAGATCTTCTCGCGGGTATCGCGGCCCTTTTGGTGCCCGATGACCATGACCGTTTGCCCATTGAAGCGGGCCAAGCCGCCCACGATCGCCGGGTCGTCGCCGTAGCTGCGGTCCCCGTGCAGTTCGTGGAAATCGGTGAACAGGTTCTGAATGTAATCGAGCGTATACGGCCGCTGCGGATGGCGCGCGACCTGCGCGATCTGCCAGGCGCCGAGCTTGCCGTAGATGTCTTTGGTGAGCTGCTGACTCTTCTTTTGCAGGCGTCCGATCTCGTCCGAGATATCGACCGCGGAATCTTCATGCACGAACCGAAGTTCCTCGATCTTCGCCTGCAAGTCGGCGATGGGCTGCTCGAATTCCAGGAAAGTCTGTTTCATAAGCCACCTATCCCCAAGGCGGGCGCCAATGATACTCCATTCCGGCGCGGGGAACCAAACGGGGCTGGGCGCGGTGCTGGGGAACTGGTTGATTATTGGGCTCTAATGGAACTTGCGCGCTCAGAAGAGCATGCGGCTGAGGGGCAATTCCCGGCCGTCCGGCAGTACCAGCGTGCCACTTTGGGGATCGCTAAAACGCAAGCTCATGTAGCCCGCGGCGCCGTTGACCAGCGTCGCCGGTTGATACGAACCGGTAAGCGTCTGCCCCTGCCCGAACTGCTGCCATTGCCCGACATAGCGACCTTCGCTCTCCTGCGCGGTGGCGAGGTACCAAACGGCGCGACCGTCGTTTTCGTAGAGGAAGGCGCTGGCGACCAGGGTTGCGCCCTGCTGCTCCAGGAAGAAACCGCGGCCGCTTTCCGAACTGTTCCACCACCAGCCGGCTTCCGGGGCGCTTGCCGGGGCGCCGCCGGCGTCCCAGACCAAGCGTGTGATCGGCACCGTCCCCCCCGACCAGACCAGCGTGCAGGCCGCTTCGGCGGTGCAGGTGAGGGCGATGTTGCCGGCACTGCCCAAGAAAGAAGCTGGCCGATAGCTCGCGGTGAGCGCCTGCCCGCCGGCATAGGTGTCGAGGCTGCCACTGAAGCTGCCATCGGCAAAAAATCGCCCGGCGCTGACGTACCAGGTGGCGTGCCCGCTGGCATCGTAGAGGTAACTCGCGAGAAACATCAGGTTGCCGCTGACTTCCAAGGTGAATCCGCGGCCGCTCTCTTGCGCGTTCCACCACCAGCCGCTCTTCGGATAAGGCGCGCGGCTGCTGGCGTCGAGGTATGCGAAGAGCGCGTTGTATGCAGTGGCGTTGCCGGGCAGGCTGTGGTGCGACCCGGTGGCATCGCTATAGAGTGAAGCGTTGCCGCCATGGGTGTTGACGAAGGTTTCGCCCTGCGGCATTTCTTCGCACATGCTCCAGCCGTGGTCGCGATCGAGCTCGCCGCAATACATCCAGGCGCGTATGCCGCGCACTGCCGCGACATTACTCTTGGCTGCCTCCACCGTGGCGTGCATGAGCATGCCTGTGGTGAGCGGACCGATCGCCGCGCCGCTCACCGCGATCTGGCCGCGAAACAGGCGCGCATCGGCGAGGTCTCGCACCAGCACCGCGAACGACAAGGCACTGCCTACCGAGAAGCCCATCAGCCAGCGGTTGGCATCCGCGAAGGGGCAATACGGCGACAGCGCCGCATCGATCTCTTTGAGCTGGGCGTAAACCGATGCGTCACTTTCCGCGGTGGGCGTGCCGCCACCCCAGGACAGGCCGACGAAGGCATAACCGCGCTCCGCGAACTGGTTGTGCCAGTCGTTCCACTCGGCTTCGGCATAACCGCCGGTGCCGTGCAAATCGAAGATCACGACGCGTTTCGCCGCGGTGTAGAACGCAGGGGGTACCCAAACCGCGTAATAGCGGTCGCCAATCGCTACCAGCTTGCCGCCGTCGGCCAGGAATGCCGCCCGCTGGCTGCTTCCCGGGCCAGTCAGCGCCGGAATGCCGGGTGGATTGGAGTTGCTGGCGAGAAAGCTTCGGCAGGTGGACTCGGTGGGGTTCTGGGCGAGCGCACCGGCTTCGATGAAGAGGCCAAGGAAGAACAGCGCGGCGAGTTTCGAAAAGGAAAGCACTTCATCTCCACAGACATCAAACCATGAAGCCCAGCATAAGGCCAAGTGGCCGCCGTCGTCGGGGTTGGAAAAACTCGTTTACATTTTGGCCGGACCTCTGCTTCAGCTCGGAAATCCTGTGGCAATGGGGGGCACGCTGCCACTATAATCCCGGCATGAACAAGCCCCTTGATCCAGCCGACCTGGTGGTGGACCACACGCCTTGGGTTCCAGCGGTAATTGGGCCAATCGGCGACCACCAAACGGATCTGCCCCGCATTGCCCGCGATCCGGTACTGACCGCAGCCATTGAAGCGCAATTGGCGCAGGTTCCCAGTGCGCACAATTTGCATCGGCGCGATGCGCGGGACCTCGGCTTCCTGGCGCCGGGCAGCGTCCATCTCGTCTTGACCTCTCCACCCTACTGGACGCTCAAAGACTATCGCTCTAGCGCAGGACAGATGGGCGAAATCGAGGATTACGAGGAGTTTTTGAACGCGCTCGACCAAGTCTGGCGAGCATGCTTCCATGCGCTCGTTCCGGGCGGGCGCCTGATCTGCGTGGTCGGCGACGTCTGCCTCTCCAGACGCAAGAACAAGGGCGAGCATCTGGTCATGCCCCTGCACGCCTCGATTCAAGAGCATTGTCGACGCCTTGGTTACAACAATCTGGCTCCGATCATTTGGCACAAGATCGCCAACGCGGTCTATGAAGCAAGCGGCAACGGAGGGGGCTTTCTGGGCAAGCCCTACGAACCCAACAGTGTCATCAAGAACGACATCGAGTTCATTCTGATGGAGCGCAAGCCAGGTGGCTATCGCAGCCCGGACCTCTCCACGCGCATTCTTAGCGTGATTCCGGCTGAGCGGCATCGGGTTTGGTTTCAGCAAATTTGGACTGGGCTGACCGGCGCGTCGACCAAGCATCATCCTGCGCCCTATCCGCTGGAACTGGCCGAGCGGCTGATACGCATGTTCAGTTTCGTGGGAGATACCGTGCTGGACCCCTTCGTTGGCACAGGCACCACCATGGTGGCCGCCGCCAAATGGGGCCGCAACAGCATCGGCGTGGAAGTCGACCCGCATTACCAGGAGATGGCGGTCAAACGTATCGAAACGGATCTTCCCAAGCTCTTTTCCGGCCACGTCCTGCACGTTCACGGTGGCAGAGATGATTGACGTCGAGGCGCTTCTGGGCAAGGCCGTGCAGCAGTTCTGGAAGACGCGCAGTCGCCAGAAACTGAAGCAAGGTTTTCAGAGCGGGCGGAAAGACGCCGGAGACCGAGCTGCGGTGACAGGAGGCAAGCATACGGACGGTTTCGTCGAACTCGTGGCGGCAATCGTTAACGACGCGGGACTGCCCGAGGCGAAGATTCACACTGCCCAGAAGAAGCGTAGAACCCTGCCCGGGCATTTCCGCCCCACCAAGGAGTGGGATGTCGTGGTGGTCTCCGGCTCAGACTTGGTCGCCGTCGTCGAGGTCAAGTCCCAGGTGGGCAGTTTCGGCAACAATTTCAACAACCGGGTCGAAGAGGCCTTGGGAAACGCCACGGACTTCTGGACGGCTTATCGCAAGGGAGCGTTTAGTCCTTCGCAAAGACCGTGGCTGGGTTATCTGTTCATGCTGGAAGAGAATGCAAAGTCGCTGCGCCCAACCAAACGCATCGAGCTGAGTCCCTTCAAAGTCGACGCGGCTTTCCAAGGTTTGAGCTACGCCGAGCGCTACGAGCTTGTCTGCGAGCGCCTGGTGCGAGAGCTGCATTACGATGCCGCCTGCCTGTTTACCTCAGACTCAAAAGGCGGGCTCAAGGGAACCTTTCGGCAGCCCAGGGAAGAACTCGATATTCGCCGATTTGCCATTTCACTGCATGCGCGCGCCGCCGCGTTTGCCAGGCTGCAGGGCTGAACGCGCAGTTGTCGGCCGGCAAGATTGCCCCACGTCTCTTGCGTGAAGGGCAGCGAAACCCGTGGGTTGGACAAGACCATGCAAGGGCGATCAGGGCCAGGTCTGACAATAGCTTGCAAAATCAAGCACAGCGCGCACTTCATGTCAATGGTCCGGGTGGACTATGGACCGCGGGCGGACTGATCCTGAAACTTGCCGAGCGAGTGCCCCGCAGCAGTCTGTGTCGCCAATCCCGGTGGGGAGGATTGAACATGCGAATTGCGACCGAGGCTGCATTGCAATTGTTTCGCGAACGCGTCGCCCAACTGCGACTTGATCGTGCCTCGATGGTGTTTTTCGCGCAGGTGCTGTGTCTTTCGGGGCTTGATTTTTTCGCCAAATGGGCGATTCAGGCCGTTTACCCCGTGGGAAAGTACCAGTTCTTCCTTGGACACCTTCTGCTGATTGGCCATGTGCAGCACGAGGTGGGGAGGAATCTCGCACTACTGATTGTCGTGTGCCTATTCATTTTCGGGGTCTGTCTGTTCCGCGTACCCTCCAGAGCGCCGCTATTGCGCTATCCGTTGACCGTTGCACTCGGTGGGATTCTGGCGAACTCTATTGAGGCAGCGGTATTTGGGCACGCAACGGATTGGCTCTCGGTTCTTCCAGAATGGCGCCAGAGTATCAACAACCTTGCTGATCTATTCATACTCGTTGGCGTCGCCTGGTATGTCTTGAATTCCTGTCGCATGCTCCTGGCAGGACTGCGTGAGCGAACCCGCTAGAGCCCAGGACCGCAAGATTCTCGCGCTCTCATAGCCTCGGCAAGTTGACGCCGCGCACGAAGTGGTCTGCGCAACAGCGGCGCATGGACCGACGCGTTTGAACACGCAATCACCCCGGTCATGGGAAAGAAGCCAGAGTAGCAGCCCCTTCAGTGCTTCACGAAAACTTCTCGAAGACCTGGATGCGGCCTTCGCGATCGAAGCTCTTCACGTCGTAAGGCTCGCGCTGCCCCGGCACTTCCATGCCGGGCGAACCCAGGGGCATGCCGGGTACGGCCAGGCCGGCGATTTGTGGCCGTTCGCGCCACACGCGTTTGAGGCTGCTGGCGGGCACGTGGCCTTCGATCACATAGGTGCCGAATTGCGCGGTGTGGCAGGATGACAAGGCGGCGGGAACACCCAGGCGCCGCTTCACGGCTTCGAGGTCGTCGGTGTCGAAGGTTTTGACCTGAAATCCCTCGGCGCGCAAGTGGTCCACCCACTTGCCACAGCAGCCGCAATGCGGGTCTTTGTGGACCAAGAGTTCGGGAGGCGCTTGGGCTACCGCGCAGCCTGCGGGAAGCGCGAGGGCGGCGAGCAGCAAGCGGCGTCGGCGGGGGGAGAACATGGCGGTTGACTCCGAAGATGATATTGACTTGGAACGCGCGAGCATGATGCCATGACCAGAGATTGCGTGCTTCAGCGCTTGGGCCAGGGCCAGAAGGCGGGCGTTCTCGCCCGATACTGAGCGAAGTCCGCGCCGAACGCGGCGGCGATGTCTTGCTCTTCGCGGCGGGCGAGGCGCCAATACATGAACACCAGGACCGGGAACATCCCCAGCGTGACCAGCGTCGGCCACTGCACCAGGAAGCCGCTCATGATGAGGATGAAACCCACATACTGCGGGTGCCTCAGGCGCGCGTAGGGGCCGCTGATGGCCAGTCGGTGTTCGCGCTGGGCGGCGTAGAGCACGCGCCAGGCCGAGGCCAGCAACCAGAAGCCGCCGAAAATCAGCACCGAACTCAGCACATGAAATGGCCCGAAGTGTGGATTGGCCTTCCAGCCGAAAATCATTTCCAGCAAGTGGCCGGAGTCGTGCGCAAGCCAGTCGATGCCAGGGTAGCGGCTGGTCAGCCAGCCCGAGAGCAGATAGATGGTCAGGGGGAAGCCGTACATCTCGGTGAACAAGGCGACCAGAAAGGCCGAGAAGGCGCCGAAGGAACGCCAGTCGCGGCGAGTCTGCGGCCTGGCGAAACTGAAGGCAAAGATGACGAAGATGGCCGAGTTGAGGACGACCAGGGGCCACAGGCCGTAGGCAGCGGATTCGTCGCTCACTTCTTCGCTCCTTTCTGCTTCGTGTGCATATCGCCGTGCCCCTCATGTCTGGCGCCATGCCCGCCGTGATGAAACAGATGCATCAGCGGGCAGGCGAGCAGCAGCAGATAGGGCAAGATGCCGAACAGGTGGGCGCGGTGTTCCGTGAACAGGAAAAAGGCGGTGATGGCTGTAAAGGCCAGAAAAATCCACTTCCCCCTTCCGTTGCCGGGTCCAACCGGCCCCTGCGTAGGCGCCTTGCCCGGTGTCGTTTCCATGTCGTCTCCCAGGGCGTCACTCGCCCGCTGGCGGGCGAGGAGACGCTGTCTTACTTCCTGTCATGTGGATGGTCGTGCTTGCCCATGTTCTTTCTCCTTCAGATGACCGTCCGCCGCAATCGCAGCGCATTCGCGACCACCGAGGCCGAACTGAAGCTCATCGCCAGCGCGGCGATCAGCGGCGAGAGCAGCAGGCCGAAGAAGGGATAGAGCACGCCGGCGGCGATCGGCACGCCGAGCGCGTTGTAGAGAAAGGCGAACATCAGGTTCTGCCGCATGTTGCGCACCGCGGCTTCGGACAGCCGGCGCGCCGCGGCGATGCCGCGCAGGTCGCCCTTCACCAGCGTCACCTGGGCGCTCGTCATGGCCACGTCGGTGCCGGTGCCCATGGCGATGCCGACGTCGGCGCGGGCCAGCGCTGGCGCGTCGTTGATGCCGTCGCCGGCCATGGCGACAACGCGGCCCTCGGCCTGCAGCCGGGCGACCAGATCGTTCTTGTCCTGCGGCTTCACCTCGCCATGCACCTCGTCGATGCCGAGGCGGCGACCGACGGCGCGGGCCGTGGTGTGGCCGTCGCCGGTGGCCATGATGATGGCCAGGCCGCCGGCACGCAGCGCTTCCAGCGCCTCGGGCGTGGAATGCTTGACCGGGTCGGACACCGCGACGAGGCCGGCCGCCCGGCCGGCGACGGCGAGGAACATGACGCTGGCGCCTTCCAGGCGCAGGGCTTCGGCCTGCGGCTCCAGCGCATGCCAGTCGACGCCCTCGTCTTCCATCAGCGCGGTGTTGCCGAGGGCAACAGTCAGTCCCGCCACCACGCCGCGCACGCCGATGCCCGAAGCGGATTCGAATTTCTCCGGGGCTTCCAGCCTGAGTTCCCGCTGGCGCGCCTCGGCGACGATGGTCTCCGCCAGGGGATGCTCGGCCCCTTGGTCGAGGCTGGCGGCAACGCGCAGAACCTCGGCCTCGCTGTTGCCTGCCGCCGCGACGACGCCATGGAAAGCCGGCTTGCCCTCGGTGAGCGTGCCGGTCTTGTCCACGATTAGGGTGTCGACTTTGCGCAGGTTCTCGATCGCCGCCGCGTCGCGGAACAGCACGCCGTGGGTGGCCGCCTTGCCGGTGGCAACCATCACCGACATGGGTGTGGCCAGGCCGAGCGCGCAGGGGCAGGCGATGATCAGCACCGCCACCGCGTTGATCAGACCGTAGGCCCAGGAGGGCTGCGGGCCGAACAGGCCCCAGCCGAAAAAGGTCAGCAGCGCGACCGCCACAACGCCGACGACAAAGTACCCGGCGACGACGTCGGCCATGCGCTGCATCGGCGCGCGCGAGCGCTGCGCCAGGGCGACCATCTGCACGATCTGCGCCAGCACGGTCTGCGCGCCGATCTTCTCGGCGCGCATCACCAGCGCGCCGCTGGTGTTCAGCGTGGCGCCGATCAGCCTGTCGCCGGCTGTCTTGCTCACCGGCATCGGCTCGCCGGTGAGCATGGATTCATCCACCGCGCTGTCGCCGGCGAGGACCACGCCATCCACCGGCACCTTCTCGCCCGGCCGCACGCGCAGGCGGTCGCCGGGATGCACATGGGTGAGCGGAATGTCCTCCTCGCTGTCGTCTTCACGGATGCGCCGCGCCGTTTTCGGTGCCAGGCCGAGCAGGGCGCGGATGGCGGCGCCGGTTTCCGAGCGCGCCTTGAGTTCCAACACCTGGCCGAGCAGGGTGAGCGAGATGATCACCGCCGCCGCCTCGAAATACACGGCAACGTGGCCGTCGATGCGGAACGAGGGCGGGAAGAGGCCGGGCAGCACGGTCGCCGTCACGCTGTAGAGCCAGGCCGCGCCAGTGCCGAGGCCGATCAGGGTCCACATGTTCGGGCTGCGGTTCTGCACCGATTGCGCGCCGCGCACGAAAAACGGCCAGCCCGCCCACAGGACGACGGGCGTGCCGAGGGCGAGTTCCACCCAGGGCCTGGCGGCGCCGAGCAGCGGATCGAAGAGGCCGCCCGACATGGCGATCAGGGTAACCAGGACGGTCAGCGGCAGCGTCCACCGGAAGCGGCGGCGGAAGTCGGCGAGCTCGGGATTCTCGCCTCCCTCGAGTTCTGGCAGCACCGGCTCCAGCGCCATGCCGCACTTGGGGCAGGTGCCGGGACCGATCTGACGCACTTCCGGATGCATCGGGCAGGTGTATTCCGCGCCGGGTGGAGCAGTCTCGGCCGGCGCAGGCGCCAGATAGCGCTGCGGCTCGGCCTGGAATTTCGCCAGGCACTTGGCGCTGCAGAAGCGGAACGTGCGGCCGTCATGCACGGTCCGGTGCGGCGAATCCGGCTTGACCGCCATGCCGCAGACCGGATCCTTCTCCGTCTCGGCGGCCTGCGGTGACGACTCCATGTCATGGTGATGGTCTTCGTGCACCGGATGGTGGACGTGTTCCATGACGGCGGCTGCTTATTGGATGCCTGCGCGGCGCTGTTCGACGCGGACAAAGGCTGTGACGTGGGCCGCTTCATCCGGCGTCAGTCCGGGCACGGGCGGCATGTCGCCGAACTTCCAGTGGTGCGCCCGCACCCCGTTCTTTACCGCCAGTTGAAACGCCGCATTGCCATGGTGCGAGGGCTCGTAAATCCTGTGCAGAAATGGCGGGCCCTTGTCTGTGCCCTTGAGATCCATGCCGTGGCAGCTCGCGCAGTGTTTCCCGTACAGCGATTTGCCTGCGGCAGGGTTCGGCATCAGGCCCGGGCTGGGCTTGGGTATCTGCAAGCCTTGGGCGACCGCAGGCAAGGCAAAACAGGCGGCGGCTAACAGCAGCGGCAGGCGCTTCGCGGGTGTCATTCAGTCTCCTTTCCGGCGCTACCGGAAACCGAAATCAGTTGCTCTGTTTGGCGGGCTCGCTCGACTGCATGCCCATGCGGCCCTGCATCATCATCTGCATCATGTCCATGCGCTTTTCCATCATGTCCATGCGCTTGGCCATCATGTCGCCGGGACCGGCCATGCCTTGTCCCATCATCCCTTGGCCGCCCATCATGCCCATCATCCCCATGCCGCCCTTGCCCATCATGCCGCCTTCCATCATCGGGCAAGCCATCATGCCGGCCTTCATGCCGCGCGCCATCATCATGTTCTCCTGCATGGTATGCATGTGTTCGGCCATCGCCTTCTGCCGCTCCTCGTCGCTCTTCCCCTTGGCGATGCGATCGAGCTGTCCCTGCATCTTCTTGACGTTGTCCTGCATCTTCTTCACCGTCTGCTCGGGCTTCTTCGCCGCCGGCGCGCTCTGTGCTTCCTGCGCCTTCTCGGGATGGTGGGCATCGTCGGCAAACACGGGGGCCGCAAAGGCCAGCGAAACGGCAATGGCTATCATGGCTAGCTTGTTCATGGTGACACCTCCTAGGAAAAAGGTTTCAATGCTTGTGCTCACCCTGGACAACGGCGAGCGGGGTGAAACGGGCCTGCTCGGGCTGCTTGCCCGCCAGTGTGACAGACACCACCACCTTGGTGCCGGGGGTCGCGGCATACTTAGCCACGCCCTTGAGGCGGTTGTCTCCATCGGGTTGGAGCGTAGTCGTGGCCTTGAGTTTCCCGGACAGGATGGTCGCGCTGCCCTTGGCGCCGGCCGTCGGAATCTTCGCACCTGCGTGGTCGGTAACGTAGACGACGACGGGGTTTTCCTGCGTGTCGCTGGTGTCCTTCTTCAGCACCAGTTCGTAGTGGTAAGGGCCGGCCATGCGCAGCTGGCCGCCGTTGGGCGCTTTCTGCGTGTCGAGATAGGCGTCGTCGTGGGCGAAGGCCGCGCCAGCGGAAAAAATCAGTCCCGTCAGCACGGCGACGATGATGCGTTTCATTGTTTGCTCCTTTCGTTTGTCGTAGTAGGCTGCGCTCATCAGAAACTTTCCTGCTCCTTCACGGCGAGCAGCCTTTGCAGGGGCTTCTCGCCCCACAGGCGGAACATCACCGGTGTCAGCAAGGTGTCGAGCAGGGTGGAACTCACCAGGCCGCCGAAGATCACCACCGCCACCGGGTGCAGCACTTCCTTGCCTGGCGCGTCGGCCGAGAGCAGCAGCGGCACCAGGGCAAAAGCGGCCACTAGGGCGGTCATCAGCACGGGGGTGAGGCGTTCGAGCGAACCGCGCACAATCATGGGCTCGCCGAAACGCTCGCCCTCGAAGGCGCACAGGTTGATGTAATGGCTGATTTTGAGGATGCCGTTCCTGGTGGCGATGCCGGTCAAGGTGATGAAGCCGACCAGTGCCGCCACCGAGAGCGGCTGACCGGAAATCCACAGGGCGATGACGCTGCCCACCAGCGCTAGAGGGATATTGCCCATGATGATGGCGGTCAAGACCATCGAGCGATAGCGGCTGTAGAGCACCAGGAAGATCATGCTGAGCGACACCGCCGCCAGCAGCGCGATCAGGCGCGACGCCTGTTCCTGGGCCTGGAACTGACCCTCCAGCGCAGTGAAGTAGCCTTCGGGAAGAGGTCGAGCGGAGAGCTCGGCGCGGATGTCGGCGATGACTTTGGACAGATCCCGTCCGTCGCTATTGGCGGAGATCACGATGCGGCGGCGGGCGTTTTCCCGGCTGATCTGGTTCGGCCCCTCGGAGTCTTCGATCGCCGCCAGCCGCGAGAGGGGCACATGCCCGCCGGGCGTCTCGATGAGCAGGTTTTCCAGTTCGCGCAAGCCGCGGCCGCTTTCGGGCAGGCGCACGACGAGATCGAAACGCTTGTTGCCCTCGACGATCTGCGTGATGCGCTCGCCCTCGATCATCTGTTCCAGCGAAGTGAGGAGGGCGCCCGGCGCCACGCCGTAGCGCGCCGCCTGCTCGTAGTCGACGCGGATCTTGATCTGCGGGATGAGCACCTGCTTCTCGATCTGCAGGTCGGTGACGCCGGGGATCTTAGCCAGCCGCCCGCGCAGGTCGGCCGCCAGGCCGCGCAGGGTGTCGAGATCGTCGCCATACACTTTCAGCGCGATCTGCGCGCGCACGCCGGAGAGCAGGTGGTCGAGGCGGTGCGAGATGGGCTGGCCGACGTTGCTCACCGCCGGCAGCGCGGCCAGGCGCGCGCGAATGTCGCCGATGATCGCCTCCCGGCTGCGTTCGGAAGGCTTCAGGTCGACGTCCATCTCGGTGTAGTGCACGCCCTCGGCATGCTCGTCCAGCTCGGCGCGCCCGGTGCGGCGGCCGACCTTGGTCACCTCCGGCACGCCGGCGACGATCCGCTCGGCCAGGGTGCCGATGCGGTTCGACTCGGCGAGCGAGGTGCCGGGGTTGAGCAGCACGTTCACCGTCAGCGTGCCTTCGTTGAACGGCGGCAGGAAGGAGCGCGGGAAGAGCGGGATGCTGGCGGCGGTGAGCGCGACCACCGCCGCGGCGCCGGCGAGCAGCGCTCGGCTGCGGCCGAAAGACCAGTGCAGCAGCTTCGCGTCCCAGCGCTTGAGCCGTGTCACCAATGGGCTATCGCCGGCATGCAATTGCTTCATCCCCGGCAACAGGTAGTAGGCCAGCACCGGCGTGACGGTGACCGAGACGATCATGCTGGCGAGGATGGAAACGATGTAGGCCACGCCGAGCGGCGTGAACAGGCGGCCCTCGATGCCGGGCAGAACGAACAGCGGCACGAACACCAGCACGATGATGAAGGTGGCGTAGACGATGGCCGAACGCACTTCCAGGGTCGCCTTGGCGATGACTTCCGCGACCGGTCGCGGCTCGGCCAGATCGCGATTGAGCTTGAGGCGGCGCAGGACGTTCTCCACGCCCACCACGGCATCGTCCACCAGTTCGCCGATGGCGATGGCGAGCCCGCCCAGGGTCATGGTGTTGATGGACAGGCCGAAGTAGCGGAACACCAGCGCGGTCACCAGCAGCGACAGCGGGATCGCCGTCAGCGAGATCAGCGTGGTGCGCACGTTGAGCAGGAACAGGAAGAGGATCACCGCCACCAGGATGGCGCCGTCGCGCAGCGCCTCCTCGACGTTGGTCACCGAATGCTCGATGAAGTCGGCCTGCTTGAAGAGGAACTGCGGCGCTTCGACGCCCTGCGGCAACGATTTCGACAGATCGGCCATGGCGCGCTCGACTTCGCGCGTCAGGGCCACGCTGTCGGCGGCGGGCTGCTTCTGCACGGAAAGGATCACGGCCGGCTTGGCGTTGTAGCCGGCATCGCCGCGCTTGATGGCCGGCGCCAGCTTCACCTCGGCGACCTGCTTCAGCAGGATCGGCTGGCCGTTTCTTACCGCCACCACCAGGTTCTGCAGATCCTCGATGCGGCTGGTGCGGCCGATCTGGCGGATCAGGTATTCGCGGCCCTGCGCTTCGAGGAAGCCGCCGCTGGTATTGGCGCCGAAGTTCTTCAGCGCCGCCTCCAGCTTCTCGCGCTCGACGCCCAGCGCCTGCAACTGTGCCGGCTTGAGCTCGACGCGATACTGCCGCACCTCGCCGCCGATGGGGATGACCTGCGCGATGCCAGGAATGGTCAAGAGGCGCGGCCGCATCACCCAGTCGGCGTACTCGCGCACCTGCATCGGACTGACCTTCTCCGGATCGGCCGGCAAGGCAATGAGCAGGATTTCTCCCATGATGGAAGAGATTGGCCCGAGTTGCGGCACGACACCTTCGGGCATCTGTTCGCGCACCAGGTTCAGGCGCTCGCTGATCTGCTGACGGTTGCGGTAAATATCCGAGCCCCACTCGAACTCGACATAAACGATGGACAGGCCGATGCCGGAGACCGAGCGCACGCGCGTCACGCCGGGCATGCCGTTCATGCTCGACTCGACCGGGAAGGTGACCAGTTGCTCGACTTCCTCAGGCGCCATGCCGCCGGCCTCGGTCATCAAGGTCACGGTCGGCTTGTTGAGATCGGGGAAAACATCCACCGGCATCTGACGCAAAGTGAGCGTGCCATAGATCACCAGCAGCAGGGATACGCCCAGGACGATCAGCCTTTGCTTCAGGCTGGTGTGGATGATGGCATCAAACATGATTCGTGCAAGCGTGCCCGGGGTTCATCGGACCTGGGCAAGCAGGCTGGCGCCTTCGCTGACTACGCGCTCGCCGGCTTCAAGGCCTTTGATGACCGCCACGCGGGTGGCATCGAGCGGCACCGCATCGACTTTGCGCAAGACGAATCGTTCGGCGCCGTCGCGCACCCAAAGCGCCGACTCGCCAGCGCCGACTTTCACCAGCGCAGCATGCGGCACGGCCGCGGCGCGAATCTTGCGTGCGGTTTGAGCAATCACCTTGAGCGGTTGGCCGACCGCGACGGGGGCCGTCCAATGGGCGTCGCGCAGCGACTCAGGATGCTCCCCTCTCCCCTCGCGGGAGAGGGGCTGGGGGTGAGGGGGAACGACGCGGAAAAGCAAAGGAATGGCTTGTTCGCGCAACTGCCTGCCGCCGCCGATGAAGCGCAGCTCCAGGGCGCCGCCCGGCAGCGGTGCCGAGGCCGTGGCGATGCCCTCGGCCAGCGCCGCATCGTAAGCCAGCGCCTCCACCGCCAGGCGCGCGGGATCGATCACTTCGAAGAGAATTTCCTTGGCCTCCACCACTTGGCCGGCGAGCACGTAAGCGGCGGCGATCACTCCCGACACTGGTGCGACCAGTGGCTCCGCCGCTCCCAGACTGGCGCCGACCGCGGCACGGCGTTTGTTGAGCGCATCGACTTCGAAGCGGACGGTTTCCGTAGCCGACTTGGAGACCATGCCCTCCAGTTGTTCATAACGGCTCAGCTTGCGTTGGGCGATGGCAAGCTGGGCGTCGATTTCGGCCAGTTGCGCCTGCTGGTTGCCGCGTTCGATGCTGCTGGCCACCGGGCGCAGATAAGCCAGCACCTCGCCCTTGACCACCTTGCGGCCCAGCGTCGGCAGCCCCTTGGGGCCGGCTTCGAGGCGCCCCGACTGAGTTGCCTGCACGCGCCCGCCAGCGTTCGGGTCGGCAATGACTTTGCCGTTGAATTCGACTGTTGCTGCCAGGTCATCGATGTGGGCCAGCACATGGCGCAGGCCGAGCTGACGCTGCACCGCCTTGGGCACGAACAGGCTGCCGTCGGGCAGGCGCTGCGCCGCCGTCGCTTCGGCGGGCAGCACGCCCGTCGCTGCTGATTTCGCGGCAGCCGCAGGCTCGGCGTCCTTGCTGTGTTGGCTGCGGCCGCTCGCATTCGCTTGCTTGAGGCTTGCTTCGCTCGGTTTGGCCTTCACCGCAACGGTGTGGTCCTCGTCGCCGTGGGCAAACGCCTGCCCGGCGGCCAGGCCAAGCCACGCTGAGATTGCAACGACGGCAATACGAATCCGTGTCATGTGCCGATTTCCCTTAGTTCTTGCGTTTGCGCCGGCGCACGGCGACCAGTCCGCCGGCAGCCAGCAGCAGGCTTCCCGCGGCACCCCAGACGATCCATTCGCCCCAGCCGTGGACATGCTCGACGGCAACTGCCGGCGGAGCGTGATCGAGTGTGGCGGTGAGCAGATCGGAGGCATCGCCCGCCTGCACGGAAATGGTCAGCGGATGTTTGCCGGGTTGGGCGAAGGACTGGCCTGGCACCGAATACACCCCTGGCGCGATCTGGGTCGCGATGGCCTTGAAGGCCCCGCTCTCGACTTCCAACTCGGCGTCGGGCACCGGCGCGTTGTCGGCATAGCGGTCAAGGTAGAACATCAGCTTGTCGTTCGCCAGCACGGCCACCAGTTCGAATTCCTCGCTTTGCGCCACCGCGCGCGGCGCGATGTTCCCGGCCATTGCCGGCGCGGCGCCATCACCGTGATCCTCGCCACCGTGCGCCCAGGCGGACGACGCGAGGAACGCCGCCGCAATGAAGGATAGTAGGTGCTTCGCTCCGGCGTAACGTCCGCTGGGGCAGACATTAGCCTGCACTGAAACTTCGCTTCGCTGCGTTTTAGCTTCGGCGTAACGTCCGCTGGCGCGGACATTAGCCTGCACTGAAACTTCGCTTCGCTGCGTTTTCATGGCAGGACTCCTAGGGATTGTTTGAGGCGGGAGCGGGCCGCGGCTTGCGCGACCTGTTGCCGGTTGAGGATCGCCTCGGTCTCGAAGGCGCCAGCCCGAACACGCAAGAGTGTCGCCAGATCCGATTCGCCCAGGGCGAAAGCTTTTTCGGCCAGACCCAGGCTGTCGGCCGCCAGAGCGTGGCGCTCTCCTGCCATGGCAAGCTGGCGTTCGGCGGCGGCGAGGTCGATCCGGGCTTTTTCCACTTCGAGTCGAAGTTTATGGCGCGCCAGCGCCAGTTCGGCATCAGCCTGCGACGCCTCGGCGCGAGCGGCGGCGTTCTCCTGGCGCACACGCGGGCCGGAAGCGAAGGGGATGGTCAACTTCATGCCAACGGTATGAGAGTAGGGCTCCGAGAAATCCCCACGTTCGCGCACCACGCGCACGGCGAATGCCGGCGCATCGCGGCGGGTTTCTTCGGCGACGCGTAGCCGGCTGCGTGCCGTCCTTGCGGCTGCGGCCGCGGCGGCGAGCTGCGGATGATCCTCCTCAGGCGCGCCCGCAACGGCCGTGCCCTCCTGCGCCAGGATGGCAGGGGTCGCGGTGCCGGTCAGGTTGCGCCAGGCCTGTTCTGCGGCCAGCAGTGCGGCCTCCGCCTCGATCGCCTCGGCTTGTGCGGCAAGACGTTCGCCTTGCGCCAGGTTGGCATCGATGCGCGCCAGATCGCCGGTCTGGTAGCGGCGCATCACATCCGCTTCCAGCGCACGGCCGGTTTCCGTCCGGCGCCCGGCCAGTTCCCGGGCATGGCGCGCGGCGGCCACCGCCCACCAGGCCTCGCGCAGTTCGCCGGCCAATTGCAGGCGCAACGCGGCGCGACGGGCGCTGACTTCAGTGACGAGGCTCTGCGCCTCGGCTCGCCGCGCGGCCTGCTGGCCCGGCAGCCACAGTGGCACGGCCAGCTCGGCCTCCCATTCCTGCTTGCCGCGGTGGCGATCGAGGCGGTCGTTTTGGTTGGCCAAGGACAGCGCGGCCGGCCCAGGCGTAATGGCGTCGGCGAGTTCGGCGCGGGCCTGCGCTTCCTCGTCTCTGACCGTCAAGGCGCTGGCCGGGGGATACCGCATCCAGGCGTGCTCCAGCGCCTCAGCCAGGGATTGGGCGAGCGCGGGCAGGGCCAGGAACAGGCCGGCGAGCAGAATGCTCAGCTTCTTCATCGGAGTTCGGCGGTTTGCGACATACCTGCCATGATGCTCAGGGGAGCCCGTCGGCTGGCTGACCGGGACATTACAAGTCCGTAATCTTTGGGTGAAAGCACCCACACCATGCACAATGGCGACATCGTGAATCGACACCACGCAGGCAGATGAAGATTCTGATCGTCGAAGACGAATCCAAGACCGGCGAGTACCTCAGACAAGGCTTGACGGAAGCCGGCTTCGTCGTCGATTTGGCGCGCGACGGACTGGATGGAAGGCATTTGGCGCTCACCGAGGACTATGACCTGATCGTGCTCGACGTGATGTTGCCCGGGGTCGATGGCTGGCAACTGCTGCGCGAAATCCGCCACGCCGGACAACACCTGCCGGTTTTGTTCCTGACCGCTCGTGACCAGGTTGAAGACCGCGTGAAGGGGCTCGAATTGGGCGCCGACGATTACTTGGTCAAGCCCTTTGCCTTCTCCGAACTCTTGGCGCGGGTGCGCAGCCTGCTGCGCCGCGGCAAGACCAAGGAACCGGAAACCTTGCGGCTGGCCGACCTGGAGCTCGACCTCCTGCGTCGAAGAGTGCAGCGCGGCGGCAAACGCATCGATCTCACCGCCAAAGAGTTTGCCCTGCTCGAACTCTTGCTGCGCCGCCAGGGGGAAGTGCTGCCGCGTTCCTTGATCGCGTCGCAGGTGTGGGACATGAATTTCGACAGCGACACCAACGTCATCGAAGTCGCGGTGCGGCGGCTGCGCGCCAAGGTGGACGACGATTTCGAGCCCAAACTCATCCGCACCGTGCGCGGCATGGGCTACGTGATCGAGGCCCCGGACCAACCGTGACGCGGCGATTGTCGATTACCTTTCGGCTCACCCTGTATTTCTCGATCGCTTCGAGTCTGGTGCTGCTGGTCATCGGTTACTGGGTGGGCGCCGCGGTAGAGCGGCATTTCGTCGAGCAGGACGTGCACGAGTTCGCCGGCAAGATCGCGCTGATCGGCCACACCATGACCCAGGAGGCCCGCGGCCAGCGCTCCGAGACCACGGCGCAGCGTCTGGCCGATGCCCTGGTGGGCCATCATGGTCTGGTGGTCGCGGTTTGGGGAGGCGGAGGCGAGACGCTCTATGCCAGCGCCGACGCGGCGGTGCTGCAACCGCTGCTGGCCGTGGTCGCGGCGGGGAACGGCGCGGGGCTGGACGCGCCGCAGGTCTGGCAGGCCGAGGGCAGGGACTTCCGCGGTGTGGTCGTCGAGCTCACCGACGCGAGCGCGCCGGGCCAGGCGCGCCAGGCGGCTCTTGCTCTGGATATCGGGCACCACCGCGAATTCCTCGGCACCTTTCAGCACAGCCTCTGGGCGGCGGTGCTGGCCTGCATCCTGTCGACGGCTTTTCTCGGCTGGGTGGCGGCGAGGCGCGGCTTGCGCCCGGTGCGCGACATGGCTGAAGTGGCCCGCGGCATCTCCGCCAGTCGTTTGCAAGACCGCCTCGCGCTCGAATCCGTTCCTCCCGAGTTGGCGGGCCTGGCGATCGCCTTCAACGACATGCTCGAACGCCTGCAAGGTTCCTTCAGGCGCCTGTCCGACTTTTCCTCGGATCTGGCGCACGAGCTGCGGACCCCCATCAGCAACCTCATGACCCAGGCGCAAGTGGCTCTGGGCAAAGCGCGCAGCCCCGAGGAATACCGCGAGGTGCTCTACTCCAGCCTGGAGGAATACGAACGCCTCGCGGGCATGATTTCGGACATGCTCTTTCTCGCCCAGGCCGATCACGGACTGCTGATGCCAAGGCGCGAACCGGTGGAACTCAGCGAAGAAGTCACCAAGCTCTTCGAGTTTTTCGAGGCCTGGAGCGAAGAACGCGGCGTGCAACTGAACTCCCAGGGCGCCGGGCGCGTGATGGGTGACGCGGCGATGCTGCGCCGGGCGCTGAGCAACCTCCTCGCCAACGCGCTGCACCACAGCCCAAGCGGGACCGAGGTCAGGATCGAGATCGCCGAACCGCGGCCGGGCTGGGTGCGTTTGAGTGTGAGCAACGCGGGCGAAACCATTCCGCCCGAGCATTTGCCGCGGCTTTTTGATCGCTTTTACCGCGTCGATCCGGCGCGGCAGCGCAGCCACGAAGGGGCGGGCCTGGGCTTGGCGATCACGCGCTCGATCATCGCCGCGCACGGTGGAAGCATAGGCGTGCGCTCCGAAAGCGGGAGGACGGAATTTGCCCTGGAACTGCCGCAAGCCTAGGCCCGCCTGCGATATCGCCATCACTTCCTCGCTCGCTGGCCAGGGTGCCCGGGGCACCTTTTGCCGCGACCAACACCGCGATCCGGCGGGGAAAAACGCGGCTTGGTAAGTCCGTCGGAATTCCAGTACGATACGCACTCGGACTCGGAACCAGAAACGATCCATGACTCGGGCTCTTCGCAGATACATCGCCAAGCTGGGCATCGTGACGCTGCTGTTCATGCAGTTCGCGGTGGCGGCTTATGCCTGTCCGAATATGCTCGGTTCCGAGGCTTCGGCCATGGCCATGGGCGAAATGTCCGAGGCCATGCCCATGGGCGATTGCGGGATGGCCGACCAGGCCGCTCCCAATCTGTGCGCGCAACATTGCCAATACGACAGCCAGGCCGCCGGGCATGGCTCCCCGGTTGTCTTCGTGGTCGATTTGCCGCTGCTCGTGGTCCTGCCGGTCGTGGAAATTTTGCCGGCGGCCGCGACGCCTTTCGTTTCCCGAGAGTTTCTCGCGCACGCCACCTCGCCGCCACCTTCCATACGCTTCGGCGTATTCCGCTCTTAGCCTTCTGAGCCTCTCCTTCCGCCCTCGGCTTTGCCGCGGGCGGCGTTCGGATTTGCTCTGGAGGTTTTTATGTTTGATGCAAACAAGGCGAAGCATCGTCGCTTCGCGAGCGCGCCCGCGCTGCTGATCGCTGCGGCGCTGATAGCATGCCTTGCCGTGCTGTCGCCCGTTCTGGCGCAAGCGGCGCAACCCCTGTCCTTCGCGCAAGCCCTGGCTCTGGCGCAGGTCGAGGCGCCGGGGCTCACCGCGCAGCGGCACGCACTCGACGCGGCCGAGGCGGCCGTGGTGCCGGCGAGCCAGTTACCCGACCCCAAGCTCAGCTTCGGCATCGACAACCTTCCGCTGGACGGGCCGGACCGCTGGAGCGTGGGCCGGGACTTCATGACCATGCGCCGGGTCGGTCTGATGCAGGAATTTCCGCGCGCGGAAAAACTCAGGCTGCGGGGTGCGCTGGCGCGGGCCGAAGCGGCGAAGGAAGGCGCGGTGTTGCTCGCCGCCACGGTCGCGGTGCGGCGGGACCTGGCGCTGGCCTGGCTGGACGCCTATTTTGCCCACGCCAGAGTGCAGACCCTCGCCGAGCTGGTCCCGGAAGCGGAACTCTTGAACGAGGTTTCGCGGGCGCTGCTGGCTGGCGGCAAGGTGGGGACGGCCGACCCGCTCGCGGCGCGCGCTGCCGCGGTGGTTCTTCAGGATCGCATCGCCGAGGCCGAGCGCGATCTCAAGCGGGCGCAGGCGGTGCTGGCCCGCTGGGTGGGCCCCGGCGAGGCGGCGCGGCCCCTGGTCGCGCCACCGGACCTCACCCAACTCGCCCAAGCGCCCGAGCAGTTGCTGGCCGGGATCGAGCACCATCCCGAGTTGGCGGCCTACGGGCCGATGCAGGCGATCGCCCGCGCTGAGGCGGGGCTCGCCCAGGCCGCCAAGCAGCCGGACTGGAGCCTGGAACTGGCCTACCAGCAGCGCGGCCCGGCCTTTTCCAACATGTTCTCGGTCGCGGTGCGCATTGACCTGCCGCTGTGGGCCGGAACGCGCCAAGATCCGCTCCTTCTCGCCCGGCAGAAGCGCATCGAACAAGTGGCCGCCAGCCGCGAGGATGCCTGGCGCAAACACCAGGCGCAGATTCGCGCCGACCTCGCCTCCTGGGAGACGGCGCAAGACCGTCTCGACCGCATCGGGCGCGAGCTGCTGCCTCTGGAACAGGAACGCGCTCGTGCGGCGCTCGCCGCCTACCGGGGCGGGCGCGGCGAACTGGCCGCAGTACTGCAGGCGCGGGCCAGCGAAATCGAAACCCGGTTGATGCGGGTCGCGCAGCAAGCGGAGCTCGGGCGCGCCTGGGCCAGCCTCAATTTTCTACTCGGCGCGCAGGCCGAATCGGACCCGAAATGAACAAGACCATTACGATCGTTATTGCTTTGGCGATGCTCGCCCTGGGTGTGGGCGGCGGCTACTGGATCGCCGCGAATAAACTGAACATCCCTGAGCGTCGTGCCCCCGGCGCGATGGCAGAGGAGACGGGCTCCAAGACCGGGCGCAAGGTGCTCTACTGGCACGACCCCATGGTGCCCGGGCAGCGCTTCGACAAGCCCGGCCGGTCGCCTTTCATGGACATGGACCTGGTGCCGGTTTACGCCGACGAGGCGGGCGATGCGGGAACCATCACCATCGACCCGCGGGTGCAGCATAACCTCGGCGTGCGCACGGTGGAGGTGGTGCGACGTCCGCTAGCACCGAAAGTAGCGGTCGTCGCTGCGGTCGCTTATGACGAGCGGGCGGTAGCCGTGGTCAGCGCGCGCGCCGCCGGATTCATCGACAAGCTCTACGTGCGGGCGCCCCTCGAAGCGGTTCGAGCGGGCCAGCCTCTGGCCGAAATTCTGGCGCCCGAATGGGTCGCGGCCCAGGAAGAGTATCTCGCTCTGGCGGCCACCCGTGTGCCTGACGCCGAAGCCCTGCGGCGGGCGGCACGTCAGCGTCTCACGGTGCTCGGAATGCCGGAAGAGACCATCCGTGCCCTCGAACGGGACGGCAAGGTGCATCCGCGGGTGCTGCTCACCGCGCCGATCAGCGGAGTCATCGGCGAACTCTCCGTGCGCGAGGGGATGACCGCGACCGTTGGCCTGCCCCTCTTGCGCATCAATGGACTGGCGACGGTGTGGGTCAATGCCGAGGTGCCTGAAGCCCAGGCGGCTCTGGTCAGGCCGGGCAGTGGCGTGACGGCGAGGGTGGCTGCGTACCCGGGTGAGATGTTCACCGGCCGGGTGGCGGCGCTGCTGCCGGAAGTGAGCGCGACAACACGCACGCTCAAGGCGCGTATCGAGCTTGCGAATCCCAAGGGGCGGCTCAGTCCCGGCATGTTCGCTTCGGTCGAGTTGACGCCGGGAACCACTCAGGATGCGCTGCTCGTGCCGACCGAGGCCCTGATCCAGACCGGGAAGCGGCAAGTGATCATTCTGGCCCTCGACGGCGGCAAGTTCCGGCCGGTGGAGGTCGAGACAGGCTTCGAAGCCGATGGTTTGACGGTCATCAGTAAGGGCCTCGAGGCCGGTCAGAAGGTGGTGGTGTCTAGCCAATTCCTGATCGATTCCGAGGCGAGCCTGAAGGCCACTTTGAGTCGCATGGAAGGAGCGGAGCCTGCGGTCGCGCCGCGGGCGGAGCGGCACCGCGGCGAAGGTGTGATCGAAGAAATCGGCAAGGACGAGGTGACGCTGTCTCATGGCCCGATTCCGAGCCTGAACTGGGGTGCCATGACCATGGGTTTCAAGCTACCGGCGGGCGGTCTGGCGGGCGAAGTCAAGGTCGGTGAACGTGTGGTCTTCGAGTTTTCCGCCAACGCCAGGGGCGAATACGAACTTTCGGCGATAGCCCCGCAGGCCGTGCCGCAAGGGGCCGGGCGATGATTGCGCGGCTGATTCGCTGGTCGATCGAAAACCGTTTTCTGGTGTTGCTCGCCACCTTTATGGTGAGCGCCTGGGGCGTGTGGTCGGCGCTGCGCACGCCGGTCGATGCCTTGCCCGACCTCTCCGACGTGCAAGTGATCATCCGCAGCACCTACCCCGGTCAGGCGCCCCAGATCGTGGAGAACCAGGTTACCTACCCCCTCACCACCACCATGCTCTCGGTGCCTGGGGCGAAGACGGTGCGCGGCTATTCCTTCTTCGGCGATTCTTTCGTTTACGTGCTGTTCGAGGATGGCACCGACCTGTACTGGGCGCGCTCTCGCGTGCTGGAGTATCTCAATCAGGCGCAGTCGCGGCTGCCGGCCGCCGCCAAGGCTACGCTCGGACCCGATGCCACCGGCGTCGGCTGGGTGTTCGAGTACGCGCTGGTGGACAGGAGCGGCAAGCACGACCTCGCCCAATTGCGCGCGCTGCAGGACTGGTTCTTGAAGTATGAACTGAAGGCGGTAGCCAATGTCGCCGAGGTGGCCAGCGTCGGCGGCATGGTGAAGCAGTATCAAATCGTCCTCGCCCCCGATCGGCTGCGCGCCTACAACATCACCCACAGGCAAGTGGTCGAAGCGGTGGGCCGGGCCAACCGGGAGACCGGCGGCTCGGTGCTCGAATTGGGCGAGGCCGAGTACATGGTGCGCGCGAGCGGCTACCTTGCGGGCCTGGACGACTTTCGAAACATTCCCCTGACCGTTACCGCGGGCGGCGTGCCGGTGCGGCTGGGGGACGTGGCCCGCGTCCAGGTCGGGCCGGAGATGCGCCGCGGCATCGCCGAATTGAATGGCGAGGGCGAGGTGGCCGGCGGCATCATCGTCATGCGTTCGGGCAAAAACGCCCTCGAAACGATCGATGCGGTCAAAGCCAAGCTCGCGAGCCTGAAGGGCTCGCTGCCGCAGGGCGTCGAGATCATCCCCGTCTACGACCGCTCGGATCTGATCAGGCGCGCGGTGGAAAACCTCTACCACAAGCTGGCGGAGGAATTCGTTGTCGTCGCCCTGGTGTGCGCCGCGTTTCTGTTTCATTTGCGCTCGGCCTTCGTCGCCATCGTGTCGCTGCCCCTGGGGGTGCTGATGGCGTTTATCGTCATGCACTACCAGGGCGTGAACGCCAACATCATGTCCCTGGGCGGCATCGCCATCGCCATCGGCGCGATGATCGATGCGGCCGTGGTCATGATCGAGAACGCGCACAAAAAGCTCGAAGCGTGGCGCCATGTTCATCCTGGCGAGTCGCTGTCCTCCTCGGCGCATTGGGAGGTGATCGCCCAGTCCGCCACCGAGGTCGGCCCGGCGCTGTTCTTCAGCCTGCTCATCATCACCCTTTCCTTCATCCCGGTGTTCACCCTCGAGGCCCAGGAGGGACGCCTGTTCGCCCCGCTGGCCTATACCAAGACCTACGCCATGGCGGCGGCCGCCGGTTTGTCGGTGACCCTGATTCCGGTGCTGATGGGCTATCTGATCCGCGGGCGCATTCCGGACGAAGGGAAAAACCCGCTCAACCGACTGCTCATCGCCGCCTACCGGCCACTGCTCGACGCCGTCCTGCGGCACCCGAAGACGACGCTGGCGGCGGCAGCGCTCCTGGCCGCGGCGACGATCTGGCCGGCCTCCCGCATCGGCGGCGAGTTCATGCCACCTTTGGACGAGGGCGACCTGCTCTACATGCCTACGGCCCTGCCCGGGTTATCGGCGGGGAAGGCCCAGGAAATCCTTCAGCAGACCGACAAGCTGATCAAAAGCGTGCCTGAGGTGAAGCAGGTGTTCGGCAAGATCGGACGCGCCGAAAGTGCTACCGACCCAGCGCCGCTGGAGATGATCGAAACCACCATTCAGTTCAAGCCGCGCGAGCAATGGCGGCCCGGCATGACACCCGAAAAGCTGGTGGAAGAACTCGACCGCAGCGTGCGGCTCCCCGGACTGGCCAACATCTGGGTGCCGCCCATTCGCAACCGCATCGACATGCTGGCCACCGGCATCAAGAGCCCGGTGGGCGTCAAGGTGGCTGGCGCCGATCTGGCCGAGATCGAACGCATCGCCGGCGCGATCGAGCGCGTCGTCAAAGGCCTGCCGGGGGTGAGTTCCGCCCTGGCCGAGCGGCTCACCGGCGGGCGCTACATCGACATCAGGATCGATCGCGATGTTGCCGCCCGCTACGGCCTGAACATCGCCGAGGTGCAGAGCATCGTCACCGCGGCGGTGGGCGGCGAGAATGTCGGCGAGACCGTCGAAGGCTTGCAGCGTTTCCCGATCAATGTGCGCTATCCGCGGGAAGTGCGCGACTCGGTGGAAAAGCTGCGGGCCTTGCCGGTGCTCACTGACGGCGGCGCCCAAATTCCCCTGTCGGCGGTGGCCGAAATTCGCATCGTCGACGGACCTCCGATGCTCAAAAGCGAGAACGCACGCCTATCCGGCTGGGTCTATGTGGACATCCGTGGCCGCGACCTCCAGTCCGCCGTCGCCGACATGCAGCGGGCGGTGGCGAAGGAAGTGACCTTGCCACCCGGCTATTCGATCTCCTGGTCGGGGCAGTTCGAGTTTCTGGAGCGGGCGCGGGCGAAGATGAAAGTCGTCCTGCCTTTCACCTTGCTCATCATTTTCGTGCTGCTCTACCTGACCTTCCAGCGCCTCGACGAGGCGCTCCTGATCATGGCGACGCTGCCCTTCGCCCTGGTCGGGGGGTTCTGGCTGCTCTATCTGCTGGGCTACAACCTGTCGGTGGCCGGAGCGGTGGGATTCATCGCGCTGGCCGGGGTTGCCGCCGAGTTCGGGGTCATCATGGTCTTGTACCTGAAGAACGCCTGGGAAGACGCTCAGGGCAGTGGCCGGCCTCTGACCCGGGAACTGCTGGAGGGGGCCATACGCGAAGGCGCGGTGCTGCGCGTGCGGCCCAAAGCCATGACCGTGGCGGTGATTCTCGGTGGCCTCTTGCCCATCATGTGGGGCGGCGGCACCGGCGCGGAAGTCATGCAACGCATCGCCGCACCGATGGTCGGCGGCATGATCACCGCGCCCTTGCTGTCGATGTTCGTCATTCCCGCGGCTTATGCCCTGATGCGCGGCCGTCGGCTGAGCCGTTCGCCAGGTGGCCCGCCTTCCCCCGCAACCGATTTTTTCAACCCGCAACGAAAGGAAACAAAATGAAGTGGATCACTACGCTTATGCTCTCCATCACCCTGGCTCTGTGCGCCGGCAACACCTTCGCCAGCGACAAGATGGGCGACATGAAGGGCATGGACATGAAGGGGACGGACCAACCGGCCGCCAACCCCGTGAAGGCGCACCAGGCGGTGGGTGTGGTTCTGGCGCTGGATGCCAAGGTCGGCAGCGTCACCTTCGACCACGAGGCGGTGGCCAGCCTCAACTGGCCGCGGATGCGCATGGCCTTCGCGATACGGGACAAGACGCTTTTCAGCAAGCTTGCCGTGGGCAAGAAAGTGGACTTCGAGTTCGTCAAGGACGGGAAATTTTATGTCGTGACGAAGGTGAAGTAGCCTTACGCCAGACGCATTGCGCAAGGAGACGCCGATCAAGGCTGGCGTCGTCAATCAGGCGAAGGCTGGTGTCGGGTGCCACGAACTGGATGCCGGCCGGACTTCAACGGGGCGAGGGCATGAACCCGTGTTTCCCAAGGGTCCCAGGTTCCGCCGAGGGGTACTTACCCTCGGCGCTGCCACATCCCTGCCGCCTCGTTCACCACCAACGCGCCGATCACCACTGCGCCGCCGGTGAGCGCCAGGTCGGAAGGCCGCTCGCCCACGCCCAACCACACCCAGACCGGGCCGAGGATGGGCTCCAGCAGCGACAGCAAGCCCAGTTCCGAGGCCGAAAGATCTTTGGCGGCGCGGGTCATCAACAGACAGCCGGCGCCCAACTGAAAGCAGCCCATGATGGCCAGCACGCCGATGTCCTGCGCGCTTGCCTGCAAAGGCCACGCGAACACCACGGCGAGTCCCGCCGACCAGAGGCCCGCCAGCAGCACTGTGGGCAGCATCGAGACACTGCGATCGGCGCGGCGCAGCAGAGTGACATTGATGGCGAAGCACACCGACACGCCCAGCGCCAGCAGATTGCCCAAGAGGCGGCCCAATTCCAGCGATTCGGCGAACATCAGGCAAATGCCGCCGAAGGCGACGGCCATGGCGATCCAGGTGCGCCGCGGCGGCTTCTCGTGCAGGAACCACCAGCCGGCGATGGCCGCCAGGAACGGCGACATGCTCATGATCACCAGGGTGTTGGCGACCGTGGTTCGGGTGATCGAAAGGATGAAGAAGAAAAAAGTCCCGGCCAGCACCACGCTGGAGGCGAGGCCGATGCGCCCCACCGCCAGCACCTGCGGCAACAGTTGGCGGCGATGCAGGAAGGCGAGCGTGCCGGCAACGAAGACAGCCATGAACAGCGAACGCCAGAAGACGATTTCCCAGCCGCTGGTAATGTTTACCAGGCGAACCAGAATGCCACCGCTGCTCCACAGCAGCACGGCGATCAACATGAGTCGGAGGCCGCGGCGATGCGCGGAACGTGCGTTGTCCATGGGGCGCAGGTCCTGCGCGTTTGAGCCTGAGTTCGGGCCGCCAGTGTACCTCAGAAGCCTCGATTGACCGCGACCCGGCGGGTTCCGGGCGAAGCGCCGACTACCCCGCGATGATACCTGGGCTCGTTCGCGGGGCCGCGGTCGCCGCATGTGCCAGATCGTCGGCAAAGGCACGGAAACACGCCAAAACCAAGGGATTCTGGGTTTCTCCAATTGACGCGAAATTAAACGCCCGGTTACCATGGGTCGGATGAACTCAAGCAAGAACGGAACAATTTCGATGAAGCGCGCGCCGGACCACCAGGCCACGGAGGACAAACCCAAGCAGAAGCGCGACCCGGTGCGCACCAAGGCGCGCATCCTCAACGCCGCGACCCAGGAGTTTTCGCGCCATGGTCTTGGGGGCGCGCGCGTGGAGCGCATCACCGAGCGCGCCGGCGCCAACAAGCGCATGCTCTACTACTACTTCGGCGGCAAGGAGCTCTTGTTCGTCGCGGTCCTGGAGAAAGCCTACGAGGATTTCGGCAACGCCCAGCGTGAACTGCACCTCGATGAATTCACGCCGGTGGAGGCGATGCGCCGGCTGATGGCGTTCCTGTGGGAGTACTTCCTGGAAAACCCCGAGTTCATTCGTTTGCTCAATAGCGAAAACCTGCACCAGGCCAAGCATTTGAAACGCTCGACCCGAGTGCATGAACTGGCTTCGCATATTCTCTCCATTCTCGGTGGCGTAGTGCGCCGAGGCCAGGCCGGCGACGTGTTTCGCGAAGACGTGGACATCAACCAGCTCTATATCACCGTCACCGGGCTGGGGTACTTCTATCTGTCCAACCGCTACACCCTCTCCACCCTGCTTTCAATGGACATGCTGAACCCCGAGGCGCGACGCGCGCGCATCGAGCACATCACCGAGGTGGTGGTGGCGTATCTCACCGCAAGGCCGACCTGATCCGGTCCGAAGTCCGAGGCGCGGCGCGCGGCTGTTCGATCTGGGCGAATTTTGCGCAGTGCCCGGGGGCGCTGGTCGAACCAGGACCCGTCGTTGCGGCGAAAGTCCGAATCCAGGGAATCCAAGGAACCATACACCGGCTTTCGCCGGTGTAACGGCTGGCATCAACCTCGCGCTGCGTTGGAACCGGCTCAGGCGCTTCGGCGTGCGCGATGTTCGCGCCAGATGCGCACGGCCAGCGGCAGGAAGGAAACGACCACGATGCCGACGACGATCAGGCTGAGATTGCTCTTCACCCAGGGGACGTTGCCGAAAAGGTAGCCCGCATAGAGCAGCGACGAGACCCAGACGAGGCCGCCGACGATGTTATAGGCCAGAAACCGCGAGTAGCTCATTTGCGCCACGCCGGCGAGGAAGGGGGCGAAGGTGCGCACGATCGGCACGAAGCGGCCGATGATGATGGTGAAGCCGCCGTATTTGTCGTAGAAGCGCTGGGTGTGCAGCAGGTGTTCCTGGCGCAGCCAGCGTGAATCCGGGCGGTGGAAGACCTTGGGGCCGAGGTAGTGCCCCACGGCATAATTGACCGAGTCTCCGGCCACCGCGGCGATCACCAGGGTCAGCGCCAGAAGATGCACGTTGACACCGCTGGCGGCGGCGATGGTTCCGGCGATAAAGAGGATCGAGTCCCCGGGCAGAAAAGGGAAAACGATCAATCCCGTTTCGGCGAAAATGACCGCGAACATCACCAAGTAGATCAGCCAGGCGTTCTGGCCGACCAGGCTGGTCAGGGTCTGATCCAGCGCGAACAGGCTGTAGATCAGGGTGCTGAACATGGGCCGGAAGCGCGCTTCTTGGGAATCATCCGGGCAGCGCGTTCAGGGCAGGATCTTCTCGGCCTCGAGGGCGTCTTTCTTCTTCTCGGGTTTCACCATGTCTTCACGCGAGACGCCCATCATCAGCACCAGCGAGGCCATCACCATGGCCGAGGAATAGATGCCGAACAGAATGCCGACGGTCAGGGCCATTGCGAAGTAATGCAGGGTTTCGCCACCGAAGAGCAGGATCGCGATCACCATGAACAGCGTGGATCCGTGGGTGATGATGGTGCGCGACAGTGTGCGGGTGATGGCGTTGTTGATAAGGTCCGCGACCGAGGCTTTGCGCATGAAGCGGAAATTCTCGCGAATCCGGTCGGCAATGACCACCGATTCGTTCACCGAATAACCTAGCACCGCCAGCACGGCAGCCAGCACGGGAAGAGAAAACTCCCATTGGAATGCGGCGAACACACCGAGGATGATCACCACGTCGTGCAGGTTGGCAATGATGGCCGAGACCGCGAAGCGCCACTCAAAGCGCAAGGCCAGGTAGGCCACGATGCCGATGCAGACCAGGAGCAGAGCGAGCGCACCATCCTGGGCCAGTTCCTTGCCCACTTGCGGGCCGACGAATTCGACGCGCTGCGGCGTGGCGCTGGGGTCATCCTTTCGCAGTTCGACCATGACGCGCTCGGAGAGTTGGGCGCTGGTGACGCCTGGCTTCACCGGAAGGCGGATGAGCACGCTCTTGGCGGTGCCGAAGTTCTGCACGGCGACGTCGGTGAATTCCATGCGCGAGAGCGCGGCACGGATCTTGGTCAAATCGGCGGCCTGTGCGTAACTGACCTCGAGCACCGTGCCGCCGGTGAAATCGACGCCAAAGTTGAGGCCGCGCGCGGCCAGCAAGATCACCGCGGCGATGAAGGTCAGCAGCGAAATGAGGTTGAACTTCCGCGCATGGCGCATGAACGGAATGTCGTTCTTGATGCGGAAAAATTCCATGATTTGGTCCTATTCACCCGCTCTGGGGCTGCTCAATGCTGCGGTTTCCACACCTGCCCAATCGAGACCCCGTCGAGGCGCTTGCGATAGCCGTACACGAGGGCGACGAAACCGCGCGATACGAACACCGCGCTGAACATCGAAGTCATGATGCCCAGGCAGTGCACGACCGCAAAGCCGCGCACCGGGCCGGAGCCGAAAATCAAAAGCGCCAGGCCCGCGATCAGCGTGGTGATGTTGGAGTCGAGAATGGTGCCCCAGGCGCGGTCGTAGCCGGCGGCGATGGCGGCTTGAGGGGTGGCACCGTTTCTCAATTCCTCGCGCACGCGTTCGTTAATCAGCACGTTGGCGTCGATGGCCATACCCAGGGTGAGCGCGATGGCGGCGATGCCCGGCAGGGTCAGGGTGGCCTGTAGCATCGAGAGCAGGGCCACCAGCAGCAGCAGGTTGAAGCCCAGGGCCAGGCTGGAAATGGCGCCGAAAAGCAGATAATAGGCGCACATGAAGATCACGATGCCGATGAAGCCGTACAGCGTGGAATCGAATCCGCGCTTGATGTTGTCGGCGCCCAGGCTCGGGCCTACGGTGCGTTCCTCGACGATTTCCATGCTCGCAGCCAGGGCGCCGGCGCGCATCAGGAGCGCGATGTCGCTGGCTTCGCGCGTGGTCATGCGGCCGCTGATCTGGAAGCGCGCGCCGAGCTCGCTGCGGATCACCGGGGCGGTGATGAGCTCGGTCTTGCCCTTGTCGATCAAGAGGATGGCCATGCGCTTGCCGATGTTCTCGCGGGTGATGTCGCGCACGATGCGCGCGCCGCTGCCGTCGACGCTGACATGCACCGCGGGTTGCTGCTGTTCGTCGAAGCCCGGTTGCGCGTCGTTGATCCGGTCGCCGGTGAGCACCGCCTGGCGTTTCACCAGCACCGGTGCGCCGCTGCGGTCGGTGTAGAGGTCGCTGCCGAAGGGTACGTTGCCGGCCGCCGCTGCCTCGAAGGCCCCCGGCTCTTCGTTGACCATGCGAACTTCCAGCGAGGCGGTGCGGCCCAGGATGTCCTTGGCTCGGGCGGTGTCCTGCACCCCCGGCAACTGCACCACGATGCGATCGGCGCCCTGCTGCTGTACGATCGGTTCGGCCACGCCCAGCTCATTGACGCGGTTGCGCAGAATGGTGATGTTCTGCTGCACGGCGCCATCCTGGATGCGCTTTTGCGCCTCCGCCTTCAGGCTGGCGGTCAGGCGGAATTCGCCTGGGGCATCGCTTTCCTTTTGCACCAAGTCTGGATAGAGCTTGTTGATCTCGAGGTCCGCGCGTTTGCGCTCGGCCTCGTCACGGAAGCGCAGCACCACGTTCTGACCGTCGCGGACGATTCCCGCGTACTGGATTTTCTTTTCGCGCAGCAGCGCCCGCAGGTCGCCCACATATCGATCGGCCGCTTTGTCGAGAGCTGCCTTCATGTCCACTTGCAACAGGAAATGCACGCCGCCGCGCAAGTCGAGGCCCAGGTTCATGGGCTGCGCGCCGATGGCGGAGAGCCAGGTCGGCGAACTCGAGACCAGGTTCAGTGCCACGATGTAGTTGTCACCGAGTTTGCCTTGGAGCAGATCCTTGGCCCGCAACTGGGTTTCCGGATCGTCGAAGCGCACTTTCACGCCGGTCTGATCGAGGGACACGCCGCGGTACGCGAGGGTGCCGCCCTTGAGCGTCTCTTCCACCGTCTGCATCAAGCCGGTATCGACCTTGACGCTGGCCCGATTGCTGGAAACCTGTACCGCGGGGACTTCGCCAAAGAGGTTGGGCAAGGCGTAGGCTAGGCTCATCACCAAGGCAAGCGCGATCAGCACGTACTTCCAAAGGGGATAACGATTCATGGCGGGGAACCGACCGGAAAGGGGAGAAACGGCGAGGGTTCAAACCCCGCCGCGTTATTTGGCTCTAGAGCGCCTTGATGGTGCCCTTGGGCAGCACCAGGCTCACCGCGGGGCGCTGGACGGTGATCTCGACCTTGTCGGCGATTTCGACGCCGACATAATTCTCATTGATCTTGGTGATGCGGCCCACTACGCCACCCGCAGTCACGACTTCGTCGCCCTTTTGCAGGGCTTCGAGCATCGCGCGCGTTTCCTTGGCGCGTTTCTGTTGCGGGCGGATGAGCAGGAAATAGAACAGGATCAGAATCGCCACCATGGGCAGCAGCCCCATGATGTCAAAGCCCGGCTGAGCTGGGGCACCAGCGGCCTGTGCGTAGGCGGTGGAAATCAGCAACTTGGGTTCCTCCGGTTGGAATTGGGCGCGGCGAGCGCGAGTTTGCGATGGAATCTTGGGGCGGTCGCGGCGAATTCAACTCCCGGCGAAAGCCACCCGTCAAAAAGCGGGCTATTCTAGCATGCTGCCCCGGTCCCTGCGGAACTCGGTCACGAAGCTGCCCAGGCGCCGTTCGGCGATGGCTTCGCGCAGGCCTTGCATCAGCCACTGGTAGTAGTGCAGGTTGTGCAGGGTGTTGAGCCGCGCGCCCAAAATCTCCTTCACCCGCTGCAAATGGTGCAAGTAGGCGCGACTGAATTGACGGCAGGTGGCGCAGGCGCAGTTCTCGTCCAGGGGACGCGGATCCTCGCGGTATTTGGCGTTGCGAATCTTGATGTCGCCATAGCGAGTGAACAGCCAGCCGTTCCTGGCGTTGCGCGTGGGCAGCACGCAATCGAAGAGGTCGATGCCCTGGCTCACCGCCGCGACGATGTCTTCGGGCGTGCCCACGCCCATGAGATAACGCGGTCGATCGACGGGCAGGCGCGGTGCCACATCGGCGAGTATGCGCATCATGTCTTCCTTGGGCTCACCTACGGATAGGCCGCCGATGGCGTAGCCGTCGAAGCCGATGGCTTCGAGGCCGGCGAGGGATTCCTCGCGCAAGTCTTCATACATGCCCCCTTGCACGATGCCGAACAAGGCGTTGGGGTTGTCGGCGTGCGCGTCGCGCGACCGCCGCGCCCAGCGCAGCGACAGGCGCATCGAGTCGGCCGCGGCGCCGTGGCTCGCGGGGTAGGGCGTGCACTCGTCGAAGATCATCACGATGTCGGCGTTGAGCACACGCTGAATGCGCATCGACTCCTCGGGGGTGAGCAGAAGGCGGTCGCCGTTGATGGGTGAGGCGAACTTGACGCCTTCTTCCGTGATTTTGCGCAATGCCCCCAGGCTGAACACCTGAAACCCGCCCGAGTCGGTGAGGATGGGGCCCTCCCAGCCCATGAAGCGGTGCAGGCCCTGGTGGGCGGCGATGACTTTCAGGCCTGGCCGCAGCCACAGGTGGAAGGTATTGCCCAGCACGATCTGCGCGCCGACTTCGGTGAGTTCCGCAGGCGACATTGCCTTGACCGTGCCGTAAGTGCCCACCGGCATGAAGGCGGGCGTTTCCACCACGCCGTGCGCCAGCGCCACCCGGGCGCGGCGCGCCGCCCCATCGGTGGCCAGGAGTTCGAAATTCATGACCCGCGCTCCAGCAGCATGGCGTCGCCGTAGCTAAAGAACCGGTAACGCTGGGCGATGGCATGGGCATAGGCGCGGCGTAGGGTGGCGAGGCCTGCGAAAGCGCAAACGAGCATCAGCAAGGTGGAGCGCGGCAAATGAAAGTTGGTGATCAGAGCATCGGCGCTGAGGAATTGATGCCCGGGCAGAATGAAAAGTTCGGTCTCCCCCCCGCCGGCGCGAAAGTCGCCATCGGCCGCCGCGGCTTCCAGCGCGCGCAGGCTGGTGGTGCCCACGGCGATCACCCTTCCGCCGGCCGCGCGGCAGCGGGCCATCGCGGCCACGGTTTCCTCGGGGAGAAAATAGCGCTCACGGTGCATGCGGTGTTCCGACAAGTCCTCTACCCGCACTGGTTGGAACGTGCCGGCGCCGACATGTAAGGTGAGCCAGGCGCAACCCACGCCCATGGCTTTGATGCGCTCCAACAGCGCCGAATCGAAATGTAGGCCGGCGGTGGGGGCGGCCACCGAGCCATGCGCCCGGGCGTAAACGGTCTGATAACGGGCTTCGTCTTCGTCGGCCGCGGCCCGGCGAATGTAGGGCGGCAGCGGCAACTTGCCATGGCGTTCGAGCAGTTCGATGAGGTCTTCCTCGCCCGGAAATTTCAGCAAGAAGAATTCGCCCTCGCGCCCCAGCACCTCCACCGCGAGTACACCCTCCAGCAGCAGCACACTGCCCGGCTTAGGCGCGTGACTCGCGCGCACCTGGGCAAGCGCGCGGTGCGCATCCAGCGGACGCTCGATCAGCACCTCCACATGCCCGCCACTTTCCTTCACGCCGTGCAGCCGCGCGTGCAACACGCGGGTGTCGTTGAATACCAGCAAGTCCCCGGCGCGCAGCCACTTCGGCAGGTCGGTAAAACGCGCGTCGGCGAACCCCTCGCCTTGCACCACCAGCAAGCGGCTGGCACTGCGTTCGGGCAGAGGCGCCTGGGCGATCAACTCGGGCGGCAGGGAATAATCGAAATCGGCAAGCTTCATGCCTTGAACCGCGGACGGCCTTCAGGGATAATGTGCATCTTCTCGCGAGGCGCAATTCTACGCGGTTCGCGGCAAGGCGGGGCGGATTGGATTTTTTCGACCGCCGCCCTGCTGGAATGTGAAAGCCTCTCATAGCCGAGATGGCGGAATCGGTAGACGCAGCGGACTCACAACACGCTGCGAAGCAGCTTGTTGCGGCGAAGGCTAACCGCCCGGAGGGCGAGTTAAGCGAACGAAGTGAGCGGCCGGAGGATCACAACACGCTGCGAAGCAGCTTGTTGCGGCGAAGGCTAACCGCCCGGAGGGCGAGTTAAGCGAACGAAGTGAGCGGCCGGAGGTTCACAACACGCTGCGAAGCAGCTTGTTGCGGCGAAGGCTAACCGCCCGGAGGGCGAGTTAAGCGAACGAAGTGAGCGGCCGGAGGCAAAATCCGCCGCCCTGCTAAAATGTAAAAGCCTCTCATAGCCGAGATGGCGGAATCGGTAGACGCAGCGGACTCAAAATCCGCCGGTGGTAACACTGTGAGGGTTCGAGTCCCTCTCTCGGCACCAAACCCCAGTTCCTTTCACTGGCCGCGCGGCTCAGTCAATGCACCCTCGGGGAGCCCCGGCTGGCGCGAGGGTTTGTGTTTATCCGCCCCGAAGATTGGCAACCTAAGGCTCATCGCAACTTCCGCCGTTGCTGCCCTTCGCCGCACCGGATCAATCGGCCACCGCTAGGCGTCCGAGTCACGCGTAAACGAGAACACCTGCGCCGCCACCGCCTTGCCGTGAATTTGGAGGCGACATTGGGCGAGGCATTCGTGCGTGGCGCCGGACTTGCGCGCGACGCCAATGCTGGCGAGGTTGGTTTCCGCGACGACAATTTCCACGCGCACCAGCCCGAGTTTGTGCAAGCCAAGGTCGCGAAGTGCAAGGACAGCGGCGGTTGCGGCGCCCATTCTCTGTCGCGACTGTCGCACCCAATAGCCCAGATTGCAGAACTTGTTGATGGGCGAGAACTGATTGAGTCCGCAGCCGCCGACGAACTCGCCGCCCTGGGTGAAGATGCCGAACTCGTGCGCCGTGCCGGCGGCGCGCGACTGGCTACAGTGGTCGAACCAACAAGCGGCGTCGTATTCGCTGAAGTCGGGCTTGGCCCAGGTCATCCAGCGTCCGACGGTTTCCATGGATTCGCGCACCGCGGCGCTCATCTCGGGGGCATCGGAGTGCTGATACGGTCGCAAAATGAACTGGCCTGCGGGGATCATGGTTGGTGATTCCTATCGACTCGCGCTTAGGTGCCGTTGCGGTGAAGGCGGCGCGGTGTGGTGCATTGTGTAGGCGGATGAGCTGCTTGGGCCGAAACCGTGGCCCGCGCATCGCATACCTGCTAGGCCGCGCGCAGGAGAAACTCAACCTTTACTGCTTCAAAGGGAAATTCGATACGGCCGCCTTCCATTCGGTTGAGCACACCGGTGTTAAGCAGCGCCGTCACATCACTTTGGAAGACCTTTACGTCGAGACCGAGGCGACGCGCGGCCTCGCGGATGGACACCGGCCCCGCCACGCAGAGGGCTTTCAAGAGTCCCCAGCGCTTTTGCCTCAACACCTTCCCAAGCAACTCCGGCGTTGCAAAGCTGACGCGCGCGTTTTTCTGAGATTTCTTCGTTTTCCAAGCGTGGGCAAAATCAGTCGTCGCCTCGGCCGGCGAACGAACATCAAGCGTCACGGTTTTCATGATTCCACCTCTCGATATCAGACCGAAAGTCCGCAATCAGTGGGTCGGGGCTGGTGAAAGATGACGAGCACAGTTCATCGACTTCCTCCAGGAAGTTCGTTACTTTGTACCATTTCAAGTGGCCGGGCGGTAGTTCTGAAATTGCGCCTGCGCCTCGGCCATTTCTGTTTCGGTGAGCAACACCGGCTCACCGACCTGCAAAGCTTGCCAATACAAGCGCGCCAAATGCTCCACTTCCACGGCCAGGGCCAAAGCCGCTTCGAGCGACGCGCCCAGGGCGATTTGCCCGTGGTTGGCCAAGAGGCAGGCGCGGCGATCTTGCAGGGCTTCCAGGGCGGCATCGGAGAGTGCCTGCGTGCCAAAGGTGGCATAGGCGGAACAACGAATATCGCTGCCGCCCGCCAGGGCGATCATGTAGTGCAGCGGCGGAATGCCGCGCCTGAGGCAAGCCAGCGTAGTGGCAAAAGGTGAATGCACATGCACCACGGCTTGGGCGTCGGCACGGTGCGTGTAGATGTCGCGATGGAAGCGCCATTCCGAAGAGGGTCGCCGCGGCCCGGCGCTCTGGCCCGCGCCATCGACGTAGACCAGTTCGTCGGGCGTCGTGATCTCGTAGGGCAGGCCCGAGGGCGTGACGATAAAGCCTTCGCCCCAACGGGCGCTGACGTTGCCGGCTTTGCCGTGATTGATGCCCTGCGGGTTGAGTTGTTGTGCGGTAGCGACGATGGCGCTACGCAATAACATTTCGTTCATGCCCACTCCGGATACAGGCTTGCCAGTTCCCGCGGCGCGCTGATGCCGCGTTCAGTGATGATGCCCGTGACCAGCGCCGCGGGAGTAAGGTCGAAGGCCGGATTGGCCACTTCGGTTTCCGGTCCCATAATTTGCACCCGAGCGATGCGTCCATCTTCCAGGCGGGCATTGAGGCTTTTCATTTCCTCGCCGGAACGCTCTTCGATGGGAATTTCTTTGAGCGCATCGGCGATGCGCCAATCGATGGTGGAAGACGGCAGCGCGGCGTAGAAGGGCACTTCGTTGGCGCGCGCGGCAAGGGCCTTGAGATAAGTGCCGATCTTATTGCACACGTCTCCCGCGCGGCTCACCCGGTCGGCGCCTACCAGCACTAGATCGACTTCGCCGCGCTGCATCAAAAGCCCGCCGGCATTGTCGGCGATGACGGTGTGCGGCACGCCATGCCCAGCGAGTTCCCAGGCGGTGAGTAAGCCTTGGTTGCGCGGGCGGGTTTCATCGACCCAAACGTGTAAGGGGATGCCCGCATCATGCGCCAAAAAAATGGGCGCCAGCGCCGTGCCCCAATCGATGGTGGCGAGCCATCCGGCATTGCAATGGGTGAGGATGCGCAGCGGCCGACCGGTGGCGCGCTGTTTCTCGCGCAGGAGGCCGAGGCCATGGCGGCCGATGGCCTGGTTGGTGGCCACATCTTCGTCGGCCATCGCCGCGGCCTCGCGCCAGGCCGCTTCGCAGCGCTCGTTTGGCGGGAGCTTGGCGAGCACCTTCTGCATGCGCGCCAGCGCCCAAGCCAGATTCACCGCCGTCGGGCGGGTATGCGACAGTAAAGCCACCGCCGCTTCGAGCGCTTGGTCGCTATCATCCTGCGTCATGGCCAGGGCCACGCCATAGGCCGCGGTGACGCCGATCAAGGGCGCACCGCGCGCGCGCATGGTGACGATGGCGTCGGCCGCCGCGGCGACGGTTTCCAGCTCGCGAACGACCAGTTGATGGGGCAAAACCGTTTGGTCGATGATGGCCACCGCACCGCGGTCATATTCCGGCCAGAGCGTGCGGTAAAACCTGTCTTTCACTTTCATGGGTGCAGTTATACCATAGGCGCCTTCCCACCTAGGAGCCCCGAAATGAGCGCCCCGATCTACGACATCAAAGTCAAGGACATCAAGCAACAGGAACACGCCCTGGGCGAATACCGCGACAAAGTGATGCTCATCGTCAACACCGCCAGCAAATGCGGCTTCACGCCGCAGTACAAAGGCTTGCAGGAGCTCTACGACAAATTCCACGTCCGTGGTCTGGAGGTGATGGGTTTTCCCTGCAACCAATTCGGCGCGCAGGAGCCCGGAAACAACGACGAAATCGCCTCCTTCTGCGAGCTGAATTTCGGTGTCAATTTCCCGATGTTCGACAAAGTGGATGTCAACGGCGAAAACGCCCACCCCCTCTACAAATTCCTCAGTGAGGCCAAGCCTGGGCTCCTGAACACAAAGGCGATCAAATGGAACTTCACCAAGTTTCTGGTCGACCGCCAGGGTAATGTGATCGAGCGTTTCGCGCCCAACACCGAACCGGCCGACATCGCCGAGGCCATCGAAAAGCTGCTCTGATGCGTGGCCTTCTGGGTCTTGCCCTGGTGGCGCTGACCTGCGCCACGGGAGGTGTGTTGGCGGCCGATCCCAACAAGGTGCTGCGGGTGGTTTTTCCCATCGCGGAAAGTGGCTTCGACCCTCAGGGCACCAGCGACCTTTATTCCGCCACCCTGGCGCGCAACATCTTCGACACGCTTTATGTCGTCGATTACCTGGCGCGGCCTTACAAAATCGTACCCAATGTCGCCGAGGCCCTGCCCGAAATCACCGAAGGTGGCACGGTGTTCACCATCCGGGTCAAGAAGGGCATCTTCTTCACGCCCGACGCAGCCTTCAAGGGCAAGCAGCGCGAGCTGACGGCGCAGGACTTCATCTACAGCCTCAAGCGCATCCTCGACCCCAAGGTGCGCTCGCCCTACCTCTGGATGCTCGACGGGCGGGTAATCGGCGCCGAACCGCTGGTCAAAGCTGCGGGGCAGAGCGGTGGGCGCCTCGACTACGATGCCCCCATGGAGGGCCTGCAGGCGCTGGATCGTTACACCCTGCGCGTCAAGCTCAAGGAGCCTTATTACAACCTCCTCAACTACATGACCCACCCCGCCCTGGCTGCGGTGGCGCGCGAAGTGGTAGAACATTACGGCGACGAATTCAACGCCCATCCGGTGGGTACCGGGCCCTACCAACTCGCGCAGTGGCGCCGCGCGAGCAAGATCGTGCTCACCGCCAACCCCGGATTTCGACGGGAGGTCTTTCCGCACAGCGATGACGCGAAAGACGCCCGCGTGGTCCAGGCGATGAAGGGCAAGACGCTGCCCGCCATCGGCCGGGTGGAAGTGAACATCATCGAAGAAGCTCAGTCGCGCCTCCTGGCCTTCAACGGCAAGGAACTTGACTATCTGCAAGTGCCCTATGACTTGGCGGCCAACGTGCTCGACGGCGATCGGCTCAAGCCGGAATACGCACGGCGCGGTGTCACCTGGGCGCGCACTCCCGATCCGGCGCTCGCCTACACTTACTTCAACATGGAAGACCCGGTGGTCGGCGGCTACAGCAAGGAAAAAATCGCCCTGCGCCGCGCCATCGTCATGGGCTACAACCTCGAAGAGCAGATTCGCGTGCTTTATCACGGTCAGGCGATTGCCGCGACCCAGCCCATTCCCGTGGGCCTGCCGGGGCACGATGCGGGCTATCGCGGCGGCCCGCGTTACGACCCGGTTGCGGCGCGCGCACTCTTGGATCGCATGGGCTACCGCGACCGCGATGGAGACGGTTTTCGCGAGCTGCCCGATGGCAAGCCGCTGGTGATCGAGAAATTCTCTACCCCCGCCAGCACCGACCGACAGCTCGACGAACTGTGGAAGCGCAGCATGGACGCCATCGGCATCCGCATGAACTTCTCGCACCAGAAGTGGCCCGACCTGCTCAAGATGGGCCGCGCCGGGAAGCTCCAAATGTGGAACGTGGGCTGGATCGTCAGTGTGCCCGACGGCGACAGCTTCTATCAATTGCTCTATAGCAAGACCATCGGCCAGGCCAACTATGGGCGCTTTTCTCTGCCCGAATTCGACCGCATTTACGAACAGACCAAGCCCATGCCCGACAGCCCCGAACGCACCGCGCTCTACCGCAAGCTCGCGGAAATCGTCGACGTGTACGCGCCTTGGCACTTGGGCGTCGTGCGCATCGACAATGTGTTGGCACAACCCTGGCTTCTAGGTTACAAGAAACACGACTTTTTGCGTCACCCCTGGATGTTCCTCGACCTCGATACCGGCCTGAAACCTTGAAATGCCGCACCGGCGCGTGAAGCGCCCGATGTGAACAAATGGGAGTTTTGTTATGCGATGGCGCCACTTCGTTCCTGGAATCTTCTTCTTTGGCGTAAGCGCTTGCCTCCTGGCGCAGGATTTGCCGCGCGAGATCGGCGCCGAAGCCGCACTGGGCAAAAATCTCACCGGTGATGAGTGCGTCCTGCGCCGTGTGCAAGCTGGCGGCTGGGGCGAACAGGCCATGCGCTACGCGTTCCACTGCGAGGGCTGGAACCAGCCCAGCGGCACTCTGGTGATTTACCCTCGGCACGCGCGAGATCTCGCCTGGTGGTTGGGCGAATCGCCTTGGGCACGGGGCATCGAGGAGAACGGAAGCTGCGAGCCGGCGCGGGCAGACAAGACCGCTCACGGCCTGGAAGCCAGCATGCGCCCTTGCCAGCATCGCCAGGGCTGGCGGCGGATCATGTTGGCCGCCAAGGCGGGCGAGGCTCGCTACCTCGCCGATTTTTTGCCCAACAATGCGCCGCTGGTCGAGCGGGCGCTGCTGGGCGCCATTGGTCGCGCGCCGCAGCCAGGCGGGGCGCCCCAAGGCCGGCGATTGGCGAGCCTCCGTGCCCTGGAGGAACTGTTGGGCACGCCCGAGGCGATGCCTTCGCTGCGCGACCTCGGGCAGTACCTGCAATATCGGGAGCTGGCGCAGGAGCAGCAGCGCGCGCGGCACTACCGGCAAGCCGAGCTGACCTGGCAAAGCGTGGTCAGGATGCAGGAGCGGTTGTTCGGCCCCGCCAGCGCAGCGCTGGCGGCTTCCCTGCAGGAGATGGCGCACACCGTACGCAATCAGCGCCGGCTGGACGATGCCATGGCCCTGGTGCGCCGCGCCGAGCCCATCGTGGCGGCCGCGCGGGATCCCATCCTCACCGCGCACCAGTTGATCCACCAGGCCTACGACCTGCAATCGCGCCGGCGTCACGCCGAGTCGCTCCCGCTGGCGGAGCAGGCAGTCAATGCACTCCGGGACGAGCCGCGTCTGCGGTTTTACCTCGGCGAAGCCTACTTCGCCAAGTCGGTGGCCTTGCATGGAATAGGCGACTTTGCCGGCGTCGAGCAAGCGGCTCGCATGTCGATGGGGTACATGCAGCGCTCCGAAGGCGCCTACGGTGTCTGGACCAACCGCGCGCGACTGCAGGCGGTGCGTGGTCTCATTGGGCAGCGCAAGTTTGCTGCCGCGCGCCCGCTCCTTGGCGAGGCGCTGGACATTGCCGAAACCACCTATGGCCGGGGTATCTGGTGGGCCAATGCCAAGATCATCGAGGGCGCGCTTGCGCGTGCCGAGGGCAACACCGCGCAAGCGCTCGACGCGTATCGGGCTTACGCCGAAGTTGCAGCACGCGAACAGTTTGCGTGCTATTTCGCGCCCTGTGCGCCAGCGCAGCTCGATGCCTTGATTGCCGCCGCCACCGCCGATTTGGAGGCGGCGCCGAAGCTCTTCGCCGAGACCTTTGCCGCGGCGCAGCTTGTCGAGTCTCCGGTGCTCGCTACGGCGTTGAACCGGCTCGCCGCGCGGCTCGCGACGGATGAACCGGCCATTGGGGCGGCGCTGCGCGAGCAGCAGGATCTCCAGGAAAGCCAGAATCGCCTGCGGGCCGAACTGGGCGCCGAATCACGCAAAGGGGAGAAGCAGCGTTCGGTCGAGCGCGAGGCAAAGCTCGCCGCGGAACTGGCGAAACTCAATCAGGCAGGGAGAGACCAGGAGCTGCTGATTCAGGATCGCTTTCCACGCTATGCGCAAATGCTCTCCCGCCGCCCGGTGAGCGCCGAGCAGGTGATGGCACGCCTTGCACCCGATGAGGGGTTGATTTTTCTCGCCAGCACCCCGGAGGGGGTGTACGGGTTTCTCGTGCACGGCATCTGGGGGCGCATTCATTTCTCGCCCTTCGAATATGGTGAACAGAGGCGCGCCGTGACTCGATTGCGCGCGAGCATCGTGGCCAAGGACGGCGTCTTGCCCGTTTTCGACGCGCGCCTCGCGCACGATCTCTACCGCCGCCTTTTTAAACCGCTGCTCGATGGACAGCGTACCCTGCGGCGCCTGGTAATCGTGCCCACGGGCTCTCTGATGAGTCTGCCCCCGGAAGTGCTTTTGAGCGCGGCGCCGCAACCGGGCGAAAAACCGGCCTGGCTGCTGCGCGACCATACCGTGTCGGTGTTGCCCAGCGTCGGCGCGTTTCTCAAGCTGCGCGAGGCAGGCAGGGCGAGGAGCAGCGGCGGTTTTCTGGCGGTCGCTGCGCCGCGTTTCGCAAGCTCCGCTCAAGGATCCAAGCGGGTCGCGGGCGACCCCTGCGGCGGCGACTTCGATGCGCGCAGCCTCGTGGCCGGCCTCGCGCCTCTGCCGGAAAGCGCAGACGAGGCGCGGGCGCTGGCAAATGCCTGGTCGCCGCAACGCAATCGGCTGCTGCTCGGCGAAACGGCGAACAAGGCGGCCTTGCGCCAGGCGCTGGGCGAGAAACCGGCGATCGTCGCCTTTGCCACCCATGGCCTGTTGCCCGAGGAACTTTTCTGCGAAAACGAGCCTGCCTTGGCGCTAAGTCCTCGCCCCGGCGAAAGTGCCGAAGACGGCCTGTTGCGCGCCAGCGAAATCATCGGCCTGCCGATTGACGCCGAACTGGTCATCCTTTCGGCCTGCAATACTGCGGGGGCCGACGGGCGACTGGGAGGCGAGAGCTTTTCCGGGCTGACGCGCGCCTTCTTCCATGCCGGTGCGCGCAACGTTTTGGCCACCCATTGGCCGATCGACTCCCGCGCCACCGTGGCCCTGATGGAAGCTCTGGCCAAGGCCCGCGCGAAGGGTGCGAGCTGGCCGGCGGCATTGCGCGAAGCCAAGCGTGTGCTGGCCGATCGGGCCGCGACCGCGCACCCTTTTTACTGGGGGGCTTTCAGTTTGGTGGGCGGGGGATGACGCCACCCGCATGCGTTCTATAGTCCGATTGGGGCTACTTCCTGATGCTGTTCAGCCTACCAGTGGCAACATCATCGTTCGACCTGCCAGGAAGGGTCACTTGCCCCGGCCTGCGCGGTTGCTTGACCTGGCGCCAAGAGGGGCGGGGGCGAAGAGCCGCAGAAAATAGCCCAGCGCTTCTTCGGCGCGAAGTCGCAGCGCTTCCGGTTCTATGGCGTCCACGGCGCCGATCGCCAGCCGGATTTGCAGGTCGCCGATGAGCAAACGCACGTAGATTTCGGCAAGGTGTTCCGGGCTGTCCTGGGCCAGGTGGCCGGCGGCCGTTCCTGCCGCCATCAGGCGGGCGAGCGCGGGCATCACCGCATCGCGACCGCAGGCGGCGAGCAGCTTTCCCAGCCTTGCCGTTTCATGCACATCGGTCACGGCGGCGCGGTTGAGTGAAACCGCCAGTGCTCCGGTCACCGTGCCCAGAAGGGTCGGGCCGACGCGGCCGAGCGCGCTCACCGTGTCTTCGCCCTCGGCCACGGCGGAGGCGAGTTGGCGGGCCACCTCGGCCGCATTGGCCGAAACCAGCTCGGCAAACAACTCCTGTTTGTTCCCGTACCAGCGGTAGAGCGTTTCGTTGGAGGCCGAAGCGGCCCGCGCCACTTGCAACATCGAAGTCGCGCGGTAACCATTTTCGAGCAGCAGCTTCGCCGCCGCTTCGCGGATGCGTACACGTCTTTCCAGTTGCTTGCGGGTGGGATTCATGAGAGCCGTCGAGAACCGGGCGTGGGCGCGAGGGACTATACCCGAACTATCGCCGGAGGCGGGTTTCCGCAGGGGGCTTGCCGGTAACCGTACATAACTGTACGATTAGGCTATCCGTACACATGTTTACGGTTTGCGAGGCCCAGCCATGTTCTCAGTCCAATTCCACCTCAACGGCCGTGCCGTGGCGGTCGAAGTCGCCGATCCCGAGCTGCCACTGCTATTTTTGCTGCGCGAATACCTCAAGCTCACCGGCACCAAGTACGGCTGCGGCGAGGGCGTCTGCGGCGCTTGTACGGTGCATCTCGATGGTCAGGCGGCACGTTCCTGCCAGATTCCTGTGCGCGCGCTGGCCGGTGTGAGGGTCACCACGATCGAGGGACTTTCTCCAGCGGGCGAACATCCGGTGCAAAGAGCCTGGATCGAAGGACAGGTGCCGCAATGCGGCTACTGCCAGCCGGGGCAGATCATGCAGGCGGCGGCCTTGCTGGCCGAGAATCCGCGTCCCACGACGCCCCAGATTGCGGCGGCAATGGCCGGCAACCTGTGCCGCTGCGGCACGACGCCAAGGATTCTGGCGGCGGTCGCCGCCGCGGCCCAAATCGGGTCGACGGAGCGCCACCATGGCTGAGGATCTCGGCAGAGGGAGTTTCAGGAAGTCCCGGCGCCGCTTCCTCATTGCCTCGGGGGTCGCCACGGCGGGCGCTGGAACGGGCATTTGGGCTTGGCCCGAGGCGACATCCGTTGCCGGCCAGCGCATCAACGACTTTGTCGTCGTGGCCGAGGACGGGACGATTGAAGTGCTGCTACCCGCGCAGGACCTGGGCCAGGGCGCGACGACGGTCTTGCCGATGATCCTCGCCGAGGAAATCGGCGCCGACCTTCATCGCCTGCGAATCCACGCCGCACCCCGCGATGCCTCGCGCTATGGCAATCCCGCCTTCGATGGGCGCCTGGTGACCGCGGATTCCAAGACCACCTCCGGCTACTTCGATTTGTTGCGCCGCGCGGGGGCGCAGACCCGGCTCGCGCTGATTGCCGCGGCCGCGAGCAGTCGTGGCTGGAACCCCGCCGATTGTCGCGCTGAGGGCCACGCGGTGCGGCATCGCGTCGATCAAACGAGCATCGATTTCGCCGCCATCGCGCAGACGGCAGGCAGCCTGCGCGCGGTTGAGGTCGGCGGCGGCGATCTCAAGGCGCGGCGGGATTACGTACTGATCGGCAGCTCGCCGCCGCCCCGTGATCTCAGGGCCAAGGTGACCGGCGCCTTCGCCTTCGGCGTTGATCGCCGCAGCCCGGATGCGCTGGTCGCCATGGTTGTGCGTAGTCCGCATCTACTCGGGCTACCGCTGGAGGTCGACGAATCAGCGGCGAGGCAAGTCGCCGATGTGGAGGCGGTGGTCAGGCTCGAAGACGGTGTCGCGGTCGTCGCCAGAAACACCTATGCCGCGCGCAAGGGGGCGAGCCAGCTCAAGGTCCAATGGACGCCCCCGGTCGCGTTCGACGACCTGGCCCAAGCGCAGGCACTGATCGCCGCGCTCGCCGGTGCTGATGTTGCGCCGCAGGTCGTGGCGCAGTCCGGGGACGCCGCGGCGGCGGGCGATGCCGCCATCGTCGTGGATATGAGTTTCACCACACCCCAGGTCAGCCACCTCGCCCTCGAGCCGCTGAACGCCGAGGCGCGCGCCCGAGCGCTCGGACTCGGCGTGGCCATCCGCGGATCGGGCCAATCCTCGGACCTCGATATGCGCTACGCGGCGCGCGCCTGGAAGACCGCACCCTTCATGATCGAAATCCACACCGCGCCGTCGGGCGGCGCCTTCGGCCGGAGGGTGCTGAACGATACCGTTCGCGATGCGGCGACGATCGCCAAGGCGCTGGGCAAACCTGTTCAGGTGATCCGCCCGCTGGCCGATGAACTGCGCCGCGGCCAGGTTCGTCCGGCCAGCGCCCACCGCATTGCCGCCCGTGCCGACGCCACCGGTCGCCTGCTGTACTGGGAGCACACCTGCGCCTCGGACAGCGTACTGGCTCGCCAGCTACCGTCCACTTTTGAGGCCAAGGGAGGGCAGGACAACACCGCCACCGACGGGCTGAGACACCCTTATCGCGTCGCCGCAGGGGAGATCCTGCGCTGGTGCCGGCACGAGTCCCCGCCCGAACCCGGGTTCCTGCGCGGCGTCTCCGCGGGAACCACGATCTTTGCCAGCGAAACCGTTGTCGATGTCGTCGCCCGTCAGGCCGGACGTGACCCGCTCGAATGGCGCCTCGCCCATGTTGAGGCGCAGGCCGGTCGGCGTGTGCTGGAGCGGGTCGCCGCCATGGCGCACTGGGGGGCGGTGGACGGCGCGCGGCGGGGCATCGCACTGATGAGTTTCCGCGGCTCCTGGATCGCGACCGTGGCCACCTTGGTCCGGCAAGCCGGGGAAGCCCGTGTCGCACGCCTCGACATCGCCGCCGATGTCGGGTTGGCGATTCATCCGCGCCTGGTCATCGGCCAGATCGAAGGCGCGGCGATGTTCGGTCTGTCGCTGGCACTTTTCGAACACCTTCACTTCCGCGATGGCGCGGCGGTGATCGACGGGGTTGCCAGTTACCCGGTGCTGCGGGCCGATCGCTCGCCCGCGATCCAGGTCGAACTCGTTGGCACTGAGCAAGGGGAACGGCCCGGCGGGGCGGGCGAGATCGGCGTGCCCACGGTCGCGCCAGCGATCGGCAATGCCTTGGCGACATTCGCGGGGCAGTACCAGACCCATCTGCCCTTGCGCTTGGGCATTGGCGGCGAAACCGGTCGCGCTGCTGCGGCGTCGTAGCACGGTTGGCGGGCGCCCTCCTGCGGTCCAATTTGCCCGAGCTCGCGACCCCGCGCGCGCGACCGTCTGCGGTCGCGGCAGGACCTCGATGAGCTTGAGGGCGAGCGTCATTTCGACGACTTCGGACCGCACGAGCAAGAAAGTGGCCGCGATTGTGGCCGGCTCGAAGCCCGTGGCCGAGAGCATCTGATCGGCCACCCGCGATTCGCGCGCGCCCGCGCCCAGGACTACGGCCCCATCGGTTCGCGCAGCAGACGCACCAGATGGCGAGCGATTTCCGCGGGCGAGCGCTTGCCCGGCCGGTACCAGGTGCGGGTCCAGTTCAGCGCGCCGAGCAGTTGCAAGCGAAACAGCTTACGGTCGATGCCGGACGGCAGCGCCAGCGCTTCGATCAAGCGCCGATAGAGCGCCTCGAAGCGGTCGCGCTCGGCGCGCAATTGGCGTTGCATTTCCGGCGAGCTGAAGAGGAACAGGCTCGCACCGGTCCACACCGTCAGGTCGTTTCCGGAAACGAGATGGCGAATATGCACCTCGCAGGCGATCTCCAGTCGTTGCCAGGGATCCCGCGCGGTGGCGATGGCAAGCTCCACGGCGCGGGTGACTTCGCGCATGCCCGCCGAGTGGGCGGCCACGAACAGGTCGTCCTTCGAGGCGAAGTGGTGGTACATCGAGCCCGGCTGAATCCCGGCGGCCTCGGCGATGCTGCGCACCGAAGTGCGGGCGAAGCCGCGCCGCGAGAACTCGCGCACCGCGACCGCCAGCAAGTGTTCCCGCGCCATGATCGGAGCCTCGCCGAAGAGGCCGCCGCGGCGTCCCTCGATGCGTGCCACCGCTTCGGCCTGTGCCGTCGACAGGCGTGACTTTGGGAGCCGTTTCAGTGACGCCGCCCGTTTGGCGGCGGTCTCGAGACCGTGGCGCCGCCAGATCCAGCGCACTCCGGCCGCCGAAACCTTGAGTTCCTTTGCCGCCATGAATTCGGCGACGCGCGCCTGGCCCCACTCCGGGTGTTCGTGGGCATGGTGCAGCACCGCACGCTCGACTTCCTGGCGTCGCTTGAGGGTGGACTTGGCTGGTGGCATTGCCACACTCTAGCACACACACTAACTAACTAACCAAACCGCCGTTTGACAAAGTTAGTATACGCCGCGTAAGGTGATCTCGCGTTGCGGCAAACCCAGCCGTAATCAGAATCCGGAACTTCCCTCGGCACGGCAAGCAGCCGATTTTCGGCAGTGCCTTGGGGGCGACTGGGCCAAATGTTCGCAGGAGCCATGAAATGAGCGAAGTTGTGAGCGTCTCCATGCACGGCGAAATCGCCGTGGTCACCGTTGCCAGCCCGCCGGTGAACACCCTGTCCCGCGAGGTGCGCGCCGGTCTCCAGGGAGCCTTCCAGTCCTTGCGCGCCAGTCCCGCGGCGAAGGCGATCACGCTGGCATGTTCCGGCAAGACCTTTCTCTCCGGCGGCGATCTGCGCGAATTCGAGACCGGCATCCAGGCTCCTGGCTACCACGAGGTGCTGCGTCTGATCGAGGACAGCCCGGTGCCGGTGGTGGCGGCCCTGCACGGCACGGTGCTCGGCGGCGGTCTGGAAACTGCGCTGGCCTGCCACTACCGCATCGCGCAGGTGGGCACGAAGCTCGGATTGCCGGAAATCACCCTGGGCATCATCCCCGGCGCCGGCGGCACCCAGCGCATGCCGCGCCTGATCGGACTGGAGCCGGCCCTCGACCTGATGCTCTCCGGCAAGCCACTCAGCGCTGTCGACGCGCAGCAGATCGGACTGGTGGACGCGGCCATCGACGGTGATGTCACCGCCGCCGCGATCGCCTATGCGCGTGCCCTGAGCGCAGCCGGCAAAGGGCCGCGCCGCACGCGCGAGATGCGCGTCGCCGGAGCGGACCGGGCCGGCGAGATCTTCGCCGCCCGCCGCGCCCATGTGACCAGAACGATGAGGAATCGCAACGCTCCGCAGGTTCTGCTCGAGGCCGCACAGGCGGCGGTCGAGCTGCCCTTCGACGCCGGGATCAGGCGCGAGCGCGAGCTGTCGAATCAGGTCGAGCGTGCCGTCGAAGGCCGCGCCTTTCGCCACCTCTTCTTCTCCGAGCGCGAGCTGCGCAAGATTCCCGGCCTGCCCGCCGACCTCAAGTCGCGCCCGATCACCAAGGTCGGCATCGTCGGCGCCGGCACCATGGGCGGGGGCATCAGCATGTGCTTCGCCAATGCCGGCATGGCGGTGACCATCGTCGACGCCAAGCAGGAAGCGCTCGACCGCGGGCTCGCCACCATCAGCAAGAACTACCAGCGCTCGGTCTCACGCGGCAGCCTCAAGCCCGAGCAAATGGAACAACGCCTGGCCCTGATCTCGCCGTCCTTGGACTATGCTGCCCTGGCCGGTGCCGACCTGATCATCGAGGCCGTGTTCGAGAACATGGCGCTGAAGCAGGACATCTTCCGCAAGCTCGACGCCGTGGCGAAGCCCGGCGCGATTCTCGGCACCAACACCTCGACGCTCGACATCGACCAGATCGCCGCGCAGACGAAGAGGCCGCAGGACGTCATCGGCCTGCACTTCTTCAGCCCCGCCAACGTCATGCCATTGCTGGAGATCGTCCAGTGTGCGAAGACCGCGCCGGACGTGTTGATGACCGCGCTCGACCTGGCCAAGACCATCCGCAAGGTCGGCGTGGTGGCGAAAGTTTGCTACGGCTTTATCGGCAATCGCATGATGGACCCCTACGGCCGCGAGGCCGAGCGCTGCGTGCTGGAAGGCGCAACACCCGAGGAAGTCGACGACGCGCTGGAAGACTTCGGCATGGCCATGGGTATTCTCGCCGTCTACGACATGGCCGGCATCGACATCGGCCACCTCACCCGCGTCGAGCGCGCCCACCTGCTGCCTAAGGACCCGACCTTCTACCGCCCGACGGCGCTGCTCACCGAGCGCGGCTGGCTCGGCCAGAAGACCGGCCGCGGCTACTACCGCTACGACAACCCCGAGCGCAAGCGCGTGCCCGATCCCGAGGCGATCGCGATGTTCGCCGAGGAAGCACAGCGCCTCGGCGTGCCCCAGAGGAAGCCCTCGCGGCAGGAGATCCAGGAGCGCTGCCTGTACGCGATGATCAACGAGGGTGCGCGTGTTCTCGAGGAGGGTGTGGCCGTGCGCGCCTCCGACATCGACCTCGTCTACACCTCGGGCTACGGTTTTCCGCGCTACCGCGGCGGCCCGATGTTTTACGCCGACACGGTCGGGCTGAGGCGCATCTACGACCAGATCCTCGAGTTCCAGAAAACACTCGATCCGCAATACTGGCAGCCGGCGCCGCTGCTGGAGCAGTTGGCCAAGGCCGGCTCCAGCTTCGCGCAATGGCAGGCCGAACGAAAGGGATAGAGCTCATGGCCAACGCATTCATCCCCTACGGCGCCTACTGGAGCACGCCCTTCGCCAAGTGGCAGGGCGCGCTGGCCAACCTCAACAGCATCCGCCTTGCCGCTTCCGTCGGGCGCAAGTTTCTCGAGGACAAACATATTCCCAGGGAGATCATCGATCTGGGCATCCTTGGCATCACCAACCCGCAACCGGGCAGCTTCTACGGCCTGCCCTGGCTCACCGGCATGCTCGGTCTGGAAAACGTGCCCGGCCCGACCGTGCAACAGGCGTGCGCCACCAGCGCGCGGGCGCTCCAGATGGCGGCCGCGGAAGTCGCCCAAGGCAGCGCCGCCTGCGCCCTGGTGGTGTGCGCCGACCGCATGTCCAACGGCCCGGTCGTGTATTACCCGGACGCTAGCGCCCCCGGCGGCAATGGCCTGACCGAAAAGTGGACCCTCGACAACTTCGCCCGCGATCCCTATGCCGGCAACGCCATGATCGATACCGCGGAGAACGCCTCGGCGCGATTGGGGATCGGCAGCGCCGAGCTGAACGAAGTCACACTGACCCGCTACGCCCAGTATCAGGCAGCACTGGCCGATGACCGCGCTTTTCAACGTCGCTACATGGTCGAGGTGCCGCTCTCCGACTCCAGCTTTCGCAAGCAAACGGGCTTGCTCGCGGCCGACCAAGGCATCTTCCCGACCACCGCCGAGGGCCTCGCCGGGCTCAAGCCGGTCAAGCCGAACGGCACCCACAGCTTTGGCACGCAGACCCACCCGGCCGACGGCAACGCAGGCGCGATCGTCACCACGCGCGAGCGGGCGCGCGAGATCGGCGCTGATCCGGCGATCGAAATCGAACTGCTGGGCGTCGGTCAGGCGCGGGTCGAAAAGGGCTACATGCCGCTGGCGCCAGTGCCCGCCGCGCAGGTGGCGCTCGCGCGGGCGGGCCTGTCCATCAAGGACATCGACGCGGTGAAAACGCATAACCCCTTCGCCGCCAACGACCTCGCGTTCGCCCGTGCGACCGGCTTCCCGCTGGACCGGATGAACAACTATGGGTGCTCGCTGATCTGGGGCCACCCGCAGGGCCCCACCGGCTTACGCGCGACCATCGAGTTGATCGAGGAATTGGTCCTTCGCGGCGGTGGCGTGGGCCTGTTCACCGGCTGCGCCGCGGGGGACTCCGGCATGGCCCTGGTGCTGCGTGTGGCGGCGGCGCGCAGCGAAGGTGGCGCGGGCGTCTCGCGCCCAGACACTAGGAATTGAAATGGAGGCAGACATGTTCAAGGCAGCATGGCTAGCAGCGCTATTTTGGGTGGCCGGAACGGCGTGCGCCGAACCGGGCGTGAGCGAAGGCAAAGTGGTCATCGGTCAGTCAATCGGTCTGAGCGGACCCGTAGCGGCCGTGGCGCAGGACATTAGGTCGGGGCTCGCTGCCTATGTCCATCACGTCAACCAGCGCGGCGGCATCAACGGTCGTCGGCTTGAGCTAAAGTCCCTGGACGACGGGTTCGCACCGCCGCGTACCGGAGAGAATGCCCGCGGCTTGGCTCGGGAGGCCTTCCTGCTGGCGGCTCCGCTCGGTACGCCGCACACCGCCGAGCTGTTGCAGGCCAGTGCCGGCGTACCGGTGCTGTGTCCCTTTACCGGGGCAGAGCGGCTTCGCGCCACGCCCAATCGCGTGCTGTTCCATATTCGCGCGGGCTACAAGGACGAAATCGCGCGGATGGTTGATCAGCTCACCACCCTGGGCATCAAACGGATCGCTCTGTTTCACCAGAATGATTCCTTTGGCGAGGAAGGTTTCGAACACCTGGATGCCGCGCTGCGAAAACACGGACTGAGCATTGCCGCACGCGCCACCTACGAGCGCGGCAGCCTCGAGCTGTCGTCCGCGGTGATGACGCTCGCCCAGGCCGACCCCCAGGCGGTGATCATGTTCGCGGTGACGCGCGCCGCGGCGGAACTGGTCCGGCGCATGATGCAGGCCGGGCGCTACACGCAGTTCCTGACCATCTCGCTTAACGGCAACGAGGATTTCATCAACGCCCTGGGCGAGCACAAGCGCGGCGTCGGCAATACGCAGGTCGCGCCCTATCCGTGGAACCTCGGCTTGCCGGTAGTCAAAGAGTATCAGCAGGCGATGCGCGAGACCGGGCAAACGCAGTTCTCCTACAACAGTCTGGAGGGCTATATCTGCGGGAAGGTCATCGGCGAAGGCATTCGGCGCGCATCGTCGGGGCTCACGCGGACTCGCTTCATCAGCGCCCTGGAATCGATGGATCGGTTCGACGTCGGCGGCTACGAGATCGGGTTTTCCGGCACCAATCATGTCGGCTCGCGCCACGTCGATTTGACCGTCATCGACGCCAAAGGGAAATTCTTGCGCTGAGCGTGAAGCGCCCAAAGGACTGAAGATGGATTTGCAAATTGCTTTACTGCTCGGCCAGGACGGCGTGGTCAACGGTGCGATTTACGCGCTGCTCGCACTGGCACTGGTCCTGGTGTACGCCGTTACCCGCGTGATTTTCATTCCACAGGGCGAATTCGTCGCCTATGGCGCTTTGACCTTGGCGGCCATTCAGGCCGGAAAGACGCCGGGAACGCTTTGGCTGCTGCTCGGGGCGGGAGTGGCGGTGGCTCTCGTGGATGCGTTTGTGGCGCTGCGCGACAGCAGACCGCGGCGGTTGGCGCGGATCGCGCTCTGGAATCTGGCCCTGCCCTTGGCGGTGGTGGGCATGGCGCGTTGGCTGGAGCCAGCAAGGCTGCCGTTGGTCGCCCAGGTGGCGTTCGCGCTCGCCATCGTGGTGCCGCTCGGCCCCATGCTCTACCGCCTGGTCTACCAGCCGTTGGCGGAGGCCTCGGTACTGGTTCTTCTGATCGTTTCGATGGCGGCGCATCTGGCGCTGGTCGGACTGGGGCTGTTCTTTTTTGGAGCTGAGGGCTCACGCACTCCACCTTTCAGCGATGCCCGGATTGAACTCGGCGCGGTCGCTGTGAATGGCCAAACACTCTGGGTGCTGGGGGCGAGCGTCGTGCTGATCGCGGCACTCTACCGGTTCTTCGGTCGCAGCCTTTACGGCAAGGCCCTGCGCGCGACCGCCTTGAACCGGGTGGGGGCGCGCCTGATGGGCATTTCCACCACCATGGCGGGCAAGCTCTCCTTTACCGTGGCGGCGGGCATTGGTGCTTTTTCGGGCATCCTGATCGCGCCGATCACCACGGTGTACTACGACACCGGGTTTCTGATCGGACTCAAGGGCTTCGTCGCGGCCATCATCGCCGGCTTGGCCAGCTACCCGGCTGCCGCCGCCGGCGCCATTCTGGTCGGGCTGCTTGAGGCCTTCTCATCCTTCTGGGCCAGCGCATTCAAGGAGGTTATCGTCTTCACGCTGATCATTCCGGTGCTGCTGTTCCGCTCCCTGACCTCGCGGCATGCAGAGGAGGAAGAGTGAGACCCGGCCTGCCTCTGCTCGCGTTCCTGTCTGTTCTGGCAGCAGCGCCGGCCTTGCTGCCTGACTTCTACATCACGCTGCTTAATTACGTCGGCCTGTATTCGATCGTCGCCCTGGGGCTGGTATTGCTCACCGGCGTGGGTGGACTTACTTCTTTTGGCCAGGCTGCGTTCGTGGGACTCGGCGCCTATGCCACCGGCTATCTCACCACCGCCCACGCGATGTCGCCGTGGCTCGCCTTGCTGGTGGGCCTTGCGGTCACGGCCGCCGTGGCGGTCGTGCTCGGCTTTCTCACCCTGCGGCTGTCGGGCCACTATCTGCCGTTGGGCACCATCGCCTGGGGCATCAGCTTGTACTACCTTTTCGGCAATCTGGAGTTCCTTGGCGGCCACGCCGGCCTGACCGGGATACCCTCGCTGGAGTTCTTTGGTTGGAAGCTCGACGATGGCCGGAGCTTCTATTACCTCACCTGGGCGACGCTGCTCGGCGCCGTGCTCGCCACCCGCAATCTGCTCGATTCGCGCGAAGGGCGTGCGATGCGGGCGCTCAAAGGCGGCGCGCTCATGGCCGAAGCAATGGGCGTCGACACCCCCAGGACCAAGATCGTCATCTTCCTCATCGCCGCGCTGTATGCCTGTATCTCCGGCTGGCTCTATGCGCACCTCCAGCGCTTCGTGAATCCCACGCCCTTCGGCTTGCACATCGGCATCGAGTACTTGTTCATGACCGTGTTGGGTGGCGCCGGGCACGTCTGGGGAGCGCTGGTGGGCGCGGGGGTGATCACCGTGCTCAAACAGTGGCTGCAGGACATCCTGCCGAAGATTTTCGGCCAGAGCGGCAACTTCGAGGTGATCTTCTTCGGCGTGCTGCTGATCCTGGTGCTGCAACGCGCCCGCGACGGGCTTTGGCCCTGGCTCAAGCGCCTGGTGCCGGGTCGAGCCGCTCGGCGCGTCCTGCCCGAGGCCGACCCGCTGCCGCGACGGTCGATGCCCTCGGCCGGTACGGTGTTGCTGGAGGTGAAGAATGCGCGCAAGCAGTTCGGGGGGTTGGTGGCCAACAACGATGTCAGCCTGAACGTGATCGCGGGCGAGGTGATGGCGCTGATCGGGCCCAACGGCGCGGGCAAGAGCACGATGTTCAACTGCATCTCCGGTGTCGACCCGGTCACCCGCGGCGAAATCCACTTCCTGGGCCAACGCATCGACGATCTGGAGTCGCGGCAGATCGCCCGGCGCGGCGTGAACCGCACCTTCCAGCACGTCCGACTGTTGCCGACCATGAGCGTGCTGGAGAACGTCGCCCTCGGCGCGCACCTTCGTGGCCACAAGGGCGTGCTGCCCGCGGCATTCCATTGGGAGCGCGTCGAGGAGGCACGGCTGCTGGCCGAAGCGAAGCGTCAAATCGACCGCGTCGGCCTGGGCGATCGCCTCTTTGACGAAGCCGGCAGTCTGCCGCTCGGTCAACAACGCCTGCTGGAGATCGCCCGGGCGCTCGCCGCCGACCCCTGCCTGCTGCTCCTCGATGAACCCGCCGCGGGCCTGCGCTATCAGGAAAAGCAGGAGTTGGCCGGATTGCTGCGCCGCCTGCGCGGGGAGGGAATGGGCATTCTGTTGGTGGAACACGACATGGATTTTGTCATGGGTCTGGCCGATCGCGTGGTCGTGATGGAATTCGGCGAGAAAATCGCGGAGGGCTTGCCCGAGGTGGTCCAGAAGGACCCGGTAGTGCTGGAAGCCTATCTGGGCGGAGTCGAGGGATGACCGAACCCATTCTGCGCGTGCGTGATCTGTGTGTCTCCTACGGCAAGGTCGAAGCGCTGCATCATCTCGACATCACGGTCGAACCGGGCCAGATCGTCGCCGTCATCGGACCCAATGGGGCCGGCAAGACCACCATGCTTTCGGCCATCATGGGTTTGTTGCCTTCGAGCGGCGAGATCGAGTTTCAGGGCGAGTTGCAGCGCGCCTGCGAAGTTGAACACCTGGTTGCCATGGGGATGACTCTGGTTCCCGAGAAGCGCGAGCTGTTCAGCGAAATGAGTGTCGAGGACAACCTTCTGCTCGGCGCGTTCCAACGGTTCCACGCCGGTGAGCGTGACCAGGGCCGGACCATGGACCAGGTCTTCGCCACCTTTCCACGCCTCAAGGAACGCCGGGCACAACTGGCCGGCACACTCTCCGGCGGCGAGCGGCAAATGGTGGCGGTGGGCCGCGCGCTGATGGCCAAGCCCAAGCTGCTGATGCTGGACGAACCGAGTCTCGGGCTCGCGCCCATGGTCGTGCGCGAAATCTTCCACATCATCGCCGGACTCAGGGGGCTGGGCGTGGCCGTGCTGCTGGTCGAACAGAACGCGCGCGCGGCACTACAGATCTCCGACCATGGCTGTGTGTTGGAGACCGGCGGTGTGGTTCTGGCGGGCGAAAGCCGGGCCTTGGCGAACGATCCGCGGGTGGTTCAGACCTACCTCGGGCTCGGCGGCGCAAGGCCCTGAGCCGCCGCTCGACCTGCGCACTTCGATCGTTCTACAGGAACGGATCGGGCCACTCGTCGCTGGCGTCGTTGAACAGTTCGCAGACCAGGGCGCGCAGCCATTTGCTCTTGGCCTCGTGGTGGGCGTTGCGGTGCCAATGCTGCCTGAGCTGGATCGACGGAATCGCCAGCGGCGGTTCCATCACTTTGATGTTGGCGCCGGCCTGCGAGAAATAGAGCCCAATCGCGTGCGGCAGCGTCACCACCAGATCAGTCTTGCCGATGATCGTGGGAATGCTCATGAAGTGCGGCGTCAGCAGCACGATGCGCCGCTCGATCTTCTTGCGTTCGAGATATTTCTCCAGAATTTCCTGGCTGCGGCCTTCGGCGCGCACCACCGCGTGACCCAGCGCGAGAAACTGTTCGAGCGTGAGCTTGCGGCCGCGGATGCGATGGTCGGCACGCAGCAGGCAGGCGAAGCGGTGGGTGAAGAGGCGCTGTTGAAAGAACGCGCTCGATTTGAGGTCGGGGAAATAGCCCACTGCCAGATCGACTTCGCCGCTCTCCATCGCCTGCTCCAGCCTTGCCGGGGGCAGCGACACCGAGCGCACCACGGCATGCGGCGCATCGCGTTGCAGGCTTTCCAGGATCTTGGGCAGGAACACCATTTCCCCGACATCGGAGAGCGCGAAGGTGAAGGTGGCAGTGGTGGTGGCCGGTTCGAAGCTCGCGGCCGAAAGCACATGATCGGCCACCCGCGCCAGCACCTCGCGCGCGCCCGCCGCCAAAGCGTGGGCGCGCGGTGTGGGCGACATGCCGCGGGCAGTGCGCACGAACAGCGGCTCGCCGAAGGCCTGGCGCAGGCGAGTCAGGGCCGCGCTCATCGCCGGCTGGCTCATGCCTAAAACCTGCGCCGCCCGGCTGACGCTACCCGCGTCGTACAGGGCCACCGCCACACGCAGCAGGTTCAAATCGAAATCTTTCATCGCGCATTATTATAGAACCTGATAATGCGCATCAGGCAAGCCGGCTTGCTCGATCGGCGTTGCCGCGCGTCTAATGCCCCTAATTCGAATGTCGTTTAGCGAGGGTGGTGCAGTCCGCGGCCAAGTCCGTTCCTGCCCAACTTTGGCCAGGCCGGGTCGCTGCGGGCCTGGCCGCGAAGCGGCGGCTCTTCGGCGAACTGAAAGGACCTGGCGGGCGAGCCCGCTCTTACCCAGCCTCGGCTGGGCCGATTGGGGGCGGCCGTGGCCGCCCCGGAAGGGTTCTGCAAAGACCCGGGGGCATTCGCGGGCCAACCCGCAAACGCGGTGAGAACCGCGGACGAAGGAGGAAGAAGCATGGGTCGTTTCCCGGCCAGGAAGAGGTTCGCATGAACGCCGCCGAGCTGCTGCTCGCTGGCGCGCCCGATGCCCCGGCGATCATCGACGCCGAGGTGTCCTTAACCTATGCCGAGTTGCGCGGACGGGTGCTCGGGGCCGCCGCGGCTTGGCAGCGATGGGGCCTGCGGCCCGGGCAGCGTTGCGTGATTGGCCTTGCCGATGGTGCCGATTGGGTGAGCGCGTTTTTGGGACTGATCTGGATGGGCGGCGTGCCGATCGCCATCAGTCCACGCACCGAGGTCGAACAAATTCGAGATCTCATCATCGACTCCGGTGCCGCCGTGCTCCTGCTTGAGGATCACACGTCGGCGGCCGTGGCCGACGCGCGCGCCAAAGGTTTTTCGGTGTGGTGCGATCACCTGGCGCAAACCGCGGGGCCGGCCACTGTGCACGAGGCGCACGCCGACGATCCGGCGTTCTGGCTCTACTCTTCGGGAACCACGGGCAGGCCCAAAGGCATCGTGCACGCTCATCGTGCCGCGGTGCAGGCGCATGTGTTCGCGCGCGACGTGCTCGGCGCCACCGCCCAGGATCGCTTCTATTCCACTTCCAAACTGTTCTTCGCCTACCCCTTGGCCAATGCGCTCTTTGCCGGATTGCGGCTGGGCGCCAGCGTGGTACTCGACGCCGCCTGGCCGAATCCGGAACGCGTCGCGGAGAACATTGCGCGTCATCGACCCACGCTCCTTTTTTGCGTGCCGACCTTGTATCGCCGCCTTCTGGAAGCCGGTGTCGCCTTTACCGGGGTGCGCGCCGGGGTGTCCGCGGGAGAAGCCTGCCCGGCGGATGTCGCCGAGGCTTGGCGCGAACGCACGGGGGTGGCGCTCTTCAACGGATATGGGACCACCGAGACGTTGTCGCTCATGCTTTATCGACCGGCCGGGATGGCGGGTGTCGTGCCCACACCCTTGACCAAGGTCGAGGTCGATACCGAAGCGGAAGCACAAGATGGTGCCTTGCGTCTTTGGTTCTCCCATCCGGCGGTGTCCTTGGGTTACTCGCGGGCGGTCACGCACGACAGCGCGCGGTTTGGCGCGCTGGGGTTCTCACCCGGCGACCTCTTTCGGCCTGCCGGAGAGAGCCGCGAACAAGGTTGGAATTTCGCCGGTCGTTCCGATCAATTGCTCAAAGTGTTTGGCCGCTGGGTCGATACCACGGCGCTGGAAAACCTTGTCGCGCACCGCCTGCGAGGCTTGGTGCGGGAAAGCTGCGTCGTGCCGCGTGGCGGGGAGAGCGGCGATACCATCGCCTTGCATCTCTATGTCGTGCCCGGGCCATCGGGAGATTCCGCTGCGCGCGCCGCAGCCTCCGCGGCGATTGCGGATCTGCCCGCCTATCAACGTCCCGCACACATACACCTCATCGCGGAACTGCCGCGCACCGAAACCGGCAAACTGCGCCGCGGTGCACTTGCGGCGCTCAACAAGTGAGCCCGGCGGTTCAAAAGCGCGTCAGGTTCTGGGTGCGAGTGCGGTACGAGCAGGGTAACGCTGCCGATGGTCGGCGCAAATTGCCGCTCCACCTCGGTCGTGAAGGTGCCGCACCAGGAGGCACAGGTGTCCTGGCCTACTCAAGGAGGTCGAAATGCTGAATCGTAGAGGGTTCCTTGCTGGCGTCACGGCCGTTGCCGCGGGCGCATGCTCGGGTTGGCAGAAGCTCGCATATGCACAAGGTGCCGGATCGCGCAAAACGCGACTCATCCTGTTGGGGACCAAAGGCGGGCCGCGCGTCGGCGGCGATGGCAGGAAAAACCCGTCCACGCTCCTGCTGATCAACGGCGTGCCCTATGTGGTCGACTGCGGCTATGGCACTTCACAGCATCTTGTTCGGGCCGGGGTACCGCTCAATAGCCTGCGCTATGTCTTTCTTACTCACCATCACTCCGATCACAATCTGGAATTCGGCAGCGTGATCTACAACGGCTGGGCGACGGGTTTGCGCAGCCGGGTCGATGCATGGGGACCGCCCGGCACGGAAAGAATGGCGCAGGCCTTCTTTGACTACATGAAGCTGGATATCGAAACGCGCATGGACGACGAAGGACGGCCAGACCTGCGCAAACTCGTTTTTGCCCACGACTTCGACCAGCCCGGAGTGGTGATGCAGAACGACGACGTGAAGGTCAGCGCGGCCAGAGTGCGTCACCCTCCGATCGAGCACGCCTATGCCTATCGCTTCGACACCACGGAGCGTTCGATGGTGATTTCTGGCGACACCAATTACTCACTGGAGCTGATCGAACTCGCCAAGGGGGCCGATGTGCTCGTGCACGAAGTGCTCTACATGCCCGGTTTGGAAAAGCTGCTGTCGCGGGTTCCGAACGCCGCGAAACTCAGAGACCACATCGTCGCCAGCCATACCGTGCCAGAAGACGTGGGGCGGGTGGCCGCTGCCGCCGGCGTCAAGACCGTGGTATTGTCCCATTTCGTTCCGGGGGATGATCCATCCATCACCGACGAGCAGTGGACCGCGGGTGTGCGCAAGCACTTCAACGGACAGATTGTCGTCGGCAAGGATCTCATGGAGATCTGAGCGGCCAGTCAAGTGATTTTGGGTTGACCAACGCGCCAGCGCGAGGAGCGGCTGGCTTTTTGCCCCACGAGGAGGAAACAAATGAGAATTACGAAGCAGAATTCAGCAGGATTGCTGTCGGCTCTTGGCCTCGTCACCGCCTTACCCGCGGTGGCCCAGGAGATCACCCTCAAAGTGCACCACTTTCTGCCGCCGCCTTCCACGGCGCACAGCAAGTTCATCACCCCCTGGTGCGACAAGATCAACAAGGAGTCGGGTGGGAAACTGAAGTGTCAGATTTATCCGGCGATGCAATTGGGCGGCACGCCGCCGCAGTTGATCGAGCAGGTCAAGGACGGGGTTGCCGATATCGTCTGGACCTTGCCTGGCTACAGCGCCGGGCGCTTTCCCGCGGCGGAAGTCTTCGAATTGCCCTTTTCCATTCGTAGTGCGCAAGGATCGAGCCGTGCGCTGTGGGAGTACATCCATACCAACAGGTTGCATCAAAGCGAATTCAAGGACGTGCACCCCATTGCCTTTCATGTGCACGACCAGGGACACCTGCATATGGTCAAGAAGCCCATCCAGAGTCTAGACGACTTCAAGGGTCTCAAGGTGCGCGCGCCCACGCGGCTGACCAACAAAATGCTCGCCAGCTTCGGTGCCACCCCGGTGGGCATGCCCGTGCCGCAAGTGCCCGAAGCGCTCTCCAAAGGCGTGATCGATGGCGCCGTGTTGCCCTGGGAAGTCGTGCCCGCGATCAAAGTGCAGGAACTGGTGAAGTTCCATAGCGAAGGCGACCCCGCGGCACGCGCGCTTTATACCTCGGTGTTTATCTTTGCGATGAACAAAGCGAAATACGCCTCGCTACCCGCGGACTTGAAGAAAGTGATCGATGCCAATAGCGGGCCGGAGACCTCGGCCTGGATCGGCAAAGTCTGGGACGATTCAGCCACCGGCGCGAGGAAGCTTGCGGTCGATCGCAAGAACCAGTTCAACACCATTCCCGCCGCCGAACTGAAGAAGTGGGAGGCCGCCGCCGCCCCGCTGGCCGACGAGTGGGTCAAAGACGTGAGCGCCAAAGGGCATGATGGCAAAGCGCTGTTGCAAAGCGCAAGGGATCTCATCGGCAAGCACGACCGATGAGCGGATGCGCTCCGCGCCAAACACGGAGCGGAGCGCCTCGAAGCCTGGGGGGACGGAAAGATGTCGCAAGTGGAGCCGGGTGCGCCGGCACTTGACTTGACCGAAGACGCCTTCGGCACCTTGTTGTTTCGCCTTTCGCGGGGCTTTGCCCTGGCCGGTGGGCTGGTGCTCTTGGCCCTGACCCTGATGTCGGTGGCCAGCGTGGCCCTGCGCAGCCTAGGCTTCAAGCCCGTGCCGGGCGACTTTGAACTGGTGCAATTGGGCTGTGCCGCGGCTGTGTCCTTGTTTTTGCCCTGGTGCCAGATGCGTCGCGGACACGTCATCGTCGACTTCTTCACCTTGCATCTGGCCACCAAAAAGCGCGCCACCCTCGACGCCCTGGGCGCGCTCGCTTTGGCGATCTGCGCCGCACTCATCGCCTGGCGGCTCAGCCTGGGGCTTTGGAGCACGCGGGAATCCGAAGAAGCCACCATGATCCTCGCCGTGCCCGTCTGGTGGGCCTTTGTGCCCATGGTGCCCTCCTTCGCACTGCTAGCCCTCACCGGCCTTCACGCTGCCTGGGGCTATTTGCGCGGGGCGCGGACATCATGAGCGGTACCGCCCTCGGTTTCAGCTTCTTCGCCCTCCTGCTGGCGCTCCTGGCGCTGCGCGTGCCGATCGCCATCGCCATGTTGGGCACTGGCATCGCCGGGTATGTCACCATGACCGGCTGGGGGCCGCTGTTGAATTACCTCAAAACCGCCGCCTATGCGCGCTACTCGGTCTACGACCTGTCCGTGGTACCGCTCTTTTTGCTCATGGGGCAATTTGCCTCCCGGGGCGGGTTGTCTAAAGGTCTGTTCGACGCCGCCAATGCGCTGATCGGGCACTTTCGCGGCGGGGTGGCGATGGCGGCCATCGGCGCTTGCGCGGGTTTTGGGGCGATTTGCGGTTCTTCTCTCGCCACCGCCGCGACCATGGGCCAGGTGGCGCTGCCCGAACTGCGCCGCTTCAATTATTCGCCGGCGCTGGCCACCGGCACCCTCGCCGCGGGCGGCACTTTGGGCATCCTCATTCCGCCTTCGGTGGTGCTGGCGATTTATGCCATTCTCACCCAACAGAACATCGCGGCGATGTTCATGGCTGCGTTTGTGCCCGGTGTGCTGGCCGCCTTGGGCTACATGCTGGCCATTGCCGTCTACGTGCGGCTATATCCCCAATCCGGTCCGGCGGGGCCGCGCCTGGCCTGGGCCGAGCGGCTGAGGGCCTTCCGGGGGGTATGGGCGGTCCTCTTGGTGTTCGTCATCGTCATCGGCGGCATCTATTCGGGATTGTTCACCCCCACCGAAGCGGCTGCCATTGGCACCGCCGCCACTGGCGCCCTGGCGTTTCGCAGGGGTTTGCGCTGGAAAGAACTGGTGGCTTGTTGCTACGGCACCGCGGAAGGGACGGGCATGATTTTTTTGATCCTGCTGGGGGCCGATGTACTCAACGTCTTCCTGGCGCTCACGCAAATGCCCGCGGAACTGGCCACTTGGGTGAGTCAAAGCGGCATGGCGCCTTTGCTGGTGCTCTTTGCCGTCATCGTGATTTATCTGGTGCTGGGTTGCATCATGGACAGCTTGTCGATGATTCTGCTGACCGTGCCGATCTTTTTTCCGATCATCATGGGGCTGGATTTCTTCGGCCTCGAAGCCACCGACAAGGCGATCTGGTTCGGCATCATTGCGCTGATGGTGGTGGAGATCGGCCTCATCACCCCGCCGGTGGGCATGAACGTCTACATCATCAACAGCCTCGCCAAGGACATCCCCATGCGCGAGACCTTCAAGGGCGTGATCCCCTTCCTTTGCTCAGACGCGTTGCGAATCGTGTTGTTGGTGTTCTTTCCGATTCTGACTCTGGGCCTGGTGCGGTGGCTCACCTAAACATCGACTCGGCCGCTACTTCGTAGGCGGCTGACGCCACAAAGATCGTCGATTTTGCGTAGTTCCGGGCTCAGCGCTTTGGATGCACGTAGCGTGACAAAAGCGGATCGGTTTGATCGAGATCGCGTCCTTCGCGTCCGGCAACATGTCGTTCCAGAAATGCGAGGGCATAACGACGGATGAGATCGAACTGCGCTTCGCTGCCGCTCATCAGGCGCGCGCCGGGGCGGTCGGAAAAGCGGTTGTTGAAGGAAAAGTGGTCCGCCCCGCGCACTTCCAGAAAATATTTGGGCGCCGGCAGATTGCGGTAGATGCGCTCGGAAAGTTCGCGCATCGTCGCCGCGCCGCGTTTCTGAGTGGCTTCCCGCTCGCCCAGGAAGAGCATGCTCGGAACCTTCACCCGCGCGAGTTCCACTTCTTCGAAGAGGTAAGCTCCCGCACCCGTGGAAAAAAGCAGTAGCGCCTTGATGCGCGGGTCGTGATACTCGGGCAGCGTTCCGCCCACCCCAAGCGCGGTGTAGCCGCCGAAAGAATGCCCGCCGACGGCGATGCGCTGGCGATCGATGAGCGGCCCGAAGTCTGGTGACACCAGCACGCCATCCAGCGCCTGGCGCATCTCGTCGATCCGGTAGTGATAGTTGACCCGCTGCATTGGCGTCGAGGCGGCAATTTCGCCCGCGTGGCGCAGCAAGCCGCGCATGTTGGCGCCGGGTACCTGGCCGACGCCGCTGCGCACCGCGGAATGGCGATCGCGATGATCGGGGCAGACGACGATCCAGCCACGTGCCGCCAGCGCCTCGGTGAAAAACACCGCGCCGATGCCACCACCGCCATAACCATGCGAAAACACCAGGAGCGGATAGGGCGCGCTCACCGCCAGCGGCGCGGCATCGAGCGCCACTCGCCCCAGCGTCGGCCCGCCGTAGGTGTGCGGGCGCGTTTCGGCAGCGGTGGGGTACCACACGGCCAGCGTCAGCGCCGGGGCGGTTTTGGATTCGGCCAGCGTGATGATCCGATGGCCGACCTGGTAATGTCTTTCCGCACGCGTTTCCGCAGTCGAGCCTTCGGTCTGCGCGGTTGCGGCATGAGCCAGGGTCAGCAGCAGCAGGACGAATAAACTTTGCCAGACCGGTGGGAGATGGGGATGGGGTTGGCGATGCAAGGGCTAGGACAATCGAGTTCGGGTTACATTTGAATTCTATGCCGATTGTTCTTTACGCGCAGTTGGCCCCCCGGGCAGGCCCGCCCAAGGACCAAGCAATGCTTGGCAGGACGCAGAGCTTCGTGTTGATTGTCATCAATACTGATGCTAGGAGCCCACCATGCGAACGACGGTCACTATTGACGACGATCTCTATCACCAAGCCCTGGAACTGGCCGATCCGGGCGTGGAGAAGAGCGATCTCTTTTGTGAGGCGATCAAGAGTTTCGTTCGGTTTCAGGCTGCCAAACGCTTGGCCGCCCTAGGGGGTGCCGCTCCGCGTATGCCCGCGGTGCCAAGGAGGCGAGCGGTGCGCGCTGCATGAGTGTATCGGTGGACACCTCGGTCTGGGTGAGTCGGCGTCGGCCGCGCGCAGAAGGTGACCGAAACCGGCTTGAGTGCTAGACTTTGCCGCATGAACGCTACCGTAAACCACATTCTCGACGAAGCTCTCGGACTACCTCCCGATGAGCGATCGGCGCTGTCCGTTGCCTTGCTCGATAGCCTCGAAGGAAGTGACGATAGTTCAATTTCGCAAGCGTGGCGGCAGGAAATCCGGGCGCGACAAGCGGCTTTGCGAGCTGGGATAGTCAGGGCTGTCCCCTGGGCGGATGCCAAGGCAAAACTGAGCGCTCTGTGACTCGGTTTGCCGTCGAGATTCTGCCCGAGGCAGAGGCGGAAATCAGAGAGGCCTTGCTGTGGTATTTCGAGCGCAGCCACATCGCGGCTGGTGCTTTTCGAACGGAGACGCTCGCAGCGATCGATGGGCTTGGAGTCAACGCCCTGACGTGGCCAGAAGACGAGGATGCGGTCAGGCGCCATGTTTTTCGGCACTTTCCGTACACGGTCATCTGCGAGATTCAGGGCAGCACCGTGACAGTTCTAGCTCTTGCGCACCAGCGCCGCAGGCCAGGATATTGGCGCACGCGCTGGGGCCCAGCGGACTAACGGGAAAACTGGAAACCCCGAATAAGCGAGCTCATTTCGGTCACAGGCCCTTCTTTCGCGATCAAGCGACCCCACGCGCGGTCAAAGCCGAACCGAACATTTCTTCGATTTGCGGTCCAAGGCAATGGACTGCGGCAATTGCGCACCGGCGCCACACTTGCCACCCGATTGTGTGCTGCTGAAGTCGAATCGAAAAGTATCCCTTTCCACCGAGATCAAGACGGTATCTTTTTCCTCGGAGTTAAACGGGCTACCCAATTCGATTTCTGTTTTCGAGCCCTGCTGGCGCCAGCGATCTTCCCCGCCACTTCGCGTGGATTCGAGAGTGCAACTGTAGCCCGGGCGACCTGCGGTGCCACAGAAGAAATTCTCGAACGTGAGCTTCTGAACCAGCCCGCCTATCCACTCGACGCTGACCGAACCCTGGGTGCAGGGTTTCTTGATCTCGTAGCTGCATGTGAAAACGCCATCGGGTTCTGCTGCGACGACGGGCAGCATCCATGCAGCAAGTGCCAAAGCCGTTACGATGGGTGATTTCATGATCGCCTGTTCTCCATCTTCTCCGACCCCTTTTCCCCCAACCCACGCCAGCGGTGACACTACTCGAGGACCAGTACCAACCGCTTGCCTAGTGCTGCCGCTGCTCGATCCAGCGCTTTCAAGGAGGGCCAATGCGTCGGATCTTCGAGCCGCTTCGCCGCCGGCCAAGAAGTCTCAAGCACACGAGCCAGCTCGGATAAGCTTCGTTTCACCGCGCGCCTAACCGCTTCTTGCGGCCCGGCGGCTCTCCTTTGAGCCAGCATACTGTCAAAAAAGCCGCGCACAGCAGCAGGGTGTACCCGAAAAATGCGAACTGACCGTAAGTTGGCAAGAGCTTGACCGCGCCAACGAGCACCAGCACAACGAACAAGGCGAGGACGAGCCAGCCTTGCCAAGCGCTTGGCGGCCCCCAACCCCAACCGATGCGCTTGGCTGGGAACCAGTATTGCGGCTCGGCGCGCATGCTCACTGAAGCACGTAGATAATGCCAAGCGCTCCGACAGACCGGACGCGATCATTTGCCGTGGTGTACGAAAGCACGCCCCACGACTGGTAAGTGGAGGCGAAGGCCGTGATTGCGCCGATGCCGAGCGCTCCGGCGATAGGGCTGCGCTCAGCGGTTGCTTCCTTGATTGCAGTGCGATGCTTTTCAGCCGAAGGATTGAGGAGAAAGGAAAACGCGAGAAGAAGTGTCAGGCCGGCGGCGAGGAGGAAGCGCGGTTTGCGCATGATGGTGTTTGGTATCGTCTAACGAGGCTGTGAGAAAACACGCCGCCTGGCCACTCGCTGTCTGAGCTGGCGCGCGCACCGATGATTTAATAGGGGTGGATGTCCATTCGGCTAGTGTGCCTCAAATCACGACATCTTTGTACCCAGGGCCGCCAATGGGTGGGTTGCGTTGCATTATCTGCGCGTCCATTGCCCGACCCCCGTCTTGGCCAGCTTCTCAATGTTGTGCACCCTGCAGCACAAGTTCCACCGCGTGTTGGCTTTGGTGCGGCCGCGGTGGTTCGGGCAATCGCAGACCACGAATAGACGCGCCGTGGCGCCAGCGCCATCTTTCTCCCGGGATGCGAATGCAATTCGACCACGGCCCCTTTGTTCCGCCTTTGTTCCGCGCCTTTGTTCCGCGCTTTGTTCGTCCCATTGTTCGTCGCTTTGTTCGCTTTGTTCCCCGCAATTCAACCACGCCCCTTTGCTCCATGTGATTGCTGGAACACTTGGCTTCTTTTGCTCCCTTTACTTCCTTTTACTCCTCCGTTGCTTCGCGCGCTTGCGGGGGCCGGGCGGATCCGGGCCGGCGTCTGGCCTGAAAAGCACGGCGCCACTCGCGGTCGGGTTGTTGCGGTGCAGCAACGTCGTGGCGGAGAAATGATAGAAGAATCGGCCAAACCGCCTGTAGAATGACTCATATCGCGCGACTACCCCGCGAGTTCGTGACATCAAAATGGCTCGTTAACTGGGCTTGAATCAGCCCAGCCGGGGGGTGCGCGTCCGCGCCGGAAGGGCGCGACGACTGAGGAGAAAGGCGAGCTTCAAGCGCCTTTCGGTCTGGCATAGGAGCCGCTCCGGCTAGCGCAGGGGTTCGGTTGTGAGCGTAGCGGCGCGATTCATGAGATGACAGTTTTTGACCAATAAGGGGAAGTTGCAATGGAAATCAAGATCGAGTTGATTGAAGCCGCTATTCAGGAGCTGAAGACGACCCTCAAGGATGGCTTGCTCGCCACCGACATTTGGGATCGGGCGATGGGCCTCTCGTTGGCCGGATTCAATCCCCAGCCGACCGCCGTGGCGCTGTTTACCGAGATGACCAACACTTTGGTTGACGCGCTCGCCAGCTCCGGTTTCCCGGGTTTGAATCGCTACTACTTGCTGGACATGGAAAATGACCACATGGTCATGATCATTCTGCATGGCGACGATCTCATCCAAGGAATTCTGCTCAACAGCCAGAAAGTCAATTTGGGGATTCTGCTGTCGGTTGCGATGCCGAAAATGATCGCCGCGCTGAAAAAGGCCAGAGGCTGACGAGAACCGCAAAGACCGTACCGTGGTTGCGCGAGCGCGTTTTGGCGTTTGGTCGCCTCATCGTGACTCTCCGGCGGTGGTTGCCTTCAAGGCGATCCTGAATCTGCGCGGCGAGCCGTGGCGGTGGTGCGAGCTCGCCGATGACGCGAGTTGGTGGGTGGTCGACGGCACACGCGAGTCGCCCGACGTGTTTAGCGAAATCCTGAGTGCGGCGCAGACGGATCGAAGGGTTTACGCAGCCCTCTTGGCGCGCAAATGGACCCCCATCACCGATGTGCGCTGGACCTTTCTCAAGATTCCGCTCAGCAATCGCATCGTCGAAACTTGGATCGACAGCGGTCTGCGTCAGCTCGTGCCCGCCGCGGCTTATTCCGGACGGGAGTTGAAGCTCAAGCAGTGGCCCAATCTGGCGCGGTATCGCAAGAGCAACAACTCGGCCGACGGCATTCGACTGGCCATGGTGTGCTCGCAGCTTCTGCGCGGCTGGCTCGGCTACGAGACGGCAAAAGCGCAAGCGGGCAGCGACGAGGATTTTGAACTCATGCTGCACGACGCCCAGGTGCAGGGCATACTCGAACTGCGACGCAATTCGGCCGCGCCGAGAGCGAGTGAAACGCCGGCGCGGGATCCTCAAGAAAGGGCGGGCGGCTGGGCGTTGGTGCGGCGACTGCTCAAGAAATTCACATGAATCGTATGGAAGTTGTTTTGGGGCACACGACGGAACATCAGGTCGTGTTCGTCGGTCCGTTTGGCGTCGGCAAGACAACGGCGCTGCGAACGGTTTCCGACATTCCCGTCGTCGACACCGATGTCGCCAGCGCCGAGGCGATGGCGTCCGGCGGGCACGGCACAAAGACGACCACTACCGCCGGCTTCGACTATGGGGAGTGGACCTTTCCCGACGGGGGGCGCGTCTCGCTCATCGGCGTTCCAGGGCAAGATCGCTTCGAAGCGATGTGGGACTTGGTGCTGCCGCGCAGCTCCGCCATCGTCCTCTGGCTTTACGGCGATCGCGACCGGCATCTGCTCGAATGCAAGAAGTGGCTCGACGTGCTTGCCGCGCGCAAAGCGATCGCGCGTCTGGCGGTGGCCGTAACGCGATTGCCAAGCGACGGAGCGGAGGAACTGCTGAATCCCTATCGCGAGGCGATCAGACGATTTCATCCTTTGGCGCCGGTCATCACCGCCGATCCAAGAGAAGTGACGGACGTGCTGCAAGTGGTGACCATGGCCTTGTGCAGCCCCTATGCCGCGCTAGAGCGCTTGTAAGCGATCTATGCCCCCGGCGACACCTCTCACAATTCACCATAGGCGTTGGCAAATGGACTCTTTGGCCCTTGGAAAGTACTTTCTCCCCGCCATGGAGCAATTGGCGACCCGCGTTCCGCAACTGCAATGCGCGGTCATGTGCACACCCGACGGATTCAATGTGTGCTCGCTGGGTTTGAACGAAGAAAGAGTCGGCAAGATGGCGGCTTTGTGCAGTTCGCTCTTCTCGGTTGGTGAAGCCGCCGCTACCAGCGTGCAGTCGAGCGCCACGGAGGCCGGCGGGCTGCAGATCATGACCATCGAGGCGGGTGGCTTGCAAATCGGTTGCACGAAGATTGCGCATTCCTCGGCGAGCTTCATCCTGCTTGCCGCGGCGCGCGCACCGTTGGGGGTGGTTCTCGTGGGATTGAAGGCAACCGCAGCGGATCTACTCGGCTTGGTCAGCAGCGCGCGTTTGAGTCCGAGCGGCGGGCGTTAGCTGTATTCCGCCACCCGGGCGTTGACCGGCAGCGCAGTCCTCGCGGCGGTCGACAGCCCCTGAGCCGCCCCAGATGTGTCCGGACGCCTGAACCACGGAAACCGGGGACACCCCCCGAAAAAACCCGCCCCGGCGCCAGCGTCATCTTTCTGCCGGAAAGCGAATTCAATTCGACCACGGCCCCTTTGGCTCCGTCCCCGTCCCGAGGCTGAGGCGGAAGCCCCGAACGGCAACAACTGGCGTGATGGGAGTTCGAATGCGGACCCGCATGCCGGGTAGTGTGGGGAGGGTTGGTTAGAAGCCGGCCCTTACCCGATTAGCCGCCGGCTTCATACGGGCCCCGGCGGCCACCCAAATTCCCCCAGTGATGGCCACTTCAAAATCCCCCAGCAGAGCCTAAGCCGATGACATAGTCGGCGGGTTCTGGCAGCGACAGGACATCATCGCCCCTCGAACTGAGGAGGGGCAAGGAGTGAA
>JACPUX010000074.1 GCA_016192065.1 Betaproteobacteria bacterium
CAACTGGTCACCGCCTACCGCTCGCTGGGCACCCGCTGGGCCGACCTCGACCCGCTGAAGCGCCTGGCCCGCCCGAAGATCGACGAACTGGAACTCGGCTTCTACGGCTTCACCGACAGCGACCTGAACCGCAGCTTCAGCGTCGGCTCGCTGAAGGGCCTGCCCGAAACCGCCCCGCTCGGCGACATCGTCGAAACCCTGAAGCAGACCTATTGCGGCACCGTCGGCGTCGAGTACATGTACATGTCCGACTACGACGAGAAGCGCTGGCTGCAGGAACGCCTCGAAGGCATCCGCTCGCGCCCGTCCTACAACGCCGAGCAGAAGAAGCGCATCCTCGAACGGCTGACCGCCGCCGAGACGCTGGAACGCTACCTGCACACCAAGTACGTCGGCCAGAAGCGCTTCTCGCTCGAGGGCGGCGAATCGCTGATCGTCGCCATGGATGAAACCATCCGCGCCGGCGGCAACACCGGCATCGACGAAATCGTCATCGGCATGGCCCACCGCGGCCGGTTGAACGTCCTGGTCAACACCCTGGGCAAGGCCCCGTCGATGCTCTTCGCCGAATTCGAAGGCAAGAAGAAAGTCGACCTGTCGGCCGGCGACGTCAAGTACCACATGGGCTTCTCGTCCGACGTCTCGACGCCGCAAGGCCCCTGCCACCTGACCCTGGCCTTCAACCCGTCGCACCTCGAAATCGTCAACCCGGTCGTCGAAGGCTCGGTCTACGCCCGCCAGGTCCGGCGCGGCGAAGGCAGCAAGTCCAAGGTCCTGCCCGTCATCATCCACGGCGACTCCGCGGTGGCCGGCCAGGGCGTCAACCAGGAAATGCTCAACTTCGCGCAAACGCGCGGCTACGGCACCGGCGGCACGCTGCACATCGTGGTGAACAACCAGATCGGCTTCACCACCAGCGACCCGCGCGACTACCGCTCCGGCCACTACTGCACCGACATCTTCAAGATGGCCGACGCCCCGATCTTCCACGTCAACGGCGACGACCCCGAAGCCGTCGCGCTGGTCACCCGGATCGCCGTCGAATTCCGGCAGCAGTTCGCCAAGGACGTCGTCATCGACATCATCTGCTTCCGCAAGCTCGGCCACAACGAGCAGGACGAACCGATGGTCACCCAGCCGCTGATGTACAAGATCATCAGCAAGCACCCCGGCACCCGCAAGCTCTACGGCGACAAGCTGATCGCCGAAGGCGTGCTGCCGGCCGACGGCCCGGACCAGATGATCGCCCAATACCGCGAACACCTCGACAAGGGCGAACTCTTGTACAACCCGGTGCTGGCCGGCTACAAGCACCCGAACATGATCGACTGGACGCCGTTCCTCGGTAAGCACTACATCGAGACCTGCGACACCACGGTCCCGATCAAGGAACTGCAGCGCCTGGCCCAGCGCCTGACCGCGATCCCCGACCACTTCACACTCCACTCGCGGGTCAAGAAGATCGTCGAAGACCGCGCCGCAATGGGCGACGGCAAGCTGTCCGTCGACTGGGGCATGGCCGAGAACCTGGCCTACGCCTCGCTGCTCGTCTCCGGCTACGGCGTGCGCCTGTCCGGCGAAGACGTCGGGCGCGGCACCTTCTTCCACCGCCACGCCGCCTTCCACGACCAGAACCGCGCCAGCTGGGACGAAGGCACCTACTACACGCTGAAGCACCTGCAGGACAAGCAGGCCGGCTTCCAGTGCTACGACTCCGTGCTGTCGGAAGAAGCCGTGCTCGCCTTCGACTACGGCTACGCCACCGCCAACCCGTTCGAACTCGTCGTCTGGGAAGCCCAGTTCGGCGACTTCGCCAACGGCGCCCAGGTGGTGATCGACCAGTTCATCGCCTCCGGCGAAGCCAAGTGGGGCCGCGCCTGCGGCCTCGTCATGCTGCTCCCGCACGGCTACGAAGGCCAGGGCCCGGAACACTCGTCGGCCCGCCTCGAACGCTACATGCAAGCCTGCGCCGAGATGAACATGGAAGTCTGCGTCCCGTCCAACGCGGCGCAAGTCTTCCACATGCTGCGCCGGCAAGCGGTGCGCATGCAGCGCAAGCCGCTGGTCGTCATGACCCCGAAATCGCTGCTCCGCCACAAGGACGCCGCCTGCTCGCTGGACGACCTGGCGACTGGCGAATTCCAGCGCGTCATCGGCGAAGTCGATGCCCTCGACGCCAAGAAGGTCAAGCGCGTCATCCTGTGCTCGGGCAAGGTCTACTACGACCTGGTCGCCGCCCGCCGCGACAAGAAGATCAGCGACATCGCGATCGTCCGCATCGAGCAGCTCTATCCCTTCCCGAAGGAATCGCTCGAGAAGGAACTGGCCAAGTACCCGAAAGCCACCGAGATCGTCTGGTGCCAGGAAGAGCCGCGCAACCAGGGCGCCTGGTACTGGTTCGCCTCGCGCCACCACCTTGACAGCGGCCTGGGCGCCAAGCAGAAACTGCTGCTGGTCGCCCGCCCGGCCTCGTCGTCGCCGGCCGTCGGCTACCTCGCCAAGCACAGCGAGCAACAGAAAGCACTCGTCGAGTCCGCCCTGGGCAAGATCGAGTACTGACAACCAGGGCGTGTTCACGGTAAGCGGCGGGACTGCGTTGCCAGGCGCGGGGATGACGACAAGGCGCGCGGCGCAGGGAATGGTTGCTCCATTCCCCAGCCGTGCAACGCCGTCGGCGCCCCGCGCCTGGCAACCCTCCGGGCAAGGTCCGGGCGGGGCGCCGCGCGGCGTTGCCGGTCGTTTGTGCAGATCACTGCACGGCACGACCGGCGCCTTGCGCTGCATCCCCGCCCGGGCCTTGCGCAGCCCGTCGCTTGCCGTGAATACGCCCTAACAGAGTGGAGTCAACAACAACATGAGCATTATCGAAGTCCAAGTTCCGCAGCTTTCCGAATCCGTTGCCGAAGGCACGCTGGCGTCGTGGAAGAAGAAGATCGGCGAAGCCGTGGCGCGTGACGAGATCCTGATCGACATCGAGACCGACAAGGTCGTCCTCGAAGTGCCGTCGCCGGGCGCCGGCGTGCTGGTCGAGATCGTCAAGGGCGACGGCGAAACCGTCGTCTCCGGCGAACTGATCGCCCGCATCGACACCGCCGCCCAGGCCGGCGCCGTCGCCGCCCCGGCCGAAGCGCCGAAGGCCG
>JACPUX010000071.1 GCA_016192065.1 Betaproteobacteria bacterium
CAAGGTCGAGAAGTACCTCAAGGATCACGACACCAAAGGCCTGGACATCAAGATCATGGAACCGGCCGATGCATGCCGCGCCACACTGGAGCGCGCCCGCAAGGGACTGGACACGATCTCCGTCACCGGCAACGTGCTGCGCGACTACCTGACCGACCTGTTCCCGATCCTCGAACTGAACACCAGCGCGAAGATGCTGTCGATCGTGCCGCTGATGAGCGGCGGCGGCCTGTTCGAAACCGGCGCGGGCGGCTCGGCACCGAAGCATGTGCAGCAGTTCCAGGAAGAAGGCTACCTGCGCTGGGATTCGCTCGGCGAGTTCCTCGCGCTCGGCGTGTCGCTCGAGCACCTCGCTCAGGTGTTCAAGAATCCGAAGGCGCAGGTGCTGGCGGAAACGCTCGACCAGGCGAACGGCAAGATTCTCGACAACAACAAGTCGCCGGCGCGCAAGGTAGGCGAGATCGACAACCGCGGCAGCCATTTCTACCTCGCCATGTACTGGGCGCAGGCCCTGGCCGCACAGACCAAGGACAAGGAGCTGCAGGCGAAGTTTGCCCCGCTGGCCAAGACGCTGACCGAGAACGAGGCGAAGATCAACGCCGAACTGATCGCGGCACAAGGCAAACCGGTGGACATGGGCGGTTACTACCACCCGGACTTTGCCAAGACCTCCGCGGCGATGCGCCCCAGCGCGACCTTCAACGCGGCATTGGCCTCTTTGGGCTAAAGGAGTAGGTCGGGTTAGCGGCTTATCGCGTAGCCCGACATAATCTGCACAACGGTCGGGTTACGGTGCAAAACCGCACCTAACCCGACCTACATGTTTAACCGACAACGAATTTAGGAACAACCATGAACTTGCATGAATATCAGGCCAAGCAGGTGCTGCGCAAATATGGCATTGCCACACCGCGCGGCGTGGCGATAGACAGCGTCTCCCAGGCGGATGGCGCGATGGCGGAACTGGGCGGCAGCGCTTGGGTAGTCAAGGCGCAGATCCACGCCGGCGGGCGCGGCAAGGCAGGCGGCGTGAAGGTGGTGCGCTCGGCCGAGGCTGCGAAGGAAGTAGTGAACGCGCTGCTCGGCAAAACGCTGGTGACTTACCAGAATGCGCCCGAAGGGCAGATGGTGTCGCGCCTGCTGATCGAGGAAACGCTGCCGATCAAGCGCGAGCTCTACATCAGCCTGACCGTGGACCGCGAAACCGAGCGCGTCGCGCTGGTCGCGTCGAGCGAGGGCGGCATGGAGATCGAAGAAGTCGCCGAGCATTCCCCGGAAAAAATCCTCAAGGAATTCTGCGACCCGCTGCTCGGCCTGCAGGACTTCCAGTGCCGCGCGCTGGCCTTTGGCCTCAAGCTGCAAGGCGCGCAGATCGGCGAATTCGGCAAGCTGGCCAAGAGCCTCTATAAATTGTTCATTGAAAACGATCTGGCCATGGCCGAGATCAATCCGCTGATCGTCACCG
>JACPUX010000072.1 GCA_016192065.1 Betaproteobacteria bacterium
CTCACCCCCTCCCGGCGGGAGGGGGCCGGGGGGAGGGGTCCATCCAGCCCGCCCGGCCGCCCGAAGGGGGCGCAAGCCAATCCCCGGAGCGGGCAGGGCCCGCGAACCGCACTCACCCCCTCCCGGCGGGAGGGGGCCGGGGGGAACGCACACCAGCGAGCGCACCGGAACAAACCATCACCCTGGCCAACCCACGCGGTTTCTGCGCTGGCGTGGACCGCGCCATCGCCATCGTGGAGCGTGCCCTGGAGCGATTCGGCGCCCCCATTTACGTGCGCCATGAAGTCGTTCACAACCGCTACGTGGTGGATGACCTGCGGCGCAAAGGCGCGGTTTTTATCGAAGAGCTTGCCGAGGTGCCTGTCGGAGCTACCGTGATTTTCAGTGCCCATGGCGTGTCGCAAGCGGTGCGCGCGGAAGCTGAAGGGCGTGGCTTGCGGGTTTTCGATGCGACCTGCCCGCTGGTCACCAAGGTCCATAGCGAAGTCGCGCGCATGCACGGCCAGGACCGCGAAATCATCATGATTGGCCATGCTGGCCACCCCGAGGTGGAAGGCACCATGGGCCAGGTGCGCCAGGGCATGCACTTAGTGGAAGACATCACCGATGTGGCGCGGCTCGCGGTCAAAGACCCGGCCAAATTGGCCTACGTTACCCAGACCACGCTGTCGGTGGATGACGCCGCCGCCATCATCGAGGCCTTGCGGCGACGTTTCCCGCAAATCCTGGCGCCGCGCAAGGACGACATCTGCTACGCCACCCAAAACCGCCAGGACGCGGTGAAAGCGTTGGCGAAAGAGAACGAAGTGGTGTTGATCGTCGGTTCGCCCAACAGCTCCAACTCCAACCGCTTGCGCGAGGTCGCCGCGCATGCCGGAGCACGGGCCTACATGCTCGACCGTGCCGCGGATCTTCGCCCCGAATGGCTGGAGGGGATCAAAAGCGTGGGCTTGAGCGCTGGCGCCTCGGCGCCGGAAGTGCTGGTTCAGGAAGTGATCGAGCGTTTGCGGTCGCTGGGTGTGAGCGCCGTGCAAGAACTCGATGGGGTCCAGGAACGAACGGTGTTCGGTTTACCCAAGGAGTTGCTATAGCGGTCACACCGATGTCTGCTCTGGTGGACTCGGCCCCGCGGGCCCTATTCCATTTCCAAATCAAGCGTTAGCTTGGTCGGCTTGGCTGCGCGGCGCCAAGGCAACGGCGCCGCGCAGGCGCCGCGTGTCGCCCGGCCTCGCTGGGCCGCTTCGCGGGGCGGCGCCGCGAGTCTCAGCCGGCATTGACGATCTGCCGCGCATTTCGTGCCCACAGATAGATGGCAGCGAGCGCGGCTCAGAACCTTGACCTTCGCGGGGCGGCAAAGCGTGGACTGAACCGCCGAGAAACACCACCATCGAGAACCATTTTCGGATTATCGCAGAGGTCGACCATGAAGCAGGCCACCCTTGCCAGGAACCACTTTCGCCGCTGGCGCAACCGCCCGCGCGTTCGGCGCGTCTGGGACTTCGTCGCCCTGGTGGTGGAGCGTTTTCGTCTCCACCGCTGTTCGCAAACCGCTTCGAGCCTGGCCTTCACCACGCTGCTGGCATTGGTGCCGGCGCTGGTGATCTTCCTGGGAATCTTCTCGCTTTCGCCATATTTCGCCGGGTTCGCCAAAGCCCTCAAGGTGTTCTTGTTCGCCAACCTGGTGCCCGATGCGGCGGGCAAGATCACCACGGTGTACATGAGTCAGTTCATTAGCCATGCCGGTAAGCTCACCGCCGCGGGTACCGCGGTGCTTTCCGTTTCCGTGCTGCTGTTGCTGCTCACTCTCGACCAGGCCTTCAACGCTATCTGGCTGGTGCGCAAAGTGCGTCCGCTCTGGCGGCGGGTGCTGCGCTATGTGGTCGGGATGATCGGCGGCCCCTTGCTCATCGGCATATTGCTGGGGCTGGCGACACGCTGGCTGGGCAAGGCCGCGGGTTGGGGGCCGGTGCTTTCGGAGATCAGCGGCGGCGTTTCCGACCTGCTGCCATTCGTCTTGACCACTTTGCTGCTGGCGCTGCTATTTCGCGTCATTCCCAAGCGCTATGTGCCCTGGAAGCATGCTTTGATGGGGGGCTTGCTGACCGCTCTGGTGATCGAGTTGCTCGAAGTTGGCTTCGCGCTCTATGTGCGGTATCTCGGCACCTTCAAGCTGATCTACGGCGCTTTTGCCAGCGTGCCGATCTTTCTGCTGTGGATTTACTGCCTCTGGGTGGTGGTGCTCCTAGGCGCCATCGTCACGGCCACGCTGCCGTATTGGGGGCGACCCAGAGCCTTGGCGCGCCCCATGGTCTGGGACCAGTATCGCTTGGGTCTGCGCGTGCTCGCCGTTCTGCGGGGCCTTGGCGGCGCGAGCACTAAACGCGCCAAAGGCTGGCAGAGTCTGGCCGCACGTTGCGATACCGGTTTCGATGTGTTGGGCGCCACCCTCGACGCCTTGCATGATGCCGGCTGGATCAGTGAAACGCGCACCGGCTGGACCCTCACCGAGGCCGGTGAAACCGTGCCCGATGAAGTCGTGCTGCGCCTCTTCCTGGGCTCAAGCGTGCAAGAGGAATTCCACGACGGGATCGATTTGCGCCGGATCGAGTAGCATGGGTGCGTGCCCGACCGCGGGGAATTCGAGCAAGCGCGCGCAGGGTCCGCGCTGGGTCATGGCCAGGGCGGTGTCGTGACGCAAAAGGTCGGAGTCGGCCCCGCGCAGCAACAGCGTGGGCACCTTGATGGCGTCCCAGAGCGGCCACAACTCGATGTCCTGGCCGGTGACGGCGCGGAAAGCCTCGCCGATGCCCGGATCGTAGGCCAGAGCGTAGCGACCATCCGGCAATTGCCGTGCCGTGGTCGCAGCGAGGTGATGCCATTGTGCGTCGCTGAGCGCCCCAAACGGTGCCGAGACCTCGCGGATATGGCGCTCCAGGGCGGGGAAATCCGCGAATTTCGGGTCTTGCCCCACATAGCTGGCGATTCGCGCCAACGCCTCCTTTTGCAGCAGCGGCCCGGCATCGTTGACGACCAGGCGGCGCAGCGGCGTGCCAGGCTGCGCGGCCATGATCATGCCCAGCACGGCGCCCATCGAGGTGCCCACCCAATCCACCGCCGCGGCGCCACTGCGGGCGATCAGCGCGGTCAGGAGCGGCAAATAGATTTCCGCCCGATAATCAAGCGGGTCGGCCAGCCAATCGCTTTGCCCCCGGCCCGGCATGTCGATGCACAAGACGCGCCGCCGCGGCGCCAGGGCACGGGCGAGATCATCGAAATCCCGGCCGTTGCGGGTAAGGCCGTGGACGCAGATCACGATCTCGGGGTTGGCGGCATCGCCCCATTCGTAGTAGCGGCAGCGATAGAAGCCTTTGCTGGCCAGGCCCAGCAGCGTGCCTTCGCGGGGTGTCGTGTGCATGTCGTGATTACCGGAACTCAGGTGGAAAAAGCGGCGTGAAGCGCGAGGCATCGCTGCCGAGGAAGGCCTCGATTTCGTCGCGCCGGGCCAGCGCATCGCGGTAGCCCAGGTCCATCAAAGCACGGCAGAATTCGCCATCGAACAAAAGATAGGACAAGAGGTTGGCCCCGCCGCCATCGCTCTTGCCCAGGCGGCGCAAGAACAGCTTCACTGGGCCGGGCAGGCGATGGGCGTAGCGCACGGCGATGCGGGCGATGTCCTCGGTGGGGTTGATGACCAGTACGTTGACGTGTTCGAGATTCATGCCGCGCGTCGCCAGGTCGTCGCGCGGTACCAGACTCACCAGCTTGTTGATGTGCTGCAAGCGCTCGATGTCGGTCGAGAGGTTGTCCAGAAAGATGCTGGACAGCGCGTGGCCAGCGATCTGCGCCAGGGACGGGTAGCGTGTGGGCGCATCGGTGGCCGGACTGCGCGTGGCCAACTGGCCCACCGCTACCACCAGGATGCGCTTGGCGCCCAAATGCAAGGCCGGGCTGATCGGCGCCAGTTGCCGCATCGAACCATCGGCGTAGTACTCGGTGCCAATGCGCGCCGCCGGAAAAATGAAGGGAATGGCGCTCGAGGCCATCAGATGATCGACCGAAAGTTTGGCCGGCACGCCTTCGCGCCGCGTGCGGCGCCAAGGGTTGAGCGAATGCGCGCCTTGGTAAAAAGTCATGGCCTTGCCCGAGGCATAGCTCGTGGCGTTGATCGACAGCGACAGCAAATGCCCTTGTGCGATCAGACGATCGATGCGGCTGAAATCGATTTCCCGGTGCAGCATCATGCGCAGCGGCCGGTTGTCGAACAGCGAAATCGTCTTGCCGCTGCCCCCGACCAGCGCCGAGGACAGCCAGCGCAAAGCGGTGCGCGCCACCCCGCGGGCGTCCGAGCGGTACACCCGCCCGACCTCCAGGCGCGACCACAGGCGGATCAGCCGGGCAATGCCGAGGCGAATGTTGTCGGCGTGGTTGGCGAGCATGGCGGCATTGATGGCACCGGCGGAGGTGCCGCAAATCACCGGAAAGGGCGCGCAACGCTCCCGCGGCAGAATGTGCGTGATCGCGCGGAGCGCACCGATCTGATAAGCCGCGCGCGCGCCGCCGCCGCTCAAAACCAGGCCAGTGATCTCGGGCGAACCGCTCACCGACTAGCGTCCAGCAGCGTGTGGTAGAACATCAGCAAGATGCTGGCAGTGGCGCCCCAGATGTAATGCCCCTGGTAGGGTACCGAGAAATAGTGACGCGCGCGGTCGCCCAGATCGTAGCGATGGCGACGATAGTTGGCGGGGTCGAGCAGAAAGGGCAGGGGCACGCTGAACACCGTGGCAACTTCTTTAGGCTCGAGCACGAAATCCACCGGCTCCTCGATCCAACCGATCACCGGCGTGACGCGATAGCCGGTGATGGTGTCGTAATGCGCCAGGCGCCCCAGCGTTTGCACGAGGGAGGCCGGCAAGCCGATTTCCTCCTCGGCCTCGCGCAGGGCGGTCGCCTCGGCGGACTCTTGGGCGTCTTCGCAGCGTCCGCCGGGAAAAGCGATCTGCCCGGCATGGTCGCCCATGGCCTGACTACGCTGGGTGAGAATGACCTCCAGGCGTGCCTCGCGCTGCACCAGGGGGATCAGTACCGCCGCGGGCGTGCTGCGATGTTCGCGTCCGGGCAGGCGCAGGCCGTCACCCGACTGCATCACCAGCGCTGGCGGAGGGTGCGCCAGACGCTCGCGCAGCCAATCCGGACGCGCTTGCGGCGCCAGGCCGAGCAAGGTGTCGGCGGGCCCGCGGGCGTTGGCGAGCGCCTGCCAGATCGGCGGGCCGGTAAAGGTATCAGACATTTGGCGCTGTTGTTTCCCGGAACTGTGGTGCCGGCGCGGCCGGTACCTCCGGCTTCGGCGTCGAGCCCCGTGCATGTTTCTGCGACCAGTTCTCGGTCGAACTTTAGCGCGAAATGGTGCGTTTGTGGGAGCCAAGTCGGGCCGCCCACGGCTGCCCCTTTCCCCCGGCCCCTTCCGGGGGAAAGGGGTGAGCGTACTTCGCGGGCCATGTTCCTAGCGCTCGGGCCTCAACGTACGGGCGTCTTGCCCCACGGCGGTCAGGGAGCAGCGCAGCGGCGCTTTCTACTTCAAGAGTTCGACCCGCTCGCCCTTGGCGCGCCGGGCCGCGGCCCGTGCTTCGATGAAGCGCTGGAACTCGGGTTGTTCACGATAGGCGCCAGAGGCGATGTACTCCAGTGACGAAGCCAAATGAAAAGCACGCAAATAGCCCTCGACGCGGAAAATCTCACGCCCGGCGGTATCGAAGAACGCCAGGCTCGGGGTATAGACGATGTTCAGGCGGCGCGCCCAGTCGCGCATGCGGAGTTCTTCGCCACCGGGCAGTTTGAGCGTCTCGGCCGCCGCAACATCCACGCGCGCCGCTCGAAAGCGTGGCAGCAGCGCCGCCACCTCGGGCCGGGTGAAGCCCTCGCCATGCATTTCGTCGCACGCGGCGCAGACCTTTTGCTCGAAGAGCACCATGGTCGGGCGCGGATCGGGACGGCTCAGGTCGAGCGGCGCCGGCAGCAGCCAGGGCTCGGGATGCAGCGTGCCGCTGGCCGGTTCGCGCGGCTTGGTGAGCTGATAGTCGCCGAAAGACTGCTGCCGCTCCAGCTTGCCCGAGACGTACTCCAGGGCCGCCTCGAACTGGTGCGGCGGGATGTAGCCGTTGAGCCGCAGGGCCACCTCGCCGCGTTCATCAAGCAGCAGCACGGTGGGCGTGAATTGCACCCGCAGGTTCTTGGCGAAGGCCTTCTCCGTGGTGACGCGCCCCGCCAGGTCGGTCACTTCGCGGTCGCCCCAGAGGTTGATCGAGATCACCTCGAAATGCCGCCGGGTCGTATCGGCGATGGTTTTCTGCCCGAAGTTGTCCAGCAGGAGCTTGGTGCAATAGGGGCAGTTGTCCTGATGAAAATAGATCATCACGCGCTTGCCCACCTGCGCGGCCTCGGCGACGTCTTCGCGCAGATCGAGAAAGGAGACTTTGAACCATGCCGGCTCAGGCACTTCGTAACGGCCAGGGGAGGCGCCGGCGGGCACCGCCGGGGTCGCCGCGAAGACGGGCAGAACAAGGCTCGCGCCCAGAAGCAGGCCGCCTGCCAACACTTCGATCCATCGTCCGAGCATCTTGCCTCCTGTCTCGGGGGCACGCCCCCGCCGCTGGGCCGATCGGGCGGAAGGCGATCGACCGCGTTCATTTCGAGCGTCGCCATCAGCATAGCAAACCGGCCTGCGGCGGCGGCGCTTTGAGCCTTACCCATTTGGCGTAGCCCGGATCACCCGTCGCGGCTATAGACGCTCCCTAGGGGAATTGCGCCTAATACCACAGGCCGGAAAGGGCCGGAACGCACGGCGCGGCGGGCGCAAGGACGAAGTCATCGGGAGCTTATTGATGGATTACGACAAGGAAATCGATCTCAGGGGACTCAACTGTCCCTTGCCCATCGTCAAGACCAAGAAGCAGCTTGGCGAACTGGGCTCGGGGCAGGTCCTCAAAGTGGTCACCAGCGATCCGGGTTCGATGCGCGATATGGTGGCCTTTACCAAGGCCACGCGCAACGAGCTGCTGTCCTCGGAAGAAGTCGACAGCGAGTACGTCTTCTTCATTCGCAAGTCTTGAGCACCTAGCCTCGGCGCCACCAAGCCGGCCGGGCCCCGGACCGGCGCATTCTCAAGCAGGACAGCGGGCGCCGCGTGGCGCCCCGGGGATTTATTGGAGGAAAGATGTCAGACACCAAGCGCATGGCGCTCATTGCCACCAAGGGCACGCTGGACATGGCGTATCCACCCTTCATACTCGCTTCCACCGCCGCGACCATGGGCTGGGAGGTTGGGATCTTCTTCACCTTCTATGGTCTTCAGCTCCTGAGGAAAGACCTCTCGGGCATTCACATCAGCCCCTTGGCCAATCCGGCCATGCCCATGCCGGTGCCTATGCCGGTATTGATGCAGGTGATGCCAGGCATGGAAGCCATGGCCACCAGCATGATGAAAGGCACGCTCAAGAAGAAGGGTGTGGCCACGCTGGAAGAGCTGCGCACGGTGTGCGTCGAGTCCGAGGTGAAACTCATCGCTTGCCAGATGACCGTGGATCTTTTCGACTTCAAGACCAGTGATTTCATCGCCGGCATCGAATACGGCGGTGCCGCCACCTTTCTGGAGTTCGCCGGCGACGCCGACATCTGCCTGTTCATCTGAAACCGCGGCGGGAACGGCCGGGAACCGTCGCCTTTTACCGCGGCCCTTCGGGGCAAGGAGGACTTATGAAGAAGAGCACCATCGCCAGGGCGCTTGCCGCGTTATGCCTAGCGGGCAGCGGCGCGCCGGCACTGGCCACCAATGGCATGAATATGGAAGGTTACGGGCCGATCGCCACGGGGATGGGGGGTGCGTCCATGGCTTTCGACAACGGCACCGCCGGCGTCATTAACAATCCCGCCACCCTGGGCCTGATGGGCGAGGGCAGCCGCATCGACGTGGCCCTTGGCTTTCTGGGGCCGAACGTCTCCTCGTCGGCCATGGGGATGCGCTCCGACTCCCGAGGCGACGCGTACTACATGCCGGCATTTGGTTTCGTCGCCAAGCGGGGCGCGCTGAGCTACGGCGTGGGTGTCTTCGCGCAAGGCGGCATGGGCACGGAATACGGCACCAGCTCCATTCTGAATGGCTACCGCTCGGCCATGGGCAGCATGGGCATGAATGGTGTTCCCGTCGCCATGGGTGGCGACGGCTTGCCGGCCAACGAGAATCGCTCCGAGGTGGGCGTGGGCGCGCTAATTTTTCCGGTCGCTTTTAATGTCAGCCCCAATCTGACCATCGGCGGCGCCCTCGACTACAAGTGGGCGGGCATGGATGTGATGATGCAGCTGCCCGGTGCCACCATGGCCGGGATGATGCAGCCCGGAGGCAGCGGTGTGGGCAGCATTTCGGGGAGCATGGTCAACGGCTTTGGCTTGGCGATGACGCCTGGTTCGGGTGGTCCCGGCGTGGCGATGCTGAGCGACCTCAATTGGGGGCAATTCAAGTTCTCCAATAGCAACGATTACACCGGACGCGCCAATGCCACGGGCTGGGGCGGCCGGTTTGGATTGGTCTACAAGGCCAGCCCGGAACTGAGCTTTGGCGCGAGCTATCATCTCCAGTCGAAGATCGCCGACCTCGAAGGCCGTGCTGACCTGGCGATGAACGTCAATATGATGAACAACGCCATGACCAATGTGCCGGTCAACGTTTCCGGACGCATCGCAGTGCATGACTTTCAGTGGCCTTCGATGTTCGGCGTGGGGGCGGCCTATCAAGCGGGTGGCCAATGGCTGATTGCGGCGGACTACCGGCGCATCAACTGGAGCGAGGTCATGGACAAGTTCCGCATGACTTTTACCGCCGACCCGCAGCAAAGCGATCCCGCCGCCCAGGGCATATTGCAGTTCATGGCCGCCAACGGGATTACCTCTGGTGATTTGAGTGCGGTTCTGAACCAGCACTGGAAGAACCAGAATGTCTTGCAGGTTGGTGTGTCCTACCGGGCAAGCGATGCGCTGACCCTGCGCGCCGGATTCAACACCGCCAACAATCCGGTGCCCAATGACACCGTGAACGCCCTTTTTCCGGCCACCGTGAAAACCCATTACACCATTGGTCTGGGCTACGCCTTCAGCAAGGTCTCCGAAGTAAACTTCTCAGCCACCTTCGCGAGCAAGAACACGGTTGAAAACTCGGGCGCTGGAATGAGCATCAGCCACAGCCAGTTCAATTGGCAACTGATGTACACTCATCGCTTGTAGAGCGGCCATGGACAGCACGACTGGCCCGGTGATCTCGTCCTGTTCTTTACCTGCAATGTTCCGGCGCGGCCCGAGGCGTCGGCCGCAACATGGCTTGCCGGGCACGTGTCTTCTTTAGCCGTCAGTTGACGATTCAATCCCTGGAGGATCTTATGTTGATTCATCGTCGCCGAGTCTTGCGCTGGGGTGCTGGCGCCTTGTTGGCGGGAGTCGCCGGCCTGGCGATGCCGCTGCGCCTACTGGCCGCGGAATGGAAAAAATCCGCCTTCACCGCGCGTGACCCCAAGACCGCGCTCACCGAGTTGGGTATCGGCAATTACACCGAAAGCCGGGAGGTGCTGCTGAAGGCTCCCGACATCGCCGAAAACGGTGCCGTGGTGCCGGTGGAAGTAAGCAGTCTATTGCCCAACACCACGGAAATCCTTGTCGTCGGCGAGAAGAACCCCGTCCCTCTGGTAGCGCGCTTCATCATCGGCCCGGGCATGGCGCCGGAGATTTCGCTGCGCATGAAAATGGCTGAAACCGGCAAGGTGCGTGCGCTGGTGAAATCGGGCGGAAACTATTACAGCAGCGCCAAGGAAGTGAAAATCACCATCGGCGGCTGTGGCGGCTAAGGCAAGGAGCGATCATGGCGGATTCGATCAAAGTGCGCGCCCAAATGCAGGGCAGTGGCGCCGAGGTGCGGGTGCTGATCAATCACCCGATGGAAACCGGGGTGCGCAAGGACGAGAAAGGCGCGGTGGTGCCGGCGCATTTCATTCAGAGTCTGCGCATCACCCATAACGGCAATGCGGTGCTGGAGTCGCTTTGGGGGGTGGGCATCTCGCAGAACCCCTATTTGCGACTCAAGCTCGCTTCGGCCAAGCCCGGCGACAAGATCGCGGTCGCGTGGGAAGACAACCTCGGGAAGAAAGACGCCACGGAGGTGACGGTGCAGTAGTCAAGGAATGCCCCAAAGAAGAACTCACGGGGCGGAAGGAGGAAGCATGCGCAAAAAAATCGGGGTGGGCCTCGTGCTCGCCGCATTGGGTATCCTCGGCGGCTGCCAGATTTTCGGAGATTGGGGATCGAAAAGCGAGGCGCCTTTGGCGCTGGAGGGTTCGGCGGCACCGACACCCTGGAAGCGCTACACGGTCGAGCCCTTGGGCGTTCGCTGGCCGCAAACCGACTGGAAGAATTTCAATAACCTCGTGCAGACGGTGTCGCCGCCGGTGGGCGCTTTACCCAAGATCGAGGGCCCCATTCCTGGCGATGCCGAAAAAGGCAAGAAACTCGTCGTTGACCGCAGCCGGGGGGGCGGTTGCATCACCTGTCATATCCTGGGCAATACCGGTTCGCAGCCGGGGAATCCGGGACCTGACCTTTCGCTCATCGGCGCGCAACGTACGCCGGAATGGCTGTTCGCCCAGATCTGGGATGCGCGCCACACCAACCCGCAGAGCTTCATGCCGCCCTGGGGTGCGCATGGTGTCTTTAACGTCGAGGAAGTGCGCGACATGGTCGCTTTTCTCATGACCCTGAAGACGCCGGCGGAATTCAAAAACGAGAACGAAAATCCCAACAAACGGCCCGCGCCTGTGGAGACGCGGCCCAACCTCGATCCCACCGAGAACCCAGCCGCTTTCGCGTCCGACAAAGGTGCCGCCGCGTTCCGCACCGTGGGTGCCAAAGGCAAAGCATGCAGTGACTGCCACAGCGATCCAGCGCGCCAGTTCAGGACCTGGGGCGCGCAAATGCCGCGGTATGAGGCGCGGCTCGACAAAGTCTTGGGCGTGGAGGAGTTCGTCACCCGCCACGCGCGTGCCACGACCGGCGCTGATTACCCGATGCAGGGTGAGACCAACCTCGCTCTGGCGATTTACCTTCGCGCTCTAGCCAACGGTCAGCCCATTGCAGTCGATACTTCGAGCTCCGGTGCGGCGGCGGCCTTGGCCCGCGGTCAGGCACTGATGGACAAGAAAGTGGGGCAGCTCAACTTCTCCTGCCGCGACTGCCACGATCCGGAACGAGGCGGCAATCACTGGTTCCGTGGCCAGTACGTGAGCGGTCTGCCCAATCTGTTGGGCCATTTCCCCACCTGGCGTACCGCACGCGGCGAAGTTTGGGACATCCGCAAGCGCTTCCAGTGGTGCAACGTTTCCGTGCGCGCCAACGAACTGCCGCCCGATGCACGCGAGTACGGCGACATCGAACTCGCGCTCACCGCCTTGAATGCCGGCCGCAAGATCTCCGTGCCGGGGATACGCCATTGATCCCAAGTCCCGACACGGTTTCGTAGGAACGGCCTTGGCCACGAAGGGCGGTCGCTACGACGCACCACCCTTTCGCGGGCAGGCCTGCTCCTGCAAAACCAAATCTCGGCGTAGGTTCACGCCATGAACCGGCGCGAATTTTTTAACGTGCTCGCGGCGGCCGGCGCCTGCGGTCTCAATTGGCGCCAGGCCAGCGCGGCGCAGGCGGAAAGCCAACTCTACGATCCGCCCCCGTTTGGCCGGGTCTCGCTGCTGCATTTCACCGACTGCCACGCGCAACTGCTCCCAAGCTACTATCGCGAGCCGTCGATGAACCTCGGCGCCGGCGCGGCGCGCGGGCGCCCGCCGCATTTGGTGGGCGCGGCGCTGCTCAAGCACTTTCAGATCGCCGCCGGCAGCCCCCAAGCGCATGCCTTCACCTACCTCGACTTCGAGCGCGCCGCGCGGCGCTTTGGCAAGGTGGGCGGCTTCGCGCATCTCGCCACCCTGGTGAAGCGGCTCAAAGCCTCGCGCCCCGGCGCCTTGCTGCTCGATGGCGGCGACACCTGGCAAGGCTCGGCGGTGTCGCTGTGGACCCAAGGCCGCGACATGATCGAAGCCGCCAAGCTTCTGGGCGTCGAGATCATGACCGCACATTGGGAATTCACCTACGGCGCGGCGCGGGTGCAGGAAGCGATCGCCAAAGAGCTTGCCGGACGCATCGAGTTCCTGGCGCAGAACGTGAAGACCCTGGATTTCGGCGACCCGGTGTTCGCCGCGTCCACCCTGCGGCATGTGAATGGCGTGGCGGTGGGCATCGTCGGCCAGGCCTTTCCCTACACGCCCATCGCCAATCCGCGCCACCTCATTCCCGATTGGACTTTCGGCATCAACGAAGACGACTTGCAAGCCGCGGTCAATGCCTTGCGCGGCAAGGGTGCGGCGGCGGTGGTGCTCTTGTCGCACAACGGCATGGACGTGGACATGAAGCTTGCCTCGCGCCTGCGCGGCATCGACGCCATCCTCGGCGGCCATACGCACGACGGCTTGCCGCGCGCGATGGTGGTGGACAACCCGAGCGGCAAGACCGTGGTCACCAACGCCGGCTCCAATGGCAAATACCTGGGTGTGCTGGATCTCGAAGTGAAAGGCAAAGCCGTCAGCGACTTCCGCTACCGTCTGCTGCCGGTGTTCTCCGACCTGCTGCCCGCCGATGCCGCCATGAGCGCGTTGATCGACAAGACCCGCGCGCCCCATCGCGCCAAACTCGAAGAACCGCTGGCGCGCACCGAAGGTTTGCTCTATCGGCGCGGCAACTTCAACGGCTCCTGGGACCAGTTGATCCTCGACGCCCTGATGGCCGAAAAAGACGCCCCCATCGCCTTTTCACCGGGCTTTCGCTGGGGCACCACGCTGCTGCCCAACAGCACCATCACCATGGAAGATCTGCTCAGTCAGACCGCCATCACTTACCCCCACACCACGGTTACCGAAATGAGCGGGGCGACCATCAAGACCATTCTGGAAGACGTCGCCGACAACCTCTTCAACCCCGACCCCTACTACCAGCAAGGCGGCGACATGGTGCGCGTGGGCGGGCTCAAGTACCGCTGCCAGCCGCACGCCGCCATGGGCAGGCGCATCAGCGACATGCAGCTCGCCGGAAAACCCATCGAAGCCGACAAGACCTACCGCGTGGCCGGCTGGGCGCCGGTGGCACCGGGAGCGCGGGGCGAACCGATCTGGGAACTCGTCGCCCGCTGGCTGCGCACGCAAAAAACCCTCGCGGCGCGCAGGCCCAACCTGCCGGAACTCGTGGGCGTGGCGGGGGATGCCGGGTGGGCGGGGTGAGGCAAGCGCAGCCGCGACGCTGACGAAGCAGGATCGCCGGCGCGATACGGCATCGGTGTCGAGCGGGGCCGAACGGCGTACAGTCGCAGCTACGAGGCCGACCGATGACCCTCCCACTGCCCACGATCTTCATCTCCCACGGCGCGCCAAGCTTCGCGCTGGAGCCAGGCATCGCCGGCGCGCGCCTCGCAGACTTGGGCAAAACGCTGCCACGGCCCCAGGCCGTGGTGGTGATCTCGCCGCATTGGCAAACGCCAGGCATCGCAGTCACCGCGGCGGCGGCCCCCGCGACCTTGCACGACTTCGCCGGATTTGGCGCCGCGCTGGAGCAATTGCGCTACGCCGCGCCGGGCGACCCCGAACTCGCCGCCGAAGTGGCCACGCTCCTCGGGGCGGCGGGCTGGCCTGCGCGGCTTGACCCGCAACGCGGTCGCGATCATGGCGTTTGGGTGCCGCTGCTGCACCTTTACCCCGCGGCCGATCTGCCGGTGATTCAAGTCTCCATGCCCCTGCGGCTCGATGCCAAGGGCGCCTGGGCGCTGGGCACGGCGCTCTCCCCACTGGCCCGACGGGGGGTGCTGCTCATCGGTTCAGGCAGCCTCACCCACAACCTTTATGAACTCCAGCCCGATCACCTCGAGCCCCAAGCCTATGTCGCCGAATTCGCCGCCTGGGTGCGGGACGCCCTGCGCCACGCCGACCGCGAGCGTCTGCTCGACACGCTGCGCTTGGCGCCGCATGCCACGCGCGCCCACCCCACACCGGAACACTTCCTGCCCCTTATCCTTGCCGCCGGCGCGGCCCGCCTGGGCGAGGCGGGCGGGGCCGCCAGCGTACAGGTGCTGCCCGGGGAGGTCATGCATGGGGTGCTGGCCATGGAGGGGTATCTGTTTGCCAACACATCGGTGCCGTGAGGCTCTGTACTGTCGTCGATCGCTCGCGGCCGCAGCGCCCCGGAGACGCCCTCAGCCGGACTGGCGACGGCGGTTCCAAGTCCGGCATCAACGCGGCCGAGCCAGGCCATTGGCGAACATGCATGCCTGCGGCTAGGCAGATGGACAAAAGACCAACGAGAGACCTCGTTCTTGGCGGCGCCGCGAAGCGGCACACCCTGGTCTGTGCCCCAGCGGGGCTCAGACCAGGGTGTTGTAGCTCCCTCTCTCACCCCGGAAGGCTACAATCCAGACCGTCGACGGCAATATCGTCGAGCAGGTTGTAGCTCCCTCTCTCACCCCGGAAGGCTACAATCCCGCCCGTCTTGACCCCCGCCGCCACTTGGGTTGTAGCTCCCTCTCTCACCCCGGAAGGCTACAATCGAGCGAAACAACGAGTGCGCCCAGATCCGAGTTGTAGCTCCCTCTCTCACCCCGGAAGGCTACAATCCTACAAGTCCAAAGAGGCGCTGCGGGCCGGGTTGTAGCTCCCTCTCTCACCCCGGAAGGCTACAATCATCGCGCCCGCGATAGTTTGTCAATCGGCGGTTGTAGCTCCCTCTCTCACCCCGGAAGGCTACAATCGCGCCGCGCAATCATCATCCGCCAGGGCAAGTTGTAGCTCCCTCTCTCACCCCGGAAGGCTACAATCCCTGGCCCAGCGCATTCTGGCCGCGCTTTGGTTGTAGCTCCCTCTCTCACCCCGGAAGGCTACAATCCGCTTCATCAGTTGATAGCAGATCTGGCCGGTTGTAGCTCCCTCTCTCACCCCGGAAGGCTACAATCGGGGGTGACGCAGGGTACGCGGTGCGCCTCGTTGTAGCTCCCTCTCTCACCCCGGAAGGCTACAATCCACGTCGACCAGAGCCAGCGCGACGCCAAACGTTGTAGCTCCCTCTCTCACCCCGGAAGGCTACAATCGAAATTGATACCGCTTGCAAAGGAGTCTTGGTTGTAGCTCCCTCTCTCACCCCGGAAGGCTACAATCGAAGCCGGGGCCATAATGCGACACGGCGGGGTTGTAGCTCCCTCTCTCACCCCGGAAGGCTACAATCAAGTTCAACTGCACCGCGGCGGCAAGGCCGGTTGTAGCTCCCTCTCTCACCCCGGAAGGCTACAATCCACGAACTACACCGGCACCGCCGGGCAAACGTTGTAGCTCCCTCTCTCACCCCGGAAGGCTACAATCTGCGGGTGCTGGAGCAACTGCGCGGAGTGGGTTGTAGCTCCCTCTCTCACCCCGGAAGGCTACAATCTCAAGACCTCAAGACCCCGCCCTCGTTCCTGTTGTAGCTCCCTCTCTCACCCCGGAAGGCTACAATCCCGCATAGGTGTGGTAATGCTTACGGCGTTGTTGTAGCTCCCTCTCTCACCCCGGAAGGCTACAATCCCGGCCAGCGGAAGTCATCCTTTTAAACCGGTTGTAGCTCCCTCTCTCACCCCGGAAGGCTACAATCTTTGGGTAGACGGTGGTGGCGACGCAGACGGTTGTAGCTCCCTCTCTCACCCCGGAAGGCTACAATCATTTGCGGCGTATTCACCTTCGTTCAGCGCGTTGTAGCTCCCTCTCTCACCCCGGAAGGCTACAATCGGCGACTACGAGGACTCGGCGCCGCTCGCGGTTGTAGCTCCCTCTCTCACCCCGGAAGGCTACAATCCTCGGCACCGAACTGTGGACCGCGCTGCGCGTTGTAGCTCCCTCTCTCACCCCGGAAGGCTACAATCAGGATCGGACGGGTATGCGACGATCTACGCGTTGTAGCTCCCTCTCTCACCCCGGAAGGCTACAATCTTCGCGCAGATCATCATTGCGCTTCTGCGCGTTGTAGCTCCCTCTCTCACCCCGGAAGGCTACAATCGACCGGGGAGCGCGGGGCGGAATGGGCAAAGTTGTAGCTCCCTCTCTCACCCCGGAAGGCTACAATCTGGGGTCTTAACGTATGTCGGCATGCGGTTGTTGTAGCTCCCTCTCTCACCCCGGAAGGCTACAATCCAAAAGAGATGTTGGGAGCGCGACGGCGCAGTTGTAGCTCCCTCTCTCACCCCGGAAGGCTACAATCCAACCGGACCTCGCGTATAAAGCGCGCGAGGTTGTAGCTCCCTCTCTCACCCCGGAAGGCTACAATCCCCAAAAACAGCGCATCCATAGTGTGTTTTGTTGTAGCTCCCTCTCTCACCCCGGAAGGCTACAATCAGGTGTCGGTCATGATGGGCTCGCGTCAGGGTTGTAGCTCCCTCTCTCACCCCGGAAGGCTACAATCAAACGAGAAATGTCGATGGTCGAATTCTTGGTTGTAGCTCCCTCTCTCACCCCGGAAGGCTACAATCCGGATCGAGCGGCATGCCGCTCACGTCGCAGTTGTAGCTCCCTCTCTCACCCCGGAAGGCTACAATCCTGGCTGAGGCGATACAGGCATACGAAGCCGTTGTAGCTCCCTCTCTCACCCCGGAAGGCTACAATCTTCAACCCGGACTGGCCGAAAAGCCGGCCAGTTGTAGCTCCCTCTCTCACCCCGGAAGGCTACAATCTGGCGTCGCGTGAATCCCCGTCTGGCTTGGCCTGCACGGGGATTTTTTCGTCGGTTTCGGTCTTCAGAAGAGCACCAACTGGTTTGCCGTGACCTTTTTTTCCTGGAAAAGCGGCATGCCAACCAATAGCTGGATGCCGGCGTACTGTTTTTCCGTGATGGTCATGCAGCGCACCGAACCCTCTGGAGGAAGGTTGTCGACAAGCCGCTTCAGATGCTTCTCCTGGGCATCCGATCCATTGAGGAGGCGCCCGTAGACCGACCACTGGATCATGTCGTAGCCGTCGTTGAGCAGGAAGCGGCGGAACTGCACATAGGCTCGCTTTTCGGTCTTGGTGACCATGGGCAGGTCGAAGAAGACGAGCAAGCGCATGTATCGCCTCGTCTCGACGCCCACCTCAACACTCCAGCCGGTGGGGCTGCAAGCCGATCAGGACGGGCAGGTCCAGTTCCCTGGCGTCTTCTTCGTAGACGCGCACCAGGCTCTCCACTGCGTACTCGATAGCCGAGAGAGCGGACATCCTGCCTTGCGGCATGGCGACATCCACGTTGAGCAAGGCGACCAAGGCTGACTTGTCCGCCGGGATCAGGTCGCCCTCGGTGGCCGCAGGGTGTTTGGCAACATGCAGGTCAACAAGGGGACGGAACGGTTCGATCAGGTCGTCGGCGAGGTTGAAGGCGTTCTGCTCGCTGTCGTGGCACAAGCCGACGGTCGGATGCAGGCCGTGGGCGACCAGGCCGCGGGCGATGGCGCCACGCAACACGGCGTAGCCATAGTCCAGGGCGGCATTGGTCCAGCGTTCCTCCGCACGATGGAATTCCGGGCCGAAGAGCTGGGAGAAGTAGAAGGCGGCGGCCTGGCCTTCGAGGTTTTCGGAATCGCCGGAACGCACTCGCCGGGCATAGGATTCGAGGCGATCGACGCCTTTCTTCCCGCAGAGCCGCAGGCAGGCCGCCTGGTTCTCGATCTTGCGGCGCACGATGGCGGCCCAGGCCTGCTTGGCCGCCGGTTTGGCGACTCCAAGCTGCTTGCGCATCATGCGCGTCGCCCGCGAGTGGGAGAGGAAAGGCAGGAACACGCCGGCCGGCTGGTGGTTGTTGCCGGTGGCGTAGAGGCCGATGCCGTATTCGGCGCAGGCCGACAGCACCGGATGGGTGAGGGTGATTTCGCGGTGGTTGAGGACGATGACGGCGATGTCCTCGAAAGGCACGAAGGCGGTTTCCTCCTGCTCGATGGCGAGGGAGTAATGTTCCCGCCTCAGCTTGGCGGGGCGGGAGATCATGACGCTACGCCAGACCACGGCGCACCTCGGGAGGGGCGGGGTAGATGTGGCCGAGGGCGTCGACGTGGAATTTTTCAACGGACAACGCCGTCTTGACGCCGATGCCCTCGAACAAGCCATCCTTGCCAGCTTGCTGGTTTCGGTCGTGCGCCCAGATGTTCAGATTCCCGGTTCCTCGGTGACAGCTTGCGTAGTAACCCAGGATGGGCGCCTTGTTCCTTTGTCTGACGCGAATCAGATCGTTCGGGTGCAGCGAAAAGCAGAAGTCGAAGCCGTCGTCGATCAAAGTCCAGTCGCCTTCGTCCTTGAACGCCACTATCGCCCGCCCCGGCAATTCCTTCGCGACCGCGTGATGCACATAGACCGGCACGAGATGATATTTGCCGTCCTTCTTGTGCCTGAACACATCGACCCGCAGCATGGAGTCGTTTTTCGCGATGCCGCCGCGCACCGGGATGCCGGAGAGCTTGTCGATCAGCACGGTGACGCTGCGGACGATGGGGCCGGTCGGATTGCCGTCGCGGTCCGGCTTGCGCAGCGGATCGCCCGGCGGAAAGGCCTTGTCGCCTTTGCCGCCGTGTGCTTCCAGCCGCGCGCGGATCGCTGCATAGAGTTTTTCGTTGCGGTGCGGATCGATCAGCTTGTCCAGGTCGTTCAGGGTGAGGCTGGCGAGCGGCACCTTCTGGGTGACGCTGCCCTGTGCTTTGAGCCGCTCCGGCTGGGCATAGATGGTGTCCTTGTGCGCCGCGCCGCCGTTGCGCCGCTGCGGCGCGCGGGAGACGAAGAGGGGCCGCAACGCTTCCAGCGCTTCCGCCGGCCAGTGATCCAGCGCCGAAATCCTTGCGTGCAACTCGGCGGGGTCGTCGATGTGCAGGCGCGCATCCAGTTCGTTGCGGAAATTCGGCCAGGGATCGGGGAAGTGCTCATGCAACTGCCGGTACATGGCCGGATTGACGATCTCGCCGGTTTCCGCGTCGACAAACCCTTCGCGCACCTTCTCCAATTCCCTTCGCCGGGCATAGTCGGATAGCCGCTTGACCATGCCGTGGCTGCAGGCGGCCACTACGGCGGCATCGAGCGCATGGTGGCGATCGCTTTCGCCGCGCAGCTTGGCGAGGCCCCAGCGCGCGCGCAGGAAGGCCGTCATCTGGCCGCTCAGCACCACACAGCGTTTCGCCTCGCTGCCGTCGGCCAGCTTGAGATAGCCTTCGACGTAGTTCTTGAAGAAGCGGCAGATGTAGCGGGTGTCGTTGAGGTTGCGGTCACGGAATTCCTCGGCGGCCTTGCCGGCGAAGTCTTTGCGCAGCAGGCGGCTGCGCTTGGCGAGGCGGTAGGACTTGTTGGATTCGACGCAGACGACGAATTGCCGCCAGCGCCCGCTCTCCTTTGCGCCGTCGAGATACTCGTAGGGCGTGCGGTTGCCCTTGTCGCGGTTTTCCTTGGCGAGCACCAGCACCTTGTTGTTCTTGCTGTCGTCGAAACTGCGGGAGTAGGGCAGGGCATGGTCGATCTCGGCATAGCCGATATCGTGCAGCACGCGATGCAGGTCGAGCGGTTCGAGGGAATAGGCGCACTTGCCCTGCTGCTCGCGGTAAAGCTGGAACTTCTCGAACTCGCGGCTCTTGGCCGGTATTTTGAATTCTCCCTCGAATGCCGCCTTGTCCTTCTCGTTGCGCTCGCGGTACTCGTCCTGCGCCTTCTTGACCTTGTTCCGTTCGTCCAGAGGACGGGCCAGGTCGCGCGCCATCTCGATGTGGACGGCGGCGGGCGAGCCGTAACGGCGCACCAGAGCGTTCAGGACTTTGCGCGCCTGGTTGAGCGCGCGCAGGACGACGGGGTTGCGCGGTACGTCCAGTTCTTCGCTGAACACCATGCGGCCGTCCTTGTCGCGCCCGGCATAGAGCGGCGGCAGGGTCTTGTGGCCGCCTTCGCCCGCCTTGCGAAGCTGGCTGTGGTGGTAGCCGGCCGCCGCACAGGCTTCGTCGTAGCGCAGGCCTGCCTCCATGTGCGGCACAATCTTCCGCAGGGCCTTGAGCGACAGGGCGTGGAATGTGTCGAAACGGAGGTCCAGCAGGGCGTCGATCGTCTTTTCGCCGCCGGGCAAAGTCAGTTTCCGCAACTCGGCGGCAACTTCGTCATCGTCCTTGAAAACGCTCAGCACCCAGGCGATTTGATCGAGCAGTTCGGGATCGCCGCCCGTGGCGGCGCCGGCCATGCCTTCCCATTCGGTTTCCAGCCCCTTGTCCTTCAGGGTCTTGCGCAGTTCCTGCCAGGCGGGCAGCCGGATGAGTTTCTCGACTTCAGGGTCTTTGGCTTTGCCTTCTGCCTGTTGCGCAGCGGTAGGGTAGGAGAGCCCGACGACTTTGAAGGCATCCGGCAGTTGGCCCGCCTTGACCAAGGCGGCGCGCAGCTGCTTGTAGGTAAAATCGCCTGCCTGCTTGTAGGGGAGCGGCAGGGCGGTCTGTCGTTCTGCTTCGTTTAGGCCGCGGGTGACGCCATCGACGACGATGCGCAAATTGTTGAGCCGCGTGAGCCAGACATGCCGCTCCGCGGTGAAGCTCGCCTTCGGAGCGCGGTATTCGTTGTCTTCGAAGGTGCATTTGCCGAGCATCTTGAGGAGATCATTGCCGGCCAGCGGGGCTTTTTGCTCCCAAAACAAACCGGACTTCCGGTCACCGTGGCCGAGGATGGCTGCCTCCAGTTCGGAGGTTGCATGGGGGTTTCCGAGTTCCCGCTGCCGCCGGAACAGGAGGGCCAACTCGTCAGCCAGCAGGATGCGAGAGAGGGCCTTGCCGTAGTCGCCCTGCTTGTTGCGCTGGGCATCGGGGAACTCAGCCAGAACCATTTCGGCGGCGCTGCGGTAACCCTTTTCCGCCATCCGTTTCCTGGTGTCGTCAAGCCCCTTCTTGACCTTGCCGCCTTCGCCTTTGCTGTCCGCTTCGGCCTGCTTTTTTTCGGCGCGGCTGATCCAGTGGAAGCCCCGGTGTTTGCATAAGTGATAGATCACGCGCGCCCATTCATCCCTGGACTGCAGGCGGTCGAGCGCTTCGACCCGGACGGACCACAGCGACCGGCTAAACGGATTCTTGGGCTGGAAGTGCTGTAAGTCGGTGATCAGGCCATGACGTTTGAGCAGGCGAGCGAGTTTGGTTAACCGCCACGCGCGGCGACGGAGCCGGCGTCGCATGAGGCGGGCGCTTCGCCTCACGAGATTGAGCGAGTCTCCCTCCTTTGCAGTCTCGGCCTTGTCGAAACATCGAACGCCAAGATCGATGATGCGATCGGTTCCAAGCAAACACCAGCCGACCGAAGCAATGCCGATGTCCAGCCCCAGCGTATAGGGGATGTTTTGCGTTTGCATCCTGGCCTCCCTTGCCGATACAATGACCGCATTGTAGCCTTCCGGGGTGAGAGCCGTTGCTACAATAAGGTGGCCGCCTTCGGGCGGCGACCGAATCCGGCCCGACAGGGAAACCTGTCGGGCCTTAGTTTTTTGTGCTTTGCACAAACGGGTGGCGCCGGTGAGTGCCGCCCGCGGCGAACCTGTGGTGCGGATAGGCGACCTTACTGATTGTCCGCGCGCGCTCTACTGAATGGAGTCCTGGCCGCTTTCCGGAGGCACCGACCAACAGAGCGGCCTCACCACAGACGCCCTGCATCTGCGCATCACGCCCTCGCCGCACCTAGCGCCAAAAAGAGCAGCAGTGGGTGGTCGGGGGCGTTCGTGAAACCGTAGCGTTGATAGAAGCGCGCGGCGGTTTCGTCGATGGCGTCGACGAAGAGGCCGCAGTCGAAACCTTCCCAGTCATGGGCGCCAGGCAAAGCTTGAATCAACATCGCTGCGCTGGGCCTTTCGGTAGCGCTTGAGTGCGGACTTCAATTGAGCCTTCGGTTCGCTTGGCTTACCTAGCAGATCGAGCAGCCAATTCCAGTCCCGAGGCGAGAGCCGTATCACCTCTTCGCGCTCGATGACTGCCTGTGCCTCCTTGAGCGCGGCCTGCACGAGAAACTGGCTGACCGTGGCGCCCGAAAGCTCGGCGGCGCGGCCAAGAGTTTCATGAACTTTGCGCGGGACGCGGACGCCAATGCGATGCAGCTTGAACTTGGCTGCTTCCATAAGCGACTCCTTGGTCCGGGCTGACCTTGTAGATCATCGATGCCAAAATGACGCCATGACCACCAGACGCCTTTTGGGGCACGCTTCCAGAACGGCGCTCGATCACGCCCCAAACTGACACGCCCCCCGCCCGGCGGGCGGCGCTTCCGGGGCCTCCGCCGCCACCCCGCGAACGTGAATCTGCCCCCGCGGCACACCCGCCGCGCGCAGGCCGTGGAGAATCTGCGCGGCGAATTCGGGCGGGCCGGCGACGTAGATGTCGCAAAGGGCCACGAAGAGGTCAGCTTGCATAGCTTCGACCAGTTCCAGCGCGCCTTGGGCGGGGTCGGTGGCGGTGAAGAGGGAGACGTCGAACTGGTCCAACGCTTCGCTCCAGGCGCGGCAGAGTTTGTCGAGGAAGTGGCCATCGGAGCGGGTCGTCAGCCAGTAGAGCGAAATTGCTTCCGCGGCGTCGATGGCCATGGTGTGTTCCATGAGGCCTTTGATCGGCGCCATGCCGAGGTCACAGGCGATGAACACGAGTTGCGTGCCGCCGTCATGCAGCACGAATTCGCCCTCGGGACCGGTGACGCGCACGCTGTCGCCCTTCTTCAGTTGCCCGGCTAAAACGGCCAGGGTGAGGGCATCGGGCGCTTCGCGAGCGAGGAAGAAGTGCAGATTTAAATCGTCGCAGGGGCAATTGGCGATGGGCAGGGTGGTCTCGTGGCCGTGCCAGGCGAGACGCACTTCCTGGCCCGAGAGAAAACGCAGGCGCTGTTGTTCGGGCATCACCAGATGCAAGTCGAGGGTGTGCTCGGCCAGGGGTGTCACGGCTCGCACGCGCGCTTCCAGCGTTTGCAGCGGCAGGTCTTGGGGGCCGCGCGCCTCCAGGGCTTCGAGCACGAGGTCGCTGGAGGCCGCAGTGTGGGTGCACAGCAGGGTGTAGCCCCGGGCCTTTTCGGCGTCCGACAGGGCATAACGCTGCGGCGCGGTTTGCGCGACGCTGCCTTCCACCACCCGGGCTTTGCACAGGCCGCAACTACCATCGGTGCAACCGTAGTTCACACGACAGCCGGCCGACAGCGCGGCTTGCAGCAGGGTGTTGCGGCCTTCGACCAGAAATTCGCGGCCGCTGGGGCGCAGGCTCACCTGGGCGGACATGATTTTCAGCACGTCGTCGATGATGGCCAGCACATCTTTGGCGGGCGATTCGACAGGTGCGGCGAGGGCGCGGTCCAGGCGCTCGGCCAGGGCGGCGAGCGCGGGTGGGGCGGATTGCGCGTTGAGCGCATGCAGACTCTGGGAGAGTTCGTCGAGAAGGCTGCGGCTTCTTTGCAATTCGTCGCGGGCGTCGGCCAACTCGCGGGCCTGGGCATAAAGGCGCTGCGCCAGCACCTTTTGCGGTGGCAGGCCAACCGCGTCGCCGCGTCCCGGGATCGGCGGGCGATGGGGCAGGGCATGGGCCGGATCGGGCACCGCAGCCTGGGGGAAGGCACGCAGAAGTTCGTCGCTGGCGATGCGCCCGTCGAGCGTGCGCAAGGCCCCGGCGCGAATCTTGCGCTCCAGGGTGCCGCGCGACACACCCACCAATTGCGAGGCGCGCCAGACCGTGAGCCAGTGGGTCATGGGTGGCGCGGGGTGAATTCGCGTGCGCTTCGCGCCCGCTTGATCCGCCCCAAAGGGTTGAGGGCGTGGGTGGGATTTGGGTAGGGTGGATTAAGGCCTGTAGGGCCGCAGCCTTCCGGTGCCAGAGCACCTGAAGCGGCGCCAAGGCCACGCCCCAGCCGCACCGCTAGTCCCCCATGGCCTGCGCGGCCCCACGCCGGCTCGTGGGCGCGAGGCCCAAGAGATCAAGGATCGCCTGGCGCAGGGTTTCCGCGGCTTGCGGGCCTTCGATCTCCATCACCTGGTCGTGAACCCAAGGCTGGTCGCGCTCGGGCAGATGTTCGCCGAGGAAGCTGGCTAAGCAGCGCAGAAAGGGGAAGCTCGGCCGGCCCTCCGCCCACCCGCATTCGGCATAGGTTTCGCCGCGGGTGTTGCAGCGCTCGATGAAAGCGCTGCGCGAGCCGCTGCCCAGGAGTTCGGTTTCGTTCTCTTCGTGCAGTTCAGACAGCTTTTCGGCGAAGGCCTGGGTGAAGGCGAGGCGCGCGGTCTCATCCAGGTGCTCGTAGGCCACCCGGTCGGCGATGGCGACCAAAAAAGCCAGGAATTCGGCCAGAAAGCCGAAATACCGCCGCCCGGCGGCCAGTTCGAAGTCCGCCGCCCGCATGTTGCCGAGGGCCGCACGGGCGAGGCGCCAGGCGGTTACCGCGGCGGCGTGGGCGATGGCTTCCGGCGGCTTCGGGCCGGTCTCGCGGAACCAGTGGCTGCGCACGCGCATGGGCTACGCTGCTCAGTGTCTTTTCTTGATGTAGAACTCATAGTCCCCAGGCGCGGTTTCCACCGTGGCGACCAGTTCCAGGCCGGTCGCTCGGGTCCAGCCGACGATGTCGCCGCTGATGCCTGGGCAGTTGGACAGCAGCCGCAGGGTCTCCCCCACACCCATGCCGTTGAGGAGTTTCTTGGCCTCGACAATCGGCCCTGGGCAAGCCACGCCGCGGATGTCGAGCGTGGCGTTGGCGCCCGGCTGGCGCGACTTGCCTTTCTGGATGTAGTAGGCGGTGGCGCCCTGAGTGAGTTTCTCGGTCTTGAGGATCGCGCAATGCGTAACCTTGGCCCAGGAGAAAAGATCACTTTCCGTGCCCGGGCAATCGGAAATCAGCATCAGCACCTGACCGGGCTCCAGGGTATCGACCACGCGCTTGGCGCCCAGAATGGGGCCGGGGCAAGTGGAGCCGGTGAGATCGAGCGTGACATTGGGTTTTGCAGGGTTTTCGCTGGACATGATGATCAGTAGCTCAAAAGTGGAAATCTGGGACTCATTCGGAGGGCGTCGGTGAATCGCCGGGCTGCGGGCGGGCCATTTCGCTCCTGGCCCAGGCGAGCATGGCCTCCGCCCAGCGGGTGGCGGTGACCGGATCGGTATCGACGGTGGTGAACCGGCTGCGTTCACGGATGCGCACCCGCAACTGCCGCATGCCGCCGCCTTCGTAAGCAATTTCCTGCAATTCGATCTCCTGTCCGGTGAGCGGGAGCTTGAACTTGTCGAGCCTGGATTCGGGATTCATGGGCCTTCCGCCTGCTTGCCAGGGGCCATTTTGCGCGGCATTTGCCGGCTTGTCAGCGCCGTCTTTCGGGATCGGTGCGGCGGCCTTCCGGGGCTTGCCCAAGTACCTGGGTATTCAGCGCGGAACGGCCCCTGGCGGTCTATAGCCATGGCGGGCAAAGCGGCATACTCCGAATGGGTAGCATGTTTGCCCCCGTGAGAGTGATAGCGGCCAAAGTGGCTCGATCAGTACGATTCACAACATTCGCCGCACCCGGCAGGTACCCGTTGCGACGGGCGGAATGGAGGATTTGCGATGGCCAAGGACATGCACAAAACACCCATGCTCGACGAGCTGGAAAGCGGGCCCTGGCCGAGCTTCGTCACCGGCTTGAAGCGCCTGGCCAAGGACAAGGACTACATGGTCGACCTTTTGGGCCAGCTCGAACACTCCTACGAAACCCGCAAGGGCTACTGGAAGGGCGGCACGGTCGGCGTCTATGGCTACGGCGGCGGGGTGATTCCGCGTTTCTCCGAAGTAGCGAGCCAGTTTCCGCTGTCCTCGGAGTTCCACACCCTGCGGGTGATGCCGCCCGCGGGCATGCATTACAGCACCGACATCCTCAGGAAGCTCTGCGACGTTTGGGAAAGAACCGGCTCGGGCCTCATTGCCCTGCACGGCCAGAGCGGCGACATCATGTTCCAGGGCGCCAGCACCGCGCAAGTGCAAGAGGCCTTTGACGCCATCAACGAGCTGGGTTTCGACTTGGGCGGTGCCGGCCCGGCGGTGCGCACCTCGATGTCCTGCGTGGGGGCGGCGCGCTGCGAACAGTCGTGCTTCGATGAGGCGCGGGCGCATCGGCAAGTGATCAATACCTTCCTCGACGACATTCACCGGCCTTCACTGCCCTACAAGTTCAAGTTCAAGTTCTCCGGCTGCGCCAACGACTGCATGAACAGCATTCAGCGCTCGGACATGGCGGTGATCGGCACCTGGCGCGACAACATGCGTACCGACGAGGAACTCGCACGCCAGTGGTACGCCAGGCACGGCATGAACGAACTGGTGAACGACGTCATCACCCGCTGCCCGACCAAAGCCATCCAATTGAAGAAGAAGAGCGAACTCGCCCAGGGTGAGCGCATCTCCAGCGTGGCTCTCAATGACGAGCTGGCGTTGGAGATCAGTAATCGGGATTGCGTACGATGCATGCATTGCATCAATGTGATGACCGGAGCGCTGGCGCACGGCGAAGACACCGGCGTGACCATTCTGGTCGGCGGTAAGCGCACCCTGAAGATTGGCGACCTCATGGGCACGGTGGTGGTGCCCTTCATGCCGATGAAAACCGACCAGGATTACGAAGCGCTGGTCGAGCTGGGCCAGAAGGCGATCGACTTCTTCGCCGAGAACGCCCTGGAACACGAACGCACCGGCGAGATGATCGAGCGCATCGGCTTGGTCAATTTCCTGGAAGCGCTCGAACTCCCGGTCGATGCCAATATGGTCAATCATCCGCGCACCAACCCCTATGTGCGCACCGACGGCTGGGACGAGGAAGTTGCGCGGGTCAAGGCGCGCCAGGCGAACCAGGCCTCGGCGGAAGCCGGCGAATAGCGGCGGAACACAGCACGGAGCACGAAACATGGCAGAAATGCGCACCCCGATCGAAAGCGGCGTTCCCGACAACAAGCCCTATCTGCATCCGCTGATGCTCAAGAACTACGGCCGCTGGCGCTACCACGACCGGCCGCGGCCTGGTGTGCTGCACCACGTCGCCAAGAGCGGCGACGAAATCTGGACGGTGCGTGCCGGAACGCAGCGGCAGATGGACCTCTACACCATTCGCAAACTTTGCGACATCGCCGACCAGTTCGCCGACGGCTTCATGCGCTTCACCATCCGCAGCAACGTGGAAATCATGGTGGGCAAGGAGGCCCAGGTCGCACCCCTGATCAAAGCCCTCGCCGACGCCGGTTTTCCGGTGGGCGGCACGGGCAATTCCGTTTCGTCCATCGCGCATACCCAAGGCTGGTTGCATTGCGATATCCCCGGCACCGATGCATCAGGCGCGGTCAAAGCGCTGATGGACGAACTGATCGAGGAGTTCACCCACGAGGAAATGCCCAACCGGGTCCGGCTGTCCACCTCCTGCTGCGAAATCAATTGCGGCGGCCAGGCCGATCTGGCGGTGGTGATCCAGCACACCAAGCCGCCCAAGATCAACCACGACCTCGTGGCCAACATCTGCGAGCGCCCGGCGGTGATCGCCCGCTGCCCGGTGGCGGCGATTCGTCCGGCGCTGGTCAACGGCAAGCCCTCGCTGGAAGTGGACGAAAAGAAGTGCGTCTGCTGTGGCGCCTGTTATCCGCCTTGTCCGCCGATGCAGATCAACGACCCCGAGTATTCCAAGTTTGCCATCTGGGTCGGCGGCAAGAACGGCAATGCCCGCGGCAAACCTACCTTCATGAAGATGGTGGCCGCCGGCTTGCCCAACCATCCGCCGCGCTGGCCGGAAGTGTCGGCGGTGGTGAAGCGGATTCTCTACGCCTACAAGGACGACGCGCGCCCTTGGGAACGCATGGCCGATTGGATCGAGCGCATCGGCTGGCCGCGCTTCTTCGAGAAGACCGAGCTGCCGTTCACCAAGTACCTCATCGACGATTGGCGCGGCTCACGCGTTAGTCTTAATGCCTCAACCCACATCCGATTCTAAACGAGGACGCCAAGCGTGAAGTTCGGCTTGATGATCAACGAAGGGCCCTACACCCACCAGGCCTCGGACAGCGCCTACCAGTTCGCGCTGGCGGCTCTGGCCAAGGGGCACGAGATCGAACGCGTGTTTTTCTATCACGACGGGGTGAACAACGCCACCAAGCTCACCGAGCCCCCGCAGGACGACCGCCACATCGTCAACCGCTGGAGCAAGCTCGGCGCCGACCACGGCATCGACTTGGTGGTGTGCGTGGCGGCGGCGCTACGACGGGGCATCCGCGAAGAGAATCTGGCCAAGGGCTTTCGCATCTCGGGTCTGGGGCAGCTGGTGGAATCGGGCATGCAAGCCGACCGCCTGCTGGTGTTCGGGGATTGATCGAGGCGTCCATGACTGATTTCGAAGACTACGGCGACATCCCGGCCAAGCGCTTCATGTTCGTCAACCGCAAGGCGCCGTACGGCACCGTGTACGCCCTGGAAGGTCTGGAAGTCGTGCTGATCAGTGCCGCCTTCGACCAGGACGTGTGTATTGCCTTCATGGATGATGGCGTCTTCCAGCTCGTGAAAGGGCAGGAGACCCAGACCGTCGGCATGAAGAATTTCTCGCCCACGTTTCGCGCGCTCGAAGGCTACGACATCGAGAAGCTCTACGTCGAGCGCGAATCGCTGGCCCTGCGCGGCCTCAGCGAGGCCGACCTGCTGGTGCCGGTGCAAGTGATGGACAGCGCTGAACTCGGGGCGCTCATGGCCGAGCAGGACGTAGTCATCAGTTTCTAGCGTGGAAGATCATGCTGCATATCGTCAACAAGTCGCCGTATGAAAGAAACACCCTGGAGAGCTGCCTGCGGCTCGCTCGGAAAGGCAGCAAAGTGCTGCTGATCGAAGATGCGGTCACCGCCGCGGTCCGCGGCGGTGACTTTGCGGCGAAGCTCGGCGCGGCGATGGAACTGATGGAGATCTACGCCCTGGTCCCCGACTTGGCAGCGCGCGGTCTGAAAGATCGGGTGCTGCCGGGCGTGCGTCTCGTCGATTATGGCGGCTTCGTCGATCTCGCGGCCGAGAACAAACCCGTGCAGTCCTGGCTGTAAACCCGTCGCAGGAGCAATCATGAGCATCGAAGTGAATGGCAAGACCTTTGAGACCGACGAGGAAGGTTATCTCACCAATCTCGCCGATTGGAGCGAAGACGTGGCCGATATCATCGCCAAGCAGGAGAACGTGGAGATGACGCCCAGTCACTGGGAGGTGGTCAATTTTTTGCGCAAGTACTATGACGAATACCAGATCGCCCCGGCGGTGCGTGTGCTGACCAAGGCGATCGGCAAATCACTGGGGCCGGAAAAGGGCAACAGCAAGTATCTCTATGAGCTTTTCCCCTACGGTCCGGCCAAGCAGGCCTGCAAGATCGCCGGTCTACCCAAACCCACCGGCTGCGTCTAGCCGTGAAATTTGCAGGAGCGGCCCCGGCCGCGAACGCGCCATGGACACGCCGGCAACGCTCTTCGCGGGCAAGCCCGCTCCTACCTTGAACGGTGTCGGCTGAACCATGGACTTGGCACCGGCCATTCTGGCCTATCTCGTGACGGCGGTGTTAGTGCTGGGTCTCGCCTGGCGCATCGCCAAGTTTATGCGCGCTCCGGTGGGCCTGCCGATCGCCGTGACCCCGGCGCCGCGGACCAGCGCCGGAGTCGCGTGGCGCCTCACCAAGGAAGTGCTGGTATTCGCCAGCCTGTTCCAGAGCAACAAGTGGACCTGGTTTTTCGGCTGGATTTTCCACGCGGCGCTGGCGCTGGTGCTGCTGCGCCATTTGCGTTACTTTCTGGAGCCCGTACCGACGTGGGTACTCTGGTTGCAGCCCTGGGGCCGATATGCCGGCTTCGCCATGGTCTTCGGGCTCCTGGGGCTGTGGGCCCGCCGGCTCCTGGTAGCGCGGGTGCGCTTCATCTCGACGCCTTCGGATCACCTCATGCTGCTGTTGCTCGGGCTCATCGGGTTTTCCGGACTGATGATGAGTTTTGTGATCCACACCGATCTGATCGCCCTGAAGCGCTTCACCCTGGGGCTGTTCACTTTCGAATGGTCCGCCCTGCCGGGCGGTCCGCTGCTGGTGCATCTCCTGGCGGTGGGTGTGCTGCTGATGATTGTTCCGGTGAGTAAGCTGCTGCATGTGCCCGGGGTGTTTCTGAGCCCCAGCCGCGCGCGCGCGGACACCGGACGTAGGCCGGTCGCTCGGCGCGAGGGAGCCTAGGGTGAAGCGGCCCCCACGCTCGCTTCGCTCGCTGCCCCCTAGGGGGGCGTGTCAGTGCCTTCGAGCGGTCGGGCGGCACTGCTTGAAGGTTCCCCCACGCTCGCTTCGCTCGCTGCCCCCTGTGGGGGCGTGTCAGTGCCTTCGAGCGGTCGGGCGGCACTGACATGGCCACGCCCAGCTTCGCTGTTCCCGCGCTGGCTGAGGAGAGCCTGCCGCCGCCGCTGCAGCCGGGCGCGATGGCGCACAGCAAGCCCTATGTGGCCAACAAGGCGATCCAGGAGGCGCTCGATTACCCCGGCGAACTGGTGTCCGACTGGCATGACCGGGCGCTGACCAAGCTGGCGGAAATCCTGAAGCGCAACCGCGCGCTCCAGGTCTACCTCGACGCCTGCGTGCATTGCGGTGCGTGCACCGACAAATGCCACTACTTCCTGGGCACCGGCGATCCGCGCAATATGCCGGTGGCACGGCAGGAACTCTTGCGCTCGGTGTATCGGCGCCATTTCACACTGCCGGGCAAGCTCTTTGGCTCGCTGGTGGGGGCGCAGGAACTCACCAAGGAGCGCCTGGAGGAGTGGTACAGCTACTTCTACCAATGCTCGGAATGCCGGCGCTGCTCGGTGTTCTGCCCCTATGGCATCGATACCGCCGAGTTCACCATGGCGGCGCGCGAGGTGCTCAACACCGTGGGCATGGGGCAGAAGTACGCCAATGAGATCATCGGCAAGGTCCACCGCATCGGCAACAACCTCGGTCTGCCGGGACCAGCCTTGATCGACACCCTCGAGGGCCTGGAGGAAGACGTCAAAGAGGAAACCGGCGCCGAGGTGCGTTTTCCGATCGACCAGCAAGGCGCCGAAGTGCTGCTGGTCACGCCATCCGCGGATTTCTTCGCCGAACCGCATGTGGAAAGCTTGATCGGCTATGCCAAGGTCTTTCACGCTGCGGGGATTTCCTGGACGCTGTCGAGCCATGCCTCCGAGGCTGGCAATTTCGGGCTTTTCACCGGCAATGAAGCGCAGATGCAAAAGATCTCGCAACGCGTGCGCGAGGCGGTGCTGGAGCTGGGCGTCAAGCGCATTGTGGTCGGCGAGTGCGGTCACGCCTGGCGGGTCGCGTACAACTACTGGCAGAAGTTGATCGGGCCCTTCGACTTCCTCGATCCACGCTATCCGGTGCCGCAGCACATTTGCGAATTCACCCATGAGCTGATCGAACGCCAGGCGCTGGTTTTCGACAAGGAAGCCAATGACCACCGCATCATCACCTTCCATGACTCCTGCAATGTTGCCCGCGCCTCGTCCATGGGCAAGGTGCCGGGCGGCCAGTTCGAATTGCCGCGCGCGATCATCCGCGCCGTGGCCAATCATTTTCATGAAATGGCGCCCGACACCATCCGTGAGAAGACCTTTTGCTGCGGCGGCGGCGGCGGTCTGCTGACCGACGAATTGCTGGAGTTGCGGGTGAAAGGCGCCTCCCCGCGTATGAATGCCTTGAAACAGGTGGTCGATCACCATCAAGTCAATTTCATGGCGACCATTTGCGCTATTTGCAAGGCGCAGTTTTCCAAAGTGCTGCCGATGTACGGTTTCGAGATGGGCATGGTAGGGGGCGTACATCAATTGGTTAGCACCGCCATACGGCTGGGTAGAAATTGTGAATAGATCTACTCCGCGACCATTTCTTAACCACCTCTGAGTCTCTGCGCGACGGCAAGAAGGAGTTCTTTATGTCCGAACATCTCCCCCCATCCGGTACGCCCAAGGCCTTGTCTTTCCGGCGCTATCGCGACGGCGATCACGCGCCCTTGCCCTGGCAGCAGGAAATCTTCGATGCGGGGCACAGCCACAAGTGCCCCACCTATGTGCTGAGTTCGCCGCCGTGTCAGGCCAATTGCCCGTCCGGGGAAGACATCCGCGGCTATCTCGACATCGTGCGCGGCATCGAAAAGCCGCCCGCGGGTATGAATTGGCAGGAGTACGCCTTCCAGCGCCTCACTGAGGCCAACCCCTTTCCCGCGGTGATGGGCCGGGTATGCCCGGCGCCCTGCGAAAAGGGCTGCAACCGCAATGAAGTCGATGACCGCGTAGGCATCAACGCAGTGGAGCATTTTCTGGGTGAATACGCCATCGCCCAGGGCCTGCAATTCAGCCGCGCGGCTCAGCCCAGCGGCAAGAAAGTGGCGGTGATCGGTGGCGGTCCAGCCGGTTTGTCTTGCGCCTATCACCTGGCGCGACGCGGTCATGCCGTGACCATTTTCGACCAGCACCAAGCCTTGGGCGGGATGATGCGTTATGGCATTCCCGGATTCCGCACCCCGCGCGAGGTGCTCGACGCGGAGATCCAGCGCATCCTCGATCTGGGCGTGGAAGTACGCCTCAATTGCCGGGTCGGCAGCGAGGTGAGCATGGAGAGCATCCGCGCCGAGTTTGACGCCGTGTTCTTCGGCCTGGGCGCGCAATCGGGCCGACCCTTGCCGGTACCCGGAGCGGACGCGCCCAATTGCGTCAACGCCATCGCGTTCCTGCGCGCCTTCAATGATGGGCGCATGCGGTATGTGGGCAAACGCGTGGTGGTGGTTGGCGGCGGCGATACCTCGATCGATGTCGCCACCGTGGCACGGCGTCTGGGGCACATCAGCAACGGCGCCGCCCCGAGCAGGCCGGAGCAGGCGATTCTGGGCCGCGCGGCGCAGGATGTCGCGGAAGTTTCGGCGCGGCAGGGGGCGGAAGTGACCCTCACCTCGGTGTTCACCCTCGACAAGATGCAGGCGAGCCGGCAGGAAATCGAACACGCGCAGGCCGAAGGCATTCGCTTTCGCGACGGGTATGCGCCCATCGAGGTGCTGCGCGACGCCTCCGGGCGCGCCACCGGCTTGCGCATCGCCAAGTGCGAAGCCAAATTCGTCGGCGCACGGCTGGAAATCACGACCGTGCCGGGCAGTGAAGAGGACATTCCCGCCGACCTGATTGTCTCGGCGATCGGCCAGGCGGTCGATTTCACCGGGCTCGAAGCCTACGACAACGGCAAGGGCGGCCTCGCCGCCGACCGAGCCTTTCAGCTTGTCGGCCAGCCCGGCGTATTCGCCGGGGGTGACGTGCTGCGGCCGCACCTTCTGACCAGCGCCATCGGCCAGGGACGCATTGCCGCGGAAGGCATCGACAGCTTTCTCGCCGGCCAGGAATTGCCCAAGCGCCCCCGGGTCGATGTGGACTTCTTTGAGGTGCCCACAAAGCTTCGGGAGCGGGGCCTGTCGCTCACCGCGGCCACCGAAGCGATGCGCGGCACCGACGTGAGCAGTGCCGCCATTCACAATTTCGAGAATCGTTCCGATCGCTACGTCATTCGGCACAGCGAGATGTTTCTGGGGCATTTCCCGTTCACCCGCCGGGCAGAGCGCGGCATCACCACACTGTCCGCCGACGCGGTCCTGGGCAATTTCGCCGAGCGCATCGAGGCACTGGACGAAGCCAGCACGGTCACCGAGGCGAAGCGCTGCATGAGTTGCGGTTTGTGTTTCGAATGCGACAACTGCGTGATCTATTGTCCGCAAAAAGCGGTGTTTAAGGTGCCCAAAGCGAAATCCACCACCGGACGCTATGTTGATACCGACTACACCCGTTGCATCGGCTGCCACATCTGCCGCGACGTGTGCCCAACTGGGTACATCCAGATGGGGCTGGGCGAGTAGGGACGCACCGGAATGCGCATCACACGCCCACCGATCACAGGATGGATGAAGCAGCCGCAGTGCGACTGCGAATCCACTGTGAGCTTGTCCGCGTCGATGGTGAATTCGGCCCTGCGGGCCTTAATCCACCCCACGGTGCAGGGGCGCGGTCCCCTAGAGTGGATGGCGCCGCCGCGTCGCGGCTGCACTTCCCCCAGGGCATGGTCCGGTCGCGGAGGGGTACCCATGGTGGATTCAGCCCTGCGGGGTTTAATCCACCCGACGGTCCAGGGGTGCCAGGATCATGCTTAGGCGCATTCGCGCCGCGCGAGGCTCGGTGGCGATCGCGCTGGCGCTGGTGATCGCGGTCCTCGCCGGGTTTACGGTCGCGGCCGCGCGCGACCGCGTGCCGGAGCGGGCACCGGTCTTCGATACTCCGCGCGGCGAGCAGTGCATCGCCGAGGTTACGGAAATGCGCCGCAATCACATGCGGCATCTGGTGCATCAGCGCGATGCAGTGGTGCGCGAAGGCAAGCGCGAAGCGCGCCAGGGTTTGCAGGACTGCATTGCCTGCCACGCGGGCGAGAAAAGCGGCTCGGTGCTCGGCGAGACCGGTTTCTGTGCGAGCTGCCATCGCTACGCCGCGGTGAGCATCGATTGTTTTGAATGCCACTCGCCGCGCGCGGCGCCCAAGAACGGGGAGCAGCGATGAATTCTCGCTCCCGGCCTCCCACCATGAGGCCCGCGGCCACCCGGCCCGGCGCGCCCCAGGCAAGAACCGCCTTGCCCGCGAAGGGATCGCCCCGGGGATCTGGGCTCGTTCGGAAACGCCGGTTCGCGGCCAAGGCCGCTCCGGCCCTTCGGCCGAACGGCCATGGCGATCTGAATCCTAGCGTTGGAGGCGCATGGTGAAGGCGGTAGTCAAGGCGTCGCCCACGCTGCGCAACCAACCTCTTCCGACCGACCGGAGTTGCGGGGAAGGCACACCCGAGTTCCATCGCCGCCGACTGGTCGCGGCGGGCCTCGCCGCACTGACCACCGCGGCCTTGTTGCCGGGCTGGGTGCTGATCGAACATGCCGGCGCGCAAACGCCGGCCGCGGGCGCGAGCCCCAAGCGGCGCTGGGGCCTTTTGATCGACACCACTCGCTGCACCGCTACTTGCGAGGCCTGCATCAGCGCCTGCCAAATTGAAAACGGCCTGGAGGCACCGAAGAGCCAGACTGACGCGCGGTGGATCCGCAAACTCGCGCTCAAGGACGCCAAGAGCGGCCGCGAGCATTTCCTGCCGATGATGTGCCAGCATTGTGCCAACCCGCCTTGCGTCGATGTCTGTCCGACCGGGGCCTCGTTCCGGAGGGTGGACGGCGTGGTGCTGGTGGACCGGCACCGTTGCATCGGCTGCCGCTATTGCATGATGGCCTGTCCTTACCAGGCCCGCTCCTTCGTGCATGAGCCGCAGCGCGATCAGCGCCCGGAGGTGCCGCGCGGCAAGGGCACGGTCGAAGCGTGCAGCCTGTGCGTGCATCGCCTCGATCGCGGTGGCGTTCCGGCCTGCGTCGAAGCCTGTGCCGCGAGCGGCGGCGGGGCCATGCTCTTCGGCGATCTCCACGATCCGGCCAGCGAGATCTCCCGCCGCCTGGCCGAAGTACAGGCGACCCGCGTGCGTGCCGACCTGGGGCTGGACCCCGGTGTCTCCTACCTGGGTATCTGAGGTGAATCGATCGTGAAATCCGTCTACTTCGAGCTGCCTTGGCGCCCTGGCGTTCTGCTGACTCTGGGCGGGTTGGCGGCGATGGTTCTGCTGGGGCTGGTCGCCGCGCACCGCATGGAGAGCGTCGGCCATGTGGTCACCGGCATGAACAATCACATCGTCTGGGGCCTGCCCCATGTGTTTGCGGTGTTTCTGATCGTCGCCGCTTCCGGGGCGCTCAATGCCGCGTCCCTCGCCTCCGTCTTCGGGCAGACCGCGTTCAAGCCCTTGGCTCGGCTCTCGGGGGTGCTTGCGCTGTGCCTGCTGGCGGGTGGGCTGGCGGTGTTGGTACTCGACTTGGGGCGCCCGGAGCGCCTGGTGGTGGCGATGACCAACTACAATTTTCGCTCGATCTTCGCCTGGAATGTCTTTCTTTATACCGGCTTCTTCGCCGTCGTGGCGGCCTACCTCCTGACCATGATGGACCGCAGACTCGATCGGCACACCCGGCTGGCCGGCTGGGCGGCGTTCCTGTGGCGGCTCTTGCTCACCACCGGCACCGGTTCGATCTTCGGCTTTCTGCTGGCCCGCGAGGCCTATCACTCGGCGTTGCTGGCGCCAACTTTCATCGCCTATTCCTTCGTGTACGGTACGGCTTTCTTTTCGCTGTTGCTGCTGGTGCTCCGCGCCGGCGGCTTCGAGCTCGCGCCTCCGGCTCTGTGTGCCCGGTTAGGGCGGCTCCTGGCGGTCTTTATCGGCGTCGCCCTGTACTTCGTGGCGCTCTTTCATCTCACCCAGCTCTATGTCGCGCCACGCCGCGAGGTCGAGCGCTTTCTCTTGCTCGAGGGCGGCGTCTATACCGCGCTCTTCTGGCTGGGGCAGATCGGCCTGGGCGGCGTGCTGCCCTTGCTGTTGCTCCTGCGGGAACGTTTCGCCCGACGCGCCGGCACTCTTGCCCTGGCCTCACTTCTGGCCTTAGGCGGCGGACTGGTACAGATGTACGTCACGCTCATCGCCGGCCAGGCCTATCCCTTGCGGCTCTTTCCGGGCTTCAGCGTGAGCGGCAGCTTCGAAGATGGCAAGGTGCATGCCTATGCGCCGAGCTGGCCGGAATTGCTGCTGGGTCTGGGTGGCGTCGCTCTGGCGCTCTTGATCTTGGTGCTGGCGATGAAGTTCCTGCGTCTCCTGCCCGATCGGCTGGAAGGCCTGGAGGACTGATCATGAATCATCAAACCTTGCCGCGGCTGCTGATTTCCGCCGCCCACAAATCCTCGGGCAAGACCACGGTGAGCACTGGGCTGGCCGCCGCCCTGGGGCTTCGGGGCCTGCAGGTGCAGACCTTCAAGAAGGGACCGGACTACATTGATCCGATGTGGCTCACCGCGGCCTCCGGGCGCGCCTGCCGCAACCTCGATCCCTATTTGCAGGGCTGGGAGGAAATCGGCGCCTTGTTCCGGCGGGCCGCGCAAGGCGCGGCCTTGGCACTGGTGGAAGGGAACAAAGGCCTGCATGACGGCCTGGCGCTGGACGGCAGCAATTCCAGCGCGGCGCTGGCTCGACATCTTGCTTTGCCGGTGGTGTTGGTGCTCGATGCGCGCGGCATGACCCGCGGCATCGCCCCCTTGCTGCTGGGCCAGCAGGCCTTTGAGCGCGAGGTGCAGATCGCGGGGGTGATTCTGAATCGAGTCAGCGGCGCCCGGCATGAAGCAAAACTGCGCGCCGTGATCGAGGCTTATACCGACATTCCGGTGCTGGGCGCGATCGCCAGTGACGCGCGGCTGGAAATCACCGAACGCCACTTGGGGCTCGTGCCCAGCAATGAGTGCCACGAAGCGCAGGCGCGCATCGCCGCCATGGCGCAGGCCGTCGCCGAGCAGGTCGATCTCCCGCGCCTGCTGGAGGTCGCGCGCGCGGCGCCGCCGCTGGCGTTCGGCTCTACGCCGCACCAACTCCTGCGGTTGCCGGTGCGGCGTCACTTGCGTATTGCCATTGCGCGTGATGCCGCCTTCGGCTTCTACTACGCCGACGACCTCGAAGCACTCCAGCAGGCCGGTTGCACGCTGGTACCCTTCGACACGCTGCGCGATGCGCGCTTGCCCAAGGTTGACGGGCTGTTTCTGGGAGGCGGTTTTCCCGAGTCTTTCCTGATCGAACTCGAAGCCAACGCCAGCCTGCGCGAAGACATCCGGCAGGCCATCGAGGAAGGATTGCCGGTTCACGCCGAATGCGGCGGCCTGATGTACCTGGCGCGCACGCTCAGTTGGCGGGGCACCACCGCGCGTATGGTCGGCGCGTTGCCGGCGGATGCGCTCATGCACGACCGGCCGGTCGGGCGGGGCTATGTGCATCTGCGCGAGACCGCGCAACACCCTTGGCCGAGCGGCGCCGCACCAGCCGAGATCATCCGCGCCCACGAGTTCCATTACTCCAGCCTGGAAAAACTGCCCGCCGACATCGTCTTCGCCTACGAGGTCCAGCGCGGTCATGGCATCGACGGGCGGCACGACGGCCTGGTGTACCGCAATCTGCTCGCTTCCTACAGCCATCGCCGCAACGTCGGCGCGGACCATTGGGCACAGCGCTTCGCCGCGTTCGTGGCCAGACATCGCCGGGGACAGCAGCCGGAGCACGCCGAAGTGGCGCCGCGGCGGTTGGCGGGCGGCTAGAGACCGGCGCATGGCGGACGCGTCCCACACCACCCACCTCGAAGTCCAAGGCCGTCTGGTCGCCACCGACAGTGAAGGCTACTTGCGCAATCTAGAGGACTGGACGGAAGCGTTCGCCATGGCCCAGGCCGAACGCGAAGGCCTGGTGCTCACTGCCGAACACTGGCAAATCATTCGATATTTGCGCGCCTACTACGAAGAGCACGGTGTGCAGGCGCAGGTGCGGGCCATGATCAAGCACTTCACGGCCTTGTGGGGGGTAGAGCGCGGCAGCAATCGCCACTTGCACGAAATCTTCCCCCGCGGCGGACCGCAGAAGCAAGGCAATCGTCTCGCGGGATTACTGCGAACCAAGGGCGAGCACTAAGCCGGGCGGTTTTTTGGGGGGGGCGCCGACACCGCGCCGGGTCAGTGTACGGCGCGGTTGGGCGCCACCGACTTGTGTTCCACCGCGAACACCGCGGCCTCGACGCGCGAAGTCAGATTGAGCTTGGCGAGGATGTGGCGCACATGCAGCTTCACGGTGTCGGGGCTGATATCCAGGGCACGAGCGATGGACTTGTTGCTCTGACCGCGCGCGAGATGATCGAGGATCTCCCTTTCACGCGAGGTGAGCAGCGCCAAGAGGTCTTCCTTGGTGTTCTTCTGGCCGTACGATTGCAGCATATGCGCCAGCTTCATGGTCATGGCCGGGGCGATCACCACTTCGCCCTGGGCGGCGCGCAGGAACGAATCGACGATATCTTCGGGCTCCATGTCCTTCAGAAGATAGCCGCGCACGCCGGCACGAATGGCGTTGCCCAGGTCCTCTTCGCTGTCGCTCACCGTGAGGATCACCACCGGCACCGTGATGCCTTCCTCGCGCAGCCTGAGCAGCATGGTGATGCCATCGCTCTGGGGCATGCGCAGGTCCATCATGACGATGTCGGGCGTCAATTCCCGGATCAGGCGGCTGGCCTCGTTGGGGTTGCCGGTCATGCCGACCACTTGCACGCCGGCGCGGTGTTCCAGGAGGTCGGCCAGCCCCCGCCGGCACAGAGCATGATCGTCGATGAGCAGGGCGCGGACGGTTTCACTCATGGGGATTCACTCCTGACTCCGGCAATGGGAAAGACCAGGCGCACGCGAGTGCCGTTGGCAGGCGCGCTTTCGATGGCGATTTCCCCCCCTAGGTGCTGGGCGCGTTCGCGCATGATGTTGAGGCCGAAATGCGCCACCGCGTCGGCTGCGCCGCGTTCCGCGAAGCCGCTCACTTGCAGGCCCGAGCCGTCGTCTTCGATGGTGATTTCGCAGTTCTCGGCGAGGCGGCGGATGGCCAGGCGCGCATGCCGGGCGCCGGAGTGTTTGCAGATATTGGCCAGAGCCTCCTGCACGATGTTGAAGGCCTGCATTTCCTGATCCATGGACAGGTGCAGCTCGGGGGTCTGGTTATCGAATTCGAGCAGCACGCCGGTCTTGTCGAAATATTTGTCGGCGGTATCGCGCAGCGCCTGGATCAGGCCCTGTGAACCCAGGCGGCGCCGAAAATGCGTCAGGAGTTCACGCAGCGTGGCATAAGCGCTCGACAGTGCCTCATTGACATCATTGATGTACTTGCCCAGGCGCGCTTCGTTGCGATCGGCGGCGGCTTTTTCGAGCAGCACCATGCGCATCTTCATGTAGGACAAAGTCTGCGCCAAGGAGTCATGCACTTCGTTGGCCATCATCTGGCGCTCGTGCATGACCGTCGCGCGCAGGTTCTCCCGCGCCAGCCGGGCGTTCTCCAGGGCCAGGCCCAGAAGTTCGCCGATGGAGCGGAGCAAAGCCTGCTCCTCCCCGCCGGGCGGGCGCGGGGTGGCGAAGAAGAGGTTGTACACGCCCAGCACGCGCCCTTTGTGCGCCAGCGGCACCGCCAGCACTCGCTGGCACTGGCGCCCGAAGAAATCGGGCGAGGCGTGTTCGGCGCAATTACGCAGGTCTTCGAGATCCAGGATTGAATTGAGCCGCACCGCCTCGCCACAGGCGCCGCAGGGGCGATCAATGGCGAGTTCGCTTTCGAGCACCTCCGGCGGCAGGCCGAGCGCCCCGACCAGGCGCAGCTCCTGCCCGTTGTCGCTCAACACGCGCGCGGCGCCAGCGCTGGCGCCGGCAAGGCCGACGATCACTTCGAGAAAACGCCGCAGCAATCCGTCGAGATCCTCTTCGCTGGACAAGCTGCTGGCGATTTCGGAAAGGATGGCTCCAGGGAGGGGCACCGTCGCGGGCACCGGCGCAGGCGGTGGCGTGGTGTGCGAGAAAACACTGGACCGAGCATGGTTGGGGGGGGGTCCCATGGGGCTATTCTAGGGGCTCACCCGCGCCCATGCAAGACCCATTCAATATCGCGCAAACCCGCGCCCCACAATGGTTTCACGCCACTACCCGGAAGGGGTATCCGCGCTCACCCCTCACGGTTATAGACGCTCTCGACCCATCCCATGCCTAATACCGCGAAGCCGCCAAGGGCGTTGCCTTCTGCTTCTCACCACTGCGTCGGCACTGCGCCGATGTGCTCCTGGACCCACGATGATCCAAAGTTCCTCCCCTGTTGCCGAACTCGCCGCGCCGCCGCGGCACCGCGATGCCGCGGCCCGGCTGGTGCCCCCACATGCCAGTGTGGAGCTGCTGCCACTGCTGCTTGCCGGCCGGGCGCTCGCGCAAGCGCGCGAACGCGCCGCCACGCTGCCTCGCCTCAAGGTGAGCTCGCGCGAACGCGGCGACATCATCATGCTGGGCATTGGCGGTTTCACGCCTTTGCAAGGCTTCATGCGCCGTGACGATTGGCTCGGTGTATGCGAAGAAATGCGCACCACTAGCGGAGTATTCTGGCCGATACCGATCACGCTCTCCGCCAGCCGCGAGTTTGCCCGCTCGATCGCCAGCGGCGACGAGATCGCGCTGATCGATCCGGAAAACGATGAGCCGCTCGCCATCATGCGGGTCGAGGAGCAATACCGCATCGACAAGCAGCACGAGTGCATGAGCGTGTTCCGCACCGCCGACGCGGCGCATCCAGGCGTAAAAATGGTGCTGGAGCAGGGCGAGATCAATCTGGCCGGCCCACTGCAAGTGCTTTCCACCGGCGGCTTTGCCGAGAAATACGGGGCACTCTTTCTCACCCCGGCGCAGACCCGTGAACTCTTCAGCGCCCTCAACTGGTCGCGCATCGCCGCCTTCCAGACCCGCAATCCCATGCACCGATCGCACGAATACCTGGTCAAGGTGGCGATCGAGGTTTTCGACGGCGTACTGGTGCATTCTCTGCTCGGGGCCTTGAAGCCTGGCGATATTCCCGCCGAGGTACGCACTCGGGCGATCTCCGTTCTGGCCCAGAAATACTTCGTGGACAAGACCGTGGTGCAGGCCGGCTATCCCTTGGATATGCGCTATGCCGGCCCGCGCGAAGCACTGTTGCACGCGCTTTTCCGCCAGAACTACGGCTGCTCGCACTTGATCGTCGGACGCGACCACGCCGGCGTCGGCGACTACTACGGGCCTTTCGACGCCCACCACATCTTCGATGAAATCCCCAAGGGCGCACTCAAGATCGAGCCCTTGAAAATCGACTGGACCTTCTGGTGCTACCGCTGCGGCGGCATGGCTTCGGGCCGCACCTGTCCGCATGGCGATGCCGATCGCTTGCTGGTTTCGGGCACCAAACTGCGCAAGTGGCTTTCCGAAGGCGCGCCGGTGCCCAGCGAATTCAGCCGTCCGGAGGTGTTGGAGATCCTGCGCGAATACTACGCCGGGATCGATGCCGCCGACCGCGTAGAAGTGAAACTCGCCGGACACTCGGCGCGATAGTTCTGATAGGAGAAAGCGATGCCAAGTTTTGTACGTACGGAGAAGTGCGACGGCTGCAAGGGGCAAGACAAGACCGCTTGCATGTACATTTGCCCGCACAACCTCATGGCCCTGGACAAGGACGGCTCCAAGACCGGCCACGCCATGAAGGCCTGGAACCAGGAGCCGGAACAATGCTGGGAGTGCTACTCCTGCGTGAAGATTTGCCCGCAAGGCGCGATCGAGGTTCGCCACTACGCCGACATCGTCCCTCTGGGCGGATCGGTGCAGCCGATGCGCGGTTCGGACTCGATCATGTGGACCATACGCTTTCGCAATGGCACCCTGAAGCGCTTCAAATTCCCAATCCGGACTACGCCCGAAGGCTCCATCGATCCGTATGGCGGCAAGGCCATGCCCAAGCTCGCCGATCTGGAGAAGCCGGGTTTCTTCACGCAGAACAACGGCTTTCGCCCCGGCAAGCCGGAAGAGCTGCTGCGTAAACGCTGAACCAGTGCGCCCATTTGATGCGTCGCGCTCCCGCGCCCCAGCTTTCGACCCGGCACCGCGAGGGATCCGGGAAGTTGGTGGGTCGCTGGTGCGAACGGAATAGAACTCTGCCCTCAGGTGAAAGAAAATGACTCAAGGCACGTTTGAGAACCCCGAAGTGGTCCAGGAAGAACTGGACATCCTGCTGATCGGCGGCGGTATGGCCTGCTGCGGCGCCGCTTATGAACTGATGCGCTGGGCCGAGGCCGCCAAGGCCGAAACCGGCGTCGAACTCAAGATCAAACTGGTCGACAAGGCCGCGCTCGATCGCTCCGGCGCGGTGGCGCAGGGCCTCTCCGCCATCAACACTTACATCGGCCCCGAGCAGGATCCGGCCGACTACGCCCGCATGGTCTCCAATGACCTGATGGGCATCACCCGCGATGACCTCGCTTACGACCTCGGTCGGCATGTCGATGAATCGGTGCATCTGTTCGAGGAGTGGGGCCTGCCGATCTGGAAAACCGACGCCGAAGGTGTACGCCACGATGGCGCCGAGAGCCAGCGCGAAGGCCTGCCGGCCCTGAAAGACGGGGGCAAGCCGGTGCGTTCGGGCAAGTGGCAAATCATGATCAATGGCGAATCCTACAAATGGATCGTCGCCGAGGCCGCCAAGAAGGCGCTGAGTCTGTCGCGGATCCAGGAGCGGGTGTTCATCGTCAAGCTGTTGAACGACCGCAACGATCCCTCGCGCATCGCCGGCGCGATCGGGTTTTCAGTGCGCGAGAACAAGATCTTCGTCTACAAGGCCAAGGCAGTGCTGCTGGCCGCTGGGGGCTGTGTGAACCTGTTCCGGCCGCGCTCGGTGGGCGAGGGGACCGGCCGCGCCTGGTACCCGGTGTGGAACGCCGGTTCCACCTACGCCATGGCCGCCGAGGCTGGTGCCGAGCTGACCATGATGGAAAACCGCTTTGTGCCGGCCCGCTTCAAGGACGGCTACGGCCCAGTGGGCGCCTGGTTCCTCTTGTTCAAAGCCAAGGCGGTCAACGCTTATGGCGAGGACTACATGGTCAGGAACAAGGAGCTGCTCAACGACTACCCCCCCTATGGGCAGGCGGCGGTGCCGGCGTCGTGCCTGCGCAACCACCTCATGCTCAAGGAGATGCGTGAAGGTCGCGGTCCCATCTACATGGACACCGTCACCGCGCTGGCCAAGCTGCGCGAAACTCTTTCGCCGAAGGAAGTGAAACACCTCGAAGCCGAGGCCTGGGAGGATTTTCTCGACATGTGCATCGGGCAGTGCGGCATTTGGGTGGGCGAGAACATCGAACCCGAGAAGAAGATGAGCGAGCTTATGCCCACCGAGCCTTACCTGCTCGGTTCGCACTCGGGCTGTTGCGGCATCTGGGTTTCGGGTCCCGAGGATCTCGGTGCGCCGACCGCCGCGGAAGGCGATTACGACACCGTTCCGGCCCATCTACCGCGCGGCTGGAGCTGGGGTTACCGCTCGATGACCACGATCAAGGGCCTGTTTACCGCCGGCGATGGCGTGGGCGCTTCCGGTCACAAGTTCTCCTCCGGATCACATGCCGAAGGACGCCTCGCCGCCAAAGCCATGGTCCGCTTCGCGCTGGACCAGAAGGATTGGCGGCCAGAACTCGACACCCCGGTGGAACAGTTGGCGGAGGAGATCTATCAGCCAGTTCGCAATTTTCTGGAACACAAGGATTACTCCACCGCGATCGACGTCAACCCGCACTACATTACCCCCAAGATGCTTCAGTTCCGCCTCCAGAAGATCATGGACGAATATGTCGCCGGGGTCGCCACCTATTACACCACCAACGACAAGATGCTGGCCGTGGCCGAAGAGAAGCTCTCCCTGCTCAAGGAAGATGCCGCCAAGATGCGCGCCAAAGATCTGCACGAACTTTTGCGCGCGTGGGAGAACTATCACCGCATTCTGACCGCCGAAGCGCATATGAAACACATCCAGTTCCGCGAAGAGAGTCGCTATCCGGGCTTTTATTACCGCACCGACAAGAACTTCGTCGATGAGCAAAACTGGAAGTGCTTCGTCAATTCAGTGTACGACCGGAAGAGCCACCAGTGGACCTGCTTCAAGAGGAAGCACGTCGACCTCGTGGACAAGTCGAAGCTCTTCAAACCGGCGGCGCATTGAGGTTCTCTCCGTATTTCGCGGTCAGGGCCGCTCCTCCAGCCGCAGAGCCGGGATTTTGGAGGGACGGGCTTGCCCGCAATGGTAGGTCCATTTCGGCACCTTGCTTGCGGCCATGAGCGCGATCGGAGAACGTCCACTGACGAGTCCAGTGGCGCCTGAAATGCTCGCCGGAACGGCGCCGCTGCAATTCCGCTGCGAGCGCGGCGTGGCCTGCTGGAATGCCTGCTGCAGCAACATCGATCTGGCGCTCACGCCCTACGACATCTTGCGACTCAAGGAGCGCCTGGAGCTTTCCTCCAGCGAATTCCTGGCGCAATACACGCTACCCTACGAGCTGGAAAAGGACGGTATCGCCGGCGTGAAATTGAAGCCCGTCGCCGGTGGCACGGCCTGCCCCTTCATGCGCGAAGACGGCTGCGGCGTTTACGAACAACGGCCGACCGCCTGCCGCTATTACCCCTTGGCTTTGCTGTCGCTGCGCAAGGAAAACGAGGTCCGCGACCAAAGCTCTTATGCGCTGGTGCGCGAGGCGCATTGCCTGGGCCACGGCCGAGGTCCGGCTCGCCCCATCGACACCTATCGCGAGGAGCAGGGCATCCCGCCCGGGGACGAAGCCGCGCACGGCTGGCGCGAGCTGATCCTCAAGAAAAAGTCTCTGGGCCCAGCCATAGGCAAGCCTTCGAAGCGAAGCCTGGAGCTGTTCTTTATGGTCTGCTACGACCTCGATCGCTTCCGCAACTTCGTGGCCAGCGACGGATTCGGCGCCATTTACGACCTTCCTGCCGAGGAACTGCACACCCTGCTCATCGAAGACGCCGCGCTCTTGCAATTCGGGTTCCGGTTCCTGCGGCAAGTGCTGTTCGGCGAACAAAGCATTGCCCTCAAGGCCGATGCCGCGACAGAGCGACATGCACGCCAGCAGGACAAGCTCGCGCGGCTCGAACGCGAGGCGGCACTGCGCCGAGCGCAGGACGAGGGGGAAATCGAAGCCGCGGAAGACGATTGAGCTTGAGGGCCGGCGCGGCGTCTCCTGGCGACGTGTTGGCTCGGCAATTTCACGAACCTGAAATTCCATGGAGGATTGGCAATGAAACGAGTCCTGTGTTTGGTGCTGACCACCATCGGCGCCCAGTTGGCCCTGGCGCAGAACAATACAGCTTGGGTGGAGGAAGCGCGCAAAGTGGCGACTTCGGTGCCGCCCAAGCTTCTCAAAGTACTCAATGACGAGATCGCCAAAGGCGGCCATGAAGGCGCCATTGGCGTTTGTCGCGAAAAAGCGCCGCAGATGGCCAAAGCGGCCTCCGAAGAATCCGGCTGGATGATTCGCCGGGTGAGCCTCAAAAACCGCAACCCCAAGGCCGTGCCCGACGCCTGGGAGCGCGCCGCGCTGGAAGAATTTGACCGCCGCGCCGCTGCCGGCGAAAAGCCGCCGACCTTCGAAAAAGCCGAAGTCGTCAACGAAGGCGGCACATCGTTCAGACGCTATATGCGCGCTCTGCCGGTGCAAGAAATCTGTTTGGGTTGCCATGGTCCGGCGGATAAGCTCACCGACGCCGTCAAAGCCAAGCTCAAGGCCAGCTATCCCGAGGACCGGGGCACCGGTTACAAATTGGGTGACATCCGCGGCGCCATGACCATCAAGAAAGCAATGTAGCGGCGGCATTGTAGTTCGCGTTTTCGCCTCTGCGTGAGTTTTCGAGTCTGCTCGGTGCAGCCGCGATCGGCAAGTGGTGAGGACGATTCGCAACGTTCTGATCCTAGGAGGAAGAATGAATACGATCGACTCGCACAAGCGGCGCAGCCTGCTCCAAGGCGCCGCTGCGGTAGCGGCGCTTTCCATGGTGGGCTGCGCCAGTGTGGGCACCGGCGCGAAGCCGCGCGTGGTGGTGGTGGGTGGTGGTTGGGGCGGCCTGGGCGCGCTGCGCGCGCTCGCCGCGAGCGGCAAGGTGGACATCACCATGGTCGAGCCCAACGACGGCTTCATGTCCTGTCCGCTCAGCATCTTGTATATCGCCGGTTATGCGCCGGCCAGCGACTTCCAGCGCAGTTATGGTGTCGTCGACGCGCTCGGCGTGCGCCGCGTGAAGGATGTCGTCCTCGACATCGACCGCGCCGCCCGCATGGTCAAGACTGCCTCGCAAAACATTCCCTACGACTTCCTCGTCCTGGCGACCGGCCTCGAATACATGGAAGAGACTCTGCCCGGCTATGCGGCCGCAAGGGACCAGTTGCCCGTCGGCTTCCGCGCCTTCGAGCAGTCCGCCGTGCAGCGCCAGGTGGCCACCTTCCTCGAGCAGGGCGGCCACTACGTCATCACCGTTCCGAAGCCGCCCTATCGCTGCCCGCCGGCACCCTACGAGCGCGCCTGCCTGATCGCCCAGCGCATGAAGGAGAAGGGCACCAAGGGCAAAATCATCGTCGTCGATGCCAACAAAGGCCCGATGCCGCCGCCGCTGGCCAAGCCCATGCTGACGGCGATGAAGGAGATGTACGGGGCGCAGATCGAATACATCAACGAGGTCGATCCGAAGTCCATCGACGCTGGCAAGAAGGTGCTGTCCACCACCAAGGGCGACGTCCCCTTCCACCACGCCAACATCATCCTGCCGATGCGCGCGCCCGGTCTGATTCGTAAGGCCGGCCTCGGCGAGCGCTTCGCCGCCATCGAGCTGCCCAGCTTCCAAAGCAAGAAAGACAAGAACATCTTCGTCGTCGGCGACTCGCAGGGTGCGCCGCTGCCTAAGAGCGGCCACATCGCCTTCGGCGCCGGGCAGCAGGCCGGCGAGCAGATCCTCGCCACCCTCGCCGGCAAGTACAAGGAGGCCGGCCTGGGCGACGAGGTCACCCTGCCCGGCGCGATCTGCTGGGGCAAGGTGTCCACCTCGCTGGCCATCATGATCAACGTGACCTCCAGCGTCTCCGTCGGCGATCCGCCTAAGGTCAAGTACCAGGTCGACCCGGCCGCAAACGCCGCCTCGAGCAAGGGTGCGATGGACTGGGGTCGCGATATGTGGAATGCGATGTTGAGTTGATTGCACTGGCCGAGCGAGGTGGGCGAGCGCCCGCTCGGCTCAAACTTGTTGACGGGAATTTGGTTTTGGCCGGATCCGAACTCGCGCAGAGCCGGTGAATCAGCGCTTCTCGGCGGCGTCGATGAGCTTGTCGGGGGCGATCAGATGCCCGTCGAGTCCTGCTTCCTTGGCACTCGCGCCGTAGGCGGTGGCCAAGAGTTCGCTGTAATACACCACCGGCATGTTGAGCTTGGTGCCTTGCTTTTCGTTGATCTGCGATTGATAGACCTCGACGTTCGCCTGGCATAGCGGGCAGGGCGTGACGATCATATCGGCGCCTTGATCGTACGCCGACTCCACGATCATCTTGATCTGCGCCTGGGACTTTTCCGGTTCTGTGAAGGCCAGCGCACCCCCGCAGCAAGTGACCTTTTGATCGTAATCGCTGAGCGCCGTCGCTCCGGCGGCTTCGATCAGGCGATCGAGATACTGCGGATTCTCGAAGGATTCTCCGGCAATCCCAAACGGCCGATTGGTCTGGCAGCCGACGTAACCTGCGATCTTGAGGCCTTCCAGGGCCTTGACCACGGGTTTGGCCAGCGTTTCGAGGCCAAGATCTTCGATCAGCACTTCGACCATGTGCCGCACCTTGGCTTTGCCCTGGTACTCGAGTCCAGCGACTTCCAGCGCCTCGTTGGCATCAGCGCGCAGCGGTTCGCTGGCAACCAACTGCTCGCGCGTCTCTCGCGCGGCCAGCCAGCAGGCGGCGCAGGTCGCCACCACGTCTTGTCCGGGAAGATGCTTTTCGGCGAGTGCGAGGTTTCGGGCATTGAGCACTTGGCGCGACAGCTCGCTGCCCCCAGCGTAGCTGATCGAGGCGCCGCAGCAATTCCAATCTGGTATGGCGGTCAGCCGCAGCGCAAGTTTGTTGCAGACGGCATTGACCGAAGTGAGGTAGTTGGCCGCCGATGCGCCTTTTTGCGAGGAGCAGCCCGGGTAGAAGGCGTAGTTCTTTTCCGCCATGATCTTTGCTTTCAATGTCCGTGCTGCGCTTTTCGCCGGGCTTCGATTTCCCGCGCCTTGGCCAACATGGCCTTGATGCCGTTTGCGTCGGCGCAGCGGTGTCCGCCCACAAGCTCCGCTGGGTTCAAGCGTCCGGCGCGCAGAAGACCCCACGCCACGGTGCGCATCGCCCAGGCCTGCTTGAAACCCGCGACTAGCCCTTCGCGAAAATACAGCCCCAGAGTGAGGCGCATTTCATTGACTCGGCCGGTGCGCGTGCAGTTTTCCCAGAACTGGAGCGAGAAATCGCGCGTCGCTTGCAGTTTCGGAGCCAGGCCAAGTTTCTGCGCATACGAAGCGAGGCCGTGCATGATGTGCGTGACTGGAAGTTGGCGCGGGCAACGCACCACACAGTTGTAGCAAGAGGTGCATAGCCACATCGACTCGCTTCGCAGTACCGCCTCGCGCTGGCCGGCACGGATCATCATGAAGATTTTCTGCGGCGAGTGCTCCCAGTGCGGCCCGAAAGGGCAAGAACCAGCGCAAACGCCGCATTGCATGCACATCTTGACCCAGGTGCCGCCCTCGACTTCGCGCTCGACTTCGGCGAGGAACTCCCTCCGGTAGGCTGAGGAATGGTCCGCTTCACTCATGATCTTAGGCAAACCCCTTCATCGGGCTCATGCCGATTTCGAACATTTTGGCCACGTACTCGTCGATAAGCCGAGGCAGGCGTTCGACATCGGTGATGGCGACTTCGTAGGTGGCCACGCGCTCGGGCTCCAGCCCCATCTGCTTCAAGGTGTCCTCGATCTTGCTCAAGCGATAAGCTGCCATCTCCGATCCGCGGACAAAGTGGCACTGATAATCTTCGCCTTTCTTGCAGCCCAGGAGCATCACGCCGTCCCAACCGCCGTTCAAGGCGTCAGTGATCCAGATGGTGTTCACTGAACCCAGGCAGCGCACCGGGATCACGCGCACGAAGGCGGAGTAGCGCCGCCCCTGCATCGCAGCGGTGTCCAGTGCCGGGTAGGCATCGTTTTCGCAGGCCAGCACCAGGACCCGCGGCTTTTCGGAGAACTCGTCGGGCATGTCGATGGACTTGATCTGGCTGCCCACGGTATCGACCGAATAGTTTTCAAAGGAAATCACCCGCACCGGACAAGCCCCCATGCAAGTTCCGCAACGTCGACAGCGGCTTTCATTGAATACCGGGTAGCGGTTTTCGTCCTCGTCGATGGCGCCGAAGGGGCACTCCACGGTGCAGCGCTTGCACTGGGTGCAGCCTTCGAGCCGGACCATGGGGTAGGAGAGATCCCCCGAACGCGGATGCAGGGCGCGCCCCTGGGCGGCGCTTTCGACCGCCTGAATCGCCTTGAGCGCCGCTCCGGTGGCGTCTTCCATGGCCTGAGCCAGATCCATGGGCCGGCGCACGGGGCCGGCGGAGTAGATGCCGGTGCGGCGGGTTTCATACGGAAAGCAGATGAAATGCGAATCGGTAAACCCGTATTTCAGTTGCGGCAAGTCGGGGCCCTGGCGATAGGCGAGCTTCAGTACCGAATTGGCCGCCGCGACCGCACGCTCTTCCTCGGGAAGATCGATATCGGTGCCCGAGCGCGGCACCTGTCCCGTGGCAAGCACCACCAAGTCGGCTTCGACCGCGCTGTCGGTATCGAGAATCAGATCGCGGAACGCCACGCGCAAGCCCTCGCCTTGAGGTGTAACCGCCTTGGCCTCGCCTTTCACGAAAGTCACGCCCTGGGTCTGGGCGCTGCGATAAAAATCCTCGCCCATGCCGGGAAGCCGCAGGTCGGTGTAGAGCACCACGGTATCCACGTCGCTCTGCGCCGCCTTGAAATACATCGCCTGTTTGACGCTGGTGGCACAGCAATGGCCGGAACAATAGGCGAGGTGGCGACCCGTGGCGTCGCGCTGCCCGGCGCACTGAATAAACACCACGGTTCGCACCGGTCGGCCGTCGCCCCGACGAATGGGTGCGCCATCACTCGCCCTGGCCAGGCTTTCGAGGCCGGCCTGGTCGATCACCCAGGGGCTCATGCCGCCGCCCAGTTCGGGCAGACGTTCGATGGGGTAGGGCGTGAAGCCGGTGGCCTGGATGATCGCGCCAACCTCCTCGGTGATTTGCCCCTGGTCCGCAGTGGCGATATCCACACTGAACCGGCCGGGCGCGCCGCGCGTTTCCAGCACGGTGGCGCCCAGGTGACAGCGCAGCAGTGGATGATCCGCCGCGCGGCGCACCAGTTCATCGATGCCGGTGGGCTGCGGCACGGCATAGGGCGCGCGCCAAGGGGTACGCCGCCACCATTGCGCGGCCCAGCCGCCAAGCTGCGGCGCGATTTCGACAATCACTGCCTCGTGACCCATGTCCGCCGCGGCGAGCGCGGCGGTCAGGCCCGAGGCGCCACCGCCCAGCACCAGGATGCGGCGATTGCCGGCGGCCTTGGGGTTGGCTTGCGGCAGCTTCAATTTCTTCAGTTCGGCGCAGCCCATACGCAAATAATCAGCCGCCATCTCCTGGCGGAGCTCCGGCGCGTTCTCACCTTCTGGTACGGACCAGAGCACGCCTTCGCGCCAGTTGCAGCGCGCCAAGGCAAGTCCGGGAAAGTTGAAGGCCTCGGTCTTGGCGCGTCGCGAGCAGCCGGCGATCAACAGGTGGGTGAGACCCTGTTCCTGGATCTCAGCATGAAGAGCAGCGACGCTCGCCGCGGAGCACGCCTGGGGATCCTCGCGCAGCACCCCGATCTTGCCTTCCTTCTGGGCAATCCGGGCCAATTCCTTGAGGTCCAGGGCCTCGCCGATACCACAACCGGTACACAGGACGGCGGCGGTCTTGATTTCGCTCATCCCTTCAACTCCTCGGCGCGCGCCGCTGCCCGGGTTACCTGTAAGGCCCGCAAGGCGGCCGCGGTGGCGCTCTGCACGGCGCGATTGACATCCAGAGGCGCTGCCGCCCCGCCGGCACCAAACTGGCCTCCGTCGCTCGAACCCTCGATGAAACCGCTGGCGTCGCGAATCAGATCCTCGGGGAGATCCAGACCGTTGGTTTCCGGTTCCATGCCCACCGCCAGCACCACCAGATCGTGTTCACGGGCGTAGCGGTGGTACCCCTCGGTATCGACGCCATGGAGTACCAGTTGGCCGGACTGAGCGTTATGCACGATGCGCGCCACCTTGGACTTGAGGAACTTCACTCGAGCATCGGCGCGTACCTGCTGGTAGAAGTTTTCGAAGCGGTCGATGGCACGGATGTCGATGTAATAGACCGTGGCCTGCGCGCCTTCGGGAGCGGCTTCGCGCAAATACTGGGTTTGCTTCAGGGACACCATGCAGCACACCCGCGAGCAGTGCCGCAGATGGTTTTCGTCGCGCGATCCCGCGCACTGGATAAAGGCGATGTTGGTCGCCGGTTCGCCGTTCGAGGGCCGCAGAATTCGTCCGCGCGTCGGGCCGCGCGGGTCGGCCAAGCGCTCGAATTCGACGCTGGTGACCACGTCCAGGTAGCGGCCGTAGCCGTAGGGCTGGATTTTGACGGCATCGTAAGGTTTCCAGCCGGTGGCCCAGATGATGCTGCCGACCGAAAGTTCGATCGTTTCCACGCCCATCTGCAAGTCGATCGCACCCACCGGGCAAGCCGCCCGCGCTGCCTCTGCTTCCGGGGAACCGAGCAGGGAGGCATCGAGCACATAGCGCTGGGGGTGGGCGAGGGCGTGGGGAAGGTACGCCGCTTTGATCGTGTCGAGGCCTTGGTTGTAGGGATTGGGAATGGTCCGCGTCACTACCTTGGCACATTCGCCGCAGGCCGTGCAACGTTCATTGACGTAGCGCGGGGCGAGTTTGACCTGCACCCGGTAATTACCGCGGCGGCCGGAGACTTCGGTGACTTCGGCCAAGGTCAGCACCCGAACTCGAGGGTTCGCGCGCAGACGGCGCAGATTGATCTCCAGGCCGCAGAGTGGGTGGCAGAGCTTGGGAAAATAGCGGTAGATCTGCGCGGTGCGCCCACCCAGGCTGGCATTGCGCTCGACCAGAACCACCTCGGCACCACACTCCGCCGCTTCGAGCGCGGCACTCATGCCGGAAATACCGCCGCCGATCACAAGCAGAGTCTGGTTGGTGGCGATGGCGTTCATGTCGGGGGCCAGGTGGGTTTCACGAGCTCAAGCGAGGCGGCGGATTTCGAACCGCATGCCGGCCAAGTCAGCGAGCATCCAGGTGGCCGGTGCGCCGATGCCCGCCACCGTGCCAGGGTTCAGGAGCCAGGTCTTGCCGCCGGCGATGTTCGCTTGTTCGCTCACCATGGCTTCATGGGTGTGGCCGCAGCAGACCAGATCGAAATCGCCGGTGCAAGCGTGCGCCCGCCCATGTTCCGGCAGGTGGGTGACGAAGATGCGCCGTCCCGCCAGATCGAAACGGGCGTCGGCGCCGTAATAATGCAGCAGCCCGCCGGATGTTGCCCCTAAATGGGCCAGCGCAAGCGGGTCGCCAAGGTTGTTGCCATGGACTACGTGGAGTGGCACATCGAGTTCCATGGCCGCACGCAGCGTATTGGCACCGATGATGTCGCCGCAGTGCAGAACCGCTTCCGCACCTTCCATCTTGGCGCTGGCCACCGCGGCAACCAGGGCGGGCGCGCGGTCGTGGCTGTCGGAAACGATGCAAATCTTCATCGGAATCGGGTCGGGTTGGGCGGTCGGCAAGCGCGCGCGCAAAGCGCGGCCCCAGAGTCGAAGTTGACCACAGGCGAATGCTCCAGGGTTATCACCCAGAGTGGTTATCCGGCGCCCCCCATACCGGTGATAGACGCCACGCCGGAGCGAGAAGAGCCGCTCGCCCCAAGGCCGGTATATAGTTAAAGATTCGTTCACGCACCGTTCCCGAAACTTTTCGCCATGGCCAAGAAATTTCCCGTCCATCCCAAACACCCGGAGCGCATCTGCTGGGGCTGCGACAAGTACTGCGCGGCCGACGATCTGCATTGCGGCAATGGCACCGAACGTACGCCACACCCGACGGAACTGTTCGGGGATGATTGGCAGGATTGGGGACTAGCGGTTGAGGAGAACGCCGCCGAAGCGTCACGGCGGAGACCGTGACTCGCCGCCCAGGCCCTGGCGGCACGCGTGCGGCGGCGGTGTTTCCTGGGGCGCGGCCCTGGGTGACCGAGTCTGCTTGAGAGGCCCGAGGGAGAACCCCTAGGGAGACTTTACATAATACACATTATACGCATTGTGGTGTGGGAATGGGGTTGGATTTGCCCCCTCCAATCAGACCAACTTTCTGATCGATCTGCTTGATTGGTCTGCTCACTCTTCGCGCAGCAGTTTCAAAAGCCGCTCCAGGCGATTCAATTGTCATAAAAATTGGCGCACTTGCGGGCACATGCGGTTAAAATAGGATTTCTCCGGCGCAATCGACAAGACCAGTGGATCAGGCCAAACAGAAGTTCGGGCGGTTTGAGGTTCAGCGCGAAATCGGGCGCGGCGCGATGGGTATTGTTTATCTCGCGCTTGATCCGGCCTTGCAGCGCCCCGTGGCGATCAAATCTCTGCGCCTGGCGGGCTCGGCCACCGACCTCACCCCTGTGCAGCAGCGCTTCGTCGAGGAAGCTCGCGCTGCGGCTCGGCTCAATCACCCCAATATCGTCACCGTCTACGAGGTCGGCCAGGAAGGCGGCAATGCCTACATTGCCATGGAATACCTCGAAGGCCGCGAACTCAAGCAAATTCTGCTCGACGACCAGCCCGGCCTGACCTTCCGGGAAATCGCCGAAATCGTCGAACAAATCGCCGAAGCGCTGGACTACGCCCACAGCAATGGCATCGTTCATCGCGACGTCAAGCCGGCCAACATCATGCTGGTGCGCGGCAACATTCCCAAGGTGCTCGATTTCGGCATCGCCATGCCGCCCACCGGCTCCGACGACGAGACCCTGAAATTCGTCGGCTCGCCCAAATACATGTCGCCCGAGCAGGTCGAAGGCGGCCCGGTCGATCGCCGTTCCGACGTGTTTTCGCTCGGCACGGTCATGTACGAGCTCTTGACCCGCCGTGCGCCTTTCGAAGGCGAAACCCTGACCAGCGTGGTCTATCAGATCCTGCACGAAATGCCGCCGCCCCCGCAGGCGGTCAGCGGGAACACCCCGCGGTACCTGGCGCGTATCGTCGCGAGAGCGCTGGCCAAACGGCCAGAAGAACGCTACCAAAGCGCCGCCGAAATGGCCGCTGAGCTTAATCGCTATGCCCAGCGCGCGCAGGCCAAAGCCACCATCAACAAGCGCAAGACCTCCGCCGACGCGCTCCCCTCGTTTTCCCCGCTCGACCCGGGGGCCACCAAGGGCGACGATGCGCTGTCCCGCACCATTCAACTCAGTCCCGGCGAAGTCGCGCAGGCGAAGCACCGGAATCGGCGAAGACGTCTGGTCGGCTGGCTGGCTGGCGCCACCGCGGCACTGTTGATTGGCATCGGCATTTGGTCCAACCTCGGCGGCGGTAATGCCGCATCCCGCCAGGTGACAACGCCAACGCCGCCGCCTTCACTGGCCAATATCGGCACCACCAAGACCGATACTTCGCCACTCGCCGAACCCCGCGCTCCAGAGTCGCCACCGCCCCTCCCGGTGGTCGAACCCGAGCCTAAGAAGATGGTCGAGAAGCCGGTACGCATCGCCAAGGTGGCGAAGCCGGTTGCGCCCCCGCCGGAGCCTGAACCGGCCTTGCCAGCGCCAGCCGCGGTGCAATTGGCGATCTCGCCCTGGGGCGAGATCTTTCTTGATGGCGCCAAGATCGGCGTCTCACCACCCCTGAAAGAGTTGCAAACCACGGCCGGGCGCCATAGGATTGAAATTCGCAACGGCGACGCCCCTCCTCATGTGGCGGAGATCGATCTCGCCGGTCATGAAACCAAACGTATCAAATACAAATTCCAATGAAGATTCGGGGATATCTGTTCTGGGCCGGTCTGGCCCTAATGGCTGCGGGCTGCGCCCCGGTCGAGGTGAAACCCACCAGCGTAGCCGAATTGGCCAGCAAGGTGGCCGAGCAGTCACTGCTCGCCGGGCTCAAAGCCTACGACGACGGCGAATACGAAGCGGCGGAAATCGCGTTGCGCAAAGCCTTGGCGGAACGCCTCGCTTTTCCCCGCGATGTCGCCACGGCGTGGAAATTTCTGGCGTTCATCCATTGCATTTCCAATCGTGGCGGTGAATGCGAAGCGGCTTTTCGGGAAGCCTTTGCCGCCGACCCGGCTTTTGACCTCGCCACGAAGGAACGAGGCCACCCACTGTGGGGGCCGGTGTTTCTGAAGGTGAAGGAAACGCCGCGGCCGGCGCCCGCTAAACCATCGCGCTGATCAGGCCTCGGCGCGGCAGCGCTGAATTGCCTCAGACACCGTTGCAACGCATTCAACATGCATATTTTCAATGCGTTGGCGCGGTTTGTTCATGTTTGGTATCAGCGCATGGGTAAAGCCCATTTTGGCGGCCTCCTTCAGGCGCTCCTGACCCCGCTGGACGGGCCGGATTTCGCCGGTCAATCCAATCTCACCAAATACAATAAGTTTATCTCGTAATGATCTGTTTGTAATAGACGAATAGACCGCGAGCGTCACCGCCAAGTCGGCTGCGGGCTCGCTGATGCGCACGCCCCCGACGGCGTTGATGAACACATCTTGCTGGCCGCAATCGACACCGCCATGACGATGCAATACTGCCAGCAGCATGGCCAGCCGCTGCGGTTCCAGTCCAACCGAAAGCCGACGCGGAATGCCGCCCTGCACGGTGTCCACCAAGGCCTGAACCTCCACCAGCAGCGGCCGGGTTCCTTCGAGGGTGGCCACCACGCAACTTCCCGGCACTTCGCTGCGCTGCCCGGAAAGGAACAGGGCCGAGGGATTGCCGACTTCCCGCAAGCCACGTTCGGTCATAGCGAACACGCCCAGTTCGTTCACGGGTCCGAAGCGGTTCTTGATCGCCCGAACCAAGCGAAAATTGGAGTGGGTATCGCCTTCGAAATAAAGCACCGTATCGACGATGTGCTCCAGTACCCGCGGGCCGGCGATGGCACCATCCTTGGTGACGTGACCCACCAGCACCGTGGCGAGCCCCAGGCGCTTGGCCTGGCGGGTGAGCTGGGCGGCGCACTCGCGTACTTGCCCCACCGACCCGGGTGCACTTTGCAGTGCGTCGCTGTACATGGTCTGGATGGAATCGATGACGACGATTTCCGGACGGGTCTCGGCCATCATGGCGAGGATACGTTCGAGCTGGATTTCCGCCAGCATTTCCACTGGTGCCGCGGCCAGCCCCAGGCGCTGGGCGCGCAGGGCAATCTGTTCGAGTGATTCCTCGCCAGTGACATACAGAGTTCGGCGGTTTTCGGCGACCTTCGCCAGGGTCTGCAAAAGCAAGGTGGATTTGCCGATACCGGGATCCCCGCCCAGCAACATCACCGCGCCTGGAACCCAGCCGCCACCCAAAACGCGGTCGAACTCCGCCATTCCAGTCTGGTGCCGCTGGGTCGAAACCGCTGGGATATCCGGCAAGAGCACGCTGCCCCGACGCTGATCGGCCAGGGGCACAAAACGGGCGGTGCTTGCCGCGGCAAGGCTCTCCACCAGAGTGTTCCATTCCCCGCAATGCGGGCATTGGCCAGTCCATTTGGGCGTCTGGCCACCGCAAGCGTTGCAACTGTAGAGTGTTTTGTCCTTAGCCATGGGTCAGGAGGTGCAGCAAAACCTGCCCGAAAGTATGCGCGCCGGGCACGTAGATCGCCGCCATCCAGGCGAAGCCCAAAGTCGCCGCGAAGACCAGCGCAACGGGAATCCAGGTGGCCCGCAGGATGCTCCCGATCCAATCGCCACGGGCGGTGGCGCGACCCGCACGGACCAGCCCGCCGGCCAGAGCCGCCTCAAAGGCAGCATCGACCAGCACCCCGGGGCCGGCATAGATCACGTAGGCAAACACCCCGCCGACCACCGCGACCAGAATGATGACCGCCAGGACGAGGGGCCAGGCATCGTCGGCATCAAAATCCAACCCGGAAAGCAAGGAGCCGCCCTTGCCGCCAGAGGATGAGCTGCTGAGCATCGGCGTGGGCATCGCTCCATCACCGGCGAACGATGCGCTCGCTCCCCCGCCGCCAAACTGCCCGCCGCCACCCTGCAAGCCGCCGACACCGGTTCCGGAGCCCCCTCCCCCGCCCCAGCCATCGAGCAGACTCAGATCGACATCCGGCGCTTCGCGCCCTCGTTCCTCGCGCAGTTGCTGACCGTGTTCGCGCAGGCTGACCACCTGGCTGAGCCAAAGCCGCACGAACAGGAAAAAGGCGCCATAAGCGAGCAGCAGCGTCAGTGGGTAGCGCAGAAGCATCGACTCCAGGCCCAGCCACAAGAGCACACGCGCGGCGACGATCCCGACCGCGACCGTGGCCGCCAGCAGTAGGCTAACGTGCAGGCGCAGCGAATAACGGGCCAGCAGGTGCTCGCGAAATCGCTCCTTGACGCCCTCAGTGGTCATCGCTCCCGCCTCGCAGCGTCTCGATGCTCTCCGCGGCGAGCAATTCTCCGGCCTGAACCACCGCCGTCCCGAGCTTGCCGACGACGATGCCGGCGGCCAGATTGGCGACCCGCGCGGCATCCTGCAGCGGCGCACCGCCGGCAAGCATCACGCTCAAGGTAGCGATCACCGTGTCACCAGCGCCCGAGACGTCATAGACCTCGCGCGCCCGCGTGGGCAGATGGAGAACCCCCGCTTCGAGATAGAGGCTCATGCCTTCTTCGCTGCGAGTGACCAAGAGCGCTTCGAGCGCGAGCTTGGCGCGCAGTGCCTGGGCTTTTTCGGTGAGCTCGGTTTCGTTCCGCCAGCTACCCGCGACCTGGCGGAATTCGCCGCGGTTGGGCGTGATCACGGTCGCACCGCGATAGCGTTCGTAATCTTCGCCCTTGGGGTCAACCAGCACCGGAAGGTGTCGCGTCCGCGCCAGTTCAATCATGCGCCCGATGTGGGCGAGGCCGCCCTTGCCGTAATCAGACAGCACCACCAAATCACATTCCGGCAGCAGGGCTTCGAACTCGTTGAGTTTTTCGGCGAGTACCTCGCGGCTAGGTACGGTTTCGAAGTCGATGCGCAGGAGCTGCTGTTGCCGGCCGATGACCCGGAGCTTGACCGTTGTGGGCAAGGTCGGATCACGTTGCAGGGCGGGCCGCACTCGCTCTTCCAGAAGCAGCTTTTCCAGTGTCGCCCCAGCCTCGTCGGTGCCCACCACACTCAGCAGCGTTACCTGCGCCCCCAGGGCGGCGACGTTGCGGGCGACGTTGGCGGCGCCTCCTGGGCGGGCCTCCTGGCGGGCGACCCGGACCACCGGCACCGGTGCCTCCGGAGAGATGCGTTCGACTTCGCCGAACCAGTAGCGGTCGAGCATGACATCGCCAACCACCAGGATGCGGGCTTGGCCGAGGCGATCGGCCAGATCGCGAAAGCTCGTCATTGAACTTGCCGGCTGAACTCGGATCGGCTCAGACGCGCCGGCCGATGGCGTGATACTCGATGCCGGCGGCTTTGACCTGAACCGGATCGTAGAGATTACGTCCGTCGAAGATCAGGCGCTGGCCGAGCAACGCCGCCAGGCGTTCGAAATCGGGACTGCGGAATTCTTGCCATTCGGTAGCGATCACCAGGGCGTCGGCGCCATCGACGGCATGCAACGGCGAATCGGCGTACTTAAGCCAGGGGGCGTCCGGGAACACCCGCCGGGCCTCGTCCATGGCCACCGGGTCGTAGGCGGTGATGGTGGCGCCGCGTTGCGCCAAGGCATTGAGGATCACCCGCGAGGGCGCCTCGCGCATGTCATCGGTATTGGGCTTGAAGGCCAGACCCCAGAGCGCAAAATGGCGCCCGTGCAGATCGGGGCCGAGTCTGGCGACGACTTTTTCCACCAAGCGCTGCTTCTGCCGCTCGTTCGCCGCTTCGACCGCCTCAAGAATCTGGAGCTCGAGGCCATGTTCCTGGCTGGTGCGCTGGAGCGCTTGCACATCCTTGGGGAAGCATGAGCCGCCATACCCGCAACCGGGGTACAGGAAGTGATAGCCGATGCGCGGATCGGAACCGATGCCTTGGCGCACGTGCTCGATATCCGCACCCAGGCGCTCGGCCAGGTTCGCCAGCTCGTTCATGAAGGAAATTCGTGTCGCCAGCATGGCATTGGCGGCGTACTTGGTCAGTTCCGCGGAGCGCACGTCCATCACCAGTAGTCGCTCGTGGCTGCGCTGGAAGGGCGCATACAGCGCGCGCAAAGTGGCGATGGCGTGTTCATCCTCGGCACCGACGACGATGCGATCCGGTTTCATGAAATCGTCCACCGCCGCGCCTTCCTTCAGGAATTCGGGGTTCGAGACCACGCTGAAATCGAACTTCGCGCCACGTTGGTCGAGTTCATCCTGGACCGCCGCTCGCACCTTGTCGGCCGTGCCCACGGGAACGGTGGATTTGTCGATCACGATCTTGGACTCGTTCATCAGGCGCCCGATATTGCGCGCGGCGGCCAGCACGTACTGCAAATCGGCCGAACCATCCTCGTCCGGTGGCGTCCCCACGGCGATGAACTGGATGCGCCCGTGGGAGACCGCCGCGGCGACGTCGGTGGTGAAGCGCAGGCGTCCCGCTGCTTCATTGCGACGGATCAGGGGCTCCAGCCCGGGTTCGTGGATGGTGACGCCGCCCGCCTTCAGGATGGCGATCTTGCGCGGGTCGGTATCGAGGCAGAGCACATCGTTGCCGACTTCGGACAGGCAGGTGCCCGTAACCAGGCCGACGTATCCAGTACCGACGATGGTGATTTTCATGCTTGATCTTCCAGGCTTTGGTTGATGCGTTGCAGCTCACCGGCCGGATCAGCCGCATGAGTGATCGGTCGGCCGATGACCAGGTACGTGGCGCCCGCCGCGATGGCGGCCTCGGGGGTCATCACGCGCTTCTGATCTTGCGTTTCGGCGCCCGCCGGGCGAATGCCGGGCGTAACCAGACAGAAAGCGCTTCCATGCGTGTCCCGCAGGCGCATTGCCTCCTGCGCCGAGCAGACTACGCCGTCGAGTCCCCGCGATGCGCACAGCGCCGCCAGACGTTCCACCTGCGCCTGCGGCGTGGCCGGCACGCCCACTTCGGCGAGCGCCGGTGCGTCCAGGCTGGTGAGCACGGTGACGCCGATCAGCAAGGGGCGAGGCCGCCCAAGCCGCTGCGACTCCTCGGCGACGGCGCTATGCGCCGCCTGCAACATCGCACCGCCGCCCGAAGCGTGGATGTTCATCATCCAGACCCCCAGGCGCGTGGCCGAGCGGCAAGCCTGTGCAACGGTGTTGGGAATGTCGTGAAACTTGAGGTCGAGGAAGAGGCGAAAACCCCGGGCCACCAGCTCGCGCACAAGCTCAGGCCCGGCCGCGGTGAATAGTTCATTGCCGATCTTCAGGGCACAGGATTGCGGCCTGAGCTTGCTGGCGAAGTTCATTGCTGCTTCACGATCGGGGAAATCAAGGGCGACGATGACGGGAGACTCAGACATGGCCTTCGGGAGCTTCAGTACGCCGGGGTGAATAGGTTTCCCACTTGCCGCAGCCGGGACAGCGCCAATAGTACTGCTTCGCGCGAAAACCGCAATGCTCGCAGCGGTACATGCCGAGTCGGCGCGTGTGCTGGTGTACCAGACCCTTGACCAATTCCAGATCGTGGCGATGATCCGCCGGGGCGCTCAGGATCTGCGCCTGGAGTAGCTTGTCCAATCCTAACAGCGTTGGATTGCGGCGCAGTTCATCCTTGATGAGTTCGGTCGCGCCGAGCGGACCTTGATCGCGCAGTGTACGATCGAACAGGGTGTTCAAGAGATCGAGTGAAGGGTATTGCTCCTGGTAGCTTTGCAGCAGCCGTTGCGCCTGTTCGCGCTCACCTTCTTCATCCAGAGCCCCGGCAATACGTTCGGCGACCAGCGAGAGATAGGCGGGATTCTGCGATTCCACCCGCTTCCAGGCGGCGATCGCTTCGCTGCGCTGGCCCTCGGCACTGGCCACATCGCCGGCAATGATGGTGGCGCGCACGCACAGCTTGTATTCCGACAGTGCCCGCTCGACCGCCTCGCGGGCGTCGCCAAAGCGAGATTCAGCCAGCGCGCCGGTGGCCAGTTCGCAGCAGTAATGCGCGATTTCCTTGAAGTAGGGCTGACGAGAGAGCGCTTCCATGCGCTTGGCGGTGGCGATTGCCTTGTTCCAGTCCTTCTCCTGCTCGTAGATTTGGAGCAAATGCGTGAGCGAGGCGTGTTCATGGTCGGAACCGCTCAGCCGGTTGAAAAGCTCTTCGGCGCGGTCGAGCAAACCGGCGCGATGAAAATCCTGGGCCAGTTCATACAGCACCGCAGGCTGTTTGGCGGACGGAAGATCGGGTCGGTCGAGCAGGCTCTGATGCATGCGAATGGCGCGCTCGATCTCGCCTTGTCGCCGAAAGAGGCTGCCCAGGGCGAAATGCAAATCGATGGTTTGCGGTTCCACCTTTACGACCTCGATGAACGCTTCGATGGCCTTGTCGGGCTGCTCGTTGAGGAGGAAGTTGAGTCCCTTGAAATAGGAGCTGGGCATCGCCCGCGATTCTTTCAGCAGATGCTTGATGTCGATGCGCGCTGCCAGCCAGCCCATGCCGAAAAAAAGCGGCAGAGCGAGGAGCCACCAGAGTTCGAGTTCCACCTTAGCGCGGTCGCCGCTCAGGCCGCGCTGGCGGCGCGGTCGGGCGCCGCGGGCCGCCTTCTGGTCCGCAGTTGCCGCCGCAGTTCGACGATCAGCCGGCGCTGCCGCACATTGCGAGTGATGCCGGCGCTCAGCCCGGCCGCCGCGCCGACCACGAACGCGGCCAGGAGCAGCACCATCAGCGGAACCTGCCAGCGCGCACCCAAGAAGAAATTGAGACCTACGGGTTCCAGGTTCTTGAGCGACCACGCAAACAACACGAGAAACACCGCGGCTTTCCAAGCCCAACTCAGCGCACGCATTGCGGCCTCCGAAAAGAAAAAAGGCGGCTCCACTCCGGGTGAAGCCGCCTTAGGCTAGATCATTCTACTGCTTGTAATCAACCCGTTCGCGCAGTTCCTTGCCGGCCTTGAAATGGGGCACGTATTTCTCGGGAACTTGCACTTTGTCGCCGGACTTTGGATTGCGTCCCACGCGTGGCGGGCGGTAGTTGAGTCCGAAACTGCCGAAGCCTCGAATCTCGATGCGGTCACCTCGCGCCAAACTCTCGCCCATGGCATCGAGGATCATCTTGACGGCGAGCTCCGCGTCCTTGGCGACCAGTTGCGGAAACTGGGCCGCCAGGCGGTCGATCAACTCCGATTTGGTCATCGCAATCCCCGCAGTGCTTATTCCTCGGCGCTCTTGTTATCGAGCTTGGCCTTGAGCAGCGCACCCAAGCTGGTCGTGCCCGAGGTGCCGGTCGGTTCGGCCGACAGCCGCTGGACCGCGTCGGACTCCTCGGCGTGGTCCTTGGCCTTCACCGACAGGTTGATGCTGCGGTTCTTACGGTCGATGTTGATGATCATGGCGCTGATCCTCTCGCCTTCCTTCAAGTGCGTGCGGATATCCTCGACGCGGTCGCGGGACAGCTCCGAGGCACGCAGATAACCTTCGACTTCGCCGTCGAGCTGAATGACCGCACCCTTGGCGTCCAGGGACTTGACCACGCCATCGACCACGGCGCCCTTGTCGTGAGTGGAGACATAGCTGTTGAAGGGATCGCCATCGACTTGCTTGATGCCCAGGGAAATGCGCTCGCGATCGACGTCGATACCCAGCACCACAGCCTCGACTTCCTGGCCCTTGCGGTACTCGCGCACTGCGGCTTCGCCGGTGTTGGTCCAGGACAGATCGGACAGATGCACCAAGCCGTCGATGCCGCCGGGCAGGCCGATGAACACGCCGAAGTCAGTGATGGACTTGATCTGGCCCTTCACGCGATCGCCCTTCTTGTGGTTCATGGCGAAATCCTCCCAAGGATTGGGCATGCATTGCTTCATGCCCAGGGAGATGCGACGGCGGTCTTCGTCGATTTCGAGAATCATCACTTCGACTTCGTCGCCCAACTGCACCACCTTGGTCGGGTGGATGTTCTTGTTGGTCCAATCCATTTCGGAAACGTGCACCAGGCCTTCAATGCCCTGCTCGATTTCCACGAAGGCGCCGTAGTCGGTGAGGTTGGTGACCTTGCCGAAGAGCCGGGTACCCGGCGGGTAGCGACGCCCCAGGCCAATCCACGGGTCGTCTCCGAGCTGCTTGAGGCCTAGGGAGACACGATTCTTTTCTTGGTCGAACTTGAGCACTTTGGCCTCGACCTCGTCGCCCACGGCCAGCACTTCGGACGGATGCTTGACCCGACGCCAGGCCAGATCGGTGATGTGCAGCAGTCCGTCGATGCCGCCCAGATCCACGAACGCGCCGTAGTCGGTGATGTTCTTGACTACGCCCTTGATCACCGAACCCTCGGCCAGCGTTTCCAGGAGCTTTTGGCGCTCTTCGCCCAGACTCGCCTCCAGCACGGCGCGGCGGGAGACCACCACGTTGTTGCGCTTGCGGTCGAGCTTGATGACCTTGAATTCCATCGCCTTGCCCTCGAAGGGCGAGGTGTCCTTGACCGGACGGGTGTCGATCAGGGAACCCGGCAGGAAGGCGCGGATGCCGTTGACCATGACCGTGAGGCCGCCCTTCACTTTGCCGGTGACCAGACCCTGCACCACGGTACCGTCGTCCATAGCGGTTTCGAGTTGCTGCCAGGCGGCCAGGCGCTTGGCCTTGTCGCGCGACAGACGGGTTTCGCCATAACCGTCTTCGAGACTTTCAATGGCGACGGTGACGAAGTCACCCGCCTTGACATCGACGACGCCGTCGTCGTTGCGGAATTCTTCAATGGGTATGAAACTCTCCGACTTGAGGCCGGCGTTCACCACCACGACGTTGAAGTCGACGCGCGTGACTTCCGCGGTGATCACTTCGCCGGTGCGCATTTCTTTGCGTGCGAGGCTTTCCTCGAACAGCGCGGCGAAGCTCTCGGCTCCTGGAGTTGTGGTAGGGGTTTGGGTTGCGGGGTTGGTCATGTCGATTACCTATGGGTCCGGCCGGGGGGGAACCGGACGCGGGTCAAGTTAGAAATCCCGTTCCGCCGGTGCGGCGCAACGGACTCACAAAAAAACATTGCTGACAAGGCGGCTCGGGCAAATCCGGCCCTCGCCTTCAGCCACGGCCTCGGTAGTGCTCCAACACCTTAGCCACGACGAATTCGATGCCGAGGCCGGTGGTGTCAATCACCAAAGCGTCGGGCGCCGCCGCCAAGGGCGCGGCGACCCGCTCTCGATCGCGCCGGTCGCGTTCTTCGATCTCAAGCAAAAGGGTTGCAATGTTAGCAGCTAATCCCTTGGCGATCAACTGCTTATAACGACGTTCCGCGCGCTCTTGCAAGCTTGCCGTAAGAAAGACCTTGCTCCGCGCCTCGGGAAACACCACCGTGCCCATATCGCGCCCATCGGCGACCAAACCCGGGGCCACACGAAACGCGCGCTGGCGCGACAGCAGCGCCGCCCGCAGGGGAGGATGCACGGCTACGCGCGACGCCGCATCCGCGCAAGTCTCGCCGCGCAGTTCGGCGCTCACGTCCGCCTCGGCAAGAAAAACTCGCTCGCCATCGAAGCGCGCGGGAAGATCACGGGCAAGTGCCGCCAGGGCTGTCCCATCTTCGAGACTGACGCCGGCGCGCAAAGCGCGCAAGCCCACCAGACGATAGAGCGCACCGCTGTCCAGCAGATGAAACCCCAGTTCCGCGGCGACCCGCGCCGCGATGGTACCTTTGCCCGAGGCCGAGGTGCCGTCGATGGCGATGACCGGAACCGTGTTCACTGATGGGCCTTCCCCCCGGCCCCCTTCCCGGGGAAGGGGGTGACTACGGTTCGCGGGCTGCGCCCGCTCCGGTGACTGGTTTGCGGCTCCTTCGGACGGCCGAGCGGTGCCGGTGAACAAACCAACCCCCCGGCCCCCTTCCCGGGGAAGGGGGTGACTACGGTTCGCGGGCTGCGCCCGCTCCGGTGACTGGTTTGCGGCTCCTTCGGACGGCCGGGCGGTGCCGCTCATGTCCCCTTCCCCTGCTGCCCCAAGCGCCAGGCGCACAGACTGGGCAGGCAGCGCGGCATTTGGCAGAAACTGAACAAGGGGCAGCGCGGCTGGGGCTGGGCGAGGTGTTCGGCTTCGGTGCGGCCGGCGGGCGCCTTCAGTGCCCGAAAGGCACCCGGGCGTGGCGGCCGACTAGGCATCGATACTCCTCAGACGCAGTCCGGCGTCTTGTGCCAGGTCGGCGAATCCGGGGAAGGAGGTGGCGACGTTGGCGCAATCGTCGATTTCGATCGGTGCTTGGGCACGCAAACCGGCCATGGCAAAGGACATCGCCGGGCGATGGTCGCCGTGGCTGTTGATGCGCCCGCCGCGCAATGGGCCACCAAGGATTTCGATGCCATCCTCCGTGGGCCGGGCTTGGATGCCCAGGGTATTGAGGCCATCGGCCATCACCTGGATGCGATCACTTTCCTTGACCCGCAATTCATGTGCCCCGGTGAGCCGGGTAACACCCTCGGCGCAGGCCGCGGCGATGAACAGCGCCGGAAATTCGTCGATCGCCAGCGGCACCAGCGCTTGCGGGATGTCGATGCCGTGCAGGGGCGCATGGCGGACGCGAAGGTCCGCGACCGGCTCGCCACCGACCATCCGCTCGTTGTGCAGCACCAGGTCCGCACCCATGAGACGCAGAATGTCGATCACGCCGGTGCGCGTGGGATTGACTCCGACATGCCGCAAGGTGAGATCCGAACCCGGCGCGATCGAAGCGCCGACGAGGAAGAAAGCTGCCGAGGAGATGTCCGCGGGCACGTCGATGCGGGTCGCGGCGAGTTTGCCGCCACCCTCGATCGCGATGCTGTTGCCCGAATGCCGCACCACATAGCCGAAGGCCCGGAGCATGCGCTCGGAATGGTCGCGCGTGGGCGCCGGTTCGATGACTTCGGTGCGCCCCCGGGCATAGAGACCGGCCAAGAGCAGCGCTGATTTTACCTGGGCGCTGGCGACGGGCATTTCGTAACGCCGGCCCACGAGTTCCGGGCAAGCGTGGATCGCCACTGGCGGACGTCCCGCCGTGGCGGTGTCGATTCGTGCCCCCATCTCGCGCAAAGGCAGGGCAACCCGGTTCATGGGTCGCTGACTGAGGCTCTCGTCGCCGGTGAGGCGCACTTCGAAGCCCTGGCCGGCCAAAAGACCGCAAAGCAGACGCATCGAGGTACCAGAGTTGCCGCAGTAAAGTGCGTCCACAGGAGCCTTCAAACCATGCTTGCCGACACCGAAGACACGTACCCTGCCCTCTTCCGGGCCATCGATGCGCACGCCCATGGCACGAAACGCGTTCATAGTCGCCAGGGCATCTTCGCCTTCGAGAAACCCCTCCACTTCGGTGACCCCCTCGGCGATCGCACCGAGCATGATCGAACGATGGGAAATCGATTTGTCCCCGGGGACGCGGATTTCTCCGCCCAGGGCCCCGCCCGGCAGAACCTGAAAAGTGACGCTCACGGTGCTGTACCTTTCGCCCAACCCCCTTCCCGGGGAAGGGGGTGAATGCGGTTCGCGGGCTGCGCCCGCTCCGGGGATTGGCTCACGTCGCCGCTTTCTGGAAGTTAGCGAGCCAGGCATTGCGGGCGGTGCGCGCGCGATCGAAGGCGTGCTCCAGGCCGGGACCGTCGTGCGCCGCCAAGAGCGTGTCGACGCGCGCCAATTCGGCCTGAAAGCGCGCGATTTCCTCGCGCACCGCCGAGGCGTTGGCGAGACAGATATCGCGCCACATCTCGGGATGGCTGCTGGCGATGCGCGTGAAATCGCGAAATCCGCTGGCAGCGAAGCGAAAATATTCTTCCGCATCAGCCCGCGCGGCCAGCTCGCTGACCAGAGCAAAGGCCAAGAGATGCGGCAGGTGGCTCACCGCCGCGAAGATGGCGTCGTGCCGGTCGGGTGGCAGTTGGCGGATTTCCGCGCCGCAGGCCTTCCACAGCTCCGCGACGCGCCGCAGAGCGGTCGGATCGGTCTCGGCCAAGGGCGCCAGGACGACGTTGCGATTGCGGTACAGCTCGGGGAAAGCCGCTTCGGCGCCGTTGAATTCGGTGCCGGCAATAGGATGGCCGGGCACGAAGCGGGTGAAATGCGCGCCCAGATGCGCGCGTGCCAGGGCCACCACATCCTGCTTGGTACTGCCGCCATCGGTGACAATGGTGGCGGTGCCAAGGTGGGGCGCCATGGCAGCGAAGACTCTGCCCATCTGCGCCACCGGGGTGGCGACCAGAACGAGATCGGCACCGGCCAGTGCTTCAGACCAGTCGCTGGTCGCGCCATCGATGATCCCCAGCTCTTTAGCCTTGGCAAGATTGCCGGCGCTGCGCCCGACGCCGAGCACCTGTTGCACCAAACCCAGGCTCCGGAGTGCCAGCGCAAACGAGCCACCGATGAGGCCGACCCCGACCACTACCAGCTTGTGCAGCGGCTGTGGACTCATGCCACCCTTCAGACCTTGCGCGCGCCAGCAAGCGCGGCGAGAAAGCGCTCGTTCTCCTCGGCCAGGCCGACGGTAATGCGCAAGTACTCCGGCATGCCGTAATTGCTGACCGGCCGCACGATGATGCCGGCTTTGAGCAGCGCCTGATACACCTTGGGCGCGTCGCCGACTTTGGCGCAGATGAAGTTCCCGGCGGAAGGGATGTAGGCTACGCCAAGCTTCTCGAATCCGGTCATCAACTGCTTCAGGCCGGCGGCGTTCTCGCAACGGCTGGCTTCGAGATAGGCCTGGTCACCCAGCGCGGCATGGGCGGCGACCAGAGCCAGGCTGTTGACGTTGAAGGGCTGGCGCACTCGGTTGAACAGATCGGCGAGTTCCGGGCGCATCAGGCCATAACCGACCCGCAGCGCAGCGAGGCCATAGGCCTTGGAGAAGGTGCGGGTGACGATCAGCCTGGGATGGCGCTTGACCCAGCCGGCGCTGTGCATTTCGTGACCAGCGGGTAGGTATTCGTTGTAGGCCTCGTCCAGCACCACCACGACGTGCTCGGGAACGCTGGCGACGAAGGCTTCGAGTGCGGCCGGGTCGATGGAGGTACCGGTCGGATTGTTCGGGTTGGCGATGAACATCAGCCGTGTGTCGGGACGAATGGCGGCTTTCATGGCAGCGAGGTCGTGCCCGAACTCGCGCGCCGGCACTTCGATGCGGGTGGCCCCGCGGGCCTGGGTAGCGAGGGGATAGACGGCGAAGGCATGCTGCGAATAGACCGCCGACACCCCGGGATGCAGAAAAACCAGACTCGCCATTTCCAAGAGATCGTTGGAACCATTGCCCAGGACGATCCAGTCCGCCGGCAGATCGTAGCGCGTGCTCAGCGCGGCCTTCAATTCGAAGCCGTTGCCATCGGGGTAGCGGGTCAGTTCCGGCAAGGCGGCGTGGATCGCTTTGACCGCCGCCGGGCTGGGGCCGCGCGGGTTTTCGTTGGAGGCAAGCTTGATGATGTCGTCGAGGCCGAGTTCGCGGGCCAGCTCGGAGATCGGCTTTCCCGGCAGGTAAGGGTTGATCGCCTGGATGTACTCCGGAACTAAATATTTAAGATCAGTCACTTGCCAATCCTTTTTAATAAGTTACTTTAACTTACCGGCGGCCGGATAGGAACCCAGGACTTTCACATAAGCGGTGGCCTGGCGCAGCTCTTCGAGGGCCTTGCGGACACCGGCATCCTGCTCGTGGCCTTCGACGTCGACGTAAAACAAATACTCCCAGATTCCCGCCTTGGCCGGACGCGATTCCAGCCGCGTCATGCTCACGCCGTTGCGGGCAAAGGGTTCGAGCAGGTGATAGACGGCCCCCGGTCGATTGGGCGCGGAAAGAACCAGCGAGGTCTTGTCCCGCCCCGAGGGGGCCACGTCTTGCGCACCCAGAATCCAGAAGCGGGTGGTGTTGTTCGGCTCGTCTTCGAGATGCGGCACGAGCACCTCCAGGCCATAGATCACCGCGGCGTTTTCTCCGGCGATCGCCGCTGCCGCTGGTTCGGCCGCAGCCAGGCGAGCGGCCTCCGCATTGCTCGCCACCGGCAGGCGCTTCGCCTCAGGCAGGTGGCGCAGCAGCCAGTCCTGGCATTGGGCAAAGGATTGCGGATGAGAATAGACGCACTTGATCGCCGCCAGATCGCCGGCCCGGCTCAAGAGGTTCTGCTGCACCCGCAACTCGATCTCACCGCAAACCTTGAGCGTGGATTGGGGCATGAGATCAAGGGTTCTTCCCACCGCGCCTTCGGTGGAGTTCTCCACCGGCACCACGGCGTAGTCCGCGCGGCCGCTCTCCACGGCGCGAAAGACCTCGTCAATGCTGGTTTCCGGGCTGGCATCGGGAAGATCGCCGAAATGCCGCTCCAGCGCGGCATGGCTGAAGGTTCCGGGGGGGCCAAGATAGGCCACCCGCAAGCGGCGCTCCAGCGCGAGACAGGCGCTGATGATGGCACGGAAGATATACTGCACCGCGTCCTCGGGCAGCGGCCCCGGGTTTTCCTGGCTCACGCGGCGCAGGATCTGTGCTTCGCGTTCCGGCCGGTACGCGGCGGTGCCGCCCTTGAGCTGTCCGATCGCGTGCGCGTGCCCGGCCCGCTCGCTCAGGAGCTCAAGAAGCTCCCGGTCGATGCGATCGATCTCCGTCCGATGCGCGGCAAGCGCGCTGGAGTCGGGGGCGGTCATGGCCGACTCAAGTCGCGGTGGACCCCGGTGGCAGATCGCGCACCGTCAGTACGCCGGCGATACCTTTGATCTGGTCGATCAACGCCGGCGTCACGGCACTGTCCACATCCACCAGGGTATAAGCGAGGTCGCCGCGCGATTTGTTCAACATGTTATGGATGTTGAGCCCCGCGCTGGCCAAGGCGGTAGAAATCTGCCCCACCATGTTGGGCACGTTGGAATTGACGATACCCAGGCGAAACGGCGATTCGCGGCTCATCACCACATCAGGGAAATTCACCGCGTTGCGAATATTGCCGTGCTCCAGGTAATCGCGCACCTGGTCTACCACCATGACCGCCGAGTTGTCTTCGGCTTCGCGGGTGGACGCGCCCAAGTGCGGCAGTGCGACCACCCCCGGTTTGCCCTGCAGGCGTTCGGCGGGAAAATCGCAGATGTAATACTTGAGGCGTTTAGACTCAAGCGCTTGCGCGACCGCTGCGTCGTCCACCACTTCGGCCCGGGCGAAATTCAGCAGAAAGGCGCCCGGCGCCAGCAGGTCGAGCTTTCTGGCATCGAGCAGATTGCGCGTCGCGGGGACCAGGGGCACATGAATCGAAACGAATTGCGCTCCGCGCAGCAACTCTTCGAGCGAATGTGCCTTGCGCACCTGCGCCGGCAGGCTCCAAGCCGCGTCAACCGTAATTTCCGGGTCGAAGCCCATGACGTTCATGCCGAGCTTGATGCCGGCGTCGGCAACCAGGGCACCAATCTTGCCCAGACCGACCACGCCCAAGGTGTGTCCGGGCAGCTCTACGCCGGCGAAGTGCTTTTTGCCCTCCTCCACCTTTTCGTGCAGCGCTTGGTCGTCGCCGTTCAATCCGCGGACGAACTCGATCGCCGGAATGATGTTGCGCGCCGCCAGCAGCATACCCGCGACCACCAGCTCCTTGACCGCGTTGGCGTTGGCCCCTGGGGCATTGAACACGGGTACGCCACGCTTGTTCATCTGCGCCACGGGGATATTGTTGGTCCCGGCGCCAGCCCTGCCGATGGCTTTGACCGAGGCGGGAATGGTCATCGCATGCATGTCCTGAGACCGCACCAGAATGGCATCGGGGTCGGTCGATTCCTTGCCGCAGACGTACTGCGCCTCCGGCAGGCGTTTCAGCCCGAGTGGGGCGATCTGGTTCAGGGTGAGGATGCGGAATCTCTGGTTCATCTGGGGAGTCCTCAGCCGTGCTGCGCTTCGAATTCGCGCAGGTAATCGACTAGGGCCTGCACGCCCTCGATCGGCATCGCGTTGTAAATCGAAGCCCGCATGCCGCCCACCGAACGGTGGCCCTTTAATTGGACCATGCCGCGCGCCTTCGCGCCCTTGAGGAATTCCTCGTCGAGCGACTCGTTCTTGAGCTTGAAGGGAACGTTCATGCGCGAACGATCCTCCTGGCGCACCGGGCTCACGAAGAAGCCGCTTTGATCGAGATAGTCATAAAGCAGCCTGGCCTTGGCCATGTTGTGCCGCTCGATCGCCGCCAAGCCGCCTTGGGCTTTGAGCCACTCGAACACCAGCCCGGCGATGTAAATGCCATAGGTGGAGGGCGTATTGAGCATGGAATCGTTTTCGGCCTGCTGCTGGTAGTCGAAGACCGAGGGAGTGATTGGCAGCGCCTGGCCGAGCAGATCCTCGCGCACGATCACCAGGGTGAGGCCGGCGGGCCCGATGTTCTTCTGCGCGCCGGCGTAGATCAGGCCGAACTTGCTGACGTCGATGGGCCGCGAAAGAATGTTCGAGGACATGTCGGCGACCAGCGGAATCTCCCCGGTTTCGGGAACCCAGTGGTATTCCACGCCGCCGATGGTTTCGTTGGCGCAGATGTGCAGGTAGGCAGGGTCGGCCGACAGTTTCCAGGTCTCGCGCGCTGGAATGTAGGAGAAGTTCTGGTCCTCGGCGCTGGCAACGACATTCACGCTGCAATACTTCTTGGCCTCTTTGATCGACTTCTTCGACCATTCGCCGGTGTTGACGTAATCGGCCACGCCTCGGCCACGCAGGAGGTTCATGGGAACGATGGCGTTTTGCGCGATCGCTCCGCCTTGCAGGAACAGCACCTTGTAGCTGGCGGGAATGACGAGCAGTTCGCGCAGGTCCGCCTCGGCCTTTTCCGCGATGCTGATGAACTCCTTGCCGCGATGGCTCATTTCCATCACCGACATGCCGCTGCCGTGCCAATCGAGCAGTTCCGCCGCGGCGCGTTCGAGCACTTGCACCGGCAAGGCGGCCGGTCCCGCACTGAAATTGATGACCCGCTTCATGCTGTTTCTCCGCTAAAAAATTCTGCGCTCTAGGCTTCGTCGTCGGTCTCGACGACTTTGCCCAGTCCGGCCAGGCGCTCGCCCGGGCCGAGGTTGATCAGGGTCACGCCCTGCGTGGCTCGGCCCATCTCCCGGATTTCCTTGGCGCGGGTACGTATGAGCACGCCGCCGGTGGTGATGAGCATGATCTCATCGTCGGGGGCGATCAGCGTCGCCGCCACCACCTTGCCGTTACGGGCCGAGGTCTGGATGGCGATCATGCCCTGAGTGGCGCGGGCGTGCCGGGTGTATTCGACGATCGGTGTGCGCTTGCCGAAGCCGTTTTCGGTGGCGGTCAGGACCGCCAGTTCCTCGTCTTCGGCCACCAGCAGCGCAATGACGGTCTGGCCCTCGGCGAGTTTCATGCCGCGCACGCCATGCGCTGCGCGACCCATCGAGCGTACGTCGTTTTCATCGAAACGCACGGCCTTACCGCCATCCGAGAACAACATCACGTCATGCGAACCATCGGTAAGGGCGACCCCAATGAGGTAATCGCCGTCGTCGAGCCCTACGGCGATAATGCCCGAGGGACGCGGCCGGGAGAACTCGGACAGCGGCGTCTTCTTCACCGTGCCCAAAGCCGTGGCCATGAACACGTGCTGGGTCTCGGAGAACTCCTTGACCGGCAGGATGGCGGTGATCTTCTCGTTGTCTTCCAATGGCACCAGGTTGTTGATCGGCTTGCCCCGGCTGACGCGCCCGCCCTGGGGCACGTTGTAGACCTTGAGCCAATAGACCCGGCCGCGGTTGGAGAAGCACAGAATGAAGTCGTGGGTATTGGCGATGAAGAGCTGGTCGATGAAATCATCTTCCTTGGTCGCCGCTGCCTGCTTGCCCCTGCCGCCGCGCTTTTGCGCGCGGTATTCGTCAATAGGCTGGGACTTTACGTAGCCCGAATGGGTGAGCGTCACCACCATGTCCGCCGGGGTGATGAGGTCTTCCATGGACAGCTCTTCGCCTTGCGCCAGAACCTCGGAACGCCGCTCGTCGCCGAATTGGTCGCGCACGGTGTTGAGTTCGGCGGCGATGATCGCGGTAACCCGCGCCGGCTTGGCCAGGATGTCAAGCAGGTCGGCAATCTGCGCCATGACGTCCCGATATTCACCGACGATCTTGTCCTGCTCCAGCCCGGTGAGCCGCGCGAGACGCAGCTCGAGTATGGCCTGGGCCTGAGCTTCCGACAGGCGGTAGCCGCCCTCCTTGCCCTTCCCTGACCAGCCGAATTCGGCGCCCAGACCTTCCGGTCGAGAGCTGTCGGCATCGGCCCGGCGCAGCATCTCTTCCACCAGCGGCGAGCGCCAGCGCCGCGCCATCAGCTTGATCTTGGCTTCGGCGGGCGTGGGTGCGGCCTTGATCAAGGCGATGATTTCGTCCACGTTGGACAGTGCCACCGCCAGGCCTTCGAGGATGTGCCCGCGTTCCCGCGCCTTGCGCAATTGGTAGCGGGTGCGCCGCACCACCACCTCGCGGCGATGGATCAGGAAGGACTCCAGGAGCTGTTTGAGGTTGAGGATCCGTGGCTGGCCATCGACCAGTGCGACCGTGTTAATGCCGAAGCTGTCCTGGAGTTGGGTCTGCTTGTACAGATTGTTGAGCACGATCTCCGGCATTTCGGCGCGCTTCAACTCGATCACCACGCGCATGCCGGACTTGTCCGATTCGTCGCGCAGGTCGGCGATGCCTTCGATCTTCTTCTCGCGTACCAACTCACCGATGCGCACCAGCAAATTGGCCTTGTTGACCTGATAGGGGAGCTCGTCGACGATGATCGCCTGGCGGTTTCCCTTGTCCATTTCCTCGATATGCGTGCGCGCCCGGATGATCACGCGGCCACGACCGGTACGATAGCCTTCCTTGACGCCTTCGGTGCCGTAGATGATGCCGGCGGTGGGGAAATCCGGCGCCGGAATAATCTCGATCAGCTCGTCGATGCTGATCTCCGGGTTTTCCAAGAGCGCCAGACAGCCCCCGACCACTTCGCGCAGATTGTGCGGCGGGATATTGGTCGCCATGCCCACGGCGATGCCCGATGAGCCGTTCACCAGCAGGTTCGGGATGCGCGTCGGCAGGACCGTCGGCTCCATTTCCTTGCCGTCGTAGTTCGGGACGAAATCGACGGTTTCCTGATCGATGTCGGCGAGCATTTCGGCGGAGATCTTGCGCAGGCGGCACTCGGTGTACCGATAGGCGGCCGCCGCATCGCCATCGACCGAACCGAAGTTGCCCTGCCCGTCGATCAACGGATAGCGCAAGGAGAAGTCCTGCACCATGCGCACCAGCGCTTCGTAAGTGGCCGAGTCGCCGTGGGGGTGGTACTTGCCGAGTACGTCACCGACCACCCGTGCGCATTTCACGTAGGGTCGGTTCCAGACGTTGTTGGCCTCGTGCATGGCGAATAGCACTCGGCGATGCACCGGTTTGAGACCGTCGCGCACATCCGGGAGCGCTCGACCGACGATCACGCTCATGGCGTAATCGAGGTAGGAGTGGCGCATCTCGGCTTCGAGGCTGACGGGAAGGGTTTCTTTGGCGAACTGCTCCATAAATGCTCTGCCTGGGGCCTTACTTTTCGGGGTGAAAGCGCCGCCAACGAGCTGCCGATTGGCCGCGGCTCAAAAACGAAAGATTTTAGCATGACACCCTCATGCCGCGCGATGCCGCGTGATCGCCATCGACCGCGCAGTGCCGCGTCGCCCGCCGCGGCGGCGCAAACTTGGTCTCCACACCAACGATCGCGCTGCCGAGCCACCCGTTGAGCGGTTGGGGTCGCGACGCGAAGGCTGTGGCATCGCGTCCACACGGGGCCCGATCAAGTGTCGCTTTGCGCCCGCGCGTCTGGCATGGCCAGCGACGCTATGCTATATTCCGCCCGTTAGTCTGTCGCAGCAGGCGCGCTACGGGAACATAGTCGAGGGGCGCGCCATGGCGGCAGGAGAAATGGGACAGCGGTTCCGGACCAATCAAATTTCTTGTCTTAAGGGGCAGAACAATGAAACTTCGCTTGTTGGCTGGCGTTTTGAGCGGCTTTGCCGCGGCATCGCTTTGCACGGGCCTGGCGGTTGCGCAGGCTGATCCCAAGAACAGCGGCTACGTGCTGGACAACGCCGGCAAGCCCAACCCGAATATCGTGCGCAGTGGCACCAACCTCTGCTGGCGCACTGGATTCTGGACCCCGGCGATGGCCATTGCCGAGTGCGATCCGGATCTGGTGAAAAAGGCTGAGCCGCCCAAGGCCCAAACCCCCAAGGTCGCCGAACCGCCCAAAGTCGCCGAGCCTCCCAAGCCCGGCGAACAACCCAAAGCCACGGTCAAGAAGATCACCCTGTCGTCCAAGGCCTTGTTCGACTTCGACAAGGCCGTGCTTAAGCCCGAAGGCAAGAAAGCGCTGGATACCGAAGTGGTCGCTCGGCTGCGCGAAGTCCAGAAACTTGAACTCGTGCTGGTCACCGGCCACACCGATCGTCTGGGTTCGCAGGCCTACAACCAGAAGCTGTCGGAAAAGCGTGCCAACGCCGTCAAGGATCACCTCGCCGCGGCCGGCGTGCCCAAGGACAAGATCGAAACCCTGGGCATGGGCAAGACCCAGCCGGTGCCGGGTGTAAAGTGCGAGCAGACCAAGCGCAAAGACTTGATCGCCTGTCTGCAACCGCATCGCCGGGTTGAAGTTGAAGTGAAGGGCGAAGCGGTTCCCAAGTAATTCCGCCCCGTACCAGAACGGAAAGGCCTCGCATCGCGGGGCCTTTTTGTTCCTGCCATCGCCATGGACCTCAAGCCCACCGTTGATCTGCGTCTCGATGCCCGCTGGGTGATTCCGATCGCTCCGGCCGGGGCCTTGGCTGACCATAGCGTACTCATTGATGCGGGGCGGATCGTCGGGGTACTGCCTACGCGCGCGGCCGAGGCCGCGTATCAGGTACGGCGAGTCGAGTCGTTCTCCGAGCATGCGCTGCTGCCCGGGCTCGTCAACGCCCACAGCCATGCCGCGATGACGCTGTTGCGCGGCGTGGCCGACGATCTGCCGCTGGCGCGCTGGCTCCAGGAACACATCTGGCCGCGCGAAGCGGCGCACGTTTCCAGCGAGTTCGTCGCCGACGGCAGCCTGCTCGCCGCGGCGGAAATGCTGCGCGGTGGCATCACCTGCTGCAACGACATGTATTTCTTCCCCGAGGCCACCGCTCAGTCGCTGCGCCGCGCCGGCATGCGCGCCATGATCGGCTTGGCGGTGCTGGATTTTCCCACGCCCTACGCCGCCGATCCCGACGACTATCTGGGCAAGGGTCTGGCCATGCGCGATGCCTGGCGCCACGACCCCATGCTCCGCTTCGCCTTGGCGCCGCACGCACCCTACACCGTGGGCGACGCCACCCTGGACCGCATTGTCACCTATGCCGAGCAACTCGACTTGCCGGTGCAGATTCACTTGCACGAAACCGCCAACGAAATTGGCGAGAGCCTCAAGCAGTACGGCCGGCGGCCTTTGGCCCGACTGATCGAACGCGGCGCGCTTGGACCGGGGTTTCAGGCGATCCACGGCGTGTATCTCGAGACTGCGGAAATTGCCGAGCTGCGCGACCGCGGCGGCCACGTCGTCCACTGTCCCAGTTCCAACCTGAAGCTCGCCAGTGGCATCGCCCCGGTCGCTTCGATCATCGCCGCGGGGCTCAATCTGGCCTTGGGCACCGACGGCGCGGCCAGCAACAACCGCCTCGATCTTTTCGAAGAAATGCGCCTGGCCGCCCTGCTGGCCAAGGCGAGTAGCGGCGACGCGGCGGCGATGCCGGCGGCGCGCGCGCTTTACTGTGCCACCTTGGGTGGCGCGCGCGCCCTGGGCTGGGACACCGAAATCGGTTCGCTGGAGCCCGGCAAGGCAGCTGACCTGATCGCGGTGGACTTTGCTCAGATCGAGCTGTCACCGTGCTTCGAGCCGACTTCCCAGCTGGTCTATGCCGCCGGCAGAAACGAAGTCACGGATGTCTGGGTTGCCGGGGAAAGGCTGCTGGAACAACGCCAGCTCAAGCGCCTTCACCACGACGAATTGCTGGCGCGGGCACGCACCTGGCAGGAACGCCTCAAATGAATCTCGAACCCAACGCCGACCCCGCGGAACTCGCCAAATTCAGCAAGCTCGCCCACCGCTGGTGGGACCCGACCAGCGAGTTCAAGCCTTTGCATGACATCAACCCCCTGCGCCTGGCCTATCTCGAAGAACAGGCCGGCGGTTTGCAGGGCAAGCGCGTGCTCGACGTGGGGTGCGGCGGCGGCATTCTGGCCGAGGCGATGGCGGCGCGGGGCGCCGCGGTGACCGGGATCGACCTCGCGGAAAAGCCTCTGGGCGTCGCCCGGCTCCATGCCCTCGAAACCGGCGCCACCATCGATTACCGTCTCGAAGCCGCGGAGGACTTGGCGCAACAGGAGCCGTCCAGTTTCGATCTGGTCACCTGCATGGAAATGCTCGAACATGTTCCCGACCCCGCGCGCACCGTGGCGGCCTGTGCCCAACTGGCAAAGCCTGGTGGCACCCTGGTCTTCGCCACCCTCAACCGCAACCCCAAGTCCTACCTTTTCGCGGTGATCGGCGCCGAATACGTACTGGGCCTCTTGCCCAGGGGCACCCACGACTACGCCAAGTTCCTGCGGCCGGCCGAACTGGCCGCTTTCGCGCGCCAGGCCGGCCTGCAATCCGTCGCGCTGAAAGGCATGAGCTACAACCCGTTCAGCCGCGCCTACAGTTTGGGCGAGGACAGCTCGGTCAACTACATCCTGGTTTGCCGTCGTGGTTGATCGTCGCATTGACGCGGTGCTCTTCGACCTCGATGGAACCCTGGCGGACACCGCCAGCGACCTGGCCGCCGCGCTCAATCACCTGCGCCGCCACCATGGCCTCCCAGCCCTGCCCCTGGCGCATTTGCGGCCCTACGCCTCGCATGGCGCGCGCGGCCTGCTCGACCAGGGTTTTGGGGTCGCCCCAGCGGACCCGCGCTTTGCCTCATTGCGCGAGGCGTTCCTCGATCTTTACGAAGCCGCTCTGTGTGTTGAAACCCGCCTCTTCGAAGGCGCCGACACCGTGCTCGCCGCGTTGGAATCGCGTGGCTTGCCCTGGGGCATCGTCACCAACAAGGTCGCTTACTTGACCCACCCACTGCTCGATCAACTCGGGCTCGGCAAGCGCCCGGGTTGCGTGGTCTGCGGTGACACCACTCCGTACGCCAAACCCCACCCCGAACCCTTGCTGCACGCCGCGCGCGCGCTGGGGGTTCCGGCGGCGCGCTGTGTCTATGTGGGCGATGGCGAACGGGACATGGAGGCGGCGCGCGATGCCGGCATGCTCGGGCTGGTGGCGCGTTATGGCTACATTGCCGCCCACGAAAAGCCCGAGACCTGGCCCGCGCTGGCGCTACTCGATTCGGTGGAAGAGGTTCTGGCTTATCTCGACTGATCGCCCCTTTCAGCGCGAGCAGAGCGCGGCATTGGCGTAGATCCACTCGCGCGCCTTGCCCTTGCGCTGGCCAGAAAGGCGCAATACGCGGCTTTGCAGCACCGGCTCAACGATTGCGCCGCGCAAGGCGTCCTCGCTCAGAAGCGGGACGCCGTTGCCGCGTTCAATACGGTCGCCAGCCTCAAAACCCAATGCGGCCAGTGCCGGGTCGTCAACGGCGACCACCCAGGCCCCGCCGTGCTGGCGGAAGAGCTTGCGCGCCCCGTTGAGCCCTTGGGCGATCCCCGAAAGCAGCTCAGGGCGAACGTAAAAAGCGCGCCGGCGCTCCTCGGGAGACAAGGGGCAGGGTCCGCTCAGCGCGCCCCCACCCACCCTGGGATCGGAATCGACGCGGCCAAGGGTGAGCTTGTGACGGGCACCGCCTTGGAGAATTTCCACGCCTTGCGGCAAGACCAGATCGAGCTTTTCGCCAGTCTGGATCTCCTCGCCCTCGCGCAACAGCCGCACGCTGTTGTCGGCACGTTTCAACAAGGCCCAGCCGCCGCCACCACTTTGTGCAAAGACCCCAAGTAGCCGATGCGCTCCCGCCGTGGCCGCTTCGAGCGGGCTGTTCGCAGTCGATCGCGGCGCGTGACCAAAGAGCGCGCCATCCCGCAATACTTGGACCGGGTCGGCGACCTGAGCCGCGGGTGGGAACACCGCGGCCGGTTCCAGCCAACGCCAGATCCAGAAGGCAAGTACCCAGGCCAGAAGCGCCAAGCCAAGGACCGTGGCGACGGTGGCCAATCGCGCAGCCCAGCGCGTCATGGCGCCAAAACCCGCCGCAAGTTGGGCGCGCCGGTAGCGCCAGCGCGACTCGAAGCGAGGCAGGCGAGCACGATCAGCGCGCCGCCGAGCCAATCCGTTGCGCGCATCGTTTCCCCGGCGAGCCAATAAGCCGCCAGAGCGCCGGCGGGCAATTCCACCAGCAGGATCACGATCGCCTGGTTCGCCGGCAACCGTGCCAGGCCGTATTGCAGCACCAGATTGGCCAACATCAGCACCAGTCCGATGCTTAGGATCAGCCACCACACCGAGCCTTCGATAGGCGCCAGAGCAGTGGCGCCGGGCGCGCGCCAAACCCAGGCCAGCGCCGCCAGCATCGTCACCCCGCCAAAGAGCGCCACGCTGCGCATACCCAAAGGCAGTTCACGACCGCGCCGCAGCAGCACGTTGCACAGAGCAAAGGCAAGCCCCGCGCCCAACCCCAGCCATTCCGGAGCGTGCATCGCCAAAGCCCCGGCTTCCGGGCGCCAGAGCATGATCAGGGCGCCCAGCAGCGCCAAGAAGACCACCCCCAAACCGCCGCGCGAGGCACGCTCACCCAGTAGCCACCAAGCGAGCAGCAAGGTCCAGACCGGCGCCAAATAGAAGAGCAGGAGTACCACCACCACGCGGCCGTCGAGCAGCGCCAACACGTAGCCGAGATTGGCCGCCGCTCCCGCCGCCGCGATGGCCACCAGCAAACCCGGCCGGGCGAGGCGGGCACGCTCCCGCGCCAGCATCGGTAGCGCCGCCAACAGCGCGATCAGGTAGGTGAGCAAGGTGGCCAATTCGCCGCCCACACCCGCCTCGCGCAAGAGGCGATAGGGAAACCAGATGACCCCCCAGACCATGGCGCTGGCCAGCAAGGCGGCCACCGCGGGCCAGGGCGTCGGCAATCGAATCGTCATCGGCAAGCCGGGAAGGGAAGTTTGGACGAGCAGCCTGGATTATCCCACACCACTCCGCCGACATCGCGTTCGCGGGCTGTCCTTGCCGGCCGCGGCTGGTCGGCGCGGGCAACGGCCAATCGGCTGAATGAAAATCCGGGAACCTTCGCGTTATCATCCGGCCATGAACCAATTCGCGCTACTTGCCTGGTTTCGGCGCGGTTTCCAGGTCAGGCTCCAGACCGCGCTGCTGATCGCCGGTATCAACACCGCGATCGCCGCCCTAATGAGTATCGAGGATTCGCGGCCCTTCTGGCATCCGCTGATCTCGGCCCACGCCTTCGGCTTCGCCATCGCCTATTTTCTCAACTGTATGCGGCCCTGGGAGCGGGCGCATTCGCTGCTCCGACTGGTCGCCGCGGTGGCGCTGGGGACCGTGGTGGGCATGCTGCTGGTGATCGTAATCAAGCAGTATGAACCCGCAGTAGTGATCAAGGACTATCACCGTTTCCTCTTCACCATGTTCTACGCCTGTATCTATGGCCTGCTGGTGAGCTTCTTCTTCCAAACACGCCTGCGCGACACCCTGGCGGCGGCGACCCTGCACCGGGCTGAGTCGGAGCGCGAGCGCCTGGGCCGCCAGGCGGCCGAGGCGCAGCTCAAGCTGATGCAGGCGCAGATCGAACCACACTTCTTGTTCAACACTCTGGCCAACGTGCAATTCCTGGTCGAGACCGATCCACCTCGTGCCGGAGCGATGCTCGAACACCTCATCCAATACCTGCGCGCCGCCATTCCGCAATTGCGCGAGGAGAGCACCACCCTGGGCCAGGAAGCGAAACTCAGCCAGGCCTACCTGGCGATCATTCAAATGCGCATGGGTCAGCGCCTGGCCTTCACCATCGACATTCCGGTGGAACTCGCCGGCCAGGCGTTTCCGCCCATGGTCTTGCTGTCGCTGGTGGAAAACGCGGTGAAGCACGGCATCGAGCCCGCCGCCGCGGGTGGTAAGATCAGCATCAGCGCTGCTCGCCACGACGGGATGCTGCGCGTGGAAGTCACGGATACCGGGCAGGGCCTGTCCGAAGTGCCCGGTCAAGGAGTGGGGCTGGCGAACATCCGGGAACGACTCCTGGCACTCTATGGCGAGCGAGCGCGCCTGACGCTCACGCAGGGCCAGCACGGAGGCGCGATCGCCGCCGTGGACCTCCCGCTCACCGCGGGTGCCGCCGCGAATCTTTGAGGACTCATCGATTTGAGCACTCCCCGCGCCTTGATTGCCGAAGATGAACCGCTGTTGCGGGCGCAACTGCGCCATCGCCTGGCGGGCGCCTGGCCGGAGTTGGAAATCTGCGCCGAGGCCGAGAACGGCGAGCAGGCCGTGGCGCTTTTCGAGGCCACTCATCCGGACGTGGCCTTTCTCGACATCCAGATGCCGCTGAAAACCGGCCTGGAAGCGGCGCGCGAACTGAGCGGGCGCTGCCATGTGGTCTTCGTCACGGCCTATGACCAGTATGCCGTCGATGCCTTTGAGCAGGGCGCCGTCGACTATTTGCTCAAGCCGATCACGGCCGAGCGCCTCTCGCTCGCCGTGGCGCGGATCCAGCAGCGTTTGCAGGATCCGCCAGCGCCTCTGGACGGGCTGATCGACCTTCTGGCACGGCACCTGGGCATGCCTGGGGCGCGACTCACCTGGATCAAGGCCTCGGTCGGGCCCACGCTCAAGCTCATTCATGTCGCTGACGTGCTGTACTTCCAGTCCGAGGACAAATACACCAAGGTGGTCACCCGCGAGGGCGACGCCTATATCAAGCGAACCATCAAGGAACTGGCCGACGAACTCGACCCCGAGCACTACTGGCAAATCCATCGTGGCACCATCGTCAACGCCCGGGCGATCGCCAGCGTCGGCCGCGACCAGCGGGAATTGCCCATGGTTCGCCTGGCCGGACGCCCGGAGACGCTGCTGGTGAGCCGCAGCTTCGCCCATCTGTTCAAGCAGATGTGAGCCCAGTGGCCGCAGGCTTGTAATAAAGCCTCTTTGTTGGATAATCCGCCCTTTGGAAACTTTCGCGAAAGCTGCGGGCAAGGCTTTCGCGATTTTCTTTTCGCCCGCATCTCGTTTCGCGGAGGTCGTCTTGAACCTTGTCGCTCGATTGCTCATGGCCGGCGTCCTGGCCCTCGTCGTTTCCTTCAGCAGCGCGGCCGAGAAGCTGCCCGCTGGGGTCACGCGCGTCGCCAGCGCCGAGGGCATCACTGAATACCGTCTGACCAATGGTCTACGCGTCCTCCTGGGGCCGGATGAGAGCAAAGCGACGGCGACCGTGAACATCACCTATTTGGTCGGCTCGCGCATGGAGAACTACGGCGAGACCGGCATGGCGCACTTGTTGGAGCACCTGCTCTTCAAAGGCACGCCCACCAGCGGCAATCTGATGGAAGCTCTGGGCAAGCGCGGGATGAATTTTAATGGCACCACTTGGTACGACCGCACCAATTACTACGAGAGCTTTCCGGCAAAGGAGGCCAACCTCGATTGGGCCTTGCGCATGGAAGCCGATCGCATGGTGAATTCCAAGATCGACAAGAAAGATCTGGACGCCGAAATGACGGTGGTCCGCAATGAGATGGAAATGGGTGAGAACGAACCCAGGAATGTGCTGATCGAGCGCATGATGTCGACCGCCTACCTTTGGCACAACTATGGCAAATCGACCATCGGCGCGCGCAGCGACGTGGAGAACGTGAGCATCGAGCGTCTGCGCGCTTTCTACCGCAGGTATTACCAGCCCGACAACGCCGTGCTCACCTTGACCGGCAAGTTCGACACCGCCAAGGCATTGGCCCGGATCACCCAGGCCTTCGGCGCCCTGCCCCGCCCCAAGCGCCAGCTCGACCCCACCTACACCCTCGACCCGGTGCAGGACGGCGAACGCGCCATCAACTTACGCCGGGTCGGCGAAGTGCAATACCTCGCGGCGATGTACCACGTCATGCCCGGCGCCCACCCCGACTATCCGGCGCTGCTGGTCGCCGCGAGCGCGCTGGGCGACGTGCCTACCGGGCGCTTGCACAAGCGCCTGGTGGAAACACAGCTCGCCGCCGATGTGTTCGCGCAGGACTACGCTTTGGGTGAGCCAGGGGTGGTCTATTTCGGCGCGCAGTTGCGCCCCGGAGCGCCGATCGACAAGGCCCGCGAAGTGCTGCTCGACACGGTCGAGCAGCTCGCCCGGGAACCGATCACCGAGCGCGAAGTCCGCCGCGCGCAGGCGCGCATGCTCAAGGGCTACACCCAAGTGATCAACGATCCGGAAAAGCTCGGTGTGGCGCTCTCCGAAGCCATCGCCAAGGGAGATTGGCGACTCTTCTTCCTGCAGCGCGATCGCCTGCGCCAAGTTTCTCCCGCCGTCGCCCAACGCGTCGCGACCGCCTATTTGAAACCCGCCAACCGCACCTTGGGACAGTTCCAGCCGGTGGCACAACCTGACCGCGCGCCCGAACCGCAGAAGATCGATGTCCCCGCCCTGGTGCGCGATTATCGTGGCAACGAAGCGGCGGCCGCCGGCGAAGCCTTTGAGGCGACACCAGCCAATATCGATAGCCGTACCGCCACCGGCACACTCGGCGCCGGACTCAAGTATGCGCTGCTCGCCAAGCGCACGCGCGGTGCCACGGTGCATGGCAGCCTGCGCTTGCGCTTCGGTGACGAGCAATCACTTTTCAACCAGGTGCCGGCCGGCATGTTCGTCGCGGACATGCTCGAACGCGGCACCAAGAAGCGCACCCGGGAGGAATTGCAGGAGGCTTTTGACGAACTGAGCACGGAAATCAGGGTGAGCGGCAGCGAGACCGAGGTGACCATCGACTGGGAAACGGTCCGGGCCGGGCTGCCCAAGACCCTGGAACTGATCACCGAAATGCTGCGGGAGCCGGTCTTTGCGCCCAAGGAATTCGCGCAACTGAAGGAGGAGCGGGCCGCCGCCATCGAACGCAGCCGGGGCGAGCCCGATGCCATCGCCGGCAAGGCCCTGCAACGCCATTTCAATCGTTACCCGCGTGGCGATGTGCGCTACATCGCCACCTTCGAGGAAGCGCTTGAAGACATCGGCCGCGTGAGCCAGGAGCAGGTCGTGGCCTTCTATCGGCGTTTTTATGGCGCCAGCTTCGGTGAGATTTCTCTGGTCGGCGACTTCGACGCCACATCGACCCGGGCCAGCCTGGAGCGCCTGTTGGGCGACTGGAAGAGCACCCAGATCTATCGGCGCGTACCCATGCCCTACAAGGAAGTCCCGGCACGACGCCAGCAGCTTGAAACGCCGGACAAGGCCAATGCCGTGGCGCTCTCCGCCATCGAGTTGCCGGTGCAGGACAATGACCCGGCCTACCCCGCGCTACTGCTGGGCAATCATCTGGTCGGCGGTTCGGTGCAGGCACGCTTGCCGATGCGCATACGCGAGCGCGAAGGTCTCAGCTATTCGGTCAGCAGTGGCTTCGAGGCCAGCCGCTTCGAGCCGCGTGGCGAGCTCTACCTCTACGCCATCCACGCACCGCAGAACCTCGAACGCATCCGCCAGGCCTTTGAGGAAGAGCTGGAACGCATCGAGCGTGAGGGATTCAAGGCCGAGGAGGTCAAGGCTGACATCGCCGCCATTCTCGAAGAACGCCGCCTGAATCGCGCCCAGGACGGTCTGCTGGCAACCCAGCTCGCCGACAACCTCTACTCGGGCCGCGGCATGGAATTTGAAGCCACCATCGATCGGCAGCTCGCCGCCCAGACCGCTGCCTCGGTGAGTGCGGCTTGGCGCAAATTCCTTCCCAGCACGCGCTTTTCCTGGGCGCATGCGGGCGACTTCGCCAAGGCCGCCAAATGATTTCACTACGACTGATATTTGCCATGGTGATGACGCTTGTCCTCGGCGACGATCTGGCCGCCAAGAACCAGGTTCTCTCCTATCCGCCAAGCGCCCGCGGCGCCGAGGGCGACACCCTGCATGGGGTATTCGTTCCGGACCCCTACCGCTGGCTAGAGCAGGCCGACAGCCCGGCCACCAGGGAGTGGATTACCGCGCAGAATGCCCTCACCAACCAGTTCCTCGGCGGACTGCGGGAGCGCGAAACGATCGCCCGGCGCTTGCGTGAGCTGTGGAATTTCGAGCGCTACAGCCTGCCGACCCAAGAGGGTGGCATCTATTTCTACACCCGCAACGACGGCTTGCAGAATCAGAATGTGCTGTACACCACAGGCGATCCGAGCAGCGCCGGAACGGTGCTGCTCGACCCCAATACCTTGAGCAAGGACGGTACCGTCTCCCTGGTCGGCTATGTGCCCAGCCCCGACGGGCGCTATCTTGCCTACGGGCTGGCCAGCGGCGGTTCCGACTGGACCGAGTGGCGGGTGCGCGAGCTGGCTTCGGGCAAAGATCTGCCCGAAGTGCTGCGCTGGATCAAGTTTGCGGCGCCGAGCTGGGCGCGCGACAGCAGCGGCTTCTATTACGGCAGATACGCCGAACCAGCGCCAGGCCAGGCGCTCGCCGCCGCGAACTATTTCCAGAGACTCTATTTCCATCAGCTCGCCACCGCCCAGGACCGTGACTCCTTGATCTATGAGCGCCCCGACCAAAAGGAATGGGGCTTCGCACCAAGGGTGACCGAGGATGGAGACTATCTGGTCATTCAAGTCTGGCAGGGCACTTCGCGCAAGAACCGGGTTTTCTTGAAGTCCCTGCGCGCGCCGACGCGACCGGTGCGCGAACTGTTGCCGAACGCGGACGCCTTGTACGTTTTCGTCGCCAATCAAGGCGAACGCTTCTGGTTCCGCACCGATCGTGATGCGCCGCGCGGCAAACTCATCGCCATCGACCTGGCCAAGCCGGCGCCGGAACAGTGGCGGACCCTCGTCCCCGAGACCGCGGAAACCCTGGAGTCGGTCGAAGCGGTCGGCGGCCGTTTTCTGCTGCGCTACCTGCGTGACGCCTATTCCGTGGTCTTCGTGCATTCCTTGGACGGAACCAGGCAGAGCGAACTCGCGCTGCCCGGCTTGGGCAGCGCGGGCGGATTTCGCGGCCGCCTCGCGGACCAAGAGACCTATTACAGCTATACCAGCTTCGCTCGCCCGGCAACGATCTACCGCCTCGACCCACGGAGCGGCCGAAGCACGATTTGGCGGGCGCCCAAGCTCGCGTTCGATCCGGCCGAATACCTCACGCGCCAAGTCTTTGTCGAAAGCCGCGACGGTACGCGCGTGCCGATGTTCATTAGCCACCGCAAGGGCCTGGCGATCGACGGCAAGCGGCCCACGTTCCTCTATGGTTATGGCGGCTTCAACATCTCGCTCACGCCCTGGTTTAGCGTTTCACAATTGGCCTGGATGGAGCGCGGCGGCGTGCTGGCCGTACCCAATCTGCGCGGCGGCGGTGAATACGGCCGGCAATGGCACGAGGCCGGCTCAAAGCTCAAGAAGCAGAACACCTTCGACGACGCGGTCGCGGCCGCCGAATGGCTGATCCGCGAGGGCTATACCCAGCCGGCGCATCTGGGTATCGGCGGTGGCAGCAACGGTGGTCTGTTGGTTGGCGCCGTGGTCAATCAAAGGCCCGAGCTGTTCGCGGCGGCGCTTCCCCAGGTAGGCGTCATGGACATGCTGCGCTTTCACCGCTACACCATAGGCTGGGCCTGGACTTCGGACTACGGTTCACCGGACAACGCCGACGAGTTCCGGGTGTTGCTCACCTACTCTCCGCTGCACAATCTTCGCCATAACCGCGCCTATCCGGCGACCCTGATCTCCACCGGCGATCACGACGATCGGGTGGTTCCGGCCCACAGCTTCAAATACGCGGCCAGTTTGCAAGCCGCCCAGGCTGGCCCCGCCCCCGCCTTGATCCGCATCGAAACACGGGCCGGTCATGGCGCGGGCAAGCCCACTGAACTGCTGATCAAAGAGGCGGCCGATCGCTTGAGCTTCATGGATCATGTGCTGAGTGGTGGGGCGACGCGGTAAAATAGCGCTTTTCCGCTGAAGCCGAGCCATGACTGCCCACCGACCCACCATTGAGAGCGCCTGGGACCACCGTGCCACGCTCACCTCCCAAAACGCGCCCCAGGCGCTGCACGACGCCATCGCGGCGACCATCGCTGCGCTCGACGCCGGAAGCTTGCGCGTCGCCGACAAGATTTCCGGTGCGTGGGTCACGCACCAATGGATCAAGAAAGCGGTGCTGCTCTCGTTCCGGCTCAGCGACAACGAAGTTTCCCAGTCCGGCGACTTGCGCTATTTCGACAAAGTGCCGACCAAGTTCGAAAACTACACCCAGGCCGACTTTGCCGCGGGCGGATTCCGTGTCGTGCCGCCCGCCTGCGCTCGGCGTGGCGCCTTCATCGCGCGCAATGTAGTGCTGATGCCCTCATACGTGAACATCGGCGCCTATGTGGACGAGGGCAGCATGGTCGATACTTGGGCCACGGTTGGCTCCTGCGCCCAGATCGGCAAGAACGTGCATTTGTCCGGTGGCGTGGGGATCGGCGGCGTGTTGGAGCCCGTGCAGGCCAATCCAACCATCATCGAGGACAATTGCTTCATCGGCGCCCGCTCCGAGGTGGTCGAAGGCGTCATCGTAGGCGAGAACTCGGTCATTTCCATGGGCGTGTTCATCGGCCAAAGCACTCCTATCTTCGACCGTGCCAGCGGCGAAATCACCTACGGCAGCGTCCCTCCAGGTTCGGTCGTGGTCAGCGGCTCGCTGCCTCGCGAAGGCGGCAAATACAGTCTGTATTGCGCGGTGATCGTCAAGCGCGTGGATGCGCAGACCCGCGCCAAGACCGGCATCAACGAACTCTTGCGCAGCGCGTGAACCATGTCGAGGCCTTGCCCGAGCCGCTGCAACCACCGCCTGATGCCATGTCGGTAGCGCTCAAGAACGAGGAGGACATCGCCCGGATGCGGGTGGCTGGGCGCCTTGCCGCCGAGGTGCTCGATTTCATCACCCCCTACATTCGCCCTGGCGTCACTACGGGCGAACTCGATCGGCTGTGTCACGATTACATGGTTAAGGTGCAAGACTGCATTCCGGCGCCGCTCAATTATTCCCCTTCCGGACACCGGCCCTACCCCAAGTCGATTTGCACCTCGGTCAATCATCAGGTGTGCCACGGCGTTCCCGGCGATCGCAAACTCAAGGGCGGCGACATCGTCAACCTCGACATCACGGTGATCAAAGACGGTTATCACGGCGACACCAGCCGCATGTTTCTGGTCGGTGAGACCTCCATCGCCGCGCGGCGCTTGTGCGAAATCACCTGGGAATGTCTGTGGAAAGGCATTCAGGCGGTGAAACCGGGCAACCACCTCGGCGACATCGGCCATGCCATCCAGAGCCATGCCGAAGCCAATGGCTGTTCGGTGGTACGCGAGTTCTGCGGTCACGGCATCGGCCGCAAGTTTCACGAAGAGCCGCAGGTACTGCACTACGGCAAGGTCGGAGCCGGCTTGAAGCTCCAGCCTGGCATGAGCTTCACCATCGAGCCGATGATCAATGCCGGCAAGGCGGCCATCCGCTGCCTGGCCGATGGCTGGACCATCGTCACCGCGGATCACAGCTTGTCCGCGCAATGGGAGCATACCCTCCTGGTCACCGCCACCGGCTTCGAGGTGCTCACCGTGTCGGGCGGCACGCCCGCGCCCCCTCCCCTGCGCTGAGAACATGGAAATGCCCGCCGCCAGCGACGCCACGCGCCTGATCGCGCACTGGCGGGATCGCTTGCTGGTCGGGCGGGAACGATTGCGCGCGCAGTACCTCGCCCAGGGCGCGCCGCAGCGGCTCTTGCGCCAACATCGCCTGCTCGTCGATGAAGTACTGTGCGGCTTGTGGGCTGAGATCGGCATGCCGGGCGAACTGGCGCTGGTCGCCGTGGGGGGCTACGGGCGGGGTGAACTCTTTCCCCATTCCGACGTGGATGTCTTGGTCCTGCTGCCCGCCGAACCCGAAGCCCCGACGCGCCGCCTGCTCGAACAGTTTCTCGGTCTGCTGTGGGACGTCGGCCTCGAAGTCGGCCACAGCGTGCGCACCGTGCCCGAGTGCATCGAGGAATTGCACAACGACACCACCATTCGCACCACCCTGCTGGAGAATCGCCACCTGGCGGGGAGCGCCAAACTCATGCGGCGATTTCGCCAGGCCTTTTCCGAAGCCATGGATGCCCGTGCGTTCCTGGAAGCGAAACTGCTCGAACAGCAGCAGCGGCATGTGCGCTTCCACGACACCGCCTACAACCTCGAACCCAACCTCAAGGAGAGCCCCGGGGGCTTGCGCGACTTACAGACCGTGCTCTGGGTAGCGCGGGCGGCGGGCATCGCCAAGTCCTGGTCGCAACTGATCCGTGCCGGCCTTCTGAAGCGCGACGAAGCCCAGCTCCTGGCGCGGCACGAGCACTTCATCTGCCATTTGCGCATCCGCCTGCATTACCTCGCGGGGCGGCGCGAAGATCGCCTGGTTTTCGATTTGCAGCCCCGCCTCGCCGCCGACTTGGGGGTGAAGGACACGGCGCATCGCCGCGCCAGCGAACTCTTGATGCAGCGCTATTACCGGTCAGCCAAGGCGGTGCGGCAATTCAACGTGATTCTGCTGCACAGCATGCAGGCGCGCATCGCGCCTGGAGTCGCGCCCGCCCTGCCGCTGGATCAGGATTTCGAAATCCGCAACGAACTACTCGAACTGTCCGACCCGGAGCTTTTCGAAAAGCGCCCGAGCGCGATGCTCGACGCCTTCCTGCGGATGCAGCAGCACAGCGAACTCAAAGGCATGTCGGCGGCCACACTGCGCGCCCTGTGGCGCAATCGCAACCGCATCGATCACGCCTTTCGGCGCGACCCCGCCAACCAGCAGCGTTTTCTCGCCTTTTTGCGCCAGCCGCGCGGCATCCTGCACGAGCTGCGGCGCATGAACCAGTTCGGAATACTCGGGCGCTACATTCCGGCCTTTGGGCGCATCGTCGGGCAGATGCAGCATGACCTTTTTCACGTCTACACCGTGGACGAACATATCCTCATGGTGGTGCGCAACCTGCGCCGCTTCACCGAGGCGCAGCACGCCCACGAGTATCCGCTGTGCAGCCGCTTGATGGCGGATTTCGAACGCCGCGAAGTTCTTTATCTCGCCGGGCTGTTCCATGACATCGCCAAAGGCCGGGGTGGGAGCCATGCCAAGCTCGGCGCCGTCGACGCGCTGCGTTTCGCCCGCCAGCACCAACTGCCGCAGGATGATGCCCAACTGGTCGCCTGGCTGGTGGAAAGCCATTTGCTGATGTCCAGTACGGCGCAAAAGCAGGACATCTTCGATCCCACGGTAGTGGCCGCGTTTGCCGCCAAAGTGAAGAGCGAAAGGCGGCTGGCTGCGCTCTACATGCTCACCGTGGCGGACATCCGTGGCACCGGCCCCAAGGTGTGGAATGCGTGGAAAGCCAAACTCCTGGAGGAGCTGTTCCATGCCACGCGGCGGGCGCTGGAGGGGGATGCCGCCAGCGCCAGCCTGCACGACAGCCTGGCCGCGCGGCAGGAAGAGGCGGCCAATATCCTGAGGCTCTACGCCGTTGCCCCCGGCAAGGAGAAGGCGCTTTGGGACCAGCTCGATACGGTCTATTTCCAGGGCCACACCGCCAACGAAATCGCCTGGCACACGCGCCACCTTTTCTATCGCGTGGCGAGCCGCGAACCGGTGGTCAAGGCCCGACTGGGTTCAGCCGGCGAGGGCTTACAGGTGTTCGTGTATCTGCCCGACCAGAAGGAACTCTTTGCCCGCATCTGCGGCTTCTTCGGCAAGATTTGCTTCACCATCGTCGATGCCAAGATTCACACCACCCGCCACGGTTATGCCCTCGACACCTTCGTGGTGCTCGACCCCGAGCACGGCGGCGGCAGTTATCGCGACATCGTCAATTACATCGAATACGAACTGGCGCAACGCCTTACCGCCCAAGCGCCGCCCGAGCAGCCTACGCCAGGGCGCATCAGCCGGCATCTGCGGCATTTTCCGATCACGCCCGAAATCACCCTCTTCCCCGATGACATCGGCCAGCGCCACATCCTCGAAATCGTCGCCGGCGACCGCACCGGTCTGTTGGCTCGAATCGCCCGCGTACTCGCCGCGCACGATGTGGAAGTACACAGCGCACGCATCCACACTCTCGGTGATCGGGTCGAAGACGTCTTCCTGGTGAGCGGCGCCAGCTTGCGCGACAGCGCCGCCACCCAGAAGCTCGAAGAGGACCTGATGCGCGAGTTGAAGACCTGAGGCGAGGCATGAGCGCCCCCGCCCGGCCGCCCGAAGGGGGCGCCAACCCCTCCCCGGAGCGGGCAGAACCCGCGAACCGTACTCACCCCCTTCCCCTGGAAAGGGGCCGGGGGGAAGGTTCCTCCACCCCCGCCCGGCCGCCCGAAGGGGGCGCCAGCCCCTCCCCGGAGCGGGCAGAGCCCGCGAACCGTGCTCACCCCCTTCCCCTGGAAGGGGGCCGGGGGGAAGGTTCCTCCACCCCCGCCCGGCCGCCCGAAGGGGGCGCCAACCCCTCCCCGGAGCGGGCAGAGCCCGCGAACCGTACTCACCCCCTTCCCCTGGAAGGGGGCCGGGGGGAGGGTCCATCACCCGACCTGGCAGCTTTCGAGCGAGCGGCGCGCGCCGGGCTCGAACAACGACCGCCCGATCCGGAGCGCCTACTGGCCCTGGCGCACGCCGCCTTGCGCTCGACGCACCCCTGGGCAAGCCGCCTGGCGCGGGCGGCACTCGCCGCCGGCGCCGCCCCCGCCCCCGCGCATTATTTGCTGGGCTTGGCGCTTCGCCAGATAGGGGATCTGGCCGGCGCGGAACCAGCCTTCAAACTTGCTCTGACCCAGGGCGGCGAGAGCCTGCCCGCGCCCGCGCGTGCTGAATTGCAGGAACAGCTCGCCCAGCTCGCGCAACAGCGCGGCGAATTCGAGGCCGCCATCGCCGCCTGGCGCGCCGTCCTGGCGCTGTGTCCGGAGCGCACGCGCAGTTGGAACAACCTCGCCATGGCGCTGCGCGCCCAGGGTGCGAACGAGGCGGCCGAGGACGCTTTGCGCGAAGCCTTGCGGCGCGATCCAGCCTATGCCCTGGCCTGGGTCAATCTGGGCGAACTGCTCGGCGCGCGCTTCGAACTGGGTGCCGCGATCGACGCTTATGCTCGAGCCGCCAGCCTCGATGCCCGCGATTTCGCGGCGCGCTACCAGCTCGGGCGCTGCTTGGTGCGGCTGAACCGTTACACCGAAGCCGAGCAACCGCTGCGCGAAGCGCTTGCCCTGGCTCCCGAGCACGCCGAAGCGGAAGCGCTCCTCGCCGGTGTCCTGGGCCAGGTCGGCGCCGTTGAAGAAGCCAGGACCCTGCACCGCGCCATGGCCTTGCGGCAGCCCTCGAATTGGCATGCCCAAGCCGCCTTTCGTCTGGCGCTGCCCGACCTCTACGCTTCGGCGGCGCACTTGCGCGAAGCGCGCGCCGCATACTCCGCCGGGCTCGCCGACCTTGAGGGGCTGGTGGACGCCCACCAGACGCGCCAGGGAGAACGTTTCGAACTCCATTACGCCAACTTCGCCCTGGCGTATCAGGGCATGGACGATCTGGCGCTGCAAAAACGGTGGGCCGGCCTGGTCGAAACCCTGGCGCGCAAGACCGCGGCCCAGCTCTGCGCGCCCCTCGCCCGCCGCGCGCGCCCACCCGGTGGCCGCTTGCGCGTGGGGTTCGTGAGCAGCATGCTGCGTGCCCATACCGTCGGCCATTATTTCGGCGCCTGGATCAAGGACCTCGATGCCGCGCGCTTCGAGGTCCATTACTACAACCTCTTTCGCGGCAACGACGCGGTGGTCGAAGCACTGAGCGCAGCCGCCGCGCGGTCCCAGCGCCTGCCCAGCGCCGTTCAGGCCGCCGCCGAATTGCTGCGCGCAGCGGAGCTGGACGTCCTGGTCTTCCCCGATGTCGGCATGGACTACATCGCGAGCGTCCTGCCCGCCTTCCGGCTGGCGCCGCTTCAGATCGCCGCCTGGGGTCATCCGGTAACCACCGGGTTCGCCAACATCGACGCCTACCTGAGCTGCCAAGACATGGAACCGGCGGCGGGCGCGGCGCACTACCGCGAACCGCTGGTACTCCTGCCTGGTATCGGCACGCGCTATGCCCTGCCGTTCATCCCCGAAGCCGCCGTCCGCGCCGATTTCGGCCTGCCCGAGGGGCGGCGCCTCTACCTCAATCCGCAATCACTGTTCAAGATCCACCCCGACAACGACGCCGTGTTGTGCGACCTCATGATCGAGGATCCCGAAGGCGTGTTCCTGTTCTTCCGCGACTTTTCCCCCACCAAGACCCAGGCCTTCGCCGACCGCCTGGCTCGCGCGATGCGGGAACGCGGGCTCGATCCAAGAGGACAGATCAAGTTCCTGCCCCGCAGTGACGCCGTGGGTTTCCGGGCCATGCTGCAAATGGCCGACGTGGTCCTCGATACCATGCACTGGTCGGGGGGCAACACTTCGCTCGACGCCCTGGCCGCGGGCGTGCCGCTCGTTACCTTGCCCGGGGAATTTATGCGCGGCCGACAATCCGCGGCCATGCTCAGGGCCATGGGTATCCACGAGCTGATCGCGCGCAACGGCGAGGAGTACCGGCGCCTGGCGCTGTCCGTGGCCGGGGACGCCGGCTACCGCGCGGTGTTGCGGCGAAGAATCCTGGCGGCTCGCGGGGCGGTCTTCGATCGTTCCGAAGCGATCGAGGCGCTGGCGCGTTTCTTGGAAGAGCGCGGCAGCGCTTGATCAGTCCGCGGGCGGTGGGTCATCCGGAAACAACACCTCGGTGAACCCGAACTGCGACAGGTCCCGCATCCGCATGGGGTAGAGGATACCTTGCAGGTGGTCGCACTCGTGCTGCACCACGCGGGCGTGAAAACCCTCGACCACGCGATCAATCGGCTGGCCCTTGGGGTCGCAGCCGGTATAGCGCAAGCGCGTGTAGCGCGGCACCTTACCGCGCAGACCAGGCACGCTGAGGCAGCCTTCCCAGCCCTCCTCAAGGTCTTCGGCGAGCGGCGTGAGCACCGGGTTGAGCAACACCGTCCAAGGCACCGGGGGCGCTTCGGGATAGCGCTCGCTGTGTTCGAAGCCGAAAATCACTACTTGCAGATCGACACCGATTTGCGGCGCGGCGAGGCCCACGCCGTCTTCAGCCTGCATGGTGTCCTGCAGGTCGCGCAGTAGCGCCTCGAGTTCCGGCGTGCCAAAAGCGCGCACCGGCTGCGCGACCCGCAGCAGGCGGGGGTCTCCCATGCGCAGCACCGGCCTAATCATTCTTCAACAAGGCCTCGATCAAGGCATGCACGCGCTTCATGGCCGGGTCGAGCACCACGCTGATCTGTTCGAGCGAGACTTCGTCGCGGCTGCTGGCGCGCCCGGCGGCGAAGTTCGCCACCACCGCCACGGCGGCGTATTCCAGGCCGAGTTCGCGGGCCAGAACCGCTTCGGGCATGCCGGTCATGCCCACCATGGTGGCGCCGTCCCGCTCCAGGCGGTCGATTTCCGCAGCAGTTTCGAGGCGCGGGCCGGAAACCGCGGCATACACGCCACCATCGAGCAGATCGACGCCGCTCGCCCCACCCGCGGCGACGAGGCGGCGGCGCAGCTCTGGGGTATACGGGTGGGTGAAATCGACGTGGACCACTTTTTGGTCATGACCTTCGAAGTAGGTGGCGGCCCGCCCAGAGGTGTAGTCGATGAGCTGGTCCGGGATCACCAGGACTCCGGGTCCATGGTCGGCGCGTATGCCCCCCACCGAGGCGACCGCCACCACCCGCTTGACTCCCGCCGCGTGCAGAGCCCAGATGTTGGCACGGTAGTTGACCCGATGCGGCGGAATCACATGGCCCTGGCCATGACGGGCAAGGAAAGCGAGCTCCGTTTCGCCCACCTGCCCGAAGACCAATGCCGAAGATGGCTCCCCAAACGGCGTGCGCACGACTTCGCGCCGGGTGATGGAGAGATTCGCCAAATGACTGAGGCCGCTGCCTCCTATGACTGCCCACACGTTTGCGCTACCCCTCGGAAGATGCCGCACCAAACCCCGAGACCGGGGTACGAAGCCCGCACGCGCGCTTGTTTCGACCGCGCGCAAAGGGTTGTTACTTTGCTTGAGCTTGGCTATGCTTGTCAACGCGGCCATTCGCCGCCCACCCCGATCCCGCGGAGCGCCTATGTATCTCGATCGCCTCTTCAAGCTCATGGCCGAAAAACAGGCTTCGGACTTGTTCATTTCCTGCGGCGCCCCGATCAATATCAAGATCAATGGCGTGGTGATGCCGGTGAGTTCCCAGCCCATGGACCCGGAGACCGTGCGGCGCATCGCCTATGAATTGATGAGCAAGGACCAGACGCGGGTCTTCGAGTCGGACATGGAGATGAACCTGTCCTACGTGGACCGAGAAGTGGGCAATTTCCGGATCAACATCATGCGCCAGCGCGGCACCATCTCCATGGTCATCCGCTATATACGCAGCACCATTCCAAGTTTCGATGAACTGAAGCTGCCGCCGGTGATGCTCGATCTGGTGATGGAGCGGCGCGGTCTGGTGCTGATCGTAGGCTCCACCGGTTCAGGCAAGTCGACCTCCTTGGCGGCGATGATCGATTACCGCAACACCCATCGCACCGGCCACATCCTCACCCTTGAGGACCCCATCGAATTCCTGTTCCGTCACAAAATGTGCGTGGTCAATCAGCGCGAAATCGGCAGCGATACCAAGAGCTACGGCAAGGCCCTGGAAAATGCCCTGCGCGAAGCGCCGGACATTCTAATGATCGGCGAAATTCGCGACCGCGACACCATGACCCATGCCCTGGTCCATGCCCTGACCGGTCAGCTCTGCCTGTCGACCCTGCACGCCACCAATAGCTACCACGCGCTTTCCCGCATCATCAACATGTATCAGCACGACGCGCGTCCGGGCTTGTTGTCCGATCTGGCGATCGGCCTCAAGGCGATCATTTCCCAACGCCTGGTCAAGAACGTCGACGGCAAGCTGCAGCCCGCGGTGGAGGTGCTGCTCAATACTTCGCACATCGCCGACCTGATCAAGAACGGCGACATGCCACAGATCAAGGAGGCGATGGAGCAGAGCCTGTTCCCCGGCACCCAGACCTTTGAACAGGCCCTGTGCAAGCACTATCTCGACGGCACCATCAGCTACGACGAAGCTCTGGCCAGCGCCGACTCTCCGACCAACCTCGCCTGGCTGATCAATCATTCGGCGGAAGGCAACAAAGCCGCCGCGCCGGTCCAGACCACCGTGGCCCGCGCCAAGAACAAGGCCATCCCCGAGGCCGAATTCACCAGCATCAAGATCAGCGAGGATCTGATCGATGCGCCACGCTAGTGCGCACGCCTACGCCGCCGCGCCGACCATGCTCACGCGCACGGCGGCGCTCGCCGCCGAACTGATCGCCCGGCCCTCGCTCACGCCTGACGACGCCGGTTGCCAGGAGATCCTGGGAAACCGCCTCGCAGCCTTGGGCTTCAACCTCGAAGCGCTACCCAGCAAAGATGTGCTAAACCTCTGGGCGGTGCATGGTCGCGACGGACCATTGCTCTGTTTTGCCGGACATACCGATGTGGTGCCCACCGGCCCGCGCGAGCTCTGGCTGGCCGAGCCCTTCGCCCCGACCGTGCGCGAAGGCCGACTCTACGGCCGCGGCGCCGCCGACATGAAATCCTCTTTGGCGGCATTTGTCACCGCCGCTGAAGATTTCGTCATGGAACACCCGCGACACTCGGGTCGCCTCGCTTTTCTGTTCACTTCCGACGAGGAGGGCGCGGCCGTCGACGGTACCCTGAAGGTGGTGGAACTGCTGAAGGCCAGGGGCGAACACATCGATTACTGCATCGTCGGCGAGCCCACCGCGGAACAGCGCCTCGGCGACATGATCAAGAACGGCCGCCGCGGCTCACTCAACGGCCGGCTGGTGGTGCATGGCGTGCAGGGCCACGTCGCCTATCCCAACCTGGTGCAGAACCCCATCCATCTGGTCGCCCCGGCGCTGGCGGAACTCGCCGGTAGCGAATGGGATCGCGGCGACGAGTACTTTCCGCCCACCAGTTTTCAGGTTTCTAACATCCACGGCGGTACCGGCGCGGTGAATGTGGTACCGGGCAGCGTAGAAATCCTGTTCAATTTCCGCCACGGTTCGGCGAGCAGCCGCGAATCCTTGCAGGAACGGGTCGACACGGTTTTGCGGCGCCACCGGCTCGACTTCGAATTGAGTTGGCCCACCGCCGGAAGGCCTTTTCTCACCCCCCGCGGCACCCTGGTCGCCGCGGCGCAGGCGGCGATCCAGCGGGTGACCGGCGTCAAAGCGGCGCTCTCCTGTACCGGCGGCACTTCCGACGGGCGCTTCCTGACCGAGATCTGCGCTCAGTTAGTGGAAATCGGGCCAGTCAACGCCAGCATCCATACCGTCAATGAAAACGTCCGCCTCGATGAGATCGACGGCTTGCACGGTATCTACCTGGAGCTGATGCGAACGCTCCTGCTTTCGTCCACCTGAAGCCCAGCCTATGCAGAATTTCGCCAGCGAACTCTTCACTTTGCGCGATTGGTTGCGCTTCGCCGCCTCGCGTTTCAACGAGGCGAAGCTGTTTTTTGGCCACGGCCAAGGCAACGCCGTCGATGAAGCGGCCTATCTGCTGGCGCACACCCTGCATCTGGCGCATGGCGAAATCGAGGGTTTGCTCGACGCCCGGCTCACACTCAACGAGCGCCAGCAATTCGCCGAAGTGCTCAGGCGCCGCGTGCAGGAACGGTTGCCGGCCGCCTACCTGACGCATGAATCGTGGCTCGGCGGCTTGCGCTTCTACGTCGATGAGCGGGTGATCGTGCCACGCTCCTTTCTGGCGCCGCTCATCGAAGAACAGATCTCGCCCTGGGTGGACGACCCCGAATCCGTGCGGGTTGCACTCGACCTATGCACCGGCTCGGGTTGCCTGGCCATTCTGCTGGCCCATGCCTTTCCCCAGGCCGACGTCGATGCCGTGGATCTTTCGCCCGATGCCCTCGCCGTGGCGCAGCGCAATGTCGCCGATTACGACCTGCAAGGACGGGTCAACCTGCTCCGCTCGGATCTGTTCGCCAATCTCGAAGGCAAGCGCTACGACCTCATCATCAGCAATCCGCCCTATGTCAACGCCGCGGCCATGGAAGAGCTGCCGGCGGAATACCGGCACGAGCCGAACATGGCCCTGGCGGCGGGGGACGACGGTCTTGACGCGGTTCGTGTGATCCTCCAGGAAGCGCCAGCGCATTTGGCCGAAGCTGGCCTAGTGGTGGTCGAGATCGGTCACAATCGCGAAGCCATCGAAGCGGCTTTCCCTAGTCTTCCCTTCGTTTGGCTCGACGCGCCGGGCGGGGAAGGCATGGTTTTCCTGCTGCATCGCGCCGACTTTGCTGCTTGAACGCCAACAACCATGCCGCTCGCAATTGCATCCACCGCGTTTGCCGCGCGCACATCCCGGCTAAGGCGCAACTAATCGGCACCTACCAAAAGAGCTGAGGCGGCGGCGAAACCGCGGCCGCCTCATTTCCCTCAAGCCGCCTTGGCCACCTTGCGCGCCCGCTTCTCTGCCCCGCCCGCCTTGACGACGATGCCGTCGAGGGCATCGGCGAGGGTCGGCCGTTCGTTCACGTACAAAAGGCCCATCGGCGGCGTCTCCACATCCATGGCCTGGCGCATGGCGGCGGCGAAATCCTGGGGATCATGATTGGCGGGCAGGCTGCGCACTCGCTGCTCCAGCCGATCGTAGGTCTTGTCGGTCTTGTCGAAAGTGACACAGGGCGAGAGGATATGTAAATACGAAAAACCACGGTGGGCGATCGCCTGACGGATGAGTTCCTCGAGCTGCTGGGGGTGCCCCGCGAACGCCTGGCCCACCCAAGTGGCGCCGTAGGCGAGCACCATCAGCAGCGGGTTCAGCGGCTGATCGGGGTTGGTATAGGGGCTGGTGGGGGTCCGAAATCCGATCGCCGAGGTCGGCGAGGTTTGGCCCTTGGTCAGGCCATAGATGCCGTTGTCGAACAGCAGGTAGGTAATGTCGATGTTGCGCCGCGCGGCGTGCGGCACATGCCCGCCGCCGATGGCGAAACCGTCACCGTCACCGCCCACGGCAATCACCGTCAGGGCATCATTGGCCACCTTGATGCCGGTGGCCACCGGTAGCACGCGGCCGTGCAGGGTGTGAAAGCCGTAGGTGTTCACGAAGAACGGAAAGCGCGAAGAGCAGCCGATGCCCGACACCACCACGGTGTCTTGAGGGGCGATGCCCAAGCTGTTGAGCGCGGCGGGTACGCCACCCGCCATGGCGAAATAACCACAGCCTGGGCACCAGGTCGGCAATGCCTTGGAGCGGTATTCCAGGCGACCGGACTCGCGCACCTCTTTGAGCTTGTCTTCGAGATAAATCTGCTGATGAGCTTCAGCCATTGCTCGCTCCTTAAGCCGCGCGGACCAGACGGGCCGCGTCGCGCGGGCCGCTGGCCGCCAGGCGGCGGATGGTTTCCAGAATTTCATCGACCGGCAGCGGCACGCCCGGCACCCGCGCCAGGCTCACCACCGGTCGGCCCAGCTCGCCCTGAATCAAGCGGGCAAACTGGCCTTCGTAGTTGACTTCGGGCACCAGGACCACGTCGCAGTCGTCCATGAAGGCGCTGACCGGCTCGACCGGAAACGGCGAGAGCATGACCACCTTCATCGCCGCGCAAGGTATGCCTTCGGCGCGCGCTTTGAACATCGCTTCGAGACACTCGCCGAAGGTCGAGCCCCAGGCCAGCATGCCGACCTTGATCCGGCCTTCATCGCCGAAGCGTTTACAGTGGGTGAAGTCCGGGTGCTTGAGCGCGGCCTTGAGCTTTTCGTGACGCTTCTTGCTCATGCGCTCGTGCATGTCGCCCTGGTCGTTGGGACGCCCCAGTTCGTTGTGCTCGAGACCAGTGATGGTGTGCATCGCGCCGGGTTCGCCCGGCAAGGCGCGGGGGCTGACGAAATCCTCGGTCAGGGCGAAACGCCGATAGGGTTCGCCCGGCGCGGCCTTGGCGCGAGGCTTACTGCAATTGGCCTCGAAGGGCGGACGGGCGCCGAACTGCACGGTTTCGTAGCGGTTGGAAAGGTAGAGGTCGAGCAGCACCACCACTGGCGTCTGGTAGGCCTCGGCCATTTCGAAGGCTTTGCCACCGCAGCGATAGCAGCCTTCCACGTTGGTCGGGGCAATAACGATCTTCTGCGCGTCGCCGTGGCCTCCATGAACGGCGGCGGACAGGTCCGATTGCTCAGTTTTGGTGGGCATGCCCGTCGAGGGGCCACCACGCTGGGAGACAAACACCACCGAGGGCACTTCGGCGATGACGCCCAGGCCGAGCATCTCTTGCATCAGGGACAGGCCCGGTCCCGAAGTCGCCGTGGCGGCGCGCGCGCCGGTATAGCCGGCGCCAATGGTGGCGGCGATGGCGGAGATTTCATCTTCGGTCTGCAGGAGACGCTTGCCGTGCTTGGGCATTTCACTCGCCAGGCGCTCCATGATCGAGGTGGCCGGAGTGATCGGGTAGCCGAAGAAGCAGTCGATGCCGGCATCGACCGCACCCCGCACCGTGGCGGCATTGCCGTTGATCATGACCACGTCACGGGTCGCGGCGTCGCGTTTGGGTGCGCCGAACACCACATCGTCAAGCCTGAAGGCCGCCTCACCGACGGTGTAGCCGGTTTCGAAGGCGGCCTGGTTCTGCTCGGCGACACCGGGTTTCTTGCCGAATTTCTTGGTGATGATGCGCAGAAAGGCATCCTTGGGCAACTGGTATACCCCGGCGAGGAATCCCAGAGCGACGATATTGCGGGAGCGATTGCCGCCAGTGGCTTTCTCGCACAATTCGCGCAAGGACACCGGATAAGGCAGTTGCCCGGCCCGCAAATGGCCGCTGACATGGCCGCCTTCGGGCAGCTTGGCGATGGAGTGCCCGTCGTAGATCACAGCACCGAAATCGCGCACCTCGCCGATGTGAGGAATGGCGTGCTCATCATTGAGGGCGATCAGCACGTCGGACTGCTGCTTCAGCGAATAGGCCTGTTCGGTAGTCACCCGCAGGCGGGCGATACACTTGCCGAACCCGCGAATCTCCGGCGGATAGGTGTCGAAGCTGATGATACGGTAGCCGGCTTCGGCCAGCGCGCTACGCAGAATGTCGCCGGCGGCGATGGTGCCCTCGCCCGCCGAACCGCAAATGGCGACCTGGATGTCGGTGGAAGGTGTTTCCTTGGCTGGTCGGGTCATGAGCGGTCCTGTTCAGGCATATTCCCAGAACGGCGAGTAGAGGCTGCCGTTTTCCTGCACGCGCAGGGATTCGTCCTGGTTCGAGCTCCAGGGTTCGTCGCCACCGACGATGTTGCGCGCCGCCAGCTCACCCATGGCGCGCACGTTTTTCCAACCGTAATAGAAGCGGTAGCGTTTCTCGTCCTGGTCCCAGATCTGGCAGACGTCGCCGGCGGCGTAGATCGCTTCATTGGTGGTACGCAGGGAGCGGCTCACCAGGAGCCCACGTTCGATGTCCACGCCCGAGCCGAGCATGAACTCCACCGAAGGCACCAGGCCGCAGAAAGCCATGATCGAATCCGCGCGCAGATCGGTGTTGTCGCCGAAAACGATGCGCCGCGCCGGCATGCCCTTGGCTCCGGGCTCTATGGTCTCGATGTTGCCGTGCGCTTCCGACTCGACCACTTGCATGCCCATCTTGGCCAATACGGCGAGGAACTGCTTGCGCTCACCGGCTTCCAGGCGATGCGGCCAGAAGGTCTGGGGACCGGCCACCAGGGTGACGCGGTGGCCGGTCTCGACCATGGTACGCGCCAGATCGAGGCCGATCATGTCACCGCCGATCATGATCACATGCCCGCCCTCGGGCAGGCGGCGGCGGACCGTCACGGCATCTTCGAAGCTGGTGAAGCTGTCGAGGAGCGGCAAGAACTCGGCCAGTTCCTCGGGCAGGTAGCCTCGTCCGCCCGAGGCCACCAAAAGAGTGTCATAGCGCAACTCTTCGTTGTGCGCCAACGTGATGATCCGCCGCGTCGCGTCGACATTGGCCACGCGGGTGGCGCGGCGCAGGCTGATCCGACTGCGGCGGTAGTACTCCGGCGGCTGCACCAGAAAATCGCGCCAATCCTGCCTGCCCCGGAAGACCTGGGGCAGATCGTAGCGGTTGTACACCGGCAAGCGGGACAGCGTGATGAGGGTGATGCGGCTGTCCGGGTCGAGGGTGCGGAGGGTATCCGCCGCCTGGCTGCCCGAGATTCCGCCGCCGATGATGACGTGGTGTTTGCCGACTGCCGCCATCATGCCTCCACTTCGGTAAGCTCGTTGCGGGTGATGCTGATGCACTGCACCGGACAGGCCCGGAAACACGCGCCGCAGCGGATGCATTCGTTGTTGTCGATCCAGATCGCGCAGACTTCGTTCCAGTCCTTGGCCTCTTCGAGCGTGCCGTAGCTGCCGTCGGTCTTGGTCTCGACGCCTTTCACGAGCTTGATGCAATTGCGCGGGGCCACGTCGATGCAGGCGCGGCAATAGATGCAGCGGTCAATATCGATTTCATAGCGCAGGTTGCACAGGTAGCAGCGCTTGGCTTCCTCCAGCACCGCGTCCCCCGCCAGTCCTTGCTCGACTTCGAGCGCCAGGCTCTTGCAGCGGTCGTGCAAGGGTGCCGTGGGCATCGCCTGACGGGGAATGAAATCGTAGGCTCGTTCGCGCAACGGGCCCGCCACCGGGGTGATGCGCACCACGGTCTTGCGCCGCTCCTTGCCCATCAGCCAGGCATCGATGCGTCGCGCGATGGCCCGACCCTGCCCCACCGCCTCGATCGCGGTGGTGGGGCCGGTGACGTAATCACCGGCGGCGAAGAGTCCGCGCACCGAGGTCATCCCGTCGTCGGTGAGCCGTACGCTGTCGGTTCGATCGAGTTCAACTTTAAGGTCGAGAAGATCGTGGATGGTTTTCTGGCCGATCGCCACGATCAAGGTGTCGCAGGGGTCGACGAATTCCGAGCCCTCGATCGGAATGGCCTGCCGCCGCCCGCCGGAGCGCCAGCCGCCGAGGCGGTTCTGGGCGAATTCCACGCCGGTGAGCCGGCCGCGTTCGTCCACGCGCAAACCCACCGGCGTCCGCAGGCCTTTGATGCGTACGCCTTCGCGCTTGGCTTCGAAAATTTCCTCGTGGCTGACCGGGATGTATTCCTCGGTGGTACGAATGTGGATCGTGACCTCCTCCGCTCCCAACCGCACCGCCACCCGCGCGCAGTCGAGGGCGGTGAAGCCCGCTCCGACCACCGCCACGCGCCGGCCGACCCGCTTGGCTTCACCGCGATGCAAGGCAAGCAAAAAGTCGAGTCCGGATTCTACATCGCTGCATGTTTGCGTCGGTTCGACGTTCTCCCATTCGCCTTTCATGGGCAGAGATTGCGCGGCCATGCAGCCGGTGGCCAGAAGCACGGCGTCGTAATCCTCGAGCAGACGCGACAGGCGCACCTCATTCGCACCGTTGCCCACCGACACGCCAGTCTTGAGTTCGACGCCCAAGCGCAGGGCGTTGTGTAATTCGATCTCCAGGGTATCGCGCGGCAGGCGAAACTCCGGAATGCCATAGCGCAGCATTCCGCCAGGGTAAGTCTCGCGTTCGAGGATGGCGACGTCGTGCCCCAGGATCGACAGATCGTGTGCCGCCGCCACGCCCGCTGGCCCGGCGCCGATGATCGCCACCCTCTTCCCGGTGGGCGAGTAGAGGCTCTCGGTGATCCGGTGGCCGGCGTCCTTCAGGTCCGAAGCGGCGCGCTTCAAGTGGCAAATCGCCACCGGTTCGCCATTGCCGGGCCAACCGTGGCGACAAGCAGTTTCGCAGGGGCGCGAACAGATCCGCCCGAGTACCGCGGGCAGCACATTGGCTTCGCGGTTGATTTCGTAGGAACGCCCATAGCGGCTCTCTACGATCATGCGGATGTATTGGGGAATGTTGGTACCCGCCGGACAGGCGGTCTGGCAGGGTACGTTCTGACGCACCCAGCCGAGATCGCGAGGGTCAGCAGAGTACCCGATGGGCTGCGCTTGGGGATCGCCGCCCTGCTGCAAGAGATCGCGCTCGAGATTCGCGCTCATCGAAGCTCCTTGCCACGGCTTTTTTTGCCGGGAGTAGGCCGCGCCAAGGCTAGATGGCGCGTACAGGCGTAAGTCTAGCGGACTGAGGCTCGCTAAGATAGAGACGCGACGGCTAAAACTGCCCGGCACAAGCTGCGGTGGCGTGACCGCGCAGGCGTCGCGGTCTTCGTCGCGCCTCGATCCGATGGCCGATTTGCCCATCGATACAGGTCGGTCTATGCTTCCTAAGCCGAGCCTAGACCGCCCCAGCGTGCGCCCAACCGTTCTCGATCACAGTCAAATCGCCTTGCGCGCCGAGGCACTCGCCCCGGCTTTGCGGCAGGCGGACTATGAGGCCATCGTCTGCATCCTGCGTGGTGGCCTCCATCTGGCCGCGCACGCCGCCTTCGCCACCGGGCTGCCGCTCCACTTCCTGCGTTATTCCCGGGACGAGCGCGGCGTCGCCTGGCACGGACCGCCGCCCGAAGCGCGGCGACTCCTGCTTTGCGAGGACTTCGCCGGCAAAGGATTCACCCTCCTCGACTGTGAGGCCTACTTGCGGCGTGGTGGCTTCCAGGTCGAGACCCTGGTGATTTGCGTCGATGCCTTGTCCGCTTCGCAACCGCGCTGGCGCCTGTTTCAAGCCGCACACCCGGAAGAGCGTTTCCTCTTGCCTTGGGAACGGCACCGCCGCAACCCCCTGGCGGCCGACTCACCCGCGGGGGTCGCCGACCACACGCTGCGCCGGACCGCCTGGGATCTCGACGGCGTCTTCGTGGCCGACCTCGAAGCGCATCACTATCGCAACGATCTCCGGGCCGCGCTGTCGCGTCGCGACACCCTTCCCCTGGCCGAATTCGCGCCCCGGCCTTCGCCAGACGAGCTAATCATCACCGGTCGGCCGGAAAGCGACGCCGAACGCACGCTCGAATGGTGCCAGCGGGTGGGCGTGCAACTGCGCGTGCTCTTCCGCGATGACCAGCGGGACTGGCCCACGCCTGAGGAGGTGGCGCGCTTCAAGGCTGACCGAGCGCTTGCCCTGGGTTGCACCGACTATGTGGAAAGTGACGCCACCCAGGCGGCACTGATGGCCCAGACCTACCCACAATTGCGGGTGACTTGGTGGAACGAGGGACGGCCGGCGCTCCTACAGGCGGCATTACTTGGCCGCTCGTTCCATTTCCAAATCAAGCGCTGACTTGGTCGGCTTGGCGGCGCGGCGCCGAAGCGACCGCGCCAAGGCAACGGCTCCGCGCAGGCACCGCGTTTCACCCGGCTTCGCTGGGCAGCTTCTCCGGCCCGCGTGCTTCGCCAGCGGCTCCTCGCTGTACCCCATCTACACTGTCATCGTCGCTCGCTCGCCTTCGCGTTACCATCTTGATTGGGATATGGAATAACGCCTGGACCCGCATGAGCTGTCCCCGCGGCCCCCACGGACGGGCGCGCGCGGGGCCGAAGCGAGCGAAAGAATCAGGCCTTGACCAAGCCCTTTAGAGCGGCATGGTCGAGCAGCTTGACCTGTTTCTGCCAGATCTGAATCAACCCCTCTTTCTGGAAGCGCGAAAGCGTGCGGCTGACGGTTTCGAGCTTGAGGCCGAGGTAGCTGCCAATCTCCTCGCGGGTCATGCGCAGGTTGAATTCGCTGGCCGAGTAGCCCCGCGCCGCGAACCGCTGCGATAGGTTCAGCAGGAACGCCGCCAGGCGCTCCTCCGCGCGCATGCTGCCCAAGAGCAACAGCATGCCGAAATCGCGTACCAGCTCGCGGCTCATCAGCTTGTGGAAGCGGTTCTGGATTTGCGGCACTTCGACCGACATCTCTTCGAGCAGAGCGAACGGCACGATGCATACTTCGCTGTCTTCCAGGGCCACCGCGTCGCAGGTATAGCGCTGAGAGCCGATCCCGTCCATGCCCATGATCTCGCCCGCCATGTGGAAGCCGACAGTCTGGTCACGGCCATCTTCGGAGATCATGTGAGTCTTGAAGAAGCCGCTGCGGATGGCGTAAATCGCGGCGAACCCCTCGCCGGCCCGGTAGAGGCTCTGCCCGGCGTGGATGCGCTGGCGCACGTGAAAGAGTTCCTTCAAGCGTTCAAGCTGGCTTTCGGTCAGCCCCGCGGGCAGGCACAACTCTCGGGCGAGGCAAGTGGCGCATGGCGTCTTGATGTGCACGCACTTGGGCGCCTTGCCCCGTGCCTGCGTCGCAAACTCGCGTTGGTACGACACTGCGCTTTCGGTGTACATCGCCACACTCCTTGGCAAGCGGCGGTGCAAACCTGCTTGCGCCACCGCGGTTGATCCGGTTTGTTGTGGGCGCAGTGTGCGACATTCCGCCGCGGCGCACAGTCGGTGCCGGCTGAATTATTCTGTAGGTCGATACCGCGGGGGGGTAGGATTCGTCCTACCCCTTCCCGCCCGAGAAAACCGCGCCGGGACTATTGACCGGGCTGGTCGGTGAGCCTGTGGGTCAGGGCGTAGCGGATCAGTTCGGCCTGATTGGCGAGATTCATCTTCTGCATGATCCGCGCCTTGTGGGTGCTGACGGTCTTCACCGAAAGCGAAAGGGCCTCGGCGATTTCGGTGATGCCGCTACCGGAGGCGATCATGCGAAAAACCTGAAATTCGCGGTCGGAAAGACCTTGATGCGGCAGGCTGTTCCGGGCGGGCATGACGTCACGGGCAAGCAGTTCCGCGACCGTGGGACTGATATAAACACCGCCCTGAGCGATCTTGCGGATGACGCCGATCAGTTGGTCAGCATCGCTTTCCTTGGTCAGGTATCCCGAGGCTCCCGCGCGCAGGGCCCGCACCGCGTACTGGTCCTCATGGTGCATGCTCAGGATCAGCACCGGCAGCTTGGGGCACTCCTCCTTCACCAGCTTGACCACTTCCAGGCCGCTGCGCCCGGGCATGGAAATGTCCAGCACCAGGACATCCCATTCGGCCTCGCGCACCTGGCGCAGCACTTCGTTGCCATCGGCGGCTTCGCCGCAGACCTTGAGGTCATCGGTCTCGGCGAGGATCTGTTTCAGTCCGTCGCGGATGATGGCGTGGTCGTCGGCGAGCAGAACACGGATCATGCGGTTTTCTCACTGCTGGTGAGGGAATTGAGGGGCAGATCCACCTCCACCACGGTGCCTTCGCCCGGCCCGCTGCTGATGCGGGCACTGCCGCCGAGCATGATCGCCCGCTCGCGTATGCCAATCAGTCCGAACGAACGGTCCTTGGGGGCCGCGCTCGCATCCATGCCCCGCCCGTCATCGCGGATCGACAAGCGCAGGCCGTCCGCGGAGACCGCCAGGGCGATCCACACCTGGCTCGCTTGGGCATGCCGGACTACGTTGGTCAGTGATTCCTGAAGAATTCTAAAGACCGCGGTGGCGGCGTCCTTACCGATTTCGAACTCGCGACCGGCAACATGCAGATGCACCGGAATGCCACTGCGCCTCTGAAAATCATCACGCAGCCACTCCACCGCCGGCACCAAACCCAGATCGTCGAGCAGGAGCGGGCGCAGCTCCGACGAAATGCGGCGCACGCCCGCTACCGTGGTGTCGAGCGTCTTCTTCATGCCCGCGATCTTATCGAGCAGGCCGGTCTTGTCCTCGCGCAGGCGGGAGCCCAGCCAGGACAAGTCCAGCTTGAGCCCGGTGAGCTGCTGGCCCAGTTCGTCATGCAGTTCCCGGGCGATGCGGGTACGTTCGGCCTCGCGCACGGTCTGGAGCGAGGCGGAAAGTTCACGCAATTGCCGATGCGACTCCCGCAACTGCCGCTCGCTTTCGCGCCGCCGCGTGACGTCGCGCACCACCGCGGTGTAGAGCCGCTTGCCGCCCGCCTCCACGCGCGAAATCGAAGCATCGATGGGAAATTCCTCGCCGCTGGCGCGCAGGCCCCAGATTTCCCGCCGCTCGCCCATGGCGCGCGAACGCGCTTGATCTTGCCGAAATGAGGCGACAAAGGCGCGGTGCGCCTCGCGCTGGCGCTGGGGAAGAAACAGATCGAGGTGCGCACCCAGGGCTTCGGCGGCGGTGCGCCCGAACATCGCTTCGGCGGCGGGATTGAACAGCACCACCCGCTGCTCTTCGTCCACCGTGATGATCGCGTCCATGGCGGAATGGATGATCCCTTGCATGCGCGCCTCGCTCTCGGCCAGCGCCTGGGTCAGCGTCTCGTCGCGCGCCAGCTCGCGGGCCAGCAGGGTCGCCGCCACACCCAGCAAGACCAAGAGGCCCAGGACGCCACCCCCGACCAGGGCGGCGTTCTGGCGCCAGGCCCCCAGCATGCTGGCGCCATCGAGCGCCACCGAGACCACCAGGGGAAAGCCCGCGACTTCGCGGTAGCCGACAATCGTACCTTGCGGTCCTTTCATGGGCAGAATGCCGCCGCGCTGCCGGCTTTCCGGCGCTGCGGCCAAGGTCTCGAAGATCGGCGAATCGCCAAAGGATTTGCCGATCCGCTCCTCGAAGTGCGGTTCACTGGCGATCAGGCGACCATCGGCCAGATATAGGGCGATGCTGGTGCCACGTTCGAGCTTCAGAGTCTTGTACAGGTCCTCGAAATACACCGGATCGACGGTCACCGCGATCACCCCCCGAAAGCCGCCTTTGCGCCAATCGAGCCGCCGCGAGAATTGCAGCCCCCAGGCGCCGTCGATGCGACTGCGCGCCGGATGATCGATAAACAAGCCGGTATTCTGGTTCTCGCGATGTACGGTGAAAAACTCGTGATCGGCGACATTCAGTTCGGGCGTCGGATACGCGCGCGAAGTGCGCCAGAGATTGCCCTGGGCATCAAAAATGGATTGTGTGCGCACTTGTGGCACGCCGGAAATGCGTGCGCCGAGTAGCCGATGTATGCCCTTTTCATCCATCAGGAAACCGCTCGCCTCGTCCGCCTGGAGCCGCTCCTGAGTCTGCCGCAGCATTAGGTCGGCGCTTTGCACCGCACGTGCCGTCTGTTCGGCGAGGATCTGCGCCAAGTTGGCCGCTTCGCGTTCGGCGCGGACGATTTCCTTGTCACGCAGCTCCCAAAGCACCCAAACCGTACCCAGGATCACCGCCGCACCGGTCAGGGCGCTGAACAGGGCCAGAGCCGCGGTCGGGCGCAAGGCTCCAAGATGCACGACGGCTGGGGGAAGGCGGCTGGCGGCGGCGGGCTCCGGCAAGGGCGACACTCCTTTGACACGCAAGCGCTATTTTGACACGTGCGGAGTCGGCCGGCGCGTCCGCTCAGGACTTCTGTTTCAGGGCCAGGAGTGCTTGATTGCGCAAGGTGCGCAGCAAGGCCAGCTCGCCTTCGCCGACGCTGATGCTGCCGGCCAGGGCCTTGTCGGCATAGATGAGCGCGACCGGTTTGTCCTTGATCAGCAGTGGAAACAACATGAACGTTCCCGCGCCGAGCTTCTTCCTGTACCAGTCGGGGATACGCGAGCGGATCTTCTGCTCTTCGACGTCGCTAATCAAGAGGTCTGCGCCGCGTGCCATGGCCAGATGGAAGACGTCGGCGCTGGACGCGAGCGAAAAGCGCAAGCGCGACGCCGCTTCCTGGGCGTCGGCGCCAAATCCGAGTCGCCCGACCATGCTGTTGCTCGAGGCCTCACGCAGCCCGAGCAACACTCGCTGAAACCCCATGCCGCGGTACATGGTTTCGAGGATGATGCGCAAGAGGTCGTTGAGCGAAGTTTCCTCCACCAACGCCTGGGTGATGTCCGCGATGCCCGCGCTCAGCACGCCACGGGCGTCTGGCGGCGCCTCGGCGGGTGCCGCCATGGCGTCGGCACCCAGCGGCGCCTCGGTCCTTTCCAGGCGCGTAGTGCGCAGCAACTCGGCTTCTTCTTCATCGGATTCGATGGTGCCAGGAATGGTGACCCCCTGCCCAATCTGGCGCCAGAGCGTCGAACCGGGCCGGTTCAGATGCAGGACCGCGGCAATGTGGCGCAACTCCTCCAGGCTGCGGTCCAGAACGCCATCAAGCTCGGCGTCCGTCAGCGCCAGCGCCCTGCCGTAACGCGCCTGCAGACTGCGCAGCGCTTTGGCTCGCTCCGCCGTTGGCTGGTCGGCGACAACCCCGGTGAGATCCTCGGCGAAGGCGGCCAGGGCACATAGCCGCGCCGCCACGGTGCGCGGCTCCGACACCGCACCCTCGGGCACAGGGCGCATACTTTCCACGATTAGCGCAGGCAGGCCCCATCGCGCGGCGATGGCCATGCCCAGCTCGGTATAGCTCACACCCAGAACCTGAGCCGAAGCGGCCGCCTCCTTCTCGCCCTTGTGCTGAACTAGCTTACGCACCTCGTCGCTTTCTTCGGCGAAATAATACTGCGCCAGGAGCCGCCCCAAACCTCGAAACAAGGCACACACAAATGCCTGTTCGACATCCTTGAGTCGCAAGGCGCCGGCCGCCTCTCGGGCGAGTACGCCCGCCAGATGGGCGCGCAGGAATTCGTCTTTCAGTTGCTGGGCCTCGGCGTGGTTTTCGATATGGTCCAGCAACAGCACCGACACGGCGATGCTGCGCACGGCGTCGAATCCCAGCACGATAATGGCGCGCGAAACCGTGCTGATCGAACCCGCGCCTGCCTGGCGGTAATAGGCGGAGTTGACCAGGCGCAGCAGCTTGTTGGTGAGGGCGAAATCGCGCAGGATGGATTCGGAGAGCTGATGCACACTTTCGTGTTCGGAGACGGCGAGCCGATTGACCGCCGAGACTGATTCGGAAAGCGCCGGAAAGTCGCTGCGGTGGCGCATCCGGCGCAGCAGAAACTCCACCGTACCTTGGCCGCCGCCCTCGGCCGGCGACGGCGAATCCGCGGCGGGCTCTAGGTAGGTCTGGATGGCCGCGCGCATCTCCCGCGCGCCACCGTAGCGTTCTTCGGGCAGGCGCGCCAGGGCACGCCGCAGGATGGCAGCAGCCGTTTCGTCGAGTCCCGCCACCGGCGTGTCGGGTAAATGGATCGACTGATTGGCAATCTGATGAATGACTTGATAGACCTGGGTGCCGCTGACCGCGCGCCGGCCGTAAATCGTTTCGAAGAGCACCAGCCCGGCGGCGAAAACGTCACCCGACGGGCCAACCTTTCCCTCGGACAGGTACTCGGGCGCCATGTAGGCCGGAGTGCCGACCTTCTCCGGCGTCGCATCCGTTCCCGCGGCAAGGCGCGTGGCAATGCCGAAATCCATGACCCTGGGGACGCCTTGCGGGTCGAGCAGTATGTTGGAGGGTTTCAAATCGCGGTGGACCACGCCGTGCTCATGGGCATAGGCCAGGGCGTCGAGCACGCCCAGCATCAAACTCATCGCCTTGGCTACCGGCCAGGCCCCACCCTGCCTGAGCCGAAGCTGCAGGCTGGTGCCGGAGAAATACTCGAACACCAGATAGACATCTCCTCCCTCGCTGCCGGCGTCAAAGATCGGCACCAGATTGGGGTGCTTGAGCCGTCCGACGATGCGCGCCTCTTCGAGCAACTGGCGATTGCGTTCGCGATCAGCCCGGGCGAAATGCAGGGTCTTGATCGCCACTTCGCGCTCGAGCTGGGGGTCGAAAGCGAGGTAAACCGCGCTTTGCGCGCCGCGCCCCAATTCCCGGCGAATGTGATAACGCCCAATGGTATCGCCCATGCCCCGCCTCTCGCATTCGGCTGCATTCTAGCGCGCGCCTGGCTCGGTCAAAGCAAAGATAGCCGCCGGGATCAGGCGCTGTTCAGGAGTTCGGCGACTCGTTCCCGCAAAGAAGGTACCCGCTGGCGCTCGAACCAAGGATTGCGGGCGAGCCAGTGCCGGTTGCGTGGGCTGGGGTGCGGCAGGGGGAAGAAGCGCGGCGCGTAGTCAACACCATGGCGCACGGTCTCGGTCAGATTCTCGCGCCGGGCGTCGCCCAGGTAATACTTCTGCGCGTACTGGCCGATTAAGAGCGTCAGGGTGATCCTGGGCAGCTCACGCAACAGGCGGGCGTGCCAGAGCGGCGCGCATTCCGGACGAGGCGGCAGGTCGCCGCCACCGCCCTTGCCGGGATAGCACAAACCCATGGGGATGATGGCGATGCGGGCGGCGTCGTAAAAAACTTCGCGATCGATGCCCAGCCAAGCGCGCAGGCGCTCGCCGCTGGCATCGTCCCAGGGAATGCCGGTTTCGTGCACGCGCGTCCCCGGAGCCTGCCCGATGATCAATATCCGCGCCGTGGACTCGGCCCTGAGCACCGGCCGTGGTCCGAGCGGCAGAAGCTCGGCACAGACGCGGCAGGCGCGGACCCCTTGGAGCAGCATGGCAAGGCTGGCGGCGACGTTCACCCTCTGCGACCCGCTGCTTCCACCCATAGCCACGCTCCGATTTTGGCACGCCCGGCACAGCGCAAAACCGCGAGACGAGCGAAAAAGGGCCAGATCTCGCGATCTGACCCTTCGTAGGTGTGGCGCGCCCGGCAGGATTCGAACCCACGACCCCCTGGTTCGTAGCCAGGTACTCTAATCCAACTGAGCTACGGGCGCTGAAACTTGTTGCAATGGCGGAGAGAGAGGGATTCGAACCCTCGATACAGGTTTTGCCCGTATACTCCCTTAGCAGGGGAGCGCCTTCGACCTCTCGGCCATCTCTCCCAAAAAAGAGAGCGGATTTTACCGGCTCTGCACCACTCAAGTCAAACCAAATCAATCGGCGCCAGCGATTACGCCGCGGCTTGAGGCTGGTCCAGCTCGAAAGCACGGTGCAAGACCCGCACCGCAAGCTCCAGGTATTTCTCGTCGATCACCACCGAAATCTTGATTTCAGAAGTTGAGATCATCTGAATGTTGATGCCTTCGTGGGCCAGCGTTTCGAACATTTTGGCGGCGATGCCGACATGCGAACGCATGCCGATGCCCACTACCGAAACCTTGGCGGCGCGATTGTCGCCGATGATGTCACGGGCGTCGAAACCCTTGCCGATCTCGCCGCGCAGCACATTGATGGCCTTCTGATATTCGCCGCGATTCACGGTAAAGGAGAAATCGGTATGACCGGATTCGCCGACGTTTTGCACGATCATGTCGACATCGATATTGCTGTCGGCGATCGGTCCAAGGATGTGATAGGCGATGCCGGGGCGATCGGGCACGCCCATCACCGTGATCTTGGCTTCGTCGCGGTTGAACGCGATACCGGAAATGATGGCCTGTTCCATGGTCTCGTCTTCCTCGTAGGTAATCAGCGTGCCGTTGCCGGAGTCCTCGAAGCTCGACAGGACGCGAAGCTTCACGCGGTACTTGCCGGCGAATTCGACCGAGCGGATCTGCAGCACCTTGGAGCCCAGGCTCGCCAATTCGAGCATCTCCTCGAAAGTGATGGTGTCGAGCCGGCGCGCCTCGGGCACGATGCGCGGGTCGGTGGTGTAAACCCCATCGACATCGGTGAAGATCTGGCATTCATCGGCGCGCAAGGCGGCCGCCAGCGCCACGCCGGTGGTGTCGGAACCACCGCGGCCCAGGGTGGTAATGTTGCCCGCGCTGTCCACGCCCTGAAAGCCCGCCACCACGACCACGTGGCCGGCATCAAGGTCGGCCCGCATGCGCGCCTCGTCGATGGAAAGAATGCGCGCCTTGGTGAAGGCGCTGTCGGTCAGGATGCGCACCTGCGCCCCAGTGTAGCTCTTGGCCTTGACCCCCAGCTCCTGCAGGGCGATGGACAAGAGGCCGATAGTGACCTGCTCGCCGGTCGAGGCGATAACATCGAGCTCGCGCGGATCGGGGCTGCGCGAAAGATCCTTGGCCAACCCCAGCAGGCGATTGGTCTCACCGCTCATGGCCGAGACCACGATCACTAATTGATCGCCTTCGGCGTGCTGCCGGGCAACGCGTTGGGCGACGTTTCTAATGCGGTCGGTGGTGCCGACCGAGGTGCCGCCGAATTTTTGGACGATCAGTGCCATACTGGTTCAGGGGGCTTGCAGACGAAAAAGTCGGGTCGCCCTCACCCCGCCGCTCAAACGCGGCGAAAGGCCAGGGTAGCGTTGGTGCCGCCGAACCCGAAGGAATTCGACAGCGCCACGCGAATGTTCATGGGGCGCGCCACGTTTGCCGCGTAGTCGAGATCGCAGGCCGGATCCTGGTTGAACAGGTTGATGGTCGGGGGCGCCACTTGGGTGTACACGGCCATGGAAGAGAAGACCGCCTCGACGCCACCGGCGCCACCCAGCAGATGGCCAACCGCCGATTTGGTGGAGCTCATCACCAGCTTATAGGCGTGGTCCCCCAGGGCGCGCTTGACCGCGATGGTCTCGGCCAGGTCCCCGAGAGGCGTGGAGGTGCCGTGGGCATTGATGTAATCGACTTCGCTGCCATCGATGCCACCATTTCTCAGGGTATTGCGGATGCAGCGCGCCGCGCCCTCGCCGTCCTCGCAGGGGGCGGTAATGTGATTGGCGTCGGCGCTCATGCCGTAAGCGGCAAGTTCGGCGTAGATCCGCGCGCCGCGGGCCTTGGCCCGTTCGTATTCTTCCAGGACCAGCACGCCGGCGCCCTCGCCCAGCACGAAGCCGTCGCGGTCTCGGTCCCACGGACGACTCGCCGTGGCGGGATCGTCATTGCGCGTGGACAGGGCACGCGCGGAGGAAAAACCAGCCACCGCCAGTTCGCAGACAGTTGCTTCCGTACCACCGGCGACCATGACCTCGGCGTCGCCGTATTCGATCAGTCGCGCCGCCTCACCAATGCTATGGGTCGCGGTGGCGCAGGCGGTCACGATGGCCAGATTGGGGCCTTTGAAGCCGTACATGATCGACAAGCAGCCCGAGACCATATTGACGATGGACCCAGGAATAAAAAACGGCGAGACTTTGCGCGGCCCCCCCGCTTTTAGTGCGGAATGGGTCTCTTCGATCAGCGGCAAGCCGCCGATGCCCGAGCCGATGCAGACGCCGATTTGTTCGAGATTTTCTTTCTGCAGGTCGAGCCCGGAGTCGGCAATGGCCTCCGCGGCAGCCGCCACGCCGAAGTGTACGAAGGTATCATAGCGACGCGCTTCCTTGGGCGGCAAATACTTGGCAGGATCAAAACCCTTGACCTCGCCGGCGATCTGCGAGGCGCAGTTGGAGGCATCGAAACGGGTAATGCGGGTGATACCCGACTTACCGGCAACGATCGCCTCCCAGGATTCCTTGAGACCCAAACCGACCGGGGAAATGATGCCCAGTCCGGTGATGACTACTCTGCGCTTTGCCAAATTGACCTGCCGAACCGGCCTAGAATGCGGAATCTTGCGTCCGTGCCGCCGGGCCAGGCTCGGTCGGCACGGAGGACTGGCTCACTCAGGACTTGAGGTGGGCCTTGATGTAATCAACTGCCTGCTGGACGGTGGTGATCTTCTCCGCCTCTTCATCCGGAATTTCGCACTCGAATTCCTCTTCCAAAGCCATAACCAGCTCGACCGTGTCAAGCGAATCGGCACCCAAGTCGTCGACGAACGAGGACTCGTTCTTGATTTCGGCCTCGTTCACGCCCAGTTGCTCGGCGACGATTTTCTTGACCCGCTGTTCGATGTCTTCCATAACTCCTCCCAAGATTGGGCTGAACAAAAAACCTGCATATTCTACCAGAGCGCCGGGCATTGCGAAAATGCGCCGGCGCGAACTCCTGCCCCCCAGCATCTACGCCAGATACATGCCACCGTTGACGTGCAAGGTGGCGCCCGTAATGTACCCGGCCCGCGGCGAGGCGAGGAACGCGACCGCGTGCGCGATATCCTCGGCCGCGCCCAGCCGGCCCAACGGAATGCTCTCCAGGAGCTTGCCTTTCTGCTCCTCGGGCAGACCCCGGGTCATGTCGGTGTCGATAAAGCCGGGCGCGACGCAGTTCACCGTAATATTGCGGCTACCCACCTCCTGAGCCAGGGATTTGGTCAGACCGATCAGGCCGGCCTTGGCCGCGGCGTAGTTCGCCTGACCTGGATTGCCGCTGGAACCGACCACTGAACCGATATTGATGATGCGGCCGGCGCGGGCTTTCATCATGCCGCGCAGCACCGCGCGGGAAAGCCGGAAAGCGGCCTTGAGATTGGTGTCGAGAATAGCATCCCAGTCGTCGTCTTTCATACGCAGCAGCAGATTGTCGCGGGTAATGCCGGCATTGTTCACCAGGATGCGGAGGTCGCCCCGCTCCTGGACAGTTCTTATGGTCGCATCGATCTGAGTCGGATCGGTGACATCGAGCCTGAGTCCGGCGCCGGCATTCCCCGCTTCGGCAAACTTGGCGCTGATCGAAGCCGCCCCCGCGTCAGTGGTGGCAGTGCCGAAGACCGTGGCCCCCTGCGCCGCCAGTTCGAGCGCGATGGCTTGGCCAATGCCGCGGCTGGCACCGGTAACAAGGGCGATCTGATCCTTCAGCAACATGGTCCTTCCCCTTGTATGCCGGCCCGAGCGGTAGCCAGTGCGTCCTTGTCGGTCAGCGCGAACGGCGTCATGCCCGCGGCGATGCGCTTGTTCAGCCCTACTAGCACCTTGCCGGGGCCGCATTCCAGGAGGTGCGTGGCACCTCGGGCAACGAATTCCTGCACCGTGTCGACCCAACGCACCGGGCTGTGGAGCTGCTTCACCAACGCCGCGCGAATCGCCTCGGGGTCGGTCGCGAGCTGCGCATCGACATTGTGCAGAACGGGGATCTTGGGCACGAGTACCGGCACATCGCGCAAGTAGGCGGCGAGCCTCTCGGCGGCCGATCTCATCAAGGCGCAATGCGACGGCACGCTCACCGGCAGCAGCATGGCGCGCTTTGCCCCACGCGCCTTGGCGGCCGCCACCGCGCGCTCCACCGCGGCCTTGGTCCCGGCAACCACCACTTGGCCCGGGGCATTGAAATTCACCGCCTCGACCACTTCGCCCTGCGCGGCATCGGCGCACGCGGCAATGATTCCGGCGTCATCGAGGCCCAGCACCGCGGCCATTCCTCCGGCACCCTCGGCCACCGCCTCCTGCATCACCTGGGCGCGGAAGCGCACCAGGGGGATCGCATCCCTGAGGCTGATGGCACCGGCGGCGACCAGCGCGCTATATTCCCCCAGGCTGTGCCCAGCCATCATTTCCGGGGTATGCCCACCACCAAGGCGCCAGGCGCGCCAGGCGGCCACCCCCGCCGCCAGCATCACTGGCTGAGTATTCACCGTGGCGTTGAGCGCTTCCTCGGGGCCGTTCTGGACCAAGGCCCAAAGATCCTGGCCGAGCGCCCCAGAGGCCTCGGCAAAGGTGTCCCGGATCACCGGCAGATCGCCCCAAGCGTTCATCATGCCAACGGATTGTGATCCTTGGCCGGGAAATACTACCGCGAGTTTCATAGCTTTCTCACCATTTGATCAGAACTGAACCCCAGGTGAACCCACCACCCACGCCCACCAGCATGACACGCTGTCCGGGCTGGACGCGGCCATCGCGCACCGCCTGATCCAGAGCCAAAGGAATCGAGGCCGCCGAGGTGTTGCCGTGCTGCGCCACGGTGAGCACCACACGATTCATGGGTAGTTCGAGCTTCTTCGCGGTCGCTTCGATGATGCGGATATTCGCCTGGTGGGGAATCAGCCAGTCGATCGCCGCTTGGGGCAGATCGTTGGCCCGCAAAGCCTCTTCGGCGACCTCGGCCAGCACGCGCACGGCGAACTTGAACACGGCATTGCCTTCCATATGCACGAATGGGCTGCCCCTGACCGCACCGGAATCGATCTGGCCGGGCACACAGAGGATGTCGCGATGCGAACCGTCGGCGTGCAGATGAGTGGACAGGATGCCACGCTCGGCGTCCCGCGCCAGCACGACCGCCCCGGCGCCATCGCCGAAGAGCACACAAGTGCCTCGATCGTTCCAGTCGAGGATGCGGGAGAACACCTCGGCCCCCACAACCAGTGCGTGACGTACCGTTCCCGCCCGCATCATCGCGTCGGCGATGCCCAGGGCGTAAACAAAGCCGCTGCATACCGCCTGCACGTCGAAAGCCGCGCCACCCTTGGCACCGAGCTTGTCCTGCAGGATGCAGGCAGTGCTGGGAAACACCATGTCCGGAGTGGAGGTGGCGACGATAATGAGATCGATGTCCTGGGGCGTCTTGCCGGCCATTTCCAGGGCCTGGCGGCAGGCGCGCAGAGCGAGGTCGCTGGTGCTCTCCTCGGCCGCGGCAATGTGGCGCTGCCGGATGCCGGTGCGGGTGGTGATCCACTCGTCGCTGGTGGCCACGCGGCTTGCCAGTTCGGCATTGCTGAGCACCCGCGCGGGCAGAGCACTGCCGGTACCGATGATCCGATTAAGCATCGCTGGCTTCCGCAAGCTGGGAGGCATTCGCGCCGCGCCCGACATAACGGGCGATGCGTTCGATCACACCGCTTTCCGCCTCCTCAAAGGCGCGGCGCAGGGCGCATTGAAAACCGAGAACATCGGTGCCCCCGTGGCTCTTCATGACAATGCCGCGCAAACCCAATAGGCTGGCGCCGTTGTATCGGCGCGGATCGACGCGGTGCCGAAACCCCTTGAGCGCGGGCATGGCGATCAGCGCCACCAGCTTGGTCAGCCAGTTGCGCATGAATGCTTCCTTGAGAAAAGTCACCAGCATCTGCGCGAGTCCCTCCGAGGTCTTGAGCGCCACATTGCCGACGAAGCCGTCGCAGACGACCACGTCCGCGGTGCCTTTGTAAATGTCGTCGCCCTCGACGTTGCCGATAAAATTGAGCTCGCTGGCACGCAGCAGCTCGCCAGCTTCCTTGACCACGTCGTTGCCCTTGATTGCTTCTTCGCCGATGTTCAAGAGGCCCACCGTGGGACGTTCGCAATGCTGGGTGGTGGCGACCAGCGCCGAACCCATGAGCCCGAATTGGTAGAGCTGCTCGGCGCTGCAATTGACGTTGGCCCCGAGGTCGAGCACCGTGGTCTGGCCGCGCAAGGTGGGCAAGGCGGTGGCGATCGCCGGACGTTCAATCCCTGGCAGCGTCTTCAGCACAAATCGGGCGATCGCCATCAGTGCCCCGGTATTGCCCGCGCTGACGCAGGCGGCGGCGCGCCCGGACTTGACCAGATTGATCGCCACCCGCATCGAGGAATCCTTCTTGCCGCGCAGCGCCAAGGCCGGCGACTCGTCGGACGCCACGACTTCGGAAGCGGGTTCGATCGCCAGGCGCGGATGATCAGCGGCGCCGCGCGCCGCCAGCTCTGCCTTGAGCGCGGCTTCGGCGCCGACTAGAATGATCCGCGCGGCCTCACACTCGGCTAGAAACGCTAACGCCGCGGGAACGGTGACGGAAGGACCGAAATCCCCGCCCATGGCGTCGACAGCAACGGTGACGCTCATCGCTGCGTAGTCCGGTTCACGCTCGAAGACGAAGGTTCGGTCCACGGGCGCCGCCAACGCGCGCCGTCCCGCATCGCCGCGGCGAACCGCTTATTCGCCTTTGACAGCGAGAACCTTCTTGCCGCGGTAGAAACCCTTGGGGCTGATGTGATGGCGCAGATGCACTTCGCCGCTCACCGGCTCCACCGCCAAGGGCGGATTGGTGAGGAAATCGTGAGCGCGATGCATGCCGCGCTTGGACGGGGACTTCTTGTTTTGTTGCACAGCCATGATTTGACTCCTGCTTCAGTTTTCGTTTCCGGTTTGCTTGCGCTTCAGGTTTGCGAGCGACGCAAACGGTCGCGTTTGGTCCTGCGCGCTCGCCGCCGCCCCGCCACCGGGCGCACACACCCCTTCGGGATGGCGCGGCGCATAGGGCAAGGCCAGCAACAACTCGTCTTCCAGCATCTCGTGCAGATCCAATGGAGCCGCAGCGAGCACTGTTTCGTCTTCGCCTTCGTCCCAGACCGCCAGTTCTTCCTCAGTCGCAGCAAGCAGGATTTCGGTCTCGCTGTCGAGTTCGTGAAGATAAGGCAATAGGCAGCGCTGACAGGTCAAGGTCACCGAGCCCTCCAGCCGCAGCGTGAGAACCGGACGACCGCGATCATCCATGGCGCCCCGCACCGTAAACCCCAGTGACCCCTCATTGGTGGCGAGCAGGGTTTCAAGCCGCTTGAAGTCCGCCAAACGAACGATGCCCACCACCGATTCGCCAGCGCGAGCAAGCCCCTGCACTTCGAGCTTGCCGGTCGCGGAGACGTAGTTGGCGCGATTCGACATAAACGTTGCATAATAAAGCCTTGCCTCGTCTTTGTCAAAGAAGAAGCCAAGGGTTTCCTCAAGGTTGGCGCCGCCATGCCCAAGCTCATACTCGCTTCCACTTCTCCCTATCGCCGCGCTCTCCTGGAGCGTCTGCGCCTGCCCTTCGAGGTCGTGGCGCCGCAAGTCGATGAGCAGCCCCGGCCCGATGAATCCCCCGAACAGACCGCGCGCCGGCTGGCCGAGGCCAAAGCCCGCGCCGTTGCCAGGCAACTCGAACACGGCCTGGTGATCGGCTCGGACCAGGTGGCGGAACTCGACGGCCGCCCGATCAACAAGCCTCTGAGCCACGAGAAGGCTTTGGCACAGCTACGCGGCATGCAGGGCCGCGAAGTGGTGTTCCACAGCGCCCTGGCGGTACTCGACGCGGCGACCGGCACCGCCCAGGTAGATAGTGTGCCCACCCGCGTGCACTTTCGCGACCTGGCCGATGCGCAACTCGATCGCTATTTGCGCCTTGAGCAGCCCTACGACTGCGCCGGCAGCGCCAAGGTCGAAGGACTGGGCGTGGTTTTGCTCTCGCGGGTGGAGTCGACCGATCCCACGGCGCTAATAGGGCTGCCGCTGATCCGCCTTTGTGCCATGCTCAAGGCGGCTGGCCTCGATATCCTGGAGTGCGATCACTGATGCCCGTTCGCGTCCTGCCACGGCCGGGGGCGCTATACCTCATTCCCACGCTGCTGGGCGGTACCGATCCGGCCGCCGCGCTGCCCCCCCGCACCCTCGCCCTCACTCGGGAATTGCGCCGCTTCGTGGTGGAGAACGCCAAGTCGGCGCGAGCCTTCCTGAAGCTGGTGGAGATGCCACTGCCTTTGGCCGAACTCGATCTCCAAGAACTGAACGAACACACCCCCGAAGCGGCAATCGCCGGATTGCTCGCTCCCGCCCTGGCCGGAGAGCCCCTGGGTTTGCTCTCGGAAGCCGGTTGCCCGGCCGTGGCCGACCCCGGGGCGCGCCTGATTGCCATTGCGCACACCCGGGGTTTGGCGGTGGTGCCCATGGTGGGACCTTCGTCGATACTCCTGGGGTTGATGGCCTCCGGTCTCAACGGTCAGGCTTTCGTCTTTCACGGCTACCTGCCGACCAAACCTCCCGAGCGCATCGCCGCCTTGCGCCGGGTCGAAGAAGCCGCCTGGAAGAATGGCGCGACCCAAGGCTTCATCGAAACGCCCTATCGCAATGTCGCACTCCTGGAAGCGCTCTGCGCCACCTGCCGCAAAGAAACGCTGTTGTGCGTGGCCGCCGATCTCACTCTGGATTCGGAATCGGTGCGCACCAAAACGATCGGCGCCTGGACCCGCGAGTCGCTGACGGACTACGCCAAGCGGCCAGCGATCTTCTTTCTCGGCCAACCGGTCTGAAGCGGCGCCGACCACATCAGATTTGCTCGTTCCGGAGAGAGCGGGAATCCAGTAGATTCGATGAGCAAAACCGTGATCGATGGATTGCGATCAGGTGTTCTCGTCCTCTGGCCAGTTCTTGATGTAGCTCTTCAGCATCTTGTTCTCGAAACTGGCTTCCTCGTACACCGCTTTGGCGACATCGTGGAAGGACACCACGCCCAGGAGCGTGCTGCCGTCAATCACCGGCACGTAACGCGCGTGCCTCTCCAGCATGATGCGCCGCAGCTCCATGACCTCTAGGTGAGGCGATGCCTGCGCCGGATCCCGCACCATGATCTCACTGATCTTGAGGTCACCCAGCTGACCGCCACGCTGGTCCAGGGCCTGCAAAACTTCGCGAAAGGTCAGCATGCCAGCCATGCGACCGTTGTCCATGACCACCAGCGAGCCAATGTCGTTCTCCGCCATGACCCGCACCGCATTGCTGACCGCATTGCCCGGAGGCGCCGTGTACAGGGCGTTGCCCTTGATGCGCAGGATTTCGCTGACGATCATTTTTCCCTCCGTTCCAGCTAGAAAGTTGTAATCCCAACCGTCAGATTACTACCGCAGACAGGCGCGCGGCAAGCGCCGCGCCACCGACGCTTCACCGCACCGGAAGGCGTGGCTTGAGCCAATGCGCCAGGGCGATCTCGGCTGGTGCGTGAGTGTCGAGACTCCATTTGCCGACCCGCTTCAGCCACTTCTTCTGCGATTCGACGACCTTGGCGAAGAATGGGTTCTCGCGGGCCTTTGCCGCGATCACCCGATCCCAGGCTTTGAGCTGCGCCTCGAGTACCTCGCGCGGAGTTCGGTAGAACTGCACCTTGTCTTCGCTCTGCATGGCGAAGTAGTCCCGCGAATAGCGATCGATGGCCTTCCAGCTCATTTCCGCCGATGAGGCTTGCGCGGCGTAGCGAATGATCGCTTGAAGGTCCGCGGCGAGCGAATCGTAGCGCCGCTTGTTGATCAGCACTTCGAAGAACTCAGCATTCTGGTGATAGCTTTGCAGCATGCAGACTTTGACGACATCGGGAAACCCCAGGCGACGGTCGCTGCTGGCGTTGTTGAATTCGGCGGCGTCGATGGTCCCGCGGTCCAGGCCGCCGACGATTTCACCGGCCGGAAGAGTCACCGGGTGGGCCCCCATTTCCCGAAAGAGCTCGGTGGCAAGCCCCACGGTGCGAAACCGCAAGCCGCGCAAATCGGCGGTGGATCGTATCGGCTTCTTGAACCAGCCCAGCGGCTGCGTGGGCATCGGGCCATAGAGCAGCCCCTCGACCTCGTAGCCCATGATCTCCTGCTGCAATTCACGATACAGCTCTTTGCCTCCGCCGTACTCGATCCAGGCGAGCATCTGGTTGGCGTCCAGGCCGGCCAGGGGGCTGGTGCCAAAAAGCGAAAAGGCCGAGTTGCGCGCGTACCAGTAGGCCGCGACACCGTGGCCGCCGTCCAGGACACCTTTATGTACGGCGTCGATCAGATCAAAGGCCTTGACCATGGCGCCCGCCGGCAGCATTTCGATGCGCAGGCGTCCGACGGACATTTCGTTCACCTTGTTGGCGAAGTCGAGGGCGTATTCATGAAAGATGTCGCGCGTCGGCCAGGTACTCTGGAACCGCAGTTCGATCGTTTCGTCAGCGCGCGCCTCAGCCGCTTTGCCCGCCAGGAGGCCCGCGGACAGCGCCGCGGCGGTCTTGACGAATCCCCTTCGACCGGGCCTTGGCGCCGGCTTCTTCGTTGGTGCGCGCATCGCTCCTCCTCATCCCCCGCGCGCCCGAGCGCGCCATGCTTCTCAGTCCAGCAGCAGCCGACGCTCGCGCAGCGCTTGGGCCAGCGTGCCGCTATCCACGTACTCCAGTTCACCTCCGACCGGCACCCCCCGCGCCAGTCGCGTCACGGTGAGCCCGCGCGCGCGCAACAGTTGGCTGACGTAATGCGCGGTCGCTTCGCCTTCATTGGTGAAATTGGTGGCGACGATGACTTCCCGCACGACTCCGTCGGTCGCGCGTTTCAGCATCCGGTCGAGGTGGATTTCCTTGGGTCCAATGCCGTCCAGCGGCGACAAGCGCCCCATGAGCACGAAGTATAGCCCCTGGTAGGCATGGCTTTGCTCGACCATGAGTGAATCGGCCGGAGATTCCACCACGCACAACTGGGTCGCATCACGGCGCGGCGAACGGCAAAGGGCGCAGATCGCCTCTTCGGTGAAGGTGTTGCAGCGTTCGCAATGGCGCACTTTCTCCACCGCGGTTTGCAGAGCCAGGGCCAAGCGCTGGGCCCCGGCGCGGTCGTATTGCAGCAAATGGAAGGCCATACGCTGCGCCGCTTTGGGCCCCACGCCGGGCAAGCATCGCAGTGCCTTCACCAACTCGTCGAGCGGCGTCAGCGTCTCCATGCCGATGGTTGTTGGTGTCGCTCAGAAAGGCAGCTTGAAACCCGGTGGCATCTGCAAGCCGGCGGTGAAGCCCGCCATGCGCTCCTGCGTGGTCGCCTCGACGCGTCGCACCGCGTCATTGACCGCCGCCGCCACGAGGTCTTCGAGCATATCCTTGTCTTCGGTGAGCAGGCTGGGATCGATGAGCACACGCTTCACGTCGTGGCGGCAAGTCATGGTCACTTTGACCATCCCCGCGCCAGCCTGGCCCTCGACTTCGAGCGTCGCCAATTGCTCTTGCGCCTTGCGCATGTTCTCCTGCATCTGCTGGGCCTGTTTCATCAGGCCCGCAATTCCACCTTTCATATGCCGCTCCCGGGGAAAAATTGGTATTCAGGAAAGGGGACGGATCGAGTCGCTACGGACTTGTCCGCCCAGCTTCTCGACCACCTCGCGAACGAAGGGGTCGGTTTCGAAATCTTGCTTGGCGCGCGCGAACTGTTCGGTCTTTTCGCGCCGCTCGCGCAGCGCCGCCGAATCAGCGACCCCGTGCGCCACTTCCACCAGCAACTGCACGCGCTGGCCGAAGAACTGATCCAGGGCCACCCGCAGCTTCTCCTGGTAGGCTTTATCGGCCAGGTGCCGATGCTCGTCGGCGATCTTGAGCGTGACGCTGCGGCCATCCCATGACTTCAATTCGCTGTTCAGAGCCAACTGCTGCGCCATGCCGGCGATCGGTAGGCCACGCGCCAAGCGTGCCCAATCACCGTCGAAAACGTTGATAGAAGGGGCCACCGGAGCGGCCGCCACGACCGATCTCGCCGCCAGCGTTTCCGAGGGACTGATGGACGCCGGCTCGGCGGATGACGCCTGCCCGCGAGCCACCTGCGCTTCAAGACGCCTGGCTGGCGTTCCGCCGCCGGGCCGCGGCGCCCCGCCCCCCTCCTCGTCCGGCCGGAACGCCAAGAGGCGCAAGAGCGCCATGGTGAAGCCCGCGTATTCATCCGGCGCCAGGGGCAATTCATGGCGCGCGTGGGTGACGATCTGGTAGGCGAGCTGGACTTCTTCGGCGCTCATTCGCGCCGCCAGATCAAGTATCTGGGGGCGCTGCGCGGCAGTGTCCTCGAGCGCTTCGGGAACCACCTGCGCCAAGGCGATTTCCTGAAGCCGCCCGGCCATTTCCTGCAGAGTCGAATCGAAAGACAGGTTGCGCTCGGCCAAAAGTCGCGCCTCCTGCATCAGAGTTCCGGCGTCGCCGGTGGCCAGGGCACCCAGCAGGCGAAAGACGAATTCCCCATCAACGGCGCCAAGCATGGCACGAGTGACGCTGTCTTCGACGCGGCCACCGCCGTAGGCGATAGCCTGGTCGAGCAGGCTCAGGGCATCGCGCATCGATCCCTGCGCTGCCCGAGCGATCAAGGCCAAGGCCTCGGCCTCGAAGACGATTTCTTCAGCTTGCAGTACCGCCGCCAATCGTTCGCGGATGAGCGGTGCGGGCAACTGCTTGAGATTGAATTGCAGGCAGCGCGACAGCACGGTTACTGGAATGCGCTGCGGATCGGTGGTCGCCAGCACGAACTTGACGTGATCTGGCGGCTCTTCGAGGGTCTTCAGCATGGAATTGAAGGCCGCTTTGGAGAGCATGTGCACTTCGTCGATGAGATAGACCTTGTAGCGACCGGCGGTGGGAGCGTAGCGCGCGTTGTCGAGGATTTCGCGCATGTTGTCGATGCCGGTGTTGGACGCGGCATCAAGCTCGAGCAGATCGACGAAGCGCCCCCCATCGATTTCCCGGCACGCCGCACACTGCCCGCAGGGCCGCGCGGTGACGCCTTTTTCGCAGTTGAGCGACTTCGCCAGAATCCGCGCGATGGTGGTCTTGCCCACGCCCCGCGTACCGGTCAAGAGATAGGCGTGATGCAGTTGCTGGCGCTCCAGCGCATTGGCCAAGGCCTGCACCACATGCTCCTGCCCCACCAGTTCCTCGAAACAGCGTGGGCGCCATTTGCGCGCCAAGGCCTGATAGCTCACGAAGTTTTCAGCGTCCGGTGGGGCATGGGGAGGGGTGGCGAGCCGTTCCCCCGGCACTTGCAGAGAATAGTTATGGCTGCTTCCTTCCGGACCTGACCAGGTTCACTACCATGCAATGCGGGGCGACCCGCCATAAATCTTCAGCCTTGCGGCGGAGCGTGCATTATCGGCGAATTGCCGACCTGCGGCAAGACAGAGGCTCCGGCCCCACCCGCGACCGCTTTGCATCGCCGCGGCCCTCGCGCGCGGGCATGTTGCCCGGCGATTGGTTCTTGCGCCGCACCACCGCGCGTCACGAGACCCGATATAATGCTCCAGCTTCCAAGGGGTGATTCGCAGGTGCTTCGTACCGTTGCCAGAATCATCGGGGTGGCGACGCTGCTGACGGCTTGCGGGCCGACGAGCGACACTGACCCGAACCAAGCCAAGGATCTCCTGGTCCTCACCCGCCAGGGGCCGACTACCTTTTACACCGGCCCCGAGGGCAAGCCGGTGGGTCTCGAATTCGACCTGGCCACCATGTTCGGCCAATATTTGGGTCGTCGCTTGCGCTTCGAACTCGCCGACAGCGCCGCCGACATCGGCGCGCAAGTCGCCGCAGGCCGCGTGGCGTTCGCCGCCGCGGGCCTGGGCAAGCATCACCCCGCGCCACCAGAAGTAATCTGGGGTCCGACCTATCAGAGCATTCAGCCGGTTCTGGTCTACTACACCGAACTCCCGCCGCCGCGAGACTGGCAAGATGTCGGAAAGGCGCCGATCGGCGTGGTGGATGGATTTGGACATCGCGATTTGCTCGAAGCCGCACGCAGCGAAGCACTGGAATTGAGCCCGTTGGCCCATGACTTCCACGATCAGGAACCTCTCCTGGAGCGCGTAGCACAGGGCGAAATCCCATACGCCCTGGCCGACTCGCACGCGCTCGCGGTGGTACGCAATCTGTTCCTCGACCTGGACTCCGCCTTTTCCGTCGGCCCGCCACGCGAGCTTGCCTGGATGTTCGCTCCCGGCCAGGACGAACTGGTTGAGGAGGCCAAGGCCTTCTTTCGCATGATTCACGAGAATGGTGTGCTCGCCCGCCTCATCGACCGCTATTACGGACACACCGAACGGGTTGACCCGATCGAATCCGAACGCATGCAAGAGAAAGCGCGATCGCTGCTGCCGCTCTACCGACAGGATTTTCAGAGTGCCCAGGACCTCACCGGGATCGAGTGGCGGCTGCTCGCGGCGCTGGCCTACCAGGAGTCGCACTGGGATCCCTTGGCCACCAGCCCGACCAACGTGCGCGGCATGATGATGCTGACCGAGGAGACCGCCCAGCGCATGAATGTACTCGACCGTCTCGACCCCAAACAGAGCATTCTGGCCGGCGCGAAATATCTCGTGCAATTGAAACGCATGCTGCCTGAACGCATACTTGAACCCGACCGCACCTGGCTGGCGCTGGCCGCCTACAACATTGGCTATGGACATCTCGAAGACGCGCGCGTTCTGGCGCAAAGACGCAAGCTTAACCCCGACGCCTGGTCCGACCTCAAGAAGACCCTGCCACTGCTCGCCCGGGCCGAACACGCCGACACCGTCAAGCACGGCTTCGCCCGCGGCGGCGCGCCAGTGATCTTCGTGGAAAACATACGCGCCTATTACGACATCATCAACCGCATGGAAGCCGCGCATCTGCCGCGGCTGCACGCCGGACCGGATTGCCGGTCGGGAAATCTGCGGGCTTGTTGAGCGTGCCGCGCGACGCGACGCCTGCCCGGCGCTACGCCGGCCGCAGCTCGCCAACCCCCCCCATGTAGGGGCGCAGGACTTCGGGCACGTCAACCGCGCCATCGGCGCGCTGGTAGTTCTCCAAGACCGCCACCAGGGTGCGCCCCACGGCGAGACCCGAGCCGTTCAGGGTATGAACGAGTTCGGTCTTGCCCTGGGCATTGCGCATCCGCGCCTGCATGCGCCGCGCCTGAAAAGCCTCGCAGTTCGAACAGGAGGAGATTTCGCGATACGCATTCTGGCCAGGCAGCCAGACTTCGAGGTCATAGGTCTTGGCCGAACCGAAACCGATGTCGCCGGTACATAGGGCCAGTACGCGATAAGGCAGTTCCAGCCGGCGCAAGATCGCCTCGGCGTGCCCGGTCAGCTCCTCGAGCGCGGCATGGGAATCCTCGGGGCGCACGATCTGCACCAGTTCCACCTTGTCGAACTGGTGCTGGCGGATCATGCCGCGGGTGTCCTTGCCGTACGAACCCGCTTCCGAGCGGAAACAGGGCGTGTGCGCGGTGAGCCGCAGCGGCAGTCGCTCTGGCGCAAGGATTTCGTCGCGCACCAGGTTGGTGAGCGAAACCTCGGCGGTGGGAATGAGGTAGTACTTGTGCCCCGCTTCTTCGTCTTCCGCGTATTCGCCCTTGGTGACGTGAAAAAGATCTCCGGCGAACTTGGGCAACTGTCCCGTTCCGGTCAGCGTGGCGGCATTGACCAGGTAAGGCGTGTAGCACTCAGTATAGCCATGCTCGCGCGTATGCGTGTCGAGCATGAACTGCGCCAGCGCCCGGTGCAGGCCTGCCACACCACCGCGCATCAGGGCAAAGCGCGCCCCGGACAGCTTGCTGGCCTTGGCGAAGTCGAGCCCGCCCAGCCGCTCGCCGATTTCCACGTGATCGCAGGGTGCGAACCCAAAGGTGCGCGGAGCGCCCCAGCGGCGCACTTCGAGGTTGTCGTGTTCGCTCTTGCCCAACGGCACGCTCTGCTGCGGCAGATTGGGGAGTTCCAGCAGAAAATCAGCGAGCTTCGCCTGCACGTTGGCCAACTCGGCTTCCAGGCGCTTGGTTTCATCGCCGGTACCGGAGACCTCGGCCAGCAGCGCCTCAGCGTTCTCACCCCTGGCCTTGGCCTGGCCGATCTGCTTGGAGAGGCTGTTGCGCCGCGCCTGCAGATCCTGCGTGCGCACCTGGATGTCTTTTCTTTCGCGCTCCAGCGCTTCAAATGTGGCGGTGTCCAGAGCGAAACCCCGGGTGGCGAGGCGCGCGGCGACGGCGGCTAAATCGGCGCGCAGCAGTTGTACATCGAGCATGGCTTCCTCAGTCTTTGGGCTTGCGGGCGGCGGCGTCGAGACCGCGCAGGTAGGCGAGCTTTTCCGCGATTCGCGCTTCGAGGCCGCGCTCGGTCGGACGGTACCACGACACCTCGGGCATTCCCTCGGGGAAGTAGCGCGCGCCCGCGGCATAGGCTTCGGGCTCGTCATGGGCGTAACGATAATCCCGCCCGTAGCCCTCCTCTTTCATCAAACGCGTGGGCGCATTGCGCAAGTGCAGGGGAACCGGCCGGCTGCCGTCATGACCGATGAATTCGCGGGCCTCATTATACGCGACATAGGCGGCGTTGCTCTTGGCCGCGCAGGCGAGGTAGAGCACCGCTTGGGTCAGCGCCAGTTCGCCCTCGGGTGAACCCAGGCGTTCATAGACTTCGGCCGCGTCGAGCGCCAGGCGCAGGGCGCGCGGGTCGGCGAGGCCGATGTCTTCACTGGCCATGCGCAACAGGCGTCGCGCCAGATAACGCGGATCGGCGCCGCCGTCGAGCATGCGCACCATCCAGTAGAGCGCGGCATCGGGATTGGAGCCGCGCACCGCCTTGTGCAGCGCGGAGATCTGGTCGTAGAACTGGTCGCCCCCGCGATCGAACCGCCGCGCGCCGCGGGCCAAGGTTTGGCTGATGTAGGCGGCATCGATGTCGCGACGGCCCGCTTTGCCGGCGACCACCGCCAACTGTTCGACCAGATTGATGAGTCGGCGACCGTCGCCATCGGCATAAGCAATGAGCGTTTCCGCCGCCTCGGGGGTCAGGCTCGCTTCCGGCATCGCGGCCTGCCGCGCCCGTTCCAGAAGTTCCGCCAGTTCCGTGGGCTCCAGCGGCTTGAGCAGATACACCGCGGCGCGAGACAGGAGCGCGCCGTTGACTTCGAAGGACGGGTTCTCGGTGGTGGCCCCGATAAAGGTGAACAGGCCGCTTTCCACATGGGGCAGAAAGGCGTCCTGCTGCGCCTTGTTGAAGCGATGGACCTCATCGACGAAGAGGATGGTCGCGCGGCCGCTCACTGCCAGTGTCTGCTCGGCACGTGCCACGGCATCGCGGATGTCTTTCACGCCGGCGAGCACCGCGGACAATGCCACGAAATCGGCCCGGAAGGCATCGGCCATCAGTCGTGCCAGAGTGGTCTTGCCCACTCCCGGCGGCCCCCAGAGAATCATGGAATGCAGGCGCCCCGCGGCGAACGCCGCCGCCAGGGGCATGCCCGGCGCCAGCAAGTGGCGCTGGCCGATTACCTCTTCCAGGCGTTTGGGGCGCAGGCGCTCGGCCAAAGGCGCGGGCGGCGCCGCGGCGGCGAATAGATCAGTCACCAATCACATCGGCGCCGCGCGGCGGAAAGAACTTGAAGGTCTCCGGCGCGAGCCTGGGGTTCCTTTCCAGCGCAGAAATGTCGATCACCGTGCGCTGGCCAAAAGCATCTTCGAGTTCCATGCGGGCGAGGTTCTGGCCGGCGAACCCCAAGCGAATGCCGGCCGCACCGGCCTCCTTGGCGCGCGGTTTGGCGCCCACCCATTCAAGCCCCTCGGCGGCCGGCAACTCACTCAGTTCAAAGGCGCCTTCAATTTCCTGCGTTCCCGACAACAGCGCCGCTGGCGTGGCCCCGAGCACCTTGTCGAAGGCGCGCACCGTCACTTGATTGAGATCCTCGTCGAAGGTCCAGACGCGACGGCCGTCGCCGACGATCAGTTGGGCGTTGGGCTTTTCATATACCCAGCGAAAGCGCCCAGGGCGCTGCAATTGGAATTTGCCGCTGGCTTCCTGCACCTTGCGACCGGTCTTGTCATACACCACCTGGGCAAAACTGGCGCTGGCGGTTTGGGTGTCGCGGGTGAAGGCCCGCAAACGATCCACCGCGCCAGCGCCGGTCAAGCCGCTGGCAGTTGCCAGAACCAGCGCCAGCACCACGCGCCGCAAGAATGTGTTCACGTCTTTCGTTCCTCGCGCGCCGGCGCCAGCACATCGCGGTTGCCGTTGCTTTGCATGGGCGAGACCAGCCCGGCGCGCTCCATTTGTTCGATCAGCCTGGCGGCCCGGTTGTAGCCGATGCGCAAGTGCCGCTGCACCAGCGAAATCGACGCGCGGCGGGTGTTGATGACGATCGCCACGGCCTGATCGTACATCGGGTCGGCCTCGGCGTTGGCGGCATCGCTCTCGCCGCCCGCCTCCGCATCGGTACCTTCGCCACCGTCCAGCACTCCTTCGATGTACTGCGGGCCGCCTTGCTGCTTGAGATAGCCTACCACCCGATGCACCTCGGCGTCACTCACGAAGGCGCCATGCACCCGTTGCGGATAGCCGGTGCCCGGCGGCAAGTAGAGCATGTCACCCTGCCCGAGCAGCGCTTCGGCGCCCATCTGGTCGAGGATGGTGCGCGAATCGATCTTGCTCGAGACCTGAAAGGCGATGCGCGAGGGGATATTGGCCTTGATCAGACCGGTGATCACATCCACCGACGGACGTTGCGTCGCGAGAATCAGGTGAATGCCCGCGGCCCGCGCCTTCTGCGCCAGACGCGCGATCAGCTCTTCGATCTTCTTGCCCTGCACCATCATCAAATCGGCCAGTTCGTCGATCACCACCACGATGTAAGGCAGCTCTTCCAGCGGCTCCGGACTTTCCGGAGTGAGTGTGAAGGGGTTGGTCAGGGGCTCTTTGGCCTTTCTCGCCTCGGCCAGCTTCTGGTTGTAGCCAGAGAGATTGCGCACGCCCAGCGCCGACATCAGCCGATAGCGCCGGTCCATTTCGCCGACCGACCAATTGAGCGCGCTGCCCGCGAGCTTCATGTCGGTGACCACGGGCGCGAGCAGATGCGGAATGCCCTCGTAGACCGAAAGCTCCAGCATCTTGGGGTCCACCATGAGCAAACGTACTTGGCGCGGTTCGGCCTTGTAGAGTAGCGACAAGATCATGGCGTTGATCGCCACCGACTTGCCCGAACCGGTCGTGCCCGCGACCAGGAGGTGCGGCATCCGCGTCAGGTCGGCGACCGAGGGGTTACCGGCGATGTCCTTGCCCAAGGCCAGGGTCAGGGGACTGCTGGTATCGGCATAGACCTTGGAACTCAGGATTTCCACCAGCTTTACCACCTGGCGCTTGGGATTGGGAATCTCCAGGCCCATGCAGGTCTTGCCCGGAATGGTCTCCACCACGCGAATGCTGACCACCCCCATGGCGCGCGCCAGATCCTTGACCAGATTGATGATCTGAGCGCCTTTTACGCCCACCGCCGGTTCGATTTCATAGCGCGTGATCACCGGGCCAGGATAGGCGGCCACCACTTTCACCGCCACACCGAAATCGGCCAGCTTGCGTTCGATCAGGCGCGAAGTGAACTCCAGGGTTTCGTGGCTCAGCACCTCCACGGCTCCGCCCGCGGGCTCGAGCAAATGCAGCGGCGGCAGGGGCGAATCGGGCAGGTCCTGGAAGAGCGGCGTCTGCTTCTCCCGGAAGACGCGCTCAGATTCGCGAATTTCGGTCACCTGGGGCACTACCACGATGGGCGGCCGGTCGTCCAGTTGCTGTTTGGCCTCGGCCACCACGACCTCGCGCTCCTGCGCCTGGGCTTCACCCATGCGCCGGTCCGCCCTTTCGGCCAGGCGCCGTCGCACCCCGGCAAAGGCCCGCTCGAAGCCGCCACCCAAGGTTTCCGCGAGCCCCAGCCAGGACATACCGGTAAAAAGCGACCATCCCGCCGCAGCCAGGACCAGCAGGAACAGCGTGCCGCCGTTGAAACCAAGGGCCTGCGCCACCCCGTCGCCCACCGCGCCCCCCACCAGTCCCCCCGCCGCCAGCGGCAGCGGCAGGCCGTGACGATAGAGCCGCAAGGCTTCGAGACCCGAGCACATCAGCAGGAACAACACGAAGCCCAACACCGCGACCCAGGTGCCACGCCGTTGCAATAGCACGGATTCGTCGGGGTCCACGCCTTGCATCAGACGCCGGAATCCGGTGATCACACCGGCCGCGGCCGCGAGCACGAAGACCCAGGCCGAAGCGCCAAAGAGGTAGAACGCCAGATCGGCGAGCCAGGCGCCGATACTTCCGCCCTTGTTCGCCACCGCGGTGCTGGCACCGCTGAAGGACCATCCCGGATCGGCGCGGGTGTAGGTGGAAAAAATCAGCACCAGATAAACGAGTAAGACCCCGTCGAGCAGCCAAAACGCTTCGCGGACCAAGTCGATACGCCGGGGCGATAGCTTGGGGCCGCGACCGGAGCGCTCCGACTTACGGATCAGTTTATCGATCAAAAACATTATGTTGCGGGTTGTACTTCATGCGCAACATTATAGCACACGCGGCCCGCTGGGGGAGGGCTTGCGCAAGCGTGCGCCGGCACGGAAACAAAAAGCGGGAACGGGATATCCGATAAAATGCCAACCTTGCCCAAAAGGAACGCCATGTCCGCACAACACAGCCGTCTGCTCATCCTCGGTTCAGGCCCTGCCGGATACACCGCCGCAGTATACGCCGCCCGCGCCAATCTAAAACCGGTGCTCATTACCGGGCTCGCCCAAGGCGGCCAGCTCATGACCACCACCGAGGTCGACAACTGGCCTGCCGACGCCAATGGGGTCATGGGGCCGGAACTGATGGAGCGCTTTCAGAAGCATGCCGAACGTTTCGAGACCCAGATCGTCTTCGATCACATCCACACCGCCAAGCTTGGCGCGAAGCCCATCACTCTGATCGGCGACAGCGGCACCTACACCTGCGACGCCTTAGTCATCGCCACCGGAGCTTCGGCACGCTACCTGGGCTTGCCCTCCGAGACCGCCTTTCAGGGCAAAGGGGTTTCCGCCTGCGCCACCTGCGATGGTTTCTTCTACCGCAACCAGGACGTGCTGGTGGTGGGCGGCGGCAACACCGCGGTCGAAGAGGCCCTGTACCTCGCCAACATCGCGCGCACCGTCACCGTGGTGCATCGCCGCGAGCGCTTTCGCGCCGAGGCGATACTCGTCGATAAGCTCCTGGCCAGAGCCACCGAAGGCAAGGTCAAGATCGTCTGGAACGCCACCCTCGACGAAGTCCTGGGCGACGCCAGCGGCGTCACCGGTGCCCGCATCAAAGACGTGAGAACCGGTGCCACTCAGGATCTGGCCCTCACTGGCGTCTTCATCGCCATCGGCCATAGCCCCAACACCGAACTCTTCGTCGACCAGTTGCGCATGGAAAACGGCTACCTCTGGACCAAAGGTGGTGGCGAAGGTTGGCAGAAAGGCGGCGCCACCGCCACCAACATTCCCGGCGTCTTCGCCGCCGGTGATGTCGCCGACCACATCTACCGCCAGGCGGTCACCAGCGCGGCCACCGGCTGCATGGCGGCGCTCGACGCCGAGGCCTATCTTGGAGGCCTGGAGTAAGGAGACGCTGAGCATGCGGGCCGGACGATCGCCCCCGAAAACCGGCGAAGCGCCGTCCGCCCGCGACGAGTTTCTCGCCGCGGTCGATTCAGTCAAACGCCTGCCGCCCAGCGATCGCGTCCCGCCGCCACCCGCGCGCCCACCGGCGGTGGCCCGCCAGCGCCAGGCCGACGAAGCCGCCGCACTCGAAGCGGCACGCGCCGGTTGGAGCGCGCTGCAAGATGAAGATTTCGAGCCCGAGCAATCCTTCATTCGCCCCGGTCTGCGGACCGACACGCTGCGCAAACTCCGGCGACGGTTCTGGAGCATCCAGGCTCAACTCGACCTGCATGGACACACCCGGGCCGAAGCGCACCAGGCCCTCAGCATCTTCCTGACGGAATGTCGCAGCGCCGGCTGGCGCTGCGTGCGCATCATTCACGGCAAAGGCCTCTCCTCTCCCAACCAAGAGCCGGTGCTGAAAAGCCCGGTGCGACGCTGGCTGCAACGGAACGACCAAGTGCTCGCCTATTGCGAGCCGGCGGCGGTGGATGGGGGCAGCGGCGCAGTGCTGGTATTGCTGAAGGCGAGCTAATCGACCTATCCCGCTCAGCGCTGGGCTGGGCCTCAGTGACTCGAACCACCAACTCGACTGCATCAATCGGCGCGATCCGGCCCTGGTCAAGAGGCTGGCCCTGCGATCACAACACCCGATGTCTGAGCGCCGGCAACTTGCCGCGCACATCCGCGAGACGCCGGGGATCGATGTCGCCCACCACCACCCCCGGCCCTTCGGCCAGTTCACTTAGAACCTCGCCCCAGGGATCGATGAGCATGCTGTGCCCCCAGGTGCGACGGCCGTTTTCATGCAGTCCGCCTTGGGCGGCGGCGAGCACGTAGCACTGGTTTTCGATGGCGCGGGCACGCAAGAGCACTTCCCAGTGCGCGCTGCCGGTGGTGTGGGTGAAGGCGGCGGGCACCACGAGGAGGGTGAGCGGCCCCATGGCGCGGAAGATCTCCGGGAAGCGCAGGTCGTAGCAGATGGCCAGACCGATTTCGCCCCAGGGCGACGCAAAATGCCCGGGCGCGTCGCCGGGCTCAATGGTCTGCGCTTCGTCGTAGGTTTCGGCGCCTTGTCGAAAGCCGAAGAGGTGGACCTTGTCGTAGCGCGCCACTGCTCGGCCCCGCGGATCGAAGACCAGGGCACTGTTGCGCACCTTCTGGGGCGAATTCGCCGCCAGCGGCAAGGTGCCTCCCACCAGCCACACGCCATGGTCCCGGGCACACTGCGCCAGGGTGGTTTGAATCGGCCCTTGCCCCTGCTCTTCCCTGACCGCGACCTTGTCGGTATCAACGCGGCCCATGAGGCAAAAATACTCCGGCAGCGCGACCAGACGTGCACCTTGCGCGGCGGCTGCGGCAATGCCCTGCTTGGCGGCAACGAGGTTCTCGGTCACCGAAGTACTGGAGACCATTTGCACCGCAGCCACACGCCAGGGTGCGGTTGGATCTGCTGAGCCGTTCATTGGGTCGCTCCAGGATTGGCGTTGGCGGCGGCGTCATTGGCGACGACATTGGTCACTTGGGGGTCGCTCCAGGCGCCGCTGACTTGGTACTCGTAGGCGAACAGGCGGTCGAGCGGATCCTTGAGCACTTTGGAGACCAGCCAGGTAACTCCGCCAGCCACCGGGTTTACGGCGAACCCGGCGGTGAGCGCCGCGCTCGTCGCGAGGCTGGGAAAGACCTTGACGCGCAAGTCCTGGGTTTCCGCCGCGAGGTTGGCGCGGCCGCGGATTTCGACGCGCGCCGAAGTGCCGTCGAGCAGCAACTTCTCGGTGGCCATCACACCGTTTTCGATACTGATTTCTCCAGAAAGTGCATCAAACGCGAAGCCGCTCGAAAAGATGTCGCCGAAATCCAGGGTCAGGCGGCGTGGCAAGGCTTGCAGGCTCAGTACGCCCAGCAGCTTGCCGATGCCAGGCTCGATCTTGGTGAACTGGCCCTTGCCCACTTCGAGCTTGAGTTTGCCCGCGAGGCTGGCGTAATCGAGATCGTTAGGCGGGCCTGCCCAGGTAAGCGTACCGGCGAGCTTGGTGGGCGCGGCCTTGACGGCATCGGGCATGCCAAAGCGGGCAAGGTAGGGTCCGGCCTCGCGGATGTCCAGCTTCAATTCGGCCTCGGTCCGCTGCTGGCGGCCGGAGATACTCCACTTGCCGCTGGCTTCGAGGGTGCCGTCGGGGTTGACGAGCCGGAGGCGTTCGAGCTTCCAGTTGCGCCCCTCGGCGCTGGCCTTGAGTTCGAGCTTGCCCAAGGCCCGACCCTTGGTACTGAAATTCTCGGCGATGAGGTCGACCGCCGGCCAGTCATCGGCCGCGCTACTCGGGGGCGCATCCTGGCCGGCTTCGCCCTCCCCGGCCCCGGCGTTTTGCGCCGCCGGCAAGACCAGCCGCTGAAAGCGCCCGACCAGTTGCCCATTGGGCTGGCTCGCGGTCGGCGGGCTCCAGGCCAGCATGCCGGCAAGCTGCCTGCTGGAAAGATTCATGTTGACCTTGCCGCCCTTGGCGGCGGCGGACAGGCGCAGTTCCTCGAAGCGGCGATCCAGCACGGTGGCGGCGCCGAGCTTCAGATCGAGCCCGGCGAGGTCGGCGCTGCCAGGCCAGCTTCCGTCCGCCGGCGCGGGCGGGCCCTCGGCATCGGGGCGGTACTCCAGCCAGCGATCGAGGTCGAGTTCGCCGATTTCGCCGCGCACCCACAGGCCGGTCTGCGACAGGTCCACCGGCGCGCCGTCGAGGGCGAGAAAGGCGCGCTCAAAAGCGAGGCGGCCACCGGTCGCCTCGGGCGCGCGCACCATCTGATACTCCAGTCGCGAACCCAGGCTCACCCCGAAGAGGGTCTTGCCATTGTCGAGGTCACGATGCTCCAGGCGCAGCGGCAAGGGCTCGTCCGGCGCCTTGGCGAGCGGCGCCGGCAGGTCGAGCCGCACGCCGCGCAGCGAGGAATCGACCGCCCATTGCGCGCGGCCGCCGCGCACCCGCACTTCGGCCTGCCAATCGCTACGGCCGGAGATGCTGCGCAAGAGCGGCGAATTGTAGGTGCGCGACAGTTCATCGGCATTGGCGGTGCCGCGGGCGGTGATGCGCACGGAACCCTCCGCGCTGGCCACCAGGCCCTGCACCGGCCCGCCCAGCATCTCGGCGCTGATGCCTTCGGCGCGCACATCGCGATCGGTGAAGCGGATGCGGCCGTTGGCCTTTTCGAGCGGCGGAATGTCGCGGCTGACGATGATCTGATTGTCGACGATGGCAAATTCGCCGACCACCTTGGTGTCTTCGGGCTTGGCCAGAGGAATCGCCAGCTTGAGTTCGAGCTTGCCTGAGCCGCTCGCTTGCATACCTTCGGTGAATCGGTCGATCATGCCCAGCACCGGGCTGGTTTCGACAAAGCGCAGGAAATCGGCGGTCGCCCCCAGGGCCTCACCGCGCACTTGCAGCACCGGTTCCTTGGCACCGAGATCAGGAATGGCCACGTTCACGTTGGCGAGCCGCACTCCCATGGATTCGGCGGCATTGCTGGTGATTTCCATGCGCGAGCCGCGAAACAGAAGATCAGCGCGCACATTCTCGAATTCGGGCCAGCCCGGGGCGTACTCCATGCTGGCGCCCTCGGCGCGCACGCGAATCTCGAACAGGCCTTTCTCGGCATCGTCGAAGGGAAAATGTGCCAGATCGCCGCGCAAGGTGAGGCGGGCGTCGCGCGCCTGCCCGCCGGTCAGCGCGCGCTTGAGGTACTGCCGGGTCTGTTCGCCGACCACCAACGGAAGATAGAGGTGTACGGAACGCGGGTCGGCCCGGCTGAGTTTTGCCTTGAGGTCGATCGACCCCGGCCCCCCTTCGGCGCTGCGATACTCGCCCGAGGCGCTGCCCGCGGCGTGGGCGTTGGCGAATTCAAGCTCGCCAAGCTGGACCAGCACGGTGGCCCCCTCGCGCCGCCAGGTCGCTTTGCTGGCGAGGGTCTCCAGGCGTAGCGGGGCGGCGAACACGCCGGGCAACTCCAGAGTGGCGGCGCGGCTCGCCAATTGCAAGCTGCCGCGCCGGGAGTCGCCTTCGACTTTGCCGCTGAAGTTGGTGAAGCCCGGTTCGCCCCCGGCGCTGCTGAGTCCCAGGCCGCTGAATTCGGCTTTGAGTAAAGTGAGTTCGGGCTCTTCGAATGCTCCCTTCCAGGACCACTGGGCGTTTCGGATCACGCCGCGCGGCGCGCGTTCCTTGATTTCCTGGCGCAAATTCTCGGGCAGCGGCAGGTGGTTGGCGAGGATCCCCATGGCGGCCAGATCCAGCACATTGACGCGCATTTCGCCGCCGCTCCAAGCTTCGGCCTGACGCCTGAGCTTGAGCACGAAATCCAGCGGCTCGGCGGTGTTCGCCCCCGGTGCTTCAATGACCAGATTCTTGGCGCTGACTTCCTGGATGTCCGCGTCTCCGCGCCAGGCCAGTCGGCCACTCAAGCGCTTCAAGCGCAGTGCCGGGAGGCCCGCTTCGAGGCTGCCCGCGACTTCACGCAACTCCAGGTCGGCGGTGAAATCGCGCGGCAGGCCCTGGGCAAAGCCGAACCAGAGGCGCAGCGCGCCCTCGCCGCGGGCAAATTGCGCCGGCAGGGGCAGCCACTCGCGCCAGGTGGCGACATCGGCATAGTCGAGGCGCACATAGGCGCGGCCTTCGAGTTGTTCCCAGGCGCGCAGGCTGTCACCGCTGAAATCGCCGCGCACGTCGATGGGACCAGCGATTTCCGGCGGCGGTGTCCCGACCAGCCCGAAGCGGTGATCGCCAAAGCGATTCTCCAGGCGGAAACTCACCCGATCGAGCAGGAGCTGCGGCGCCTGCCGGTAGTCGTCTTGCCAGATCAACAAGGCATCGAGAATTTCCACCCGGCGCTGGCGCATGAGCCAATCGGCAAAGCCGGCGTCGGTTTCGGTGCTCGCCGGATCGACCTCCAGGCCGCCGATAGAGAATCGGCCTTCGCTAGTGCGGCGGATCAACAGACTGGGCCGCTCGAGCACCAGCGCCTTGAGATGCAGATTGAAGCGCGCCAGCGATTGCCAGGAAAGCGTCGCCGCCACGTCCGGCAGCGTCAGCAGCGCCTCGCCGCTCCTGGCGCGAATAGTGAGTTCGGTGAGCCCCAGGGTCGGGTTCCAGCCATCCCAGCCGGCACGCAACTGGCCGATGCTGACCGGATGACCCACGGCATCGGAGAGCGCGGCCACGATCTGCGGCCGGTAGTTCTCGATCTTGGGCAGGATGGCAAAGCGCAGAGCCAGGAGCAGCAAGGCGAACAGCGCGATCCCCAACACCATAAGATCGACCAGCAAGCGCACGAGCGAACGCAGGAGGGACGGAGAGAGCTTGCCGAGGACTCGGCCTTGGGGGGGGATACGCATAGAATAGCGATACATTTTACCCAAAAAAGTGCCATGCCCGAGACCGATGATTTCCAAGGGGCCCTGAACGCGGCTCGCTACAGCCACTACTTTCAGCGTGTACTGGCCAGCCGGCCGGAGCTGCACGAGGCCCTGGCGGGGGAATTCCGCCGCCCCTACCACCGGGATGAGATGGACAACGCGCTGCCCGCCCGCTTTGCCGACGAAGCCGCGCTCAAGGCGGCGCTGCGCGACTTGCGCCAGCGCGTGATGACCCGGGTGATGCTGCGCGACCTGGCGGGACTCGCCGACCTCGACGAAGTCTGCACCAGTATCACCGCTCTGGCCGAACTCACCTGCGCCCGGGCACAGGCGGCGCACGAGCAATGGCTCACCGAACGCTACGGCGAACCGCTGGGCGCTGACAGCGGCCTGCCGCAGCGACTAATGATCGTGGGCATGGGCAAGCTCGGGGGTGGCGAACTCAATGTCTCTTCGGACATCGACCTGATCTTCGTCTACCCCGAGGAAGGCGAGACCCGCGGCCCCAAGGTCTTGAGCAATCATGAGTTCTTCACCCAGCTCGGCCGGCGCATCATCGCCGCCTTGCACGAAGTCAACGAGCACGGGTACGTCTTCCGCGTGGACATGCGCCTGCGGCCCTACGGCCAGGACGGGCCCCTGGCCACCAGCCTGGGCGCGCTGGAGGAATACCTCATCACCCAGGGCCGCGCCTGGGAGCGCTATGCCTGGCTCAAGGGCCGGGTGCTCACCGGCGATCGGGCCGAGGAACTCTACGCCCTGGTGCGTCCCTTCGTTTTTCGCAAGTACCTCGACTACGGCGCCTACGCCGCGCTGCGGGACTTACATCGCCAAATCCGCGAGGAAGTGGCGCGCCGCGACCGGCGCCACGACATCAAGCTCGGACCCGGCGGCATTCGCGAAATCGAATTCATCGTCCAGGTCTTCCAGCTCATTCGCGGCGGCCGGGAACCCCTCTTGCAGGAGCGGTCCACCCGCGCCATGATCGACCGGCTGGCGGCCCGGGGTTTGCTCAATTCCGAAGCGGCGGGAGAACTGCGCGCCGCGTATCACTTCTTGCGCCAGCTCGAACACCGGCTGCAATATCGCGACGACCAGCAGACCCAACTCCTGCCGACCAATGCCGACGATCTGGCGGCCCTGGCGGGCAGCATGAGCTTGGCCAGCACGGCGCAACTGGAGGCGGCCGTGCACACCCATCGCGAGGCGGTGGCCAGGCATTTTGAAGCGGCCATGGGCAGCGGCCCCGAGGACCGCCCCGCCGACCCCTTGCGCGGCGTCTGGGAAGGCTCGGCGGAAGACGAGGCGAGCCGCGAGCGCCTGGAAGGCATGGGCTACGACGACCCCGTGGCGGTGCTCGACCGCCTGCGCCGGGTGCGTGAAAGCGGCCGCTACCAGCAGTTGCCACTGGCCAGCCGCGAGCGCTTCGACCAGATCGCGCCGCGGCTGATCGCCGTGGCCGCCGAAACCAGCGATCCGCAAGCCACCTGCGAGCGACTCCTGAATCTGCTCGAAGCGGTAGCCCGCCGCAGTGCTTACCTTGCGCTCTTGATCGAGCAGCCGGCGCTGCTGCCGCGGGTGGCGCAAATGGTGGCCAGCAGCATCTGGGCGGCGGAATACCTGACGCGCCATCCGATCCTGCTCGATGAAATGCTCGATCAGCGTCTGCTGTTCGCCGCGCCCGACTATCGCCAATGGCAAAGTCAGCTTGCCAACGAACTGACCGCGCAACAAGGCGACGCCGAGCGGCAAATGGACATCCTGCGCCATTTCCAGCATGCCCAATCCTTCCGTCTGCTGGCCCAGGATCTGACTGGTCAGTTGCAGCTGGAAAAGCTCGCCGATCACCTCTCGGCGCTGGCCGATCTGATCCTCCAGGCGACTCTGGACCAATGTTGGAGCTATCTGCCGGTGCGTCACGTGGCGCGGCCGCGGTTCGCGATCATCGCTTACGGCAAGTTGGGCGGCAAGGAGCTGGGCTACGCTTCGGATCTCGATCTGATCTTCCTCTTCGACGACCCGGACGACGCCGCGCCCGAGCGCTATGCACGCCTTGCCCAGCGCCTCAACACCTGGATTTCCAGCACCACCGCGGCGGGACAGTTGTATGAAACCGATTTGCGCCTGCGGCCCAACGGCGAAAGCGGCTTGCTGGTGAGCAGCGTCGAGGCGTTCCGCCGGTACCAGCAACAGGAGGCCTGGGTCTGGGAGCACCAGGCTCTGACCCGAGCGCGCTTTTGCGCCGGCGACCCGACCATCGGCGACGCCTTCGAACATCTGCGCGAGGAAGTCCTCTGCCTCGCGCGTGATCCCGCCGCGCTCGCACGAGAAGTGGTCGGCATGCGCCAGAAGATGGCCGAGGGGCATCCCAACCCCAGCACCCTCTTTGACCTGAAACACGATCCCGGCGGCATGGTCGATCTCGAGTTCATCGTGCAGTATCTGGTGCTGGCGCACAGCCGAGCGCACCCCGAACTGGTGCGCAACCTCGGCAATATCGCCCTGCTGTTGCGCGCGGGCGAACTGGGGCTGGCACCCAAGGCGCTCACGCAACCGGCCGCCGATTACTACCGATACTTGCGGCGCATGCAGCATGGCCTCAGATTGAACGGCGCGCGCCATGCGCGCTTGCCGCCCGCGGGTCAGGAAAAACTGCGTGCCAATGTCACCGAACTGTGGCAGGCCGTGCTGGGGGCCGAGCGCGGCCGGCTCGCCGAATTCGGATAAAATGGCCGCTTTTCCAGCGCAGCAAGGAGACCAGCCATGTCCATGGCAGACCGCGACGGCTTCATTTGGTACGACGGGCAACTCGTGCCCTGGCGCGACGCCACCACCCATGTGCTCACCCACACCCTGCATTACGGCATGGGGGTCTTCGAAGGCGTGCGCGCCTATAAGGCGGCCAAGGGCACGGCGATCTTTCGCATGCAGGACCACACCGACCGGCTGTTCCGCTCCGCCCACATCTTCGGCATGAAGATGCCGTTCGGCAAAGACATCATCAATGCCGCGCAACTCGAAGTGGTACGCGCCAACAAGCTCGAATCGGCCTACATCCGGCCGCTGGCCTTTTACGGTTCGAACAAGATGGGCGTGGCCGCCAAGGACAACCCGGTGCGCATCGCCATCGCCGCTTGGGCTTGGGGTGCCTACCTCGGCGAGGAAGGGCTGGAGCGCGGCATTCGGGTCAAGACCTCGTCCTTCACGCGCCACCATGTCAACATCAGCATGTGCCGCGCCAAGGCCTGCGGCTATTACGTCAATTCCATTCTCGCCAACCAGGAAGCCACTGCCGACGGCTACGACGAAGCGATGCTGCTCGACGTTGACGGCTTCGTCGCCGAAGGCGCCGGTGAAAACCTCTTCATCGTGCGCAACGGCCGCCTCTACACTCCCGATGTCACCTCGGCGCTGGACGGCATCACCCGTCAGACCGTGCTGGCCATCGCCGCGGACCTGGGCCTATCGGTCAGCGAGAAGCGCATCACTCGCGATGAGGTGTATTGCGCCGATGAAGCCTTTTTCACCGGCACCGCGGCCGAAGTCACCCCGATCCGCGAACTCGACAACCGGCAGATCGGCGAAGGCCGTCGCGGGCCGGTGACCGCGCGCATTCAACAAATGTATTTCGACATCGTGAACGGCCGCGTGCCGGCCCACGAATCCTGGCTGACCGCGGTCTAAGGAGACAATGATGAGCCAGACGAATGCCCCGACCACCGTGGACGTCACCGCCGAAGACCTGCCCCTGCATTGTCCCAACCCCTCGATGGCCTTGTGGTCTGGCCACCCGCGGGTATTCCTTGACGTCACGGAGCATGGTCAAGTCGCGTGTCCCTACTGCGGCACCCGTTACGTACTGAAGGGCCCAGTCAAGGCCTCGCACTGAGTCGCGAGGTGCCGGCCAGCTCGCGGCAAAAGCGTGGTTCCGGCCGCTGGCTGGCACGGCAACTGCCCGGTCGCCGCGGGTTGGTGACGGCGCGCCGAGCCCGTCCAAGATGCCCAAGCTGCTGATCGTCGCGCCCTCCTGGGTGGGCGATGCGGTGATGATGCAGCCCATGCTGCAATTGCTGCGCGCCCGCGACGCCAGCGCGCGCATGGACGTGCTGGCGCCCGCCTGGTGCGCGCCGGTGATCGCGCGCATGGCCGAAGTCACGGCGATCATCCCGAACCCTTTCGCCCACGGCGAACTCGCGCTCGGCGCCCGCTGGCGCCTTGGCCGGAAACTGGCGCGCGACGGTTACACCCAGGCCGTGCTGCTGCCCAACTCCGCCAAATCCGCCCTGTTGCCCTGGTTCGCCGGCATCCCCCGACGCACCGGGTTCTTGGGCGAGCGGCGCTATGGTCTCATCAATGATCGCCCAGGCTTCGCGCCCACCTCCCTGCCCCGGCTGGTGGATCGCTATGCGGGCCTGGCGCTGGGCCGGGTGCCGAACCCGGGAGAAACACCCCTGCCCCGCTTGACCATCGATCCAGGCGCGCGCGCGGATTGTCTCGCACGCTTGCAGCTCGACCTCACGCGGCCGATCATCGCCCTGTGCCCCGGCGCCGAATATGGCCCCGCCAAACGTTGGCCAGTCGAACACTTCGCCGCGATCGCCCGCCGCGGTCTGGCTGAGGGCTACAACATCTGGCTTATTGGTTCGGCCAAGGATCAAGCCGTCACCGGCGCCATCGCCCAAGCCGCAACGGGCATCATCGACCTTGCCGGCAAGACCCGGCTCGATCAAGTCATCGATCTCCTGTCTGCGGCAAGCGTGGTCATCAGCAATGACTCCGGCCTCATGCACCTCGCCGGCGCTGTAGGCGTCCCGCTGATCGCCCTCTATGGATCGAGCAGTCCCGCCTACACGCCCCCACTGTCCGACCGCGCCCGCATTCTGTGCCTCGATCTGCCTTGCAGCCCGTGCTTCAAGCGGGAATGTCCGCTGGGGCATCTGCGCTGCTTGAAGGAGATCGCGCCGGAAGAGGTTTGGTGCGAAGTGGCGTCATATAAATCGCGGCCGGGATAAAGTTCGCAGTCGGTCGGGAATAAAGTGCGCCGCTCGTAGGCTGGACTGAGCCCGCGCAGCGGACGAATCCACCAGACCTGAGACGCTTACTCCATTCCGCCGACCGACCTCTGAACGCTCCTGACCCAGTTTGCCTGGCGCCAACCCTGGCTTGGCCTGCGGACACAAAACACGCCGCGTTCCGATCGTTTGTTTCTTGGTGGATTCGGCGCTAAGCGCCTTAAACGACCCTACATTCGCTGCGTTCGCCGACCTCGACGGCGCGCTCAGGCGTGCTGCCGCCGATCTGAGCTCTGGCGGCCGCACCATCTTGGTCTGGCGTCTACCCCGTCCCCCCCACCGTCAACTCATCAATGCGCAAAGTCGGTTGCCCCACGCCGACGGGGACACTCTGGCCGTCCTTGCCGCAGGTGCCGACGCCGGTGTCGAGGGCGAGGTCGGTGCCGATCATGGAGACGCGGGTGAGCACGTCGGGGCCGTTACCGATCAGGGTGGCGCCCTTCACGGGATAGGTCACGCGCCCATTTTCGATGCGATAGGCCTCGGACGCCGAAAAAACGAACTTGCCGCTGGTGATATCCACTTGCCCGCCGCCGAAATTGGCGGCGTAGAGCCCGTCTTTGACCGAGGCGATGATTTCCGCCGGATCGTGGGCGCCGCGCTCCATCAGGGTGTTGGTCATGCGCGGCATCGGCAGATGGGCGTAGGATTCGCGCCGGCCGTTGCCGGTGGCGGGCACGCCCATGAGGCGCGCGTTCAAAGTGTCCTGCAAATAGCCGCGCAAGATGCCGTTTTCGATGAGCACGGTGCGCTGGGTGGGCGTGCCTTCGTCGTCGAGGTTGAGCGAGCCGCGCCGATCAGGCAGCGTGCCGTCATCGACCACGGTCACGCCCGCCGCCGCGACGCGCTCGCCGACCCGGCCGCTAAAAGCTGAGCTGCCCTTGCGGTTAAAGTCGCCTTCGAGCCCGTGGCCCACGGCCTCGTGCAGGAGTATGCCGGGCCAACCGTTGCCCAGCACCACGGTCATGGGACCGGCGGGCGCTTCGCGCGCGTCGAGATTGATGAGCGCCTGGTGCACCGCCTTGGCGGCGTAATCCGCGAGCAGCGCGTCGGTGAAATAGCGATAGTCGCCGCGCCCGCCGCCACCGGCGTGTCCTTGTTCGCGGCGCCCGTTCTGTTCAGCGATGACCTGTACTGACACCCGCACCAGCGGGCGCACATCGGCGGCGAGACGGCCATCGCTGCCGGCGATCAGGACCACTTCGTGTTCGGCGGCCAGCGAAGCGATGACCTGGGTGACCCGCGGGTCGCGGGCGCGGGCAAATTGTTCCAGGCGCTCCAGCAGTGCGACCTTGGCCGCGTCTTCGAGCACCGGCAAGGGATCGGCCAGCGGATAGAGTGCCCGCGCCCGGCGCTGCGGACTCACCCTGCTGACGCCACTATCGCCTTGCGCGGCGATGGCACGGGTGGCCATGGCGGCGGAGGCCAGCGCCGCGGCACTGATATCGTCGGAATAGGCAAAAGCGGTGCGCTCGCCGGCCACCGCGCGCACCCCCACGCCTTGGTCGATATGAAAGCTGCCGGACTTCACCTGGCCTTCTTCGAGCGTCCAGCTTTCCGCGCGCGAATACTGAAAATAGAGGTCGGCGTAATCGACGCGATGCGTATGAATGGCGGCCAGGGTGCGATCGACGCTGGCATGACTCAAGCCATAGGGAGCGAGCAGCAGGCTCTCGGCCAGGACCAGGGACTGATCTCCCGCAAGCGGGAGCGCGGCGGCGTTCATGGATTGCCTTTTCTGGCGGCGCCCAGATAACTGGCGGCCACCCGTTGGTCCTGCGCGAGTTCGTCGCTCTGCCCATGCAGGGCGACTTCGCCGGTTTCCAGGACATAGCCATAGTCGGAAACCTGCAAGGCGGCGCGGGCATTTTGCTCCACCAGCAGGATGCTCACGCCGTCCTGCCTCAGACCCGCCAGAATGTGGAAGATTTCCCGCACGATGATCGGCGCCAGGCCCAGGCTCGGCTCGTCGAGCATCAGAAGCGTGGGCTTGCCCATCAGGGCACGGCCCAGCGCGAGCATCTGGCGCTCGCCGCCGGACAGCGTGCCGGCAAGCTGTACGCGGCGTTCCTTGAGGCGCGGAAAGCGGGTGTAGACCTCGTCGAGCGTGCTGTTGATCCGGCGGTCGCGCTTCAAGTAGCGCTGGAAGGCGCCCAGCAGCAGATTGTCTTCCACGCCCATGTCGGCGAAGAGTTCACGCCGTTCCGGCACCAGCACCAGCCCGGCGGCAACCCGCTGCTCCACGGGCCATTCGCGGATGTTCTCGCCCAAGAACTCCAGGCCGCCGCGCGCGCGCAAGAGCCCCATGGTTGCCGACAGCAGCGTGGTCTTGCCGGCGCCGTTGGGTCCGATCACCGAAACGATCTGCCCGGGCGCCACGCTGAGGGAAACGCTATGCACCGCCTCCACCCGGCCGTAGCTCACCGAGACCTGATCGAGACGAATCAGCACCTGCCCCATCAAACCCCTCCGAGATAAGCTTCGATCACGGCGGGATTGCCTTGTACCTCCGCGGGCAGTCCTTCGGCGAGCTTTTGGCCAAATTCCATGACCACCAGACGATCGGTGAGGCCCATCACAAAATCCATGTCGTGTTCCACCAGCAGGATGCTCAGCCCCTCGGTGCGCAAGGCGCGCAGGAGTTCCGCCAAGGCCTGCTTTTCCAAATAGCGCAAACCCGCGGCGGGTTCGTCGAGCAACAAGAGTTGCGGGTCGGCGGCCAGAGCGCGCGCGATCTCGACGATGCGCTGCTTGCCCAGGGGCAGACTGCCGGAGTTTTCGAACATCTGCTCGGTGAGGCCAACGCGCCGGATCTGCCGGGCCGCTTCGTGCCGCAGCCGCGTCTCCTCTTCGGTATCAAGTGCCAGCGAAGCCCGCAACACCCCGGCACGGCCACGCAAATGCGCGCCCAAGGCGACGTTGTCCAATACACTCATGGTCTGAATCAGGCGCACATGCTGGAAAGTACGGCCGATGCCCAAGCGGGCGATGTCCCAGGGCTCGAGCTTTTCGATCGGCGTGCCGCGGTAGCGGATCCGCCCGCTGGTGAGCGGCAGTGCGCCGGTAATCAAATTGAACATGGTGGTCTTGCCGGCGCCATTGGGCCCGATGAGGCCAAGAATCTCGCCGCTTTGCATGGTGAACTTCAGGTCATTCACCGCCACCAGGCCGCCGAAGGTCTTGCGCGCCTGGTCTACTTCCAGGAGCGGCTCGCCGGCTGGCAGGTGGGGACGGCGCGGCAGTTCCGCACCCTCGGGAACCTCCCCGCCAGGTGCCTGGCGGCGGCGCCACAGCGCCAGCACAAAGGGAATGATGCCTTCGCGCGCACGTTGCAGCATGATCACCATGAGCATGCCGAAAACGATCACCTCGAACTGCCCGCTGCGCCCCAAGAGTTGCGGCAACCAGTCCTGCAACACCTGCTTGATCACCGTGATCAGCGTCGCGCCCAGCACCGCGCCCCAGACGCTGCCCGCGCCGCCGAGCACGGCCATGAACAGGTACTCGATGCCCATGTTGATGGAAAACGGCGTGGGATTCACGAAACGCTGCAAGTGCGCGTACAGCCAGCCCGAAACACAAGCCAGCATCGCCGCGTAGATGAAGACCACCATTTTCAAGCGCCCGGCGTTGACGCCAAAGGACTCGGCCATCGCCTGCCCCGTCTTCAAAGCGCGGATCGCTCGCCCGGCACGCGAATCGAGCAAATTGTGGGTGGCCCAGAGACTGGCCAAGGCGGCACCCCAGATCAGAAGATAGAACACCCGCTCATCGCGCAGCGGCAGGCCGAAAATCGAAAGTGCCTGAATGCCGGTAAGTCCGGTGAAGCCGCCCAGTTCCGGCACGGTGCCGAAGAGAAAGAACAGACTGATGCCCCAGGCGATGGTCGCCAGCGGAAAGTAATGCCCGCCCATGCGCAAGGTGATGAAACCGATGCCCCAGGCGATCAAGGCCGTGCCGAGGAGCCCTACGCCCAAAGCCAGCCAGGGCGACAGACCATAAGCGGTGGTGAGAAAGGCGGTGGTATAGGCCCCCAGGCCAACAAACGCGGCCTGCCCGAAAGATGTCTGACCGGCCACACCGGTGAGCAGCACCAAGCCCAGGGCCACCATGCTGTAGAGGCCGATGTAATTGGCGAGCGTCACGTAATAAGCGGGCAACAGCAGCGGCGCCAGGGCCAGCAGCGCCAGCCCCGCGAGGGCAACGAGGAGCCGGGCGCGCCTCACTCTTCCTCCTCGTGGTGCGTGGTCGTGAGCGAACGCCAGAGCAACACCGGAATGATCAGTGTAAAGACGATGATCTCCTTGTAGGCGCTGGCCCAGAAAGAAGCGTAGCTCTCCAGTAGGCCCACCAGCAGCGCGCCCAGCGCAGCGATCGGGTAGCTCACCAGGCCACCGATGATGGCCCCCACAAAACCTTTCAGGCCGATCAGAAAACCGGAGTCGTAATAAACCGTGGTGATCGGCCCGATCAATACCCCCGAGGCCGCGCCCAGTGCCGCCGCCAGAGTGAAGGTCAGTCGCCCGGCGAAATTGGGGCTGGCGCCAATGAGCCGCGCCCCCACCCGATTCATCGCCGTGGCGCGCAGCGCCTTACCGAAAATGGTGCGCCCGAAGAAGAGGTAGAGCGCGACGATCAAAGCCGAGCTCACGGCATAGACCCACAAGGCCTGATTGCTCACGTTGACCCCCAGGGCCTCGAAACCACCGCTGCCGAAGGGTGGTGTGCGCGAGCCTTCGGCGCCGAAAAGGAACAGTCCAAGGCCGACAAAAACGAAATGGATCGCCACCGCCAGAATCAGCAGCACCAGCACCGAGGCCTCGGCCACCGGCTGGAAAGCCAGGCGATAGAGCAAGGGCCCCATGGGCGTGATGATGCAGAAGGTAAGCAGCACCTGCGCCCAGAGCGGCAGTTGCAGCGGTGCCAGGAAATAGCTGGCGAGCGCAACCGCCAGTGGAAAGGCGGCCAGCACCAGCATTTCTCGCGGCCAGCGGCGCCAGGTCCCGGCGCGCCCGCAACGATAGGATTCAAGCACCGCGGCGGCAAGGGTCATCCCCAGCAACAGCCAGACGGTGCCGGGCGTCTTGCCCATTTGCAGAGCGGCCAGGGTCAAGGCGCCAAACGCCACGAACTCGCCCTGAGGCACGAAGATCACGCGCGTGACGCCGAACACCAGCACCAGGGCGAGCGCCAAGAGGGCGTAAATGGCGCCGTTGGTCAGACCGTCCTGCGCCAGCAGGGCGGCGATTTGGAAGTCCATCTAGCGGCGATCAGGGCAAGTCAAGGACGCGCCACCTCGAAACAAGCTCTGCCCACACGCCGCGATCGGACCGCAGCGCAGCTTGCAGCAGGGCTTGGCAAGCTGTCTTGTTGTCAACATCCACCATCTCCTCCAGCCACTTCTTGTCGATGCTCCGGAGCTTGCCCCCGCATCCCCCGAGCCTGTTCACTTCTTCAACGCATCGCGAATCTCGCGCAAGAGCAACACCTCCTCGCTCGGTCCGGGTGGCGGCGGCGCCGCCTCTTCGCGCTTGAAGCGATTGAGGTTCTTGATCACCAGAAAGATCGCGAAGGCGACGATCAGGAAGGTGACCACGGTATTGATGAAGCTGCCGTACTTGAGCAGCACCGCTCCTGATTTGGCGGCTTCGGCCACGGACAGGTAGGGTCCGGCGGTCGCGCCGTCTTTCAGCACCAAGAAAAGATTGCTGAAATCGACGCCGCCAGTGATCCGCCCGACCACCGGCATGATCACATCATCGACCAGGGACTTGACGATGGCGCCAAAGGCGCCGCCGATCACCACGCCCACCGCCATGTCCACCACGTTGCCCTTCATGGCGAAGGCTTTAAATTCAGTCAGCATCCCCATTTCGCGTCGTCCTCCTGTGCCCATGTTGTGGTTCAAATCACCCCGCCGCGGGATGATTGGTTGCCCAAACCGATCGCTACGCCGGCCCTGCGGCGCGCGGAATCAAACTGCCGCCTCGCCGGTTTCGCCGGTGCGTATGCGAACCACCTGCTCCACCGCGGTAACGAAAATCTTGCCGTCGCCGATCTTGCCGGTGCGTGCCGCCTTAACGATGGTGTCGATCACCTGCTCGACCAGAGCGTCGGCGATGATCACCTCGATCTTCACCTTGGGCAGAAAATCGACCACATATTCGGCACCCCGATAGAGTTCGGTGTGGCCCTTTTGCCTGCCAAACCCCTTGACCTCCGTCACCGTCAGGCCGGTGACCCCCATCTCGGAAAGCGCTTCCCGAACCTCATCCAGCTTGAAGGGCTTGATGACCGCCTCGATCTTCTTCATACCGACCTCTTCCGAAAAAAAACCGGTTTCAGCCCAGACTTTACACCAGCGCGCGGGAATCGCGCTAGGGATACTCCCGAACCATCGCGGCGCCATGCGCCCGCGGCATTTCTCAGAGGTTCCGGACGCCAGCCGCGGTCGGAGCGACAAGGCCCTATTTCATGACACGAAATAGGTTGGAGTAACCATCCGTCCAGGGCCGGAACCCCGCCTTGGCGGTGATGAGGTCCGCGGGCAGCATGCCCGCGGGCAGATTGGCGGCCCGCTCCGGGCTCATTACCAGCACCCAGTCGGAGGTGTAGCAGACCTTTTCCTCGTCGCCCTGCACATAGGCATAGAGCACCGCGGCCTTGCCGAAGTGCTCGGCGGCGCGTGCAACCACCGGCGGCAGATCGAGATAGGCGTTCGAGGTATGCACGGCCAGGATACCCTCGGGCTTGAGGTGCTTGAGATAGACCTCGAAGGCTTCGAGCGTGACCAGATGGGTGGGAATCGAATCGCCGGAAAAAGCGTCCAGCGCCAAGAGGTCAAAGCCTTGCGGCGCTTCGCGCTCCAGCATCAGGCGCCCATCGCCCAGCACCGGTGTGATCGGCGCGGGCGACTGGTCCAGAAAGGTGAATTCGCGCCGCGCCAGATCCAGCACCTGCTCGTTGATTTCGTAGATCCGCAGGGCGTCGCCGGCGCGGGTGTAGGCCGCGAGGGTTCCGGTACCCAGGCCCACCATGCCGAGTTTTCTCGGTGTATCTTCCGGGAAGCTCGACAAGGCGCGGCCGATGCCGGATTCGGCGCAATAGTAGCTGGTGGGCGTGCGGCGATGTTCGTCGGCCAGGAACTGCCAGCCGTGAGTGATGCGGCCGTGGGCGAGAATGCGTTTTGGCCCCGGACCGCCGTCGTCGCGCTCCGACACCCGGAGCTGTCCGTAGAAATTGCGCACCGCCACCTGGTAATTCTGCACCAGTTCGCGTGCCTGGTACCCCAGCCGCAGCCCATAGGCCAGCAGTGCCCCCAGGAGCAGCACCCGCCAGGGCCAGCGCAGGGGCTTCCAGAGCACCACGACCACCAGCAACGCGCACAGGAACAGGCCGAGGGGGAATTCGAAATAGGCGTTGAAGATCGCCGGCGCCAGCAGTCCCACAAACAGTCCGCCCAGCGCGCCGCCCAAGGAGAGCATGAGATAGAACAGGGTCAGATGGCGCGGAGGCGGTTTCAGGCGCACCAACTCGCCGTGGCAAACCATGCAGATCACGAACAGGGTCGCGCCGATCAACGCCACCATCGCCGGCACCGGCAAGCCCCGGGTCATGATCCAGTCCAGCCCGAAAAAAGCCGCCGGCAGCGCGCCCAGGAACACCGGACGCCAATAGAAACGCGGCGCCTCAAAACACAGGATGAAGCTCAGCAAGTAGATCGCCAGCGGCAAGACCCACAAGAACGGCACCGGCGCGACATCCTGGGTGAGGTGCCGGGTCATCGCCAGCAACAGGGTCGTGGCGGCCATGGCCAAGCCGATCCAGATTAGACACTGGGCGATCCCGGGCCGGGCCGCTGCGTCCGCTCTGGTGGGGTCGCCGGGCCGCGCATCGCCCGCCTGTCGCCAGGACCACCCGGCGGTGACGCAACAGGCGGCAACGAATGCGGCGTAGCCCGCCGACCACGCCCAGGCTTGGCCTTGCAACTCCAGGAAGGGCTCGACCAGCACCGGATAGGACAAGAGCGCCAGCATCGAAGCAAAATTTGACAAGGCATAGAGCCGATACGGCATCACTCCGGTGAAGGCACGCGCGTACCAGGCCTGCATCAGCGGACCGGTGGTGGAGAGCAAGAGGTAGGGCAAACCCACGGCGGCGGCCAGCACGCCCAGGACGCCCAGCGCCGGCGAATCCAGCGCCGCACCCTTCCAGGAGGGATCGGCACCCACCGGCAACAACCACAGGCTCGCCAGCAACAGGGCAATATGCACCGCCGCCTGCCGGCGTGGCGCCAGGGTCTCGTGCAAGGCATGGGCATAGAGGTAGCCCAGCAGCAGCACCGACTGGAAAAACAACAGGCACACGCTCCACACCGATGAGGCGCCTCCGAACCAGGGCAGGATCATCTTGGCGACCATGGGCTGAATCTGAAACAGCAGAAAGGCCGAAAGAAAAATGGTGAGGGCGAAAAGCAGCATGAAGAGACGCCGATCAACTCAAGAGTGATCATTCCGGTGTAGGCCGGAATCCAGGAAATTCCACGAACCGGACACCGGCCCTCGCGGGCGTGACGAATTCTTTGTCATCCCGGCGACCAGCCACATCCAGGGAATTGAAGGTTCACCACGCGGCCCCTATTCTGGCGCGCCCAGCAGGACGAATCCCCAACCGCCCGCCGCCGCCAGCGCCAGCAGCATGGTGGCGATCAAGAGCCCGGTGACGCGCCGACGATTGGCCTCCACGCGCTGCACCAACTGCGTGTTCTGGTCGGCCAGGGCCTTGATGAGTTCGGAAGATGCAAGCATCTGCTCATGCAAAACGGCGACCGCCTCTTCCAGCTCGGCGACGCGACCTTCCAGAGCCTCGAGCCTCGACTCCGCGGCCGGCACCTGTGGGTTTTCCTCCGGCCCTTGCAAAGCCGGCGCGGCGGGCTTGCGCGCCACCGTGCTCCAGAGCTTGCGCGCGCCATCGGCGATCTGCGGCGCGGCCTTGATGACCTCGGCCCAGGGAACGGTTTGCAGCACCGTGAGCCAACTGATCGGCATGTCGTGTTCCTCCTGCTGGCTGGCCTTAGGGCGGCGGCGCGTGATCCGTGGGGTTTGCTTGAGCGTGCATCATTCGCCCGGCAGATTTTCCCAGTCGCGATAGCGCGAGGTGATGGGATAACGCCAGTCGCGCCCGAAGCTGCGCGAGGTGATGCGGATGCCCACGGCCGCCTGGCGGCGCTTGTATTCGCTGAGCTTGATCAAGCGCACCACCTTGCGCACGTCGGCCGGCGCGTATCCGGCGGCGACGATTTCCGGCGGGCTGCGGTCCTGCTCAACGTAGGCTTCGAGAATGGCGTCGAGCACTTCGTAGGGCGGCAAGCTGTCCTGATCGGTCTGGTCGGGGCGCAGTTCGGCCGAGGGCGCGCGGGTGATGATGCGCTCCGGAATCACCCGGCCGAGGCCGTTGCGGTAGTTCGCCAAGCGATACACCAGAGTCTTGGCGATGTCCTTCAACACCGCGAAGCCGCCGGCCATATCACCATAGAGCGTGGCGTAACCCACCGCCATTTCTGACTTGTTGCCGGTGGTGAGCACGATCGCCCCATACTTGTTGGAAAGCGCCATCATTACCGTGCCACGGATGCGCGCCTGGATATTCTCCTCGGTGGCATCTTCGGCCAGCCCGGCGAATTCTTCCTGAAGCAGCGTGCGGTAGGACTGGAACACCGCATCGATGGGAAACTCGCTGTAGCGCACCCCCAGAATGCTGACCATCTCCCGCGAATCGTCGAGGCTGATCTGTCTGGTATAGGGCGAAGGCAGCATCACCGCCCGCACCTTGTCCGCGCCCAGGGCATCAACCGCGATGGCCAGGGTGAGCGCCGAATCAATACCGCCCGAGAGCCCCAAGAGCACCCCCGGAAAACCATTCTTGCCCACGTAATCGCGCACGCCCAGACACAGCGCCTCATAGACCAGGGCTTCGCGTGGCAGGCCCAGTTCGCCGCGCACCATTCTGGGCTCGCCCTGATCGAGTTCCAGCAGCGCCAGGGTTTCGCGGAAGGCCGGCAATTGCTGCGCGACGCTGCCATCGGCGCCCAGCACCAGCGAAGCGCCATCGAAGACGAGCTCGTCCTGCCCGCCCACCAGATTGAGATACGCGAGCGGCCGCCCGGTTTCGCGTACCCGTGCGTCGAGCACGGCGCGGCGGGCCGCGTGCTGCTCGGTGTGGAACGGCGAGGCGTTGATCACCAGCAGCATCTGGGCACCCGCTGCCACCGCCGCCGCGGCCGGTTCGGGAAACCACACATCCTCGCAAATCAGAAGTCCGAAGCGGGTTCCCGCCACCTCAAAAACGCAGCTCGCCGTCCCGGGCTGGAAATGCCGCACTTCATCGAAGACCGTGTAATTGGGCAAACGCTGCTTGCGATAGCGCGCCAGCACGCGGCCTTGGCCAAGCACCGCGGCGGCGTTGTAGGGCCGGCCCCGCTCGAACTCCGGATAACCCACCACCACCGGCAGCGGCAGCGTCACCGCCAGGGCCTGCAAGGCCTCGGCGCAGCGTTCCAGAAATCCGGGGCGCAGCACCAGGTCTTCGGGCGGATAACCACACAGCGACAGCTCTGGGGTCACCAGCAACGCTGCGCCGGCCTGATGCGCGCGTTGCGCCGCGTCGACGATCTTCGCGGCATTGCCGGCAAGGTCGCCGACGGTGCAATTGATCTGGGCAAGAGCCAGCAGCATGACAGGCATTCGAGTGGCGCAAAAAACGCCGCCGATGATAGCACGGGCGCCCGGCGCGACTTCAGCTCAAGAGCGACGCAGGAGGTCCGCGCTGTACACCGCCAAACCCATCCAGATCAAGGCGAAGGCCAGGCCTTGCACCAGGCTAAAGGCTTCGCCGTAAATGAACACCGCCAGCAGGAAAGTGAGGGTGGGTCCGATGTACTGCAAGAATCCCATGGTGGTGAGCCGCAGGCGTCGCGCCCCGATCGCGAACAGCAGCAAGGGAATCGCGGTGATCGGCCCGGCCAGCACCAGCAAGAGCGATGTCGAAAGCTCGCCCGCGCCGAATTGACCCGAACCGGCAACACTCAGCCAAATCAAGTAGGCCAGAGCCAAAGGCAAAGCCAGCGTGGTCTCGACCAGCAGACCCTGAAAAGAATCGACCGGCTCACGTTTGCGCAGCAGCCCATAGAACCCGAACGACAGCGCGATCAGCAGCGACACCCACGGCAGCTCGCCGCGGTCGATCACCCGCAAGCCCACCCCTGCGGCTGCCAGCGCCACCGCCAACCATTGTGCAGCGCTGAGGCGCTCATGCAGAAAGAAGCGGCCCAGCAACACATACATCAGCGGCATCATGAAATAGCCCAGGCTGGTGTCTAGCACCCGGCCGGCGTTGACCGCCCAGACGAAAAGAAACCAGTTGAAGATCACCAGGGCCGAGGTCAGGGCGAGCAGCCGAAGCTTCGCCGGATCGGCAGCCAGGCGCCCCGCCTGCCCGAGTTGTCCCCGCCACAACAGCGCACCCAACAAGAACACCACCGACCACAGAACGCGATGCGCGATGATCTCCAGCGCTGGCACCGCGATCATGGCCTTGAAGTAGATCGGCGTCAGCCCCCAGGTGGCATAAGCACAACCCGCGGCGAGTACGCCAAGCCGGGCGGCGGAGCGGTCGGCGTCGGTGGGGATTTGCGGGTCGCGGGGCATGGCTGGAACCGGCGGAACGAACCACGCCAAGGACCGAAAACGTGATCGCGGGCGAAGGTCGGGCTGAACAAGTGGAAGCGGAGCGTACCCGATTCGGTGGCGGCCGTCGACACGCGCGGGTCTCGTGCCGGGCAGATGCTTTCAGTTTGCAAGCAGGGGACACTCATTGGCCGGCCGGTGCGCTTTCCCACCTCCGGTGCGCGGTTGAAGCCAGTGCGGGTCAGGGGTATGTTTTGGGCTTTCACCCTTTCCGGAGCGCGCCATGCCCGTTCGCACCGATGCCGATTTTGACAGTCTGATTCCCGCCGCCGCGTTTGATCGCCGCGGCTTCATGGTCACCACCCTGGGCGCGGGCTTCGCCTTGGCGGTGCAGCCGGTGATAGCGCAGACCGCGATCAGCACCGACCGCGCCGGCCTTCGCGCCGGGGAGGTCAGGATCAAGACCCCCGACGGCGAGATGGTCGCCTATCGGGCACAGCCCGCGGCAGGCTCGGGGTTTCCGATCGTGCTGGTGGTGTCGGAGATCTTCGGCGTGCATGAACACATCGCCGACCTCTGCCGCCGCCTCGCCAAGCTCGGCTACCAGGCGATCGCCCCGGAGCTGTTTGCCCGCCAGGGCGACCCGCGCAAGATCGCCAACGTTCAGGAGATCATTACCAGCATCGTCGCCAAAGTGCCCGACGCGCAGGTGCTCGACGACCTCGATGCCTGCGTCACCTGGGCCGGAGCCCATGACGGCGACGCCGGACGCCTGGCGGTTACCGGTTTCTGTTGGGGCGGGCGCATCGCCTGGCTGTACGCCGCGCGCAACCCGCAATTGAAGGCAGCGGTGGCCTGGTATGGGCGCCTCGTCGGGCAGGCCAGCGAGATCACTCCCAGGCATCCGGCCGAACTTGCCGCCCTTCTCAAGGCACCGGTGCTCGGTCTCTACGGGGGCGCCGACTCCGGGATTCCGCTTGATACCGTTTGGGCGATGCAGGAGAAGCTCAAGGCGGTCGGCGGCAAATCGATCATCCACATCTACGACGACGCGCCCCACGCCTTCCACGCCGACTATCGACCGAGCTTTCGCAAAGAGGCCGCCGAAGACGGCTGGAAGCGGATGCTGGAGTGGTTCAAGAGGCATGGCGTGGCGCCGTGAATTGGCGCTCCGCCATGCCCGCGAAAGTCGGAATTCGGAAGATTCAAGGATTTGGCCACCGGCTTTCGCTACCGCGACGGATTCTTCGTCACCCCACGGAAGGCCGGATTAGGGGAACTGCCTGAGCGAACACTGACCCTCCCCGGTGTGCCAGACCAAATCAACGCTTCTCCCGCGGCGGCGAGGCAGGTCGAACATGGCGGATTCCGGGATCGAGTTGCGGGTTTCGCGACCCTGCCAAGCCGAGTGCAATGCGGACTTGACCGCATACATACCGTACGGTATGGTACGCCCATGCCTCGTCGTGTGCCCGGTCCTCCTCCCTCGCCGCCCTCCAGCGAAGCCCGTCAGCGCTGGCTGGAGGCGGGGCTCGAAGCCCTGACGGCGGGCGGGCTGGAGGCGCTGCGCATCGAGCCGATCGCGAAGCGAATCGGGCTCACCAAGGGTTCCTTTTATCACCACTTCGCGTCGCGCGAGGCGTATGTCGAGGCACTGCTCGAACATTGGGAGGCGCGCAGTACGCGGCGCATCATCGAGCTGGCGGAGGCGGCACCGAGCCTCGGGGCCAAGTACGACCGCGTCAATGCCTTGGCCGATGCGGTCGATCATCACCTGGAGATCGCCTTGCGGGGGCTGGTGCGACACGACGCGCGCATCGGTGCCATGGTGAACCGGGTGGACCGCCGGCGCATCGCCTACCTCGCGGCCTTGTCGCGGGATGGCGGGGCCGACGCCGCGCAAGCGCGCTTTCTCGCCGAGCTGGGCTACTTCGCCTTCGTCGGAGCACAGCATCTCAACCAACTGCCGCACCCGCCGCAATGGCACACGCGCATGCGGGCGCTGCTCACCGCCGGCGCGCGCGCGGCGCCGGCAGCCAGGCGCCCCACCCGAACGCCGAGCACTAGGAGCAGAACATGATCCTCACCGAACGTCAGTGGCAGGGCATTCGCCAGACCGTCGCCCGCGCCGGCTTCTGCGCCGTGGCGAGTGTCAACGCCGATGGCTCGCCGCATCTCACGCCCATTGGCTCGGTGTGGCTCGAAAAGCAGCCGGGCAAGGCGATGCTGTTCCAGCGCTTCACGCGTCAGTTGCCCGAAAACGCCCAAAGCGATGATCGCGTTTGTCTGCTGGCTACACGCAATGATGCCTGGTTCTGGATCAAGGCGCTGCTGCGTGGCCGCTTCGACGCACCACCGGGCGTGCGCATCGTCGCTCGCCTCGGCCCACCACGCCCGGCGCGGCCAGAGGAGATCGCGCGCTTCCATGGGCGCATGAGCATCTTTCGCTGGACCCGTGGCTTTCGCCTATTGTGGGCCGACCTGCGGGTAGCGCGCGACCTTTCCATTGAGAGCGTGCTCCCGGTGAAAATCGGCCCGGTGAGCGAGCACGGGTGACACCACCGCCCGCGGCCCCAACCCGCCGTATCGCCGTCGGCAAGGGCCAGACCCACCCTTCTACCTCAGCCCAGGAAGACCATGAACGACGCCATCTTGCTCGAACGCCACGGGGCGCTCGCCACTCTGACTCTGAATCGCCCGGAATCCCTGAATGCCCTCGACTTCAGCATGATGCAGGCCTTCGTGGCGCGCAGCCATGAAATCGCCGCCGACCGCAGTTTGCGCTGCGTGATTCTGCGTGGCGCCGGGGCGCACTTCATGGCGGGCGGCGATTTGCGCACCTTTGCCACTCAGCTCGGCATGCCGCCCGCGGAGCGCCAGGCGGCATTCACCAAGACCGTGGACGACTTGCATGCGGCCATCGAAATGCTACGCCGCATGCCGCAGATCGTCATCGCCAGCGTGCATGGCGCGGTCGCGGGTTTCGGTCTGAGCCTGATGTCCTGCTGCGATCTGGCGGTGGCCGCGGAAGAGAGCTATTTCACTTCGGCTTATCGCCACATCGGCCTGACGCCGGATGGCGGCGGCACCTATTTTCTGCCCCGCCTCGTGGGCTTGAAGAAAGCCATGGAGATCATGCTCCTGGGCGAACGCTTCAACGCCGCCGAAGCCTTGCGCCTGGGGCTAGTCAACCGCGTGGTGCCCCAGACCGAGCTGGCCGCCGCCACCGAGGCGCTGGCCCAGGGCATTCTGAGCGGGCCTTTTGCCGCGCTATCCGGCGCCAAGCGCCTGCTCAACCAGTCCCTTGAAGCGCGCATGAGTGAACAACTGCACGCCGAGGCGCTGTCATTCGGCGCTTGCACCGCCACTCGCGACTTCGCCGAAGGCATCCAGGCTTTCCTGGAAAAGCGCCCGGCCAAGTTTGATTGAACCCTTCGCTTTGGACCCCGACATGCCCATGAACACTCTGCACGGCAAGACTCTTTTCATCACCGGCGGCAGCCGCGGCATCGGCCTCGCCATCGCTTTGCGCGCGGCCCGCGACGGCGCCAACATCGTCATCGCCGCCAAGACCGCGGAACCCAATCCCAAATTGCCGGGCACCATCTTCAGCGCCGCCGCGGAAATCGAAGCCGCCGGTGGCCAAGCGCTACCCCTGCAAGTGGACATCCGCGACGAAGCCCAGGTGGTCGCGGCGGTGGAAGCTGCCGCAAGGCGGTTCGGCGGCATCGACATTCTGGTGAACAACGCCAGCGCCATCAGCCTCACCGACACCGCCACCACACCGATGAAGCGCTTCGATCTGATGTTCGGCGTGAACGTGCGCGGCACCTTCTTGTGTTCGCAAGCCTGCCTGGCGCACCTGCGGCGCGCCGCCAATCCGCACATCCTCACCCTGTCGCCGCCCCTGGACATGCAGGCCAAGTGGTTCGCGCCGCATGTGGCCTACACCATGGCCAAGTTCGGCATGAGCGAGTGTGTGCTGGGCATGGCCGAGGAGTTTCGCGCCGCGGGCATCGCCGTGAATGCGCTGTGGCCGCGCACGGTGATTCACACCGCGGCCTTGGCGATGATTCCCGGCGTCGAGGCCAAATTCTGCCGCAAGCCGGAAATCATGGCCGATGCGGCCCACGCCGTGCTGACACGGCCAGCGCGGGAATACACGGGGCAGTTCCTGATCGATGAAGACGTGCTCAAGGCGGCAGGCAGGAGCGACTTGTCCGGTTACGCCGTGGCGCCGGGGCAGCCGCTGTTGCCGGATCTATTCTTGGATTAAACGCCGCTGCGGCGGTTGCCGTGGTAGTGGATTCGCTCTGCGCGCTAAATCCACCCCACATCTTGACCCACCTTACACCTGCACGGCCAATCAACCGAACAACTTGAACCATCGACAACGCGGATGATCCGTCGCAACGGCAGCGAACGCTTGCTCAGGATTCTTCCGGCGGCGTTTCGATCTTGCGCCGCGGCTTTTTCACCACGATGGTCACTTTGCGTGGCACGGGTTTGCGTTCCTCATCGGCGAAGCGCGCTTCACGCAGTGGGTTGATGCCTTCGCCGCCGGGTTTGCGCTTGCGCGCCCCGCGCCCTTTCGCGACATTGCCGTTGGGCTGGGCGGGCAGGCCAGTGCGCCGCCGCCCGCCCGGTTTGGCGGCCGGGGGGCCGCCCTTGGAACGCGGTTTGGCCGGTGGCACGGCCCGCTCCTGGTGCTCCTGCAGAGCGCGGTTGCGCGCCTTGCGCCGCAGCAAGCCACTGCCTCGGCGCGACTTGGGCTGCAGCTCGGAATTGGGGCCGCGATCGGGCAGCGCCGCGTTGATCATTTCCGGCGTCGGCTCGGCAATGCGGGCGTCGAAGTTGCCATCGATGTCTTCGCCGACCTCGTCACCATGGTCTTCGCTGCGCTCAGTATTGATTTCGACTTCACGCATCAGCAGGCGCACTTCGTCGGACTTGAGCTCCTGGATCTGGCCTCGCTTCAATTGCGGCGGCAGTACCACTGGACCGTAGCGGGTGCGCAAGAGGCGCGTCACTTCGAGGCCCACGGCCTCGAAGATGCGCCGAATTTCGCGATTGCGTCCCTCCGAAAGGGTGGTCTTGTACCAGTGGTTGGTGCCCTCGCCACCGGCATCCACCAGCGACAACAGGCGCGCTTCGCCATCTTCGAGCATGATGCCTTGCAGCAGTCGGTCGGCAGTTTCCTGGCCGAGTTCGCCGTGCAGGCGCACCGCGTATTCGCGCTCGATCTCGTAGCGCGGGTGCATGAGCTGATTGGCGAGCTCGCCCGAGGTGGTGAAGATCAGCAGCCCTTCGGTATTGAAATCGAGCCGGCCGACCGCGATCCAGCGCGCCCCGCCGATGCGCGGCAGGTTGTCGAAGACCGTGGGACGGCCTTCAGGATCGTCGCGCGAGACGATTTCTCCGGACGGCTTGTGATAGAGCAACACCCGCGGCTCGCGGGTCGCCCAGCGCAATTGGATGAGCTTGCCGTTAACCCGAACTTGATCACCCGGACCGACTTTCTGGCCAATTTCGGCGGGCTCGCGGTTCACGGTCACGCGCCCAGCGATGATCATTTCTTCCATCGCGCGGCGCGAGCCGAAACCGCACTGCGCCATCAGCTTATGCAGGCGCTGCGGCTCGGTGAGCACCTCCTCAGTGGAGCGTTTGGCTGGGCGCTTGAGGTTGGGTTGGGCCGAGCGGCTGCGGCGCGTCGTCGGCGATGGCGCCGAGGAGTGGGCTCGCAAGCGATTGCTCGACTTCGGCGGCCTTGGTGGGGGCATCGGGTTGCTCCAGGAGATTCGCGGGATCGAGGTCCGCGAGCGGGGGTAGCTCAGCGATCGAGCGCAAGCTCAAGTCGTCGAGAAACCGTTTGGTGGTGGCGTACAAGGCTGGCCGGCCGGGAGTTTCCCGGTGGCCCACGGTTTCAATCCATTGCCGGTCCTCAAGCGTCTTGACCACGTTGCTGGACACGCTCACGCCGCGTATGGCTTCGATCTCGCCGCGCGTGACCGGCTGCCGATAGGCGATGATGGCAAGGGTTTCCATCACCGCCCGGGAATACTTCGGGGGTTTCTCCGGGGTAAGCCGGTCGAGGTATTCCTGCAACTCGGGCTTGGCCTGGAAGCGCCAACCGCTGGCCACCTGTTCGAGGCGAACCAATCGCTCGGACCAATCGCCGCGCAGGTCTTCCAGCAGCCGTCGCACCAGGTCGGGCTCCAGCGGCGGGTCGAACAGTTGTCCCAGCAGTTCGGCTTGCAGGGGCTCGCCGCTTGCCAGCAACGCCGCTTCAAGCACCGACTTGACGTGTTTCAGTTCATCCATGATTCCCCATGGGCGCGACTTCCAATTCTTCTGGCGCGCGCAATTTGCGTTCAGGCTACCTGAGGCAAGGGCTCGAGTTTCAATTGCACGTAGATGGCGGCAAAGGGTTCCGCCTGCACGACATCGACCAAACCTTCCTTGGCGAGCTCGAGGATCGACAGAAAGGTCACCACCAATTGCGGCACCGTCGCGTGTTCGGCAAAAAGGCGGATGAACTCAACGAAGCCGCCGGCTTCCAGCGCTTTCAGCACCCGGATCATCTGGGCTCGCACGGAGAGCTGTTCGCGGGTGATCAGATGGTGGCGATTGGCGCTGGCCCGCGCGATCAGCCCTGCCCACGCCGCCTTGAGATCTTCGGCATGAACCTCGGGGAGGCGCGCACCGGCCACCCGCTCGAACCACACTTGGGCGACGGCAAAGTCGCGTTCCACCAAGGGATGCTCGTCCAGGCCGCGGGCGGCGAGCTTCATTTGTTCGTATTCTAGCAGGCGCCGGACCAATTCGGCACGCGGATCTTGATCGTCGCTGGCAAGGCTGGCTGGCCGCGGCAGCAGCATGCGCGATTTGATCTCGATGAGCATGGCGGCCATAAGCAGGTATTCGGCCGCCAACTCAAGCTGGCTCTGGCCCATGATCTCGACGTAACTCAAGTATTGGCGTGTGAGTTCGGCCATGGGAATGTCGAGCACATCGAGGTTCTGCTTGCGGATGAGATAGAGCAAAAGGTCCAGCGGACCCTCGAAAGTCTCCAGAAAGACTTCCAGCGCCTCGGGCGGGATGTAGAGGTCGGTGGGCATCTGGAGCAGCGGCTCGCCGCGCACCCGCGCCAGCGGATGGGGGGGCATCTCGCCCGGCGCCACCGGCAGAATTTCGTCAGGCACTACGTCCAGTTCCATTGCCGCGCGGGCGCCTAGGTGTAGGAGAGGCCCATGGCCTCGCGCACGTCGCGCATGGTCTCGCCCGCCAGCTTGCGCGCGCGCTCGCAGCCGTCGGCGATGATGCTGCGCACCAGCGAGGGGTCGTCCAGATAAGGCTGCACCCGTTCATGCATGGGCGCCTGTTCGGCGATGATGGCGTCGATCACCGGCTGCTTGCATTCCAAACAGCCGATGCCGGCGCTGCGACAGCCCTCTTGCACCCATTGCTGCGTCTTGTCGTCGGAATAGATCTTGTGAAAGGGCCAGACCGGACATTTCTCTGGATCCCCCGGATCGTTGCGCCGCACCCGGGCGGGATCGGTGGGCATGGTGCGTACCTTGCGCGTGATCACCTCCGGCGCCTCGCGCAGAAAGATCGAGTTGTTGTAGGACTTGGACATCTTCTGCCCGTCCAGGCCCGGCACCTTGGCGGTCTCGGTCAGGAGCGCCTGGGGTTCGGGCAGGATTACCCGCCGTGAACCCTCCAGATAGCCGAAGAGCCGTTCCTTGTCGCCCATGCTCAGGTTCTGCGCCTCGTCGAGCAGTTCCCGCGCCGACCCCAGCGCCACCTCGTCGCCCTCCTGCTGGAACGCGGTGCGCAGTTGCTCGTAGAGCTTGGCTTTTTTCGATCCAAGCTTCTTCACCGCCGCCTGGGCTTTCTGCTCGAACCCGGGTTCGCGGCCGTAAATGAAATTGAAGCGCCGGGCGATTTCGCGGGTGATCTCCAGATGCGAGACCTGATCCTCGCCCACCGGCACCATGTTGGCGCGGTAAATCAGGATGTCGGCCGACTGCATCAGCGGATAGCCCAGAAAGCCGAAGGTAGACAGATCTTTGTCGGAGAGCTTCTGCTGCTGATCCTTGTAGGTCGGCACCCGCTCCAGCCAGCCCACAGGCGTGATCATGCCCAGGAGCAGCGTGAGTTCGGCGTGCTCGGGTACCCGCGACTGGATGAACAGCGTGGCGCGCGCCGGGTCCAGCCCGGCGGCGAGCCAGTCGATGATCATTTCCCAGACCGATTCCTCGATCACCTCGGCGGACTCATAGTGCGTGGTGAGCGCATGCCAGTCGGCGACGAAAAACAGGCACTCGTATTCTTCCTGGAGGCGAATCCAGTTTTTCAGCGCACCGTGGTAATGGCCGATGTGCATGCGGCCGGTGGGACGCATGCCGGAGAGGACGCGATTGGCGAACATGATTTCAGAAGTTGATGGGTCCGACGATAATACTGATCAGCCGCACCGCCGCGGCGGCCAGCGGCCAGAGCACGATGCCCAGGACATTGGTGGCCAGGAGCCCAATGACGATGAACAAGCCATAGGGTTCGAGACGGCCGTAGGTCTCGGCGGCGCCTCGGGGCAAAAGGCTGTAGAGCAAGCGTCCGCCGTCCAAAGGCAGGATGGGCAGCAGATTGAGCGCCAGCAGCATGACATTGATCTCGACTCCGAACCCCGCCATGGTGGAAAGCGCCTGACTGGTACCCGCGCTCGCCTTGAGCAGCGCGGCCCAGGCGATCGCCATCAGGAGGTTGGCACCTGGACCGGCCGCGGCCACCCAGAACATGTCGCGCTTGGGGTGGCGCAAGTTGTTGAAATTCACCGGCACGGGCTTGGCCCAGCCGAAAATGAAGCCGCCCATGCCGGCCGCTTTGGAGAGCAGATACAGCGCCAGCGGCACGGCGATGGTACCCACCGGATCGATGTGTTTGAGCGGATTGGCCGTGACCCGCCCGAGCATGTAGGCGGTGGCGTCGCCGAACACCTTGGCGATGTAGCCATGCGCCGCCTCGTGCAGCGTGATCGCCAATACCGCCGGCAGGGCGTAGAGCACCACGCCTTCGAGCAAGGAAACGTCCATAAGCGGCGCATTTTAACCCAGAATGGCCCGGCCATCGTGGCGACTTGCGGGCGGTCCGCGGGGTACTGGCGCAGCCCGCGACATGGCGCGCCGCGCTGCCGGGCGTTACGCTCATGGCGGAGCCGAGCAAATCAAGATTGCTCATTCCGGAACAAGCTGGATTCCCGGAAGCGCAAGGCGCTGGGCACCGCCTTGCGCCGGCATAACGACCTTGATTGGTGATTCCCTGGAAAACCGGATTCCGGGAGTTTCCGCGAACGGGAAGCCAGCCCTCCCCCCGGTGTGGCGCCCTGGAGCAGTGTCTCCTCAGGTCAAACCCAGCCGATCCGGCTCGCCCATGCCTCGCCGGGTGACCTCGGGCGGGTCCACCGCCAGATCGACCACGGTGGTCGGCGTCGTCGCGCAGGGGCCGCTGTCGATCACCAACTCCACCTGCGCCTCCAGACGTTCGCGAATGGCCTCGGCGCCGGTAAGCGGCTCATCGTCGCCAGGCAGAATCAAGGTAGCGGAAAGAATTGGTTCACCGAGTTCCGCAAGGAGCGCCTGCACCACCGCGTGTTCCGGCACCCGCACTCCGATGGTGCTGCGCTTGGGATGCTGGAGGCGGCGCGGCACTTCGCGGGTGGCGGGCAGCAGAAAGGTGAAGCCCCCGGGTGTGCCCTGGCGCAGGATGCGGAACTGCCAGTTGTCGATGCGCGCATAACGCGCCACTTGCGCCAGGTCGCAACAGACCAGAGTGAGGTGATGCTTTTCATCGACGCCACGAATTTGGCGCAGGCGCCGCATCGAATCCGCGTCGCCGATATGGCAGCCCAGGGCATAGCAGGAATCGGTGGGATAGGCGATCACCCCACCCTGGCGCAAGATCGCCACGGCCTGGCGAACGAGCCTGGCCTGGGGATTGTCTGGATGAATGTGAAAGTGCTGGGCCATGTTGTATCAGGGGATCGCTGCTGGCGCGCCGCCGGCGTCGGCGCAAAAAACGGCCGGCGCGGCGCTCGCCACGGCTATAATGGCCGGCAATTGTAGCCGATTAAGCCCACCGCGCTTCAAGCGTGGTGATGCCGCCACCACTTCGCTCGCCTCAGGCCGATGAATCTGCAGCAGCTTCGCTATTTGTGCAAAGTCGTCGACTGCCAGTTCAACATTTCCGAGGCGGCCGAGGCGATTTTTACCTCGCAGCCGGGCATTTCCAAGCAAATCCGCGCCCTCGAAGACGAACTCGGCGTGGTCATCTTCGTGCGTCACGGCAAGCGCCTCGCCGGGCTCACCGAGCCCGGCGAGGCGGTGCTGCAGATCGCCCGGCGCGCTTTGGTGGAGCTGGAGAACCTGCGCCGCGTGGGCGAGGAATTCAGCGCCGAGGATAGCGGCGATTTCACCATTGCCACCACCCACACCCAGGCACGCTATGTGCTGCCGCCGGTAATCCAAAAATTCAGCCGCCAATATCCCAAGGTAAGGCTCCTGATCCACCAGGGCAATCCGACCCAGGCGGCCGAGCAGGCGGTGAGCGGTGAAGCCGATCTGGCCATCGCCACCGAGGCGCTCAGCAGCTTCGAAGAACTGGTCACCCTGCCCTGCTACCGCTGGAACCGCTCGGTAATCGTACCTCAGGGACATCCATTGGCGGGCATCCGCCCCCTGACCCTGGAGGCCATCGCCAAGTATTCGATCATCACCTATGACTTCAGCTTCACCGGGCGCTCCCAGATCAACGCCGCGTTCGCGCAAAAAGGCCTCAAGCCCCATGTGGTGCTCACCGCCATCGACGCCGATGTGATCAAGACCTATGTGGAGCTGGGCATGGGCGTGGGCATCCTGGCGCAAATGGCCTGCAATGCCGAGCGCGACCGGCAGTTCGACATTCTCGACGCCAGCCACCTCTTCGCGCCTTCGACCACTCGCATCGGCCTGCGCCGCGGTGTCTATCTGCGGCGCTACGTTTACGATTTCATTCATCTCTTCGCCCCTCACCTCGGTCGGCGCAGCGTCGACGCAGCGTTGGAGGGGGGGCACGAAGACTACGAGTTATAGGACCGAGGCGATCGCGCCCGATACGTGGCGATCCCTATCCTGACCGCATCGGCCCACATCCGGCTGAGTCGTCACGCGACCTTCGACCGCTTATTCATCGCCTGGCGGGCCTAACCCGGTGTCGCGTGGACACGCCAACCCGCCACTTCAGCCAGTTCTTCCGCCGCGGTTTCGATCAACACCTGCGGTTGGCTGGCGAACACAGCGCCACTTTCCCCATCTATCCACAGCGGCGAACCCTCGGGCAGGCGCTGCCGGCCCAAGCTTATGCAACGTGCCGCGCGGTCGATTTGCAGGCTCCCGCAGCCGACCACACAGGGTTTAGCCATTTGCCGCGCCACCACGGCAGCATGCGCGGTGCGACTACCGCGGGCCGTCAGCAAACCCACGCAGACAGCTAATCCGGCGATGTCGGCGGTACTGGCATCTTCGCGGACCAAAATCACCGCTTCGCCCTTGGCGGCGCGGGCCTGCGCTTCATCGGCATCCAAGGCCAGGACTCCTCCGGCGACGCCCATGCCCGCCCCCAAACCCTCGGCCACTTGTTGATCTTTGGCCGCCGGTGCGAGGCGCACGCGTTCGAGCTGGGTATCGTCGATGTTGCCAAGCCGACGCAAAGCCTCGTCCTTGCTCAAGATGCCTTCGCGCACCTGCGCCACGGCAATGCGCAAATTGGCCCAGGGTGTGCGCTTGGCGTGGCGCGTTTGGAGCAAGAAGAGCGCGCCGTCTTGTACCGTGAACTCAAACTCCTGCGCATCGCCGAATTCGCTTTCGAGCACTTGGCGCAAGCGCTCCAGTTCCGACCAGACCCCCGGCAGGACATGCCGCAGGCGTTCGGCATCACCGGCCAGATACCGTCCGGACACGACATCCTCGCCCTGGCTGTTGAACAGAAAATCCACATAGAGCTGATTGTCGCCCGTGGCCGGGTTGCGCGTGAAACCCACTCCGGCGCCAGAGGTTCCACCGCCATTGCCAAAAACCATGCGCTGCACCAAGACGGCCGTGCCCAGCTTCTCCGAAAGTGCGTTCAGCTCACGATAGGTCACCGCCCGCGGACTGTTCCAGGACACGAAAACAGCCCCCACTGCGGCTTCGACCTGCTCGAACGGGTTCTGCGGAAATGGGTGCCCGGTCACTTCTTCATGGATGACCAAGAACCGCTGCGCCAGACCTGCCAGTTGCCGAAAATCGAGCTCCCGCGTTTCCGCCAGGCCCGCCTCTTGCAACGCTTGGTCACGCGCCGCATCGAAGGGCGCGTTTTCAGCACCATGAACGACCGTAGCGAATTGCTGAATCAGACGACGGTAGGAATCCCAGGCCAACCGGGCATTGCCGGTTCGACGAATGAGACCGTGTACGGTCGCATCGCATAGGCCGACATTGAGCAAGGTGTCCATCATTCCGGGCATAGACACGGGTGCGCCGGAACGAATCGAAACCAGAAGCGGCCGCCGGGTGCTGCCTAAGGAAAGTTGGCTCGCCTGTTCCAAGCGATGCAACATCTCCGCGAGGATGTCGTGCTGCGCGTCACGGGCCATTTTTGGGTCCTTGAGATAGTCGCGGCATAGCGCGGTGCCCAAAACAAAGGCTTCGGGAACTTTGAGTCCCAGCCGCGCCAAGCGGGCCAGATTGTAGGCCTTGAACCCCATGGCGGCGGCGCTGGCGCTCTCCTTGCCGCCGGGCATGCCGATGCCGAATGTGTGCTGTAGCGACTTGTTCATGATGCTCATCGGCCGGTGGCTTCAGCAAGGATATGATCGCGCAGCCTCAGCCCAGCATGCATCAGGGCATCGGCTGCCGCTTCCAGACCGCGCGCACATTCGGAGAATGCAAACAGCCGTCGGAAATCGGCTGCATCGCGCGCTAGGGAGAGTTTCACACTGCGCTGCGCGACATCGCTTTGCCGCTCGACGCGCATGATGCGGTGGATGGCTTCCAGAAATTCTTGCATGTCTTCGCGCGCGCCGCCGGGTCGCAAGGTGCGCACAGTTTCGAGGGCGCGCAGGTATTCCTGGGTGCCATCGACCAGCAAGCGCGCGAGATCCCCAAGCGGCCCGAACAACTCGCCGTCGCTGCCATCATGCGGCAGCAAGGTCAGATGGAATGCGGCCTCTTCCAGTTCATCGACCACATCGTCGCCGGCTTCGATCAAATCGCGGAAGAAGTCACCACGCCCATTCTGATGGTTGCGCTCGCGCGCACGAGTCACCAGCTCATCGGCTTCATGCTCCCAGGCGCTCGCCCGCTTGGCATTACGCAGAAAACGCGCGTTTGCCCCATCGGCCTGTGGATCGAGCAGGCAGTCACGTATGCCGGAGGCAATTTCCATCGCCAACGCCGCCTGTTCCACCGCCAAGTCGACCAAGCCTTGCTGGGTACGATGGTAATGGCCTGCCAGTTCGGCGCGGATTTCGTCCAGCACCAAACCCTCGGAACGGCGCCCCAGGGCGGCCTCGGCGCAGCTGCGCAGCACGAAGCGCAGGAAATCGCCTGCCCCTTCTAGCCCAAGGGCCGTGTCAAGCCGAACCCCCGGCGGCAACGGCGCGCGGGCCGCGAAATTCAAGGCTTCATAGACCATTTGTTCGCCCCCGGCCCGAAGAAAACCGAGATGGCCGACTTCTTCCTTGGCGGCCCATTTCAGCAAATCGAGCGCGGCCTTCTTGGGCACCAATTGGCGCAAGCGTTTGCGGGCGCGGTTCCAATCGATCAGAAAAACTAGCCGCGAACCCAGATGCGCCAGGTAGTCCTCCAAATCTTTGCGCCCCGACGTGGTGTAGCTCCCCACACAAAGGTGGTAGATCCCATCCTCCAGGGACGCTTCGGTTCGTGAGCGGGTGTCTTCCCACTCCGTGCCCCAACCCTCGAACAGGCTCTGAAAGAACACCAGGCGTTGGAGATGCACGTCGGTATAAGTGACCTGGACGGTCATCGACGGACTCCCACCACCTTGCCCCTCCCGCAGGTGAGAGGACCCACGCCTCGGGGGCTCGACCTGCTCCGATTCTTGCTGCGCACCTCCTGCGGTCGCCTCGGCCGGCGCATTCCGCGTGCTCACATGGATGACCAACACATGGGCGTCGGTGGTGCCGATATCATTCTGGAGGATCAGCGTCTCATCCTTGCGGGTCGCCGTGGTACCCAGTCCCGGATGGTCTAGCTTGAGCGGCGCGGTGCGATTGAGACCTCGCATGAAGGCGGCCACCAATGGGCGATCGCCCGCGGCCAGACCGTAACACTGCGCGCCGTCGATGAGTTCAGTGGCCACCTCTCTTTGCATGGCGTTGAGTGCCTTGTGCAAATCCATGACCAATAGATGCAGGCTGTCACCCGACATGCGATTGCCGGAGGTCATCGCATCGATTTGCGCGCCGCTGATGCGATCTTCGCCCTCGCACCAAGGTGTCGCCGCCAGCACTTTGAGCCGCGCCGCGAAAGCGCCCCAGTCGGCGTTGCCGCCCGCCGACAAGGGTTCCAACATGCCCTGCAGATCCCGATAGATAGCGCCACAGAGACCATGGACGCCGGGAATGTCGTACACACCCGCCGCATTTTTGCTGCTCGCCGCGACGATCTGGTCGAGCGCTTCGTCGCCAATGCCCGCCGCCTCCCTTTCGCTGCGCAGGTTGGGGCCACGCAACAGCGGCTGATCGCCGTGGGTACGCGCTGCCTGTAGCAGGCTGAAGTAATACTTGACGCGGTCGTTGGCCGCCAGCGCGTTGTTGATGAGGGCGGGCAGCAGGAGGGGGTTCTCCCCGAGCACGCCGAGTATCCGGTTTTTCTCCATTCGCCTGGGCCACGGCATCAACCGGGCGCTTCGATCTAAACCCGAGAGCATGCCGCATCGCTATGACGCGCCTGTGACGGTGCTGGATTGATTCTTGTCCGCCACAATTAACCAGACCCGGAATTTCGCGATGGATGCATCTCGCGGAGCCGTGAAGACCGCGTTAACCCTTGAAACTCAGTTGGGCACGCCCGATGGTGCCTTTGGCCGGGTGCATGGCGCGAAGCGACGACGCGGAATAGCCATTCTATTCAAGGAGGAGCGACAAAGTCAGGCGGCGTCGGAGCGGCCATGTCAAGGAAACGGTATAGCGAAGGCGCCGCGTTTCGCCCGGCTACGCGGGGAAGTTGCCTTGGCCCGACCGCTTCGCCGGGCGCCCGGCCAAAGGCGCCAGCGGGTGTGCAGCGTGGCCACCCCATGAGGTAATGGCGCAGATTCGCCCACTGACCTCGCTCAGCCTGCCGGACAGCGAACAGGTGAGCGGTCAACTGAGGTTTTTATGTTAGAAGACGAGCGTGCTCCACTCCGGGTCGAGGCTCCTGACCACGAAGGCCGTCGCGCCCACGGTGCCCGCGTAAGCATCGATGAACGGTCCGTCGCGCAAACCCGCCTGCCGCAAGGCCATGGGACAGGCGTAGAACATCGCACCGGCGTCGCTGGCGTCAGACATGAACGCAGCGATCGATTTGTCGCGATCCGCCCCGGAGAACAGCCCTTCAGCCACCCCCGGCACCAGCAGCCGCACCGCGGCGCCGGTGAAATGCAGTTCCACTTCGCAGTCCATCGCTCCGGCCGCGGCGGCGTAGACGAAGGGCGCGGCGCAGCGCGCGGGGACTTCGGGGGTCACCGACCAAAGCAGCAGCGCGAGCTTTTGCTTTTGCGCGCTCAAGGCAGGAACCGCGCTTCGGGGTCGCCGGAACGCACATGTTCGCGGTAGCCCGCGGCATCGACCAGGCGCCGCGCGTCGCGTTCCCAATCGAGCGGCAGGCCGCGCAGCATCCAACCCTCACCGTAGGGATCGCGGTTGATCAGCGCCGGCTGCCCCTCCGCGACCTCATTGCCGCAGCGCAGCTTCAGGCTCACTGGCGTGTGGATGGCCAGCACGGTCTTGGCCGACTCCACCGTGCCGATGCCCCGCCCCGCCTCGGCTTCGGCGCCGCTGGGCTTGGGCGTGAAGGCGAGAATCTCGCCGGTTAGAAACAGCCCGTAGGCGGTAGCGCCGATCACCACTTCGTCGCCGTCGCGCTTCACCCACATGTCCCAGTTGGTGTCGTAGAGCAGCCCCTCGGGCACCCGGCCGCAAAAGCCGGTCTTGTCGGGCAAGTCGATTAGGCGCGAATGTCCGCCGGGCTTGGTTGCGTCGGCACTCACCGAAGCGGCTCCGGAACCCGTGGCGGAAGAGAGTGGGAGTCGAACCCACCCGGGATCGCATGGCGACCCCTCCCGGATTTGAAGTCCGAGCGCCCCACCGGGGTGCGATCTCTTCCAGTAAGTCTTTTTACCATTGCCTTGGTTCCGCATCGCGCAACAAGTGGTCGTCGCGCACGCGGCGAGTGTACCCGACTCGGTCGAAGAATTCGAGGATATGGATGGCCACCTTGCGCCCGCCACCGATTTCGTCGCGCAGCGGCGCCGCACGCGCAGCGCCCTGCGCGTGATGCAAACTCGCGACGCGCGCGGCCAGGTCGCTCACGGCCACAGCACTGAAATAGTGGTCATGCGCCACCGGATAAACCTCCCCCACCCGAGCGACACTTTTGAGCATTCGGCGCACGCGATCTTCGGCAACACCGGTGCTGCGGGCGATGTCGCGCACACGGGGCGGGTTGTAGGGAGCGGCATCGATGAGGGGTTTGAGCGTGAGCCAGAATTCGCGGTCGGTCGCGGAAAGCTCGGCGCGGTGCCCAGGTAAGCGCAACCAGGCGCCTTGCGTCTCCAGCGCACCAAGGTCGGTGAGTTCGCTCAGCAATCGATCAAACACGACGCGCGATAAACCCGGCGCCGACAAGCGCCGCAAGCGGTCGCGCTCGACGCCGGGCATGTCCGGTGCTCTCTCATGTTCCGCGGCGGCGGCGGCGATAACGCGCTCACCTAATGTCGTCCAAACCTCGCGAGCAAAACCGACACGACGCTCGCCCTCGGCGACGACCACGAGATCGAGGCTTTGCCACAAAGCCTCGGCGCGCGCCTCGGGCCAATTGGCCTGGCGCGTTTCCGCAGTGAGATCGACGCCACTGGGTCTTTGCGTCAGCGCCAAGGCCAAAGCGGGCGCCGGATCGGACTCTGCCAGCGCCGCCAGATAGGCCAAACGCTCGGGCTTGCGCTTGTGGCGCGTGGGCGGCAGCACATCCAGCAATACCCCGCCGCCCAGGCTGCGAGTGGCGCATTGATCGCGCAATATGAAACGATCACCGCGCAAAGCGCCGACGGGCCGCTCCAGCAAGAGTTCGACGAACATGTCGTCCCCAGGCGCAAGGCTCTCGCCTTCCAGCAAGGCCACTCTCGCCAGCACATCTTCGGCACCCAGATGGCAATGCACCGAAGTCCAATGTTTGAGCGGCGCCGCTTCGCCCGCCAGGAGCCGCAAGCGGCCTTGCACCCGCTGCACCGGCAGATGCAGGTCCGGCGCCAGCACCCACATGCCGCGCGATACTTCGTTCTTCTCCAAGTCGCCGGCGAGATTGATCGCCAGGCGCTGGCCGGCGTGGCCGGTTTCGCTGGGTTTGTCCTGCGCGTGCAAACCCCGCACGCGCAGCTTGCGACCTGGCGGAGAAAGGCAAACCGTGTCGCCCACCCGAACTTGGCCCGCATGCGCCGCGCCGGTGACCACCACACCGACGCCCGGCAGCGTGAAGCAGCGATCGATCGCGAGACGAAAACCGCCGTCGCTGGCCGGCGTGGGGGTTTGCGCCGCCGCCGCAGCGAGCGCGGTATGCAGCGCATCGACTCCTTCCCCGGTTTGCGCCGAAACCTCGTCAACCGGAAAGCTGCCCAAAGCAAATTCGGCCAGCAAAGCGGCGACTTCGGCATGGGCCGCGGCACGACGCTCGGGCGCGACGACATCGACCTTTGTTAAAGCCACCGCGCCGCGCGTGAGCCCCAGGAGCGAAACGATCGCCAAGTGTTCGCGCGTTTGCGGCATGGGTCCGTCGTCCGCCGCCACCACCAAGAGCACGAAGTCGATTCCCGTGGCGCCGGCCAGCATGTTGTGAACCAGGCGCTCATGCCCCGGCACATCGACGAACCCGAGTGTGCCGCCGTCGGCATAGGCGTAGCCTAGGTCGAGGGTGATGCCGCGCGCTTTTTCTTCCTTGAGGCGATCGCAATCGACGCCGGTCAATGCCTTGACCAGCGTGGTCTTGCCGTGATCGATATGCCCGGCGGTGCCGACGATCATGCCGCGGTGATTTCCTTGGCCGTGATGCGATAGCTAAAGTTCGCGGGATCGAGGCTATCGCGCCGCCCCCCTGCGCTTTCGGCTTGCGGATACATCAGGAAAGGCAGCTCGGATCCGCGCGCGCCAGGCAGGTTGATGTCGTGCGCAAAATTGAAGGCAAGCCAATTCATCTCCCAGCCGCCGAAGAGTTTTTTGCGCGCCTCCACCACCAGCGGGTCGTTCATGGTCAGCCCCGGCTTCTCTTCCAACACCACTTTGCGCACGTCGGCTGGATCGACCGGCACCCAACCAAAATCGGCGAGCCATACTTCGGCGCGACAATGCTGCGCCTTGGAAACATCGCCGCTTTTGCCCAGGCTCTTGTAGCCAAAGCGGGAATCGGCCACACGGATGCCATAGACGTCGCGCGCCGGCAACCCCACCGCGCGAGCAAGACCGACATACAGTGCGTTCAAATCGGCGCATTTGCCGGACAGATTGCGGGTGACCAACATGCTGCGGATGTCGCCAATGCCGCAGCCCAGCACCTTGGGATCGCGAAAAGTGTTGTCGCAAATCCAGTCGTAAATGCGTCGCGCCTTGTCGAGGTCGGTCGATGCTCCCTTGACGATGCCCAAGGCCGTTTCGCGCACGATCCCATCGGTGGGTATGAGTCGGGTGGCGCGGGTATAGAGCGCGCGTTCGATGGCGTCGAGCGACGCGGGCTTGGCGCCGGCAGCAAAGTCGATCGCCCGATCGCGAGTGGCCACCTGGCTCACCAATTCGATCACCGGCGCTTGGGTGCCGGCGGAACATTGCGCATGCAACATCTTGGCGCCGTAGACGGGCTCGCTCACCAACTGCGCTTGTGCGGCATTACCTTCCCAGGTGTTGCCCAAGACGCGTGTCCAGGCGGCATCGTCGATCGCGGGTACCGGCAGCCAAACCTGTGTGACCCCGTCCGCTTTGAGCACTTCCACGCGTGTGCGCAGTTCGAAACTGCGCCAGCCTTGGCGCGGCAGCGACCCCGCACCCATTGCAGCGGCTGCCAGGCGAGGGGTGGTGAGCGCCAGCGCGGCGAACGCCGCGCCCGTGCAAAAAAAAGCCCGTCGGTCGGTCTTCATAATTTAACTTTCTCCTTCATTTCGTGGATCGAATCAGCTTGCGCAGAACCTGCGACAAAACGGCCGAACCCCCGACGACGGAGGGACTTCCTGGCCAAAAATTCCGCCCTCAGGCGGGTGGATCAAGGCGGGCCAAATGCTCGCCAAAAACGGCTTCATTCTGGGCATCGAGACAACGTAAATCCAGGCGCAGGGCATCCTCCGCGATGTGCCCGAGTACCGGTGGGTCGAGGCGCCTTAGCGCTCCATGAAGTCGCTGTAGAGCGCCGGAACGCTTTCCCCGTGGTCTTGCCACCAACGCGAAGCTGGGCAAGCGGTTGACTGGCAGCGAACCCGACCCGATTTGTGAGAGCGTGGGTTCGACCGTCGCGAGCAAGGGCCAGCTCGCCAAGGCGACTTGCCAAATCGGCAGCAGCCGCTGCGCTTGTTCGCGGATTTCTTGCTCCGAGCGCGTGAGCAGACGCAGCACTTCCAAGCGCTGCGGTAGGCGCTCCGGATCGCGGTAGAGCGCCAGCGTGGCCTCCAACGCCGCAAGCGTCAGTTTGCCCACGCGCAGGCAGCGCTTCAGCGGGTTCTTCTTGATCTTGGCGATCAACTCGCGGCGACCCACCAAAAGTCCGGCTTGCGGCCCGCCCAAAAGTTTGTCGCCGGAGAAGGTGACCAGATCCGCGCCGGCAGCAATGGATTCCTTGGGCGTCGGCTCGTGCGGCAAACCCCACTGCTCCAGATTCACCAACGTGCCGCTGCCCAAATCGACCACGAAGGACAAACCGTTCGCGTGCGCCACTTGCGCCAATTCCGGTTCCGGCACCGCGGCGGTGAAGCCCTCGATGGCGTAATTACTGGTGTGCACCTTCATCAGCAGCGCCGTTTTGGCGTGGACCGCCTCCTCGAAATCGCGACGATGCGTGCGATTGGTGGTGCCGACCTCGACGAGCTTGGCCCCCGCGCGGCGCATGATGTCGGGCACGCGAAACGCGCCGCCGATTTCCACCAGCTCGCCACGCGAAACCACCACTTCTTTCTTTTGAGCCAGGGTGTTGAGCAGCAGGAATACCGCCGCGGCGTTGTTGTTGACCACCGTGGCGGCCTCGGCTCCGGTCAGCTCGCACAACAAGGCTTCGACGATATCGTCCCGGTCGCCCCGTCCGCCGCTCGCCAAATCGTATTCCAGGGCGCAAGGCGCGCTCGCGGCGCGGGCGATGGCCTCGACCACCGATTCAGGCAACACCGCGCGACCCAAATTGGTGTGCAACACCGTGCCGGTGAGATTGACTACCGGCTGCAAGCGCGGCCGCGTGCGGCGTGCGAGGTGTTCTTCGATGGCATCGAGCAGTTGGGCTTGGGTCGGCAACGCCGCGCCGCCTTGCATCGCCTCGCGCGCCGCGATCAATTCAGCGCGCGCCGCGGCAGTAATTAAACTGCGGCCGTGTTCAGCGAGGGAGTTTTGCAAGGCCGCCTCGGAAAGGAGACGGTCGACGGAGGGAAGTCTTGCTAGTTCGTTCATGCTTTCACCCGGACCGGGCAGAAATCAATAGCGACGCATTCTACCGGGGTCGCAGCGCATTGGGAAGCCGTCATCACCGAGACCCGGCAAACCTGCGGCCCACCAAGCAGCAGCCTGCGTTCGACCGTCGATTCGTCGCCGGCCGGTTGCGGGTGATAACGTTCGGAGCTATATTGTTATCATCATGATCCGCACCCAAGTCAGCCTCTCCGAAGCCGAGTATTCGGCCGCCAAGCGCGAAGCCGCGCGGCTGGGCATCTCCCTGGCCGAGCTTCTGCGTCGTTCATTGCGCGGCGTGTTGCCGGCGAACGGAGCACAGCCTTGGATGCGCTATGCGGGTATGATCGAAAGCGGCGATAAAGCGGCCAGCCAGCACATCGACGATATCGTCTATGGCCAGAAAAAATGAGGCCTACGTCGATACCTCGGCGCTGATCGCCTTTGTCGATCGCTCCGACAGCCACCATACTCTGTTCCGGCAGCTCTTCTCCAGTCCTCCGCCTTTGTTCACCTCAACTCTGGTTGTGGCCGAAGGCCACGGTTGGTTTTTGAAGCGCTACGATCGCCTCCGGGCGCTGCAGTTTCTTGCGTTGATCGAGGACCTCAAGCCCCTGCGCGTTCACGCCGCCGGACCCGCCGAGTTGGCGGCCGCTGCAGCCCTGTTGCGCCGGTTTTCCGATCAGGAATTGACGCTGGTCGACGCCCTTGGCTTGCACCTCATGCTTCTACACAAAACCAAGTGTTGCTGGTCCACCGATCGGCATTTGCGACTGACCGGCACACCTTTGGTCATCGACGAGCTTTGAAATCACCCGGCGTTTCAAGAAAGCAAACATGAAATACAAAAAAACCCTGTTCGCCGCACTGGCTGCCCTCGTGTTAGTGGGCGCCGCAATCTGGTTCAACCTCGATAAAGAAACCCGCGGACTGTTGAAAGCGATTCCCACCAACCGCGACGTCTTGTTCTGGAGCCAAGCCCAGCGCGATGCCGCCTTTCGCGCCCTGGATCGCTTGCCAATACTCGCCAAGGCACGGGCCATCCCTGCGGGCGCAGCGCCCCGGCCGCTACCCCCTGGACCGCCCCTGCCTAAGCTCGCGGTCGATGTCGATGCCTTCATGGCAAGCCAACGCAACGCCGCGCTCATCGTCGTGCACGAGGGCAAAGTGCGGCTGGAACGCTACGGCCTCGATTTCGATGCCGCCGGACGCTGGACGAGTTTCTCGGTGGCGAAGTCGATCACCTCCACCCTGGTGGGTGCGGCCATCGCCGATGGCTTCATCAAAAGCATGGACGACAAAGTGAGCGTCTATGTCCCGCAAATGAAAGGCTCCGCCTATGACGACGTGAGCCTGCGCCAGTTGTTGACCATGACATCCGGCATTCGCTGGAATGAGGACTACGCCGACCCCAAGTCGGATGTTGCACGTTTCAACAACCATGAGCCTGAACCCGGCGTGGATGCGCTGGTGAGTTACCTGCGCCGGCTGCCTCGCGAGGTGCCCGCGGGCGCGCGCTGGCATTACAGCACCGGGGAGACCAACCTCGTCGGCATCATCGTCGCGCAGGCCGTGGGCAAGCCGCTGGCCGAATATCTTTCGGAGAAGATTTGGAAGCCCGCGGGCATGGAGCAATCGGCAACCTGGATTCTTTCGCCTACTGGCAGTGAAATCAGCGGGTGCTGCATTCAGGCCGCCACGCGGGACTTTGCGCGCTTTGGGCTCTTTGTCATCGAAGGCGCGCAAGTCGATGGCAAGAGCGTTCTGCCCGAGGGGTGGCTTGCCGAGGCCACCACCGAGCGCGTGGGCATTGGCCGGCCTGGGTATGGCTACGGTTACCAATGGTGGACGTTCAGCGACGGTTCGTTTGCGGCACGCGGCATTTTCGGTCAGAGCATTTTGATCGACCCGAAACGCAAGCTGGTGATCGCCTCCAATGCCAACTGGTCCGGCGGTGCCAGCCACAAACCCAGCATCGAGGCACGGCAGGCGTTCTGGAGCGCGGTGCAGAAGGCCTTAGACGACGAAGCAGGGGCGGGAACCGCGCCGCGGTAGACGCGTCGAGTTTGCGCCCTCGTCGCGAGGAGCCCATGGGTCCGCGCGAATCCTGCTAGGCGGCGGTCTCCAACGGAACTTCCCAACCGGGGAAGACCAACACCGCAGGATGGCACTTGAGGGCGCGAGCAAGAACCTTGGCGCGCTCCACACCGAGATTGACTCGGCCATTCTCAATGGCGGAGATCGTCGATTGTGGAATACCGGTCAGGTCGGCGAGATCACTTTGGCTCAGCTCCTGTAACTCCCGAATGATTCGGACCGACTCACCGACCGAGACTTCAATGCGCTGCCTCGCGGGACTGTAGTTCTTCATCTCAGGGCCACGGATAATCTTGGGCGGTCACTTGAACGACTTGATACCACAAATGGTAGGTCAAGCCACAATTCGACGCTCAGAGTTCAGCCGAGAGAGCCTGGAGAGGCGTTTCGCCAGACCGCCCTGAGAGTCCGCGGATGTGCAAGGCCGATACGGGCCTTGCCACCGAATCGAGTGCACCGGCGAGCCGGCCCCTCTTCAGCTAGCCCTGCAGGTAGCCCATCGCCTGGCCCGCGACTTGCCACGACTACGGATGGCATTCCGACCCGTGCGGCGATCGCGGTTCACGATGCCGAGCGCAGGCGGTAGCTTTCCTTCGCCACCTGCGCTTTCTGGGCTTCCTCCCGCGTGTACGCCCGCCCCGACCAAAGCATGCGATAGGCAATCTCTTCGTTGCCGTTGTCGCACAGTTCGAGGACGCGCCGAAAAAGCGGCTGGAAAGTCGCTGAGCGGTGGCTCTCTTCGTGCTCTTCGAGCGAATTCCAGAAGGTCACCACCAGCGCCTCGCGATCCTTGAACGGTGTTGCAAGCGCTTGCCCGACGGTGGAACCTTCGTTGGAGATCTGCCCGGTGTTCATGACCACGAAACCGCCGACGAAGCCGGTGTCGGAGTGGTAAGTTTTGACGTTCTCGCACAGTTCCGCGACGCGCAGTTCCAGTTCGTCGACCGTAAACTCGGGGCGCAGGACGACACGATTGACGGTGACGATCCCGTCACCGCCGAATCCTTCGATGAGTGCCGACATGATCGCGCTCCTTGGTCTTGAATGATCAGGAACGAAGAGACGGCGCCCCGGGCAACAAGGCCTGCCAAGACGAATCGAAGGCCGATTCCAATTCGGGCAAAGGCAAAGGCTGTTGGTCTATGGCGATCCGCGGCAGCGCGCAGGCCTGACGCAGCGGGAAACTGGCTGATCCGGTCTTTTCGGAAAGGGCACAAAGGTGGTCAAGGGAATTCATGGTCGATCTCCATTGGATTGAGATGCCGCCACGGTAACAATCTATAGTATTTTAGTCAACTATAAGGACGATAGCGCTGGGCTATCCGGCTGAGTGCCAATTTTGCGCAGGCCAACGCGATGCCCACTGCCCCGATGGCGAAGGCCTGCGGCCGCCGAGCCCGATGTTCAGCCGCAGAAAAATCGCGCCCCAATTCCCAGCAACGTCGGCGCCATCGCCCCGCCCACCCTCACTCGCAATGGGCCGCGATCCGCCAACAGGCGCCTGGAGCAAAAGCGGCGACGATCACGCCGCCGGTCACTACCGCCGTTTTGCGGCGCGCTCTTCCATAATCTCGCGTTTGCGCTGCTGAAGCTCTTCTTTGCTCAAACTCTTCTTGATGTCGGGATCGCCGGTGGGTTTGACCCCCGCCGGGCAGGACACCGGCTGGTTGTTGCTGGGCACGGCAAATTTCCATTTGGAAGTGTTGCTCTCCAGGCGGTAAGTGGTGGTGGCGCAGTAACACCGTGAACCGTAGTTGTGGCAAATCTCGCCATCCTGAAACAAGGTGCCGCGCTGCACGCGCAGCGTAGCGTCGTAGGTCGAGCTGCTGCCGTCGCGGTAATTCACCTTCACCTTGCCCGCCTCGCTGCTTGTGGTGCTGCCCTCACGAATGGCACTGGTGGACTTGACGTTCCAGATGCGGATGCTGGGCTTGGTGACATTGACATTCGCCGGGGTCAGCGGCGGCGGGGCTGACCAGGCAGCGCTGGCGAATAGTCCTAGAACAAACAGAAGACAGGCTTTCATGCGGTTCTCCAGGCGAGGTCGATAGCGACTCTTCGTAAAATATCGGCACAGTAAAATATCGGCACCATGCCCGCGGTCCTGAAGTCCCCCGCAAGCGCGGCGGGATAAAAGGCCAATCTACGTAGCCGCACGTGAAAGCCTACGACAGGCGCACGGTGCTGGAGGTCGCGTGACCCGGCCCATTGCAGGACGCGACAGGGCAAAATCGAACCGCTCAGACGGCCCCGTACGTAAACGGCAAGCTCTTTGGCAATGCGGCCGATTGTTCCGAACCAAACTCCCACACGCAACGTGTAACTCCCGCGTAAACCATGGCCTCTTGGCTTTCGCTGCACTCGAATGCCCTGCAGCCTAAGAAACCTGATGGAAGGAGTTGGGCGCTGCCGGAGCAAGCGAGGCTGGCTGCACAAAGACCCGAGCCACTTCACTCAGAAGTAATACTTCAGGGCCACCTGCCAACGCCATGACTCCGGCAGTGCTCCGTAATTGCTCATCGGCGCGCCACGGGTGCCTTGCCATTGCAGCACGTAGTCGATGTGCTCGGCACGGTAGCGTGCTTCCAGCCAGGCTCGACGGCTGTTATCGGCGAGATCGACATTGACCATGGCACTGAGATCAAACCGCGGCACCAAAGCATCTTGCCAGAAGGCGCGAAAGAACAAGGCCCGCTGGGTTGGCAATTCCTGCGCCACTGCAACCCAATTGCGGTATTGAACATACCGCAGCGGAGAGCCCGCGCGCAACGTGCGCCAAGCATCATCGGCCAGGGCGGCGCCGTCGTACTGGGCTTCCGCGGTAAACGAGAGTTTGTTCTGGGCGGTAAAAGTGAGCCCCGCGGACATGCGGTTGCGCCAGGTCCCGGAAGCAGGCTGTTGCACCGCAGCGCTCCAATGCGAACGACCGCTGCCGCCTGACCATTCGAGATACGCCACGGTGGCCTGCCCGATGAGACCGGTGATATTGCCGCCCCATTGGGCCGACCGCGCTTCTTCTTTGTAGACCACGAACTGTGGATTCACGATTTCGCTGAATTTCGCGCTCAAGACCAGCATCGCGCGGCTGCGCGCATTGGTGGCGCCCCAATCGAGACTGAAGCCGTCGCTGCTTGCCTCGCTGCTGATGCGCGGTGAGGCGAGTAGCGTCAGCGCGCCACCATCCCAGAGTTTCTGCCCGCGCAGCAGGACGCTGCCTTGGCGGTTCTCTTTCAAGCTGGCGGGGTCAATGGAGACCTTGGAACGCAGCGCGCCGCCACGAAAATAGTCGGTGGGGTTGTAGCCCATCGCCACGCCATAACGCGCATTGATGCGTCCGCAATCGATCAGCAAATCCGGTGTGACACGTCCGCTGAAATAGGCCTCTTTGAGCGTGTTTATGGCCTTGTCGCCACCATGTTGTGCAGTTGAACTCACATCCAGGCGATCGGCCAGCACCGCGCGCCATTGTGGCGACAGGGCGTGATCTACTTGCAGGTCGAGCGACACGCGTTGCTCCTTGCGTGTGCTGCCGTCCGCGCGCAGATCCGCGGCACCTAAGCCGATTTCGGCGAAGCCTCGCCAGTCACGTTCCCGCGCCACGGTCCGCGGCGCTTCGTCAGCCAACCGGAGCGCGTCGGCATCGTCGGCGCGCGCGGGAGTCACCAACGCCATCAGCAGGACGAAGCAAAACTGCGGTAAGGCCGCGTGCAAGACCGAAGTGCACAAGACTTTAGGTCCTCACTCCGGCCGGAAACGCGGCAGATAATCGCGTTGCAGCCAGGTCTCGGGCACCTCGCGCTTCACCCAATCTGTGTAGCGCATCACCGTCACCCAATCCGGTTCCAGGCCATCGATGATGACGGTTTCCGTCGGCCGCTCCGCGCCAAAGGCGTTCTGATAACGGCGGTAGTAGGCGGTCTTCAGGAGTTTGCCGCTTTCAGTGTAGAAGCGCGCTTTCACCGGACGGCTATCGCCCACATCCACCCACATTTCGATGCGGTGATAAATCGCGTCCGCCGAGTTGGCCGACAAGCCCAGTTTGTAGCAGCGCCGCGGCCTGCGTTCGCCATCTTGCGTTTCTTCTTCCACCGCTGATTCGGCCCGGTAGTCCTTGGCGAAATTCACCGTCACCACATCGCCATTTGAGGCCTGACCGAGTAAGCGCTGTTGCGGCGACAGCCGAATGCTCGCTTGGCTTGTCGGATCATAGAACCACATGTCCTTGCCGCTGAACAGAATGAGCTTGTTGGCATCGCGCGCCGGTGCCACATAGCGTACGAGACTGCGAAACTGCCCGCCGCGCACATCGGCTTTGGAGTAAATCGCCAGCGTGCTGCTTTCGGTTTGCTTGCCCTGGCGATATTCGATCAGCGTGTTGGTGAGACCAAACGCGTGATCGGGATTGCGTACGGCGTCGCTGGCGGCGAGGATATCCTGCGGGCTACGCTCCGTCGCCTGCACGGCTGCGGCGATGAACAGGAAGAACAAGACGGTCAATGTTTTCTTCATTTTTCTCTTTCAAGCGTGGCGCAAGGCATCGACGATTTGCAGCTTCGCGGCACGACTCGCCGGCCACCAGGCGGAAGCCACGGTCACGGCAATCATGCCGAGCACACTGCCCACGAGCAATGGCACATCCTGCCAAACGCGCACCAGAATAAGGTAGGCGTAAGAATAGCCGGGCGGAGTCCATGCCCAGCCGCTGTGATTGATGAACCACGAAACCATGAGCGCGACCGTGAGGCCTACCACCGAACCGATCGCGCCGAGCAGCAGGGCCTCGCACATGAAGAGTCGGCGTATGCCCCCTCGTCTGACGCCCATGGCGCGCAACGTGCCGATTTCCACCGTGCGCTCCATCACCGCCGTACCCATGGTGTTGCCGATGGTGAACAAGACGATGACGCCGATCAGCAAGGCGATGAAGCCGAACATCGAGGCCATGAATTCATCGGTCTGGCGATACATCGGATTGAGCGTTTGAAAATCGAGTACCTCTAGCGGCTCGCCGGCAAAATCGCTGGCGAGCAGTGCCGTGAGCCGCGCGCGCGCCTCAGGCATTTGCGCCGTATGCCGCAACTGCATGATGACGGCAGTGGCCTCCGGCCGCCCTGCCCCATAGATGAGCTTCTGCGCCTGCGCCAGATGCATGGCCAAGTAGATGTCATCGATGGCCTTGATGCCGAAATTGCTGGCCTTGACCACGGTGAGGCTGGCAACGTTGGGTGCGCCGCTCGCCGTGGCCGCCAGCATCTCGATGCGGTTGTATGCTCCTCTGGGCTGCTGCGCCTTCTCCAGCGCCGAAAGCGCCAGCACGTCATCGGGCGCGGGCGAGCCGGTTGCGGCCGCTTCCACAGGCGCGTCTGCGGCCGGCGTCTGACGACAATTCGCCACCTCCAGCGCAGCACACAATTGCAGCTTGCGCGCCACCCCAGTGCCGACCACCACGGCGTCTTCGGCCGCGCCCTCCAGCGCTAGCGGCTGGGCATAGCTAATCATGTCGTAGTCGTTCCATTGCAGCATGTGGTTACGCTCATTGGCGACCAATCCGCTGGCAACCACCGATCGCGAGGCGCCGGCTGAGTAGTTGCCGGCGATGCCGCCCAGCTGCAACGTGGGCGTAACCACCACGGCCATGGGAGCAAGCACCGGATCGCGTTGGATTGCGTCGATGATTTCGCGGTAGCGCGGCATGCCGTAGGCGCTGGGATTGTCACTACCATCCAGAAAATAGCCGCGGCGTTGAACCTGCAAATGACCGCTTTGCTGCACGAAGCCCGTCTCCATACCATATAGAATGTTGGAACGATACCCCCCGAAGAGCAAGATGGCGGTGAGCCCCACCACCATCGCCAGCAACGTGGCGAGTGAGCGGCGGCGGTTGCGCAACAGGTTTCGCAGAGCGAGCAACCAGGTGTTCATTCGATTCTCCTCCCGGCCCCCTCGCCCAGCGAGGGGATGATTACGGTTCGCCGCGGCGCGGCTCCATGTGGTGACTTGCGCCCCGTCGGGCGGCCGTGCGGGGCGCCGATCACGATGCGGCCCTCTCTTGCGTCGCCGCGGTACGCTGTTCGACTCCGGCAATGCGCCCGTCGCGAATGAAGATCACGTCATCGGCTTCGGCGCGCACTTGCGGGTCGTGCGAAGAGAACACGAAACTCGCATCGTGCTCGCGTTGCAGCTTACGCATCAATGCGATGATGGCGGCACCGGTCTGGCTGTCGAGGTTCGCGGTCGGTTCATCGGCCAGCACCAGCTTGGGCGCGGTAGCCAGCGCACGGGCGATGGCCACACGCTGACGCTGCCCGCCCGAGAGCTGCCCGGGGCGGCTGTCACCGCGCTCAGCGAGGCCCACCGCGTCGAGCAATTCCAACACGCGTTTCTTGCGCGCGGCAGCCGGCATTTTCGCCAGCACCAAGGGATACTCGATGTTCTCAAACGCGGTAAGTACCGGCAGCAAATTGAAGGTTTGAAACACGAAACCGATGTGCCTCGCGCGGAAGTCCGACAAGGCATCGTCGCTCATGGATTGCACCGCCTGATCGGCGACGATTACTTCGCCTTCGTCGGGCCGATCGATGCAGCCGATGAGATTCAAAAGCGTGGTCTTGCCGCTCCCTGAAGGGCCGGACAACACCGTGAACACACCGGGACGAATGTCGAGGCTCACCTCGGCCAGCGCCGGCACGGTCACCGCGTCGAGGTGGTACACTTTGGCGATCTTGCGCAAACTGACGGGATGCATGCTTGCTCCAATTCCAGACAGACGCCTTGCATTCTATCCATCGCCAAGAAAGGACTCTTGAATGTTTCCGACATCGGCAGCGGCACGAGCGCCGCAAACCCAGACTTGGCGCCCCACTCCACAGTTGCGAGCGCTGAAACCCGTGGTTCCTTGGCCACGGGAACCCGACTCACCCCTCAGCGCGGCACGCAACGAAATTTGGCTGCCGCGCCCGCCGCTCGCTTCCTGCCTGCGTGCCGTGATGTGCCGCGATACGCGCGGCGTGAACCTCGATGAGACGCAACGCTTCAACCACTTTCCGGTTTCGCCGACCTGCTCAATCACTTGGTACTTCACCGGCACGGCCGAACTTGTCTCGCCCGCCTTCCCGGCATCGGGCGAGCACCCGCACACGCCGATCGAACGCATCACCTTTGGCGGACCCATCACGCGTCCGATCGTGGTGCGCAATCCCGGCCCGATCCATGCCATGGTCGTGCTGCTTTTGCCCGATGCGATCGCGCAATTGACCGGCATCGACCCCAACGGGTATCTCGACCGCGTTGTGCCCGTCCAGGAAGCATTCGACCTCCCTTGGCAAGACTTCTGCCGCGCCGTGGACGAAGCGCCGGACGACGCTCAACGCGTCGCGCTGATCGAAGACTTTTTGTTGCCGCGCTGGCGACATGCGCGCCCCGAAGCGAACCGCGCCAGCCACCTCATTGCCGATTGGTCGCAAGCCCTGGCGCTACGCGCCGCCACTTCGGGCTTGGGCCGCAGCTTGCGGCAAACCGAGCGCCGCATCAAGCAATGGACCGGACAGGCACTGCGCGAGCTGCAGGGTATAGGGCGCTCCGAACGCGCTTTTTTCGACGCAGTAGTCGGCGTCAAGGCAGGCGAAGTCAATTGGAGTGAGGTCGCCGCCAACACCGGCTACGCCGACCAAAGCCATCTGTGCCGTCAAACCCGTCGCATCACCGGCTTCGCCCCCGACGAACTGCGCCGCCGTATTGCCACCGAAGAGAGCTTCTGGGCTTATCGCCTATGGGGGTACAGCGAGGGGACGATAGAAGATTGAGCCGCAGGCTCGGTCGATATATCTAACATCGGGCACGCCCAAGGGGCATGGCGCAAGGGCGGCTTACCGCGCAACCCGGTCTGCCAATACCCGACCTGTGGTGCCCACTGACCTCCGGCGCCTCAAGCCTCCCGCTGCAGACAAAGCAGCGTGACGTCGTCGTGCCGGTCGTGGTCGCCCACGTGCGTTCGGACGCATTCGGCGGCAAGGGCGAGCCATTCTTCGACCTTGCCGCAATGCGCGGCCAGTAGCTCGATCAGCCGGGCTTCGCCCAAGGCGCCGAGCTCGCCGCGGGCTTCGGTCATGCCGTCGGTGAAAACGATCAGCCGGTCGCCCAAGGCCAATTCGGTGCTTGCGGTCGGGTGGCGCACACCCGGCAACAGCCCGACCGCCGGGCCGGTGGGCGTGAGACGCTCGATCGACCCGCCGGCTCGGCGATGCAGCATCGGTGGATCGTGCCCGGCATTGACGAAGTCGATGTGCCCGGTGTCCGGATCGAGAATGCCCACGAACAGGGTGGCGAACATGTTGTCGCGGTCGTGTTCGATGGCGATATAGTCGTTGAGCACAGCCAGGCAGCGCGCCAGCGTCGCGGCGCTGTCTTCGCCGGCCGGGGCCTGGCCGAGCTGCACGCGCAGCAGGCTGCGAAACAGCGCCATGTAAAGCGCGGCGCCCACACCCTTGTCGCAGATGTCGGCGACGACGAAGGCAAGCCGGCCGCCAGGGAGGATAAGGGCATCGTAGAAGTCGCCGCCGACCTGCCGCGCCGGCTCGCACAAGGCGGCGATGCGCCAGCGTTCTACCCGCGGCAGGCTCTGCGGCAAAAACCCTTGCTGGATGCGGCGACCGATTTCCAGCTCGCGCGCGAGCGCTTGCAAATACGCCTGTTTCTGATCGGCGAGGCGTTTTTTGCTTAGCGAGGACTCGATCCGCGCTTGCAGGATCACCGGATTGAAAGGCTTGCTGAGGTAGTCGTCGGCGCCCAGTTCGATGCAACGCACGACGCTGTCGATCTCGTCGATGGCGGAAACCATGATCACCGGGATGTCGACCAAGGCCGGATCATCCTTGATGAGGCGCAGCGTTTCATAGCCGTCCATCTCCGGCATGGTGATGTCGAGCAGAACCAGGTCCCAGCGGCTGGCGGAGAGTTGCGCGAGCGCCGCCCGCCCGTTCTCGGCGAAGCCCGCCTCGTGTCCGAGTCGGCCGACGCGTCGCGCCAGCAGGTCGCGATTCACCTCGAGGTCGTCGACCACCAGGATGCGCGCCGCCGGGTCCTTCGTGTTCATGCTGCGCTCGTCTCGCGGGCGGCCAGCAAGCGGCGCAAGTAGCCCACTTCGCGCTCGGTGGCTTGCGCGCCCAGATCGACCAGCTGCGGCACGCGGTGGGTGTCTCCCAGCCCCACGGAAAAGCCGATTTCGGGAATGATCGGCACCACCTCGGCATGGTGCGACAGGCTGTAGAACGCGTACTGCGAGCGGTACAGGTTGTTGACCACGATGGTCTTGAGCTGCATCACCAGGCCCATGCCTGAGCCCCCACCCGTTTGCAGCGATTCCTCGAAGCCGATGGCGATGATGATGTCGGCGCCCTCGCGCACGGCGATATCGATGGGCAGCGGATCGCAGGCCGCACCATCGACGAGCCGGCGGCCAGCCACTTCCCAGGGCGGAAACACCAGCGGGATGGCAATGCTGGCGCGGATGGCATCGAACAGTCGGCCGGAGGACAGAACCTGCTTTTCCCCGGTGTCGAAATCGGTGGCCACCAGATGCAGGGGCAACTTGAGGTCTTCGAAGCGACGCTCGCCAAAAAAATCGTGGAGGTTCCGATTGAGCCGGCGATCGTCGAGAATGCCGATGTTCTTGCGGCCGCCGAAAAATTTCGGCAGCACCGTGGCAAGCACGCCCCGATAAGAGACTCGGTCGAAAACGCCTTGCGAAGCCTGCTGGAAGCGACTCGCGGCGGCATCGGCATCGCCGCCGCCGTCGGCTGCCCAAAACCCGCAAAAGGCCCCGCCACTGCACGCCACCACCATGTCGATGGGAATCGCCTCGCGCTGCAGCACCTTCATGGCGCCGAAGGCGGCCGCGCACTTGAGGCCACCCGAGCCGATGACGAGGGCCAGCCGGTGGCGCCCGGGCGAATCGCGGCGCGATGCCTTCGGGAGGTTCACGTCCTCGATCCGCCGCTGGATCAGGAGGCCACCGCAGCCCGGTCGGCCGCTAGCAGTTCACGCAGATAGGGAATTTGCGCCCTCATGCAGGCCTCGCCTTCTTCGACGATGTAGGGAAGTTTCTCGGTGTCGAACAGGCGGATGCGCTGACGAAATTCCGGAATGATGGCAATCACCTCGGAGTGGTGGGCGACACTGTGAAAAGAGAAGCGCGACTTGAGCAAGTTGTTCGACATGATCGCGCTGAGCTGAAAGGCAAAGCGCCCGGCGCTGCCGATCCGCTCCTGGTAGGGGCTTTCGAAACCGACCGCGATGATCACGCGCCCGCCGTGCTTGATCGCGACGCTCACCGGCAGCGGGTCGGCGAGATAGCCGTCGACCAATAGCTTGCCGCCCAGGCGCACCGGCGCGAAAGCGAAAGGCAAGGCGACGCTGGCGCGTATGGCGTCGGCGATAGAGCCGCGGTCGAGATCCACCAGTTCGCCGTTGGCAAAATCGGTGGCGGTGATGTGCAGGGGAGTTCCGGCATCCTCGATGCGCCGGTCGCCGAAAAAGGCATTGAGCATTTGGTCCTTCGGCCGATCGTCGCGCAAGCCGAAGCTCTCGACCTTGAAGCCGAACAAACGCGGCGCGAGCGCGCGCAGCATGCCCATGGTGTTGCGTTTGGCGGTGATGTCGCTGGTCCACAGCCGGCGCGTTGCGTCCATAGACTCTTGCGCGCCATAACCTAATGCCAGCACCGCGGCGAAAATCGCTCCCGCGCTGCAACCGACGAAGCGCTCGACGGCGATGCCTTCTTCGGTCAAGGCCTTGACGACACCGATGGCGGCGGCGCATTTGACGCTGCCGGAGCCGATGACCAAAGAGACGGCGGGTGCTGCGGGGTCACGCGGGCTTGCGTTCATGGTTTTCTTCCTCTCACGCCTGGCCGTAGCTCGATACGGCCGCGGCGACCCCGTCGTACATCTTGATGATGCTGGTGAACCCCGAGAGCGAGAGCACGCGCAGTACGTCCGGTTGCACCGCGGCGATGCGCAGGTCACCTCCCGAGCGGCGGCTTTCCTTGACTGCGGCGAGCACCGAGCGCAGCCCAGCGCTGCTGGTGTAACTGACCGCGGCAAAATCGGCGACGAGTTTCACGCGGCCCGCGTTCAATTCGCCGACGAAAGATTCCGTGAGTTTGTCAGCGCTCAAGCTGTCGACGCTGCCACTGATGGCCACGACGGTGACCGCATCCTGTTGGGAAATGGTGACGTTCACTTTTCTTCTCCATGTTGCCGGGTGAGGAATTTCACGAGGGTGAGGTGGTTTCCGGTTGCCACATCGTAGTGGTAAGCCTGGGCGTCCGTGACTTGGCGCATCAAGTGAACTCCAAGTCCACCCAGCGGCAGATGCTCGGCGTCTTCGGCCGGTTGCGGGGCCGCCACGGCTAGGGGGTCGAAGGGCAGGCCGCGATCCCGGAGGGTGACGCGAATCGCCGGCCGGCCCTGCCAGGGCTCGCGTGTTACCTCCAGTGCAAGCTCGCCCGGCGCGCCACTGCGGTAGGCATGGCGCATGACATTCATGCAGGCTTCTTCCACCGCGAGACGCAGGTCGTGGCGCAGCGTCGCATCGGCGCCGGCCGCTTCGCAGACCTCAGCGACGGCGTTCAGCAGCAGCGGCAGGCGATCCAGCGTCGCCGGACCGCCCAGCGCAATCGAAGAGCGCGCCGTGCTCATGTGCCGCCGCCCGTATCGCCGGTCGTTGCCGCCTCGCGGCCGGCCAGCAAGGCATTGATCTTGCCCAGCAGGCGATCGAATTCCACCGGTTTGGTATCGAAATCGTCGCAGCCGGCTTCCAGTGAACGCTCGCGGTCGCCGGCCATGGCATGCGCGGTGAGCGCAATCACCGGAATGGATCGGGTCGCCGCTGTCGCCTTGATGCGTTGCGTCGCCTCCCATCCGTCCATTTCCGGCAGGCTGATGTCCATGAGGATCAAGTCGGGCAATTCCTCGGCCGCCCGGTTGACGCCCTGTACGCCATCGACGGCGATGCTGACCGCAAATCCGCGCAGGGTAAGCCGGCGCGAAAGCATGTCGCGGTTGAGTTCGTTGTCTTCGACCAGCAAAATCCTATAGGTGCTCGCGTTCATGACGAAGCCTCCGGGTGCGAGGACGGGGCGAGCGGCAGGCGGACGGTGAAACGTGAGCCGCGTCCCGGCGTGCTGTCGATGAGGAGTTCTCCGCCCATGCGTTCACACAAACCGCGACTGAGCGCGAGGCTGAGGCCGGTGCCGCCGGCCGGTGGAATCGGCCCATCCGCCGCGCCAAAAGGCTCCAGCGCACGCGCCAGTTCCGCCGGGGTCATGCCGCGCCCCTGGTCGCGCACTTGGATGTCCAGATGTCCGCTTTCCTGCGCCCGCACGAACAGCGCGATCTCACCGCGCCCGCTGAATTTGGCGGCATTGCTGAGCAGGGCCAACAGCACCTGCTTGAGCCGCGTGCGCTCGCCCCGCACGGTCACATCGGGAATTTCGGGCACGGTTAGCCAGCTGCTGGCGCGTTCAACCAGAGGTCGCGCGACGGTGAGCACCTCCGCGATCAGCGGCGCAACCTCGACCGGTAGGCGCTCGACTTCCAAGTTGCCAGCATCCAGCCGCGAGTAGTCGAGCACGGTATCGACCATCGTCAACAGGTGGACTCCCGATTCTCGGATGCGGCCAAGTTCTTCCTGGCCCCAGGCGGGCTTCGCCGCGGCCAGACTGGTTTCCTGCAACAGCTCCGCGTAGCCGATAATGGCGGTCAGCGGCGTGCGCATGGCGTGGCTCATGTTGCTGAGGAATTTCGACTTGGCGGCGCTGGCGGCCTGGGTGGCGCGCTGCGCAAGGAATAGGTCGGTAATGTCGGCGATGCCGGCGATCAGGCAAGTGCGCCCGCCATATTCGAGAAAATGCGCCGACACGCTGCCCCAGAATTCGCTGCCGTCGGCGCGCAGAAAGCGCTGCTGGTGGTTGCGCGCACTGCCGTGTTCTACTACTTCCTGCCACAAGCCGGTGCCGTCGATGCTGTGCGCGCCGTAGAGCTTTTCGAGAGACTGCCCGATGATTTCTTCGGGACGGTAGCCGAATAGCTGTTCGGAAAGCGGATTCGCGAGCAGGACTTCGAGGTCGCCGGCCCGCCACAGCAACAGGAACACGGGCGCGGCCTGGACGACCGCGCGGATCTGCTCGTCGCTTTCATCGCGGCTTTCAGTCGGTGCGGTGGCCGCGGCCCGAGTGACCTGGGGCGTTGCGTCGCCGCCTCCCGAGGCTGCGGACTTGCGCTCCTCCCATTCGTTCAACTGGGTTTCCAGCAATCGCCGCGTCGCCACCGAAGCACTGAAACAACTGCCCCTACCCGGCTCGCTGGTGACGGTGACATCACCACCCATGAGGCGGCACAAGCGCCGGCTGATGGCGAGGCCCAGGCCGGTGCCACCGAACTTGCGGGTGGTCGCCGAATCCGCCTGGACGAAGGGCTGGAAGAGCTTGGCCACTTGCGCTTCGTTCATGCCGATGCCGGTGTCGGTCACGTCGAAAAAGATGCGCTCGCCGCCGCCCTCCTCGGCCTCGCGCCGAACACCGAGGCGCACCTCACCGTCACTGGTGAACTTGGCGGCGTTGGCCACCAGATTGAACAACACCTGCCGCAAGCGCGTGAGGTCGGTTTCGATGACACCGACATCAGCGGCCGAATGCATGGTCAGGCGGTTGCGGTTCGCGGCAATCAGTGGTTGTGCCGTGGAGCACACTTGGTCGACCAACTGCATGACGTCGACACGTTCGTAGTTCAGCTCGACCTTACCGGCTTCGATCTTGGACAGGTCGAGCAGGTCGTTGATGAGGCCCAGCAAATGCTTGCCGGCGCCCCTGATTTTGCCGACGTCCGCCAGCGTCGTGGGGTTGCCGCCGCTGGCGGCAAGCTCCTCTTCAATCATTTCGCTGTAGCCGATCACGGCATTAAGGGGCGTGCGCAGTTCATGGCTCATGTTGGCGAGGAAGGCACTCTTGGCCTGGTTGGCCTGCTCCGCCGCTTCGCGCGCATGGTCGGCGGCGCGGCGCGCGAGATCGGCCACTTTGCGGGCTTCGTCGAGTTGGCGTCGCTGCTCGTCGATGAAGCGATTGCGCTCCTCCAGTTCGCGGCGGGCCTTAATGACACCGCGCACCGCGTTATTCGACTGGATGCCGAAGGTGGCGGTGAAGATGGTCATCCCCACCAGCGACAGCACCGTGGTCAGCACGGAAGAGTCGCCATGCACCACGTAGCCGGTATTCATGCCCGCGAGCACGCCACCCAGGGCGAACCAAAAGCTGCCGGTAAGCGCTGCCCGCATGCCGCCCGTGCTTAGATGCGCGGCATTGATCGCGGTGAACATCGTCGCCGTCGCCAGGATGTCGAAGCCCACCAGGGCCGAACACACGCCCAGCATGAACGAATCGACCTGCAGGTTGCGCAGTTCGACCCGCTTAGAATCGCTGCTGCGCTTGCCGATTTGATAGGCCAGATGCGGCCAGACCAGGGTCCAGCCGGCAAGCAGCGTCAAGACCGCGGTGCTGGTCGGGTGCTGCATGATCACCGACAAGAGCATCAGCCCGGTAAAGAGGTAGGCGACTGCTCGCACTGGATAGTCGATGCCCACCAATGGGTGTATGTGCTTCACCGGAGCACCGCCGGTATCCCCAAGCGTTTCTCCTTGTTTTGCTTCTTGGCTTGGGCTCATTGCCGCGGCGTAAAATTCTTCTGGATCGTCAACCCCGGCAAGTATCATGGAGCACTATCGAGGCGTCAATAGCGTCATCGCGACCGAGCGCCATCGAACGCGAGCAGCGCCTCCTCGCCGCCAGCATTGCACTGAGGCCGGCGGAATTCAGGCCCAAACCGGCCTCGAAGCCATAGTATAATTTTGCGCTCGCGGCAACTCGGGGGCGCCGCGGTTTCGCCTAGTCCTCCCTTTGAGGAGTCCATGGAACCATCCTTACTGCAACCAGCCGGCACGGGGGATAGCTGCTCGCTCGTCGAAACCTGCACGATCAGCATCGAGTTGCGCCAGCGCATCACCGAACTGGAACGCAACACCAGCATCGACCCGCTCACCGGCTTGTGGAATCGCGCGCATTTCGATCAAATCGTCGAAAAAGAACTCGACCGCAGCGTGCGCTACCATCAGCCGCTCTCCTTGCTGTTGCTTGATCTCGACCACTTTGGGCGCATCAACGCCGAACACGGCCGGCCGGCCGGCGACGCGGCGCTGCGGGAGTTTGCGCGCGTCACCCTGGCCGCGACCTCGGTCTCAGACGAGTATTTCCGTTGGAGCGGTGACCAATTCGCCGTTCTCACCATCGGCACGGGTTATCGCGCCGCGGCGCGTTTGGCGAAGAACTTGCGCGAGATCGTGGCGAACCACCGGTTCCCCGGCGTGGGCCGGATCACCGTCAGCATCGGCGTCGCCGAACACAACTCCGCCGAAGACACCCCCGACTGGCTAAGACGAGCAGAAACGATGCTCGCTGCGGCCAAACAAAAGGGGCGCGACCGGGTGTTGGTGGACCCGCAAGGCAGCTCGGACCAATGGGCCTCGAATCGCAGCATCTCGGCCCTGCATCTAGTCTGGCATGAGGCGTACGAATGCGGTGAGCCAACCATCGACGGGCAGCACTACAAACTGTTCGAATTGGCCAACCAGCTCATCGAGGAGTTCCTGGCCAGCAACGACAACTTCGAGCGTATCGCCCCGGCCTATGCGTGCCTCGCGGAGCACATCGCCCAACATTTCTCCGACGAAGAGGCGATTCTGTCGCGCAGCGGTTATGCCCGTCTCGACGCGCATCGTCGTGCCCACGCCGGACTCTTGGGACACGCCACTCGCCTGCGCGATGCCGTGCTCACCGGAGATGCCCGGCTGGGGGCGCTGATCGAGTTCATCGCCGACGACGTGGTGGCGCAGCATTTGTTCAAGGCGGACAGGGATTTCTTTCCGCTGTTCTCGCGCTTATAAGCGGCCTGCTTCGGGCAAATTGCTTGCCTGGCTGCTACCTTTGGTGCTGCGGACCGCTCAGGAAACGGCGCTGGTCCCCGCGTCCCGACCCGCCCCGTACTCGATGGGAATCGTCAAGGTGAAAGTCGAGCCCTGCCCCAGGGCACTGCTCGCGGTCAGGTCACCGCCCAGCAAGCGCGCCAGGTTGCGGCTGATGGACAGACCCAGGCCGGTGCCGCCGTACTTGCGCGTGATGCTGGTATCTGCCTGCTGAAATTCGGCGAAGACACGCCCCAGCGCCTCGGCGCTGATCCCAATGCCGCTATCGGCCACCGAGATGGCCAGCATCTGATCGGACAAACTCTGCCGCACGGACAGTACGATCCGGCCCTCGTGCGTGAACTTGGCGGCATTGCTCAACAAATTGATGATGATTTGTTTGACCTTGTCGGCGTCGGAGTAAACCGGCCCGACCGACCGATCCATGGTCTTTTCGAGCGCAACACCTTGCTTTAGCAACGGCGCCGCCAGGCTCGCGCATTGCTCGGCCAACTGACTAATATCGAAATGCGCCGGCGTTACCTCCATGCGCCCGGCCTCGATCTTGGCGATGTTGAGCACCGTATTGATCAAGCCCAGCAGGTGCTTGCCGGCAACTTTGACCTTGCCGACATCCGCCAAGGTCGTGGCATTGCCACCGGTTTCGGCCAGTTCTTCCTCGATCATTTCGCTGTAGCCGATGATGGCGTTGAGCGGCGTGCGCAGCTCGTGGCTCATGGTGGAGATAAAGGCGCTCTTGGCGCGATTGGCCTCCTCGGCCGCGGTGCGCGCGGCTTGGATTTCCGAAAGCATACGCGCGCGAACCGAAATGTCGCGAATGATGCCGGTAAAAAAGTACCGGCCGTGCTGCTTCCATGCGGACGGCGTAAGCTCGACCGGAAATTCGCTACCGTCCTTGCGCACTGCGGCGAGCTCCATGGCCCTGCCCAGCACGTTCGGCCTTTCGGTGTCGAGAAACCGCCGCAAGCCCTGGCTGTGCCGCTCGCGGAATCGCTCCGGAATGATCAGCTGGATCGAACGGCCCAGCACTTCGTCTTCTTCATAGCCGAAAATCTTCGTCGCCCCGGCGTTCCAAGAAATAATGGCTTCGTACTCATCCATCGAAATGATGGCGTCGTCGGCCGTTTGAATGATGGTGCGGTATTTTTCCTCCGACTCCTGCAATTCTTGCTCATGCTTGAGTTGCGTGGAACGCTCGTGGCGAATCGCTTCCTGGGCTTTCTTGCGCTCGGTGATGTCGGTGTAGGTGGTGACCATGCCCCCGCCGGCCAGCGGCGTGCCGGTGATTTCCATGGTCGTACCGTCGGGACGGGTGCGCTGGTAGTGGTGCGGTTCGAATTTGCTCGCCAGTTCCAAACGGATGCGCACTTGGGCGTCGGTGTCCCCCGGGCCGTATTCACCGCGCTCGGCGTTGTAGCGAATGAATGCCTCCAAGGTCATGCCGGTCCGGCTGAGGTGTTCCGGAAAGTTGAACAGTTCCAGAAAGCGCCGATTGCAACCGATCATGTTCAGCTCAGCGTCGACTACGCTGACACCCTGATCCATTTGATCGAACACCGCGCGCAGCACGCGGTTGGCCTCTTCGGCCACGGATTGGGCAGCCTTGACCTCCGCCAGCATCCCCGCGCGAGCCGCGGTGTCCCGCATGACAGCGGTGAAGAAGTGCCGGCCATGCTGCTTCCAGGCCGAGGGCGTGAGCTCGATCGGGAACTCGCTGCCGTCCTTGCGCACTGCGGCAAGCTCCATGGTCTTGCCCAGCACGCTCGGTTTTTCGGTTTCGAGAAAACGCCGCAAGCCCTGGCTATGCCGCTCGCGAAATCGCTTCGGGATGATCATCTGGACCGAACGGCCCAACACTTCTTGCTCGTCATAGCCAAAGATTCTTCTTGCCCCGGCATTCCAGGAAATGATCGCCTCGTGCTCGTCCATTGAGATGATGGCGTCGTCGGCGGTCTGGATGATGCTGCGGTACTTTTCCTCCGACTCCCTCAGTTCCTGCTCGTACTCCAGCAGCACGCTGCGGTCGCGAATGAGCGCGAAATGGACTTTTACGTGGACATCGAGTATCCACAGGACGGTCAGTTCGATCGGAATTTCAGCGCCCGATTGGACCAGGCCCCGAGTCCTCATGGTCCTGTGAATCTTGGTGGGCCGGGTTGCCTGCGGAACGCTGGGCCAGTTCTCGACATCGGCCACATCGGGGAAATCGGGGATGATCGAGGTGATGCGCCGCCCCATGAACTCATCCTGATTGAAGCCGAAAACCGCCAGGGCCGCCGGATTCCATCCACAAATCACCTTCGTGTCATCGACCACCACCACGGGATTGGGCGTCGTGTCCCAAAGGGCCTGCAGGAAAATGTTGAGCAACTCAGTTTGTTCGACCATCGCCCGTGATCGCTCCTTCGCACCTATGAATAGCCGAGACAGAAGAAAACCGCTCCGAGATCCTTTGGCAGGGTCGCGAACCCTCGTCTTCGTCGATCGGCTGGCGGAGGTTTCTATCGCACCCCGCGTCGATGGCCGGGAGTCTACCATCCTCTAAGGCATACGCGGACGGACAAGCCATGACCCACCTTCCGTTAGGCAATTGTCGTGGTCACATCACGGCGCTCAACACCACTTGCTGCGCCACCGCCCGCACTTCTTTCTTGCGCTCATGGCCGGGCAACGGTAGCTCATCGACGACGAGCAAGCCCGCGCGCGCTAATTCGTCGATATCGCTCTTGACCGCGCTGCGGTCGCGATGAAGTTTGCCTGCTCGCGCGTGACGGATCAACTCAGGCCATGGTGGCGCCAAAGTGTCCAAGGGTAGGTTGGTGAATCAATCGTTCTCCCAGCCCCGTCAGCTTTCCTCCGGCGCAACGATGCGTATCGGGCGAGTTCCGATCCTGGCCCCGGTGACCTCATCCACCGCCACGGCCTTGATTTCCGTACCGGTATCCGCATCCAGGAAGCGGACCAGTTTCCCGCCACCTCGATGTTTGCGTCCCCAGGCGCCAATGATGAAAAGCACCGGCAGAAAATCCTGCCCCGCCGGGGTCAAAAGATACTCTTCACGCGGCGGGTGCTCCGAGTAGCGTCGCTTCTCCAGCAAGCCCTCCTCGGTTAAAACCGCCAGCCGCCGGGTCAGGATCGTCGGCGCGATACCCAGGCTTTTCCGGAATTGGTCGAAGCGCGTGAGACCCGCATGGGCATCGCGCAGGATCAACAAACTCCACGCATCGCCCGCAAAAGCCAGGCTCCGTGCGATCGGGCAGGCGCTTTCATACGTTTTTTCGCTGTTCATATTAAAAAGATAGTGACTTGATATCGAATTGATAGTATAGTTAGTACTGGATCGATATTAACACGTCCAGACGGAGATTTGAATGATGAAAAACAATGATCAGGCGGTTGCCCTGGTAACGGGGGCCTCTTCAGGCATTGGTGAAGCGACGGCCCTGCGACTGGCCAAAGCAGGCTACAAGGTATTCGGTACCAGTCGACGTGGAGCATCCGCTTCGCGAGGCTCGTTCGAGATACTGCCGCTGGACGTGACCAGTGATACATCCGTCAACGCTGTCGTCGCTGAAGTCATCCGGCGCGAGGGGCGCCTTGACCTGCTGGTGAATAACGCCGGCTTCAACGTCGCGGCCGGTGGCGCGGAGGAAAGCTCCATCCAGCAGGCCCAGGACATCTTCGATACGAATTTTTTCGGGATGCTGCGGATGACCCTGGCCGTCGTTCCCCACATGCGCCGGCAGGGGAGCGGCCGCATCATCAACATCGGCTCGGTGCTGGGCGTCATGGCCATGCCCTACATGGCGCTCTATGCAGCAACCAAACATGCCATCGAGGGCTACTCGGAATCCCTCGACCATGAACTTCGCACCATGGGTATCCGCGTCTCGGTGATCGAGCCGGCATTCATGAAGACCGCGATCGATGCCAACTCTCGCGATGCGGATGCCAAGCTGGACGCGTACCGGGACGTGCGGATCGCAATGGATGCGCGCCTCAAGGAAATGCTGGATGTTGCCGAGGAGCCCGATGTGGTCGCCGACACGGTCCTGAAGGCTGCAAGCGCGGCCAGCCCCAAAGCGCGCTACACCGCAGGCACCGCCGCAGCGCGCTTGCGCCTGATGCATACGCTATTGCCGGCCAGCCTTCTGGATGCCGGAATCCGAAAGCAATTGCGCATCGCGTAACGCGTCACTTCGCCAGCACGGCTAACTCAACCAAATAAAAACCACCATGACAAAACCTATCTCTCCCGAAATCAGTTTTCTCAACCGGCCACTGCGACTGCCCAATGGCAGCGTGCTGCGCAACCGCCTGGCCAAGGCCGCGATGAGCGAGGTACTTGGCACCTACGATAACCATGCGACCCAAAAGCACGTTGAACTTTACCGGCGCTGGGCCAAATCAGGCATCGGCATGCTCATTACCGGCAACGTGATGATTGATCGGCGCGCGCTGGGTGAGCCCGGCAATGTGGTGATCGAGGACGAATCGGACTTGCTGGTCTTGCAGCAGTGGGCAAAAGCGGCGACCGAACAGGGGGCGGCGATCTGGGTTCAGCTGAACCATCCGGGCAAGCAATCGCCCAAGGGGCTGAACAGCACGAATCTTTCCCCTTCTGCCATTCCGTTCCGTGCTGACATGGCGGGCTTTTTTGAAACGCCGCGCGAGGCCACGACGGCGGAAATCGACGAGATCATTCAGCGTTTCGGGCGCAGTGCGGCCATCTGCAAGAAAGCCGGCTTCAGTGGTGTGCAGATTCACGGCGCCCATGGCTATCTGATCAGCCAGTTCCTGTCGCCGCACCACAACCAACGCACAGATGAATGGGGCGGCAGCCCGGAAAAGCGGCGCCGCTTTGTTCTGGCGGTGTATGCGGAGATACGCCGGCAAGTCGGCAAGGAATTTCCGGTCGGCATCAAGCTCAACTCGGCCGACTTCCAGAAGGGCGGATTTACCGAGGAAGAATCCATGGCGACCATCCGCGCGCTGGCCGACGCAGGAATCGACCTGATCGAGATTTCCGGAGGAACCTATGAAGCACCTGCGATGAGCGGTGTCGTACAACAGCCACACCGGTCCTCCACCGCCCTACGCGAGGCCTACTTTCTGTCATTTGCGGAAAAGTTGCGCTCCACCGTTCAGGTGCCGCTGATGCTGACCGGCGGCTTTCGCACCCTTGCCGGCATGAATGCGGCGCTGCAAACCGGGGCACTGGATGTTGTCGGGCTGGCGCGCCTGCTGGCGATCGATCCCGATGCACCCAAAGCGCTACTACAAGGCAAGGAAAGTGAGCAGCATGTTCGGCCAATTTCGACCGGAATCAAGGCGATTGATCGCATGGGCCTCATGGAAATACTCTGGTACTCGCGTCAGTTGAAGCGAATTGCCGAGGGCGGCGATCCTCATCCGAGGGAAAGCGGCCTTTGGGCATTTCTGGCGTCCTTGATGAAAAGCGGCTGGGGAACCTATCAAACCAAACGTCTTCGCGCTTGATGCGGCTTGGGTAGTGCAGCAAGCGTTGCGCTCAGCACAGCGGCGGCCATTCCGGTGCTCATCGCTGTTGCGCAGGTCCGTCTCGACCCGGTCGATGCCGGACGGATGCTGACCGGCGCACCCTCGCGTCAGGTCGATTTCGGCCACAGGATCATCTGCGTGCAGCGGAACAGGGCGATCTTGCGCCCTGTGACCTCGTCCGTGACCGTCGCATCCCAGACCTGGGTGTTCCGCCCCAGGTGCTGGGCGCTCGCCACACAGGCGATCGATCCCTCCTTAACGGTGCCGAGATGGTTGCTCTTCAGCTCGATGGTGGTGAACGATTGTGCGCCTTCGGGCAAGTGTGCCACCGTGGCATAGCCGCAGGTCGTATCCGCCAGCGCCACCACGCTGGCGGCATGCAGGAAATCGTTCGGCGCGAAGTGCAGCTTCCTGACCGGCATCCTGCTTCGCAACGAATCCTGCGCCAGCGCAATCATCTCGACGCCGAGAAAGCCTGGCAGGTACTCGCCGCCCCGCTCGTTGAGGATTTCGATCGAAATTTCCGGGCGCAGTTTGCTCATGCAATACTTCCTTTCGATGCAACCGGCGCCAATTGCGCCGCAATGATGGGACGCTCGATCCTGGCTTCGCGGATCGGCAAGTTGAGGATCGCGGCCAGCAGCGAAAGCGCTATGTCGGCATACCACATCCAGCCGAAATCGCCGAAGCGCGAAATGGTCAGGCCGCCGAGGTAGGCGCCGAGGAAACCGCCGACCTGGTGCGACAGCAGCACCTCGGGACTACGGATGGAACGAAACATGTCGTGGTCGCCACCGTACGGATTCGATACTCACCACTATAGGTAACAATTACAAATACAAATAGCCCATAATCGACACCATTCCGTCAACGTTTCGTTTACAAATGTCCTGGCTGAGCAGTTGGCTAGCCTTCGTCAAGGTCGTCGAAACCGGCAGCATGGTCGAAGCATCGCGTCGTCTGGACTGCACGCGCGCGCAGGTCAGCAAGCAGATCGGTGACCTCGAACGGCGTTTCGGGGTTCGCCTGTTCGAGCGATCGACGCGCAAAGTCAGCTTGACGCCTTCCGGCGAAGTCTTCTATCAGTACGCGCTACGCACCCTGGAGTCCATCGAAGCCACCGAGGTCGCCGTCAGAAACCTCGGCGACGAACCCCGCGGAATGCTGCGCGTCAGCGCCACCGTCGTCTTCGGCCGCTTGTATGTTGCGCCGCTGATACCGGGCCTCATCGCCCGCTATCCCGACCTGGAGTGCGAACTGATTCTCGGCGATCAGACCGTCGACCTCGTCGACGACCGCATCGACCTGGCGATACGGATGACCCGGGACCCGCCGCAGGATGCCGTGGTCAGGCGGCTGATCGCCGTGAAGCGGGTGATTTGCGCTTCTCCGGCCTATATTGAGGCGCACGGCGAGCCTCGAACGCCCGGGGAGCTGGAACGCCATCAGTGCTTCAGCTACCTTCTCACCGACGACAACGTGTGGCGCCTCGCGGACAGGCAGGGCAAGGAAACCGACATCCGGGTCCGCAACAGGTTCCAGTTCAACGACATCGCCTGTCTGCACGATGCCGCGCGCAACGGCCACGGCCTGGCGATATTGCCGCTCTACATCTGCGGTGCGGACCTGGCCTCGGGTGCGCTGAAAGTCGTGCTCGAAGATTTCGAGCCGGTCGTCAGTTTCGGCCGCGACATCTACGCCTGCTACACGCCCAGCCGCGTTCGCGCACCCAAGGTCGCGGTGTTTCTCGCCGAACTCGATCGGATGCTGAGCCCTGCGCCGCAGTGGGCGCGCTGAGTGTCGCCTTCATCAGGTCGCGGTCGCAAGCGACTGCTTCTGCTGCCGACCATTGCGCACTGCGCTTGCTCGTGGTCATGGTTTGCCCTCACAAGGGATTCAAGGCCGAACTCGACAACCAACCGCTTACCGCTTCCGCGTTCCTGACGAAGGTCTGCTTCCACTTTCCTCGGCTGTCTCCAATGGGTTGAAAGTTCGCTTTCGCCCTCCCCCAGCGACTGACTTTCTCCAGCCTCACGAACTCAGCTCGCGCAGATCGGCGAGCAGGGCGTCGACGCTTTCCGGCTGCGTGTCCCAGGCGCACATGAGGCGGGCGCCGCCGGCGGCGATGAAGGTGTAGAAGCGCCAGCCGCTCTGGCGCAACCCCTTCCGATTTCCTGAAAAGTATGATAATCATACATTCATGAAAAAGAAGCCACCTTCATCCTTCCTGCCGCGTGCCGCCACGGCCGCCATGGAGCGCGCACTGGGCGTCGCTCCGGTCGTCGTGCTGCTCGGCGCGCGACAGACCGGCAAGACCACGCTGGTGCGCGCGCTGCCGCAACTGGCGGACCGCCCCTATCTGACGCTGGACGACTTTGATCTGCGCGCAGCGGCCGATGCCGATCCGGAGGCCGTCCTGGCGCGCGCGCCCGCGCTGGTGCTCGACGAAATCCAGCGCAGCCGCGATCTGCTCATCGCCGTCAAGCGCACGGTTGATGCGGGGGCCGTGCGCGAAGCGGGCCGATTCGTGCTCACCGGTTCGGCCAACCTGCTGATGCTCGAACGGATTTCGGAAACGCTGGCCGGGCGGGCGGTGTATGTCACGCTCTGGCCGCTTTCCCGGCGCGAGCGCCAGGGTCTCGGACGCACCGGGCCGTGGAGCGAACTGCTGGCGGCCCCGTTCGCCGAATGGCGCCCGATCCTTACCGCCGATCCGGGCGGCGAGGAAGACTGGCGCGCGGCGGCGCGGCTGGGCGGCCTGCCGGTTCCCGCGCATGACCTGGCCGACGACGAGGCGCGCGGGCTGTGGTTTTCCGGCTATGTGCAGACTTATCTCGAGCGCGATCTCCAGGCGCTGCGGGCAGTGGAGAATCTACCCGATTTCCGCCGCCTGATGCGCGCCGCCTGCCTGCGCATCGGCGGCCTGCTTAACCAGACCGAGCTCTCGCGCGATGTCGGCATCGTGCAGCCGCAGGTGCACCGTTTCCTCAACCTGATGGAGGCCAGCTACCAGGCCATCCGGCTGCAAGCCTATGCCGTCAACCGCACGCGCCGCCTCATCAAGGCGCCCAAGCTCTACTGGAGCGACACGGCGCTGGCGCTGCATCTGGCCGGCGAGCGCGAGCCGCGTGGCGCCCACCTGGAAAACCTCGTGCTCGTCGATCTCATGATCTGGCGCGACGTGCAGGCGCGGCGGCCGGAAGTGCTGTACTGGCGCACCGCGAGCGGCCTTGAAGTCGACTTCGTCATCGAAACGCCGCGGCGGCTGCTGCCGATCGAAGTCAAAGCCGCCGGCCGCGTCGCGACCGGCGATGCCAAGGGGCTGGAAGCCTTTCTTGACGAATATCCCGATCTCGCCGACGGCGGGTTGCTGTTGTATGGCGGCAAGGAGATTTTTCCCGTCACACGGCGGGTGCTGGCCGTGCCGTGGTGGTTTGCGTGCTGAACGTCCGGAAAAACGCAGCGCCGCGACGTGCCGGCCTCACGAACTCAAAACCCGCAGGTCGGCGAGCAGGGCGTCGACGCTTTCCGGCTGGGTGTCCCAGGCGCACATGAGGCGGGCGCCGCCGGCGGCGATGAAGGTGTAGAAGCGTCAGCAGCGTTCGCGCAGCCCCTGCTGCACGGCGTCCGGCAGGGCGACGAAGACGCCGTTGGCCTCGGCCGGGAACAGCAGCCGCGTGCCGCGGGATGCCGGCGGGGCCGGCCGCGTTCGCGCACCCAAGGTCGCGGTGTTCCTCGCCGAACTCGAGCGGATGCTGAGCCCTGCGCCGCCGTGGGCGCGCTGAGTGTCGCCTTCATCAGGCCGCGGTCGCAGGCGACGGCTGCTGCTGCCGACTATTTTGCACTGCGCTCGCTTGTGGTCATGGATTGCCCACGCAAGGGATTCAAGGCCGGGGAAAAACGGGGGCGAGAGTCCATGGCACTCGCTGGAAAAATTCGAGCCTGACCCGTTTGACCGAGAGTCAATGGCACTCGCTGGAGAAATTCGAGCTTGCCCCGTTTGACCCCTGAGGGCTCGCTGCGCGTGCTGGCGGAACTGAAGGCGGCGCCGGAAGCGCCGCTCTTCGTTGGCGACAGCCGCGCCGACGTGCGCGCTGCCCGCGCCGCCGGCCTGCGCGTGGCCATCATCCGCGGCGGCGAGTGCGACGAATCCGCCTTCGCCGAACTACCGCCTGATTTCCTGGTATCGCAACTCGACGAGGTCGCTACGCTGGTCGGAGGTTAGGGGGTTGACTGGAGTAATCCTCTAGAGCTATACTCCAGGCCATGACTTCGACTCCTTCATCCACCCGAGACAGACTCATCGAGGCGGCTGCCCGCGTCTTTCTCGAAGAGGGTGTCGAGACGGCCTCGATGGACCGCGTGCGGCAGGCTGCCGGCGTCAGCAACGGCAGCCTCTACCATCACTTTCCGACCCGGGCGCATCTGGCCGGGGCGCTCTATCTGGAAACGCTGCGCGATTTCCACGCGGCGCTGCTCAAACCGCTTGCCGCCGATCCCGACGCCGAGGCGGGCGTGCGCGGCCTGGTGCGCGGCTACCTGCGCTGGGTGGTCGCCCATCCGGAGCGCGCCCGGCTGCTGCACCGCCTGCGCCGCAACGGCGAGCTGGAGGGCATGGAGGGCGTGTGGGCCGCTCCGAACGAAGTGGCCTATGCCGCGCTTGGCGCCTGGATCGGGCGCAAGGTGGCGGCAGGCGGCATGCGCCGCCTGCCCTTCGCCGTCTGGATGGCGCTGGTGTTCTCGCCAGCCTACGCGCTGACACCACAATGGGTTGCGCAAGACGCGCCCACCGTGCCGCCCGCGGTGCGCGCGGCGCTGGAAGACGCGGCGTGGCATGCGGTGGCACCGGCATGAACGGAAAACTACCCAAGGGACAGCATGCGCGGGAGGATTTTCCGCGCTTCGGCCTGTCGCAATTCGCCTACCGCTTTCCGCGCGAGCCCGCCGCGGCTCGCCTGCGCATCTCGGGCGACGTGATCGAGGCTTTCGAATTCGACGCGCCGCTGGCGGACCTGCCGCGTGTCGAGCAGGTGAGCGATTTCCATTGCGTCACCACCTGGAGCCGCTGCGGCCTGCGTTGGGGCGGCGTGCGCTTTGCCGATTTCTATGCGCTGTGCGTCGCACCGCGGCTCGCCGCCGGGGCGCAGGTGAATACAGTGGTGCTGCGCGGGCAGGACGGCTACCGCACGACGCTGCCGTTGGCGGACCTGCTCGCCACCGACATGTTGCTCGCCGACACGCTCGACGGTCAGCCGCTCTCCATCGAACACGGCGCGCCGCTGCGCCTGGTGGCGCCGGCGCACTATGGCTACAAGTCGCCGAAGCACCTATCGCACCTGGAGTTCCACCAGGGCGAGCCGAAGGTACGGCCGGCCGCCTTCGCCTTCATGGACCATCCGCGCGCCCGCGTCGCCCTCGAGGAGCGTGGCCGCGGTTTCCCCGGCTGGCTGCTGCGCCACATCTACCGTCTGATGATACGGCCCACGGCGGCGCGCTTCGCCAGGGCGATGGCTGCCTACCGCGGCGGGAATTGAAGCCGGCGCTGTTCAGGAATTCCTCTGCTGGTCCAGCGGGAAATTGACAAAGGAGCCCGGCGCATCCTCAAACGACGCGGCGGGAAAACGGGGGCGGGAGTCAATGGGCGATGTCGCCCAAGCCCAGTCCGGCTCCCATGCGTCCCCTTCTTTCTGATCGCAATTGTAACCTCATCGTTTCTTGCGGCCGGAATTGCCTTGCTTGTTGGCCTGCCTTTCCGATCCAGAAGAAGAGCAACTGCGGCAAACGAACAAGCGCAGCCTCGGGGCAATCAGACTGACTGACCCCTATTTGGGCGCACCAAACGAATCCGATGCGGCCCGCAGGCGGAGGGTATAGGCATCGGCCGGCAATCGGCTTGATTGGGTGTCAATGGGTGTAGTATTGGCGACTATGATCCGCTCCAATACCGTTCAGATCACTCCGGAAATCCTAAGACTCATCGCGAGTGTCGATGAGTTCAAGGGCGCTTGGCGCGCGCTCGGAAGGTTGGCGCCGGATCGTCTATCGGCATTGCGAAGGGTGGCCACCATTGAAAGCATCGGCTCGTCCACCCGCATCGAAGGCAGCAAGCTGTCCGATCGCGAGGTCGAGCGCCTACTGTCCAACCTGCAGATCAAGTCTCTTGCCAAACGCGACGAACAGGAAGTTGCCGGCTACGCTAAGCTCATGGAGCAAGTGTTTTCGTCTTGGCAGGACATCACCCTAACCGAGAATCCCATCAAGCAACTGCACCGCGACCTCCTGAGCTACAGCAAACAGGATGCCTGCCATCGGGGGCGCCACAAGACATCCCCGAACAGCGTGGTCGCCTTCGATGCCAATGGAAAGCAACTGGGCGTTGCTTTTGCAACCGCAACGCCATTCAAAACACCATCATTGATGGCGGAACTGGTCGCTTGGTTCAAGGCCGAGCAAAAGGCCGCGCAACTTCACCCTTTGCTGCTCATCGGCATTTGGGTTGTCGTCTTCCTTGAAATTCACCCTTTCCAGGACGGCAACGGCCGGCTGAGCCGCGTCCTCACGACCTTGCTGCTCTTGCAGGCCGGATATGCCTACGTGCCGTATAGCTCGCTGGAAAGCGTGGTCGAGCAAAACAAAGAGGCCTACTACCTCGCCCTGGGGCAAACGCAAGCTAGCATCCGCAGCAAGACACCCAATTGGCAACCGTGGCTGCTATTCTTCCTGCGCGCATTGGCCGAGCAAGTCCGCCGCCTGCATCGCAAGGTCGAGCGTGAAAAGATCGTTCTGGCTCAACTGCCCGAGCTCTCGCTGCAGATCGTCGAATTCGCGCGCGAGCATGGCCGCATCACAATGGCCGATGCCATCCGCCTCACGCTGAGCAATCGCAACACGTTGAAGCAGCATTTCCGGGCGCTGGTGGAGCGAGGCCACCTGGCGCAGCATGGGGCTGGGAGGGGGGGTTGGTATGATTTGCGATAGGCGCTGAGTCCTTACGAAATTTGCAGCGCGCGGCTTGTCACCACTCATGGACCGAACTCTGACGCACGGCGCGATGATCAATTTTGGTCAATGCGGCAGATGTTCGGGCGAGGTACTAGGTGTGTAACTCGCAATTGCTCGGAGCGCGAGCGAATCCGAGCAAAACGGCACACTGCGGACTATCGCAGTGGTAAATTGTGTGGCAAACAGAGACATTGAGAAAATTCGTGGCCTTCACCCTGTTCGCGGATTGGAAACGCAAGCTTCTTGCTGACCGCGATCTCGATCGCCCTGACCGTCGAGCGCTCTTCCTATATCGGGTCACTGAGTCAGAGTTCAATAGCCTTGAAATCCTCCTGCGCGAATGGATCGCCAAGCTGCTGACCCGCTTCGATCTCGGCAAAATCACCCACCTGACGGGATTCTCCGCACTATTTGTACTCTACGCCGCCGAATGGTGGCGTCGGCGTTTCGACGGCGCGCATTGGTCTTGGGACCCCATCCTGCACGATCTCAACGCCGACCCCGACGATTGGAACCAAGCCCAGCGAAGCGCATGCATCGAGCTCGGCCTCCAAGATTGGGGGGTGGAAGTAAAGCGAACCGGAGGACTGCGCTTTCTTGGAAGCGTCGCGGTTCAAGGCGGGTTGCCTCTCAAACTGCTGGCAGAGGCCCGGGGCAGTATTGGTTTACTGCTCAGCCAGGTGCTTAAGCAGGCCGGTAGCACCAGCATCACCCAAAACGACCTGCTGACCTGGGTCGAAAGCCTGCAAGGCACATTGCCCAAAAGCTACCGGCAGGCGGTCATCTTCGCTTTGCTTACCGATGTTGCCTGGACCGTCATTCGCTTGAAAGAGCAAGCCGGGCTCACCGCCACCTCGGATGCGATTGCGCGCCTGGACAAGCAAGTCAGCAACTGGCGCGAGCAATTCCCGCTACCCGTCGACGATGACCACGCTCGCGGCTTGATCGAGCAACTCGTCCGCGACGCTACCAAGGTCAAGACTGAAAGGCAGGCGGCCACGCTGCCTGTGGAGCGGCAACTTGCGCAGGAAGAAGATGGTGTCTGGTCCCTACGTTCCAGCCTGACACTGCCAAACAGCATTCCAAATAGCAAGATGGCCGAGCTTTTCAGCATGAACCACGACGACATGCCGAGAGTAGGAGAGTTGTCCCTCAGCGCCGGCAGCCAGCGTCTCACCACTACCATCCGCCGCATGGCCGGCCAGGATGGCTACCGAATCGAGCGCAAGCCTTGGGGATTCTCAGGTCAAACGGCGGCAAAAGAACATCTGCTTCAGCTTTCCACGCCAGACGGTCGCGTCTGGACCGCCCCAGCCCGCCGGGGCGAATCGCTGGACGATGGCTTACCCTGGACATTTTCTGCGGAAGAGTCCTCCAACCGCCTAATGCGCCAAGGGGGTGGCAATGTCGCCCCTCTTGAAGCTTTCATTGCTCTGCCAGAGGGGTGGTCATTCTTACCCGGCGGAGATGCTGAAACCAGCATGCAGGGTTCTCTACCCCAATTCGATCGCAGTATTCATCGACTGCGCGGCTCGGTTCAGACCAACGACGGCAATAACCTATCCTGTCGCATTCGCACCGGCCAAGCCGGCGCACTCGAAGAGAGCTACGAATGGCAGGGTCAGCGCTTCTGGCTGGATTTCAAAAAGCCCAGCATTGCATTCAAGGGGCTTCCTCAGCTCTATCGCGTGAGCGATTCAACCAGTCAAAAAGTCGAAGGTAATCCGGCGTGGTCTGTCATTGGCGCAAACACTCCGGCCACCCCGCCACTCATTGGTCCGCTGCAGGCACGCTACCCCGCCACTGGCGAGGTTAAGCAGCGCAGTCACCTAGTCATTCTGCCTCCCAATGCTGCTTTGTCGATCCAAGCGCGAGATGCAAAATCGGGCGTCATCAAGTTGGAAAACTGGGGAGCGACCAGCGCCAGAACAGCGACCGACGGGGTTGGGCTGGACAGCAAGCCAGACGGCTCCGATCTGCATCTGGCGCTCTCGGTCACGTCCGCCGAGCGTACCCCAGAAACGATCGATGCCGAAATCTTCTGGCGGCACAGCACAACCCCGGTCAGGCTGAGCCTACCTTTCCCCGCAAAAGGTGTCCGGGCTTTCGACGCGAACGAAAAAGAACTGCTCAGTGGCAGCCTGCTTGCCGCACAGCAATTGCTTGGAATCCGGCTTCTAATCCTCAGCGGTGGGGAAAACAACCGCTTGTCGATCAAAATGCGGGTCAATGGCAGTCGCGCCGCGCGCATCCACCAGCTGCGCACCTTGCCAGACGCACTCACCACGGAAGTTCGCCTCCAGGACTACGCCACCGACATCCAGCATCTGTTTTCCACCGACGACAATCCCGACGCACGGGTAGATGTCTTGTTGCGTATCGGCGACAACGAACAATTCCGTCTCAACATCGCACGCTACGCCGCAAAGCTGGAAAAGTGTGGCAACACCATCAGTCTAGACGCTCACGGCAACCAAGCTCTCGCGCCAGACGACGCCGCCAATCTGACGGCGCTCGCTCTTCGCCTCGAACATCCCGGCGACGAAGCGATCCAGTTACCATCGTGCGATTCTGAAGGCGTGCCGACAAGTGCTTGGCAATTTGATCCGCTATCCCGCGAGCCTGGCTGCTGGCTGATCTACCCGAGCCCAGACACGGTCATACCCTTTCGCCCAACCCTTTGGCCCGTGCAAGGAGACCATTCGCTAGCTAGCGGCCTAGCGAAAGCTATCAACATCGTTAGTCAGGCAAGACGAGAAGCAGCCATCGACGAGGAAATCGAATCCATGTCCCAGAATTTCATGGATGACCGCTGGGCACAGATTGAACAACTCGCCGGACAAGTTGGCCACCTTCCACTCGCCACGCTTGACATTTGGCGTCGCTTTGCGCGCTCTCCCCACGGTATGGCATCGCTGGCGCTGCGCTTCGGCAAACTACCCAGCGGATTCCTCTGTCGTTTTGACCAGGAGCTGCCGTTTTCATGGGAAACCGTCACCTTCTCGGCCTGGAAACAAGCAGTGACCTGTTTGGACGATCAATGCCAGAAAAGTTATGGCCAAGAGGCGGGGCAAATTGTTTTCCAAAGCCACCTCGACTCGCGTATCAAGGATATTTCAGCGCTGAATGGGGCCTTGCAGTATCTGCTCGGCATCGCCACTGCCGAGCACTCCTCCCCCGAGGCCAAACAGCAGCTGAAAATGCTCAAGCAATTCGGCGCATTCGCCAACCAGCAGCTCTTCCAGGGAGAAGACAGTCTGCTCATGCGGCTGCGCCGCTTGCACCTGGATGATCAATGGCCATCCGGTTCGAATCAAATTCTCGCTAACGCTCGAAAGCAAACCGAAGTTGCTGATTATCTCTATCCGGACAAGCTCGACTTTGCCGACGGCGTCATCAATTTGCCATTGCTGCTTGCTGCACAGGTCGCTCACAATCAAAGCCAAGAATGGTTTACCGATCCCCAAGCAGTCAACATTTTGCGAGCACACATGGCATTCGATCCCGAGTGGTTCGAAGAAGCCTATAACCTGACCATAGCCCGCTGCCTCGCAGCAGGACTTCTCTACAACTAAGGAGCACGGATGAGCCAGACATTTTTTGCCGATCTATTGCCAGTGCTGGCGAGTCGCGCGAAACATGCCGCCATCAGCCGCCTGGGTTTCGCCAACGTACCGCTGCGCCGCTACTTGGCAGAAATGTTTGAACGTCCCTATGGCGAACCGGGCGCATTCCTCGCCGATCCCACCTTTGAGGCCACCTTCGGCTGGATGAAAGCAGATCAGCGCATGGCCGATCTCTCAGGCACGTTGCTCTCCCCATCACTCGTACGGGCGATGGACGAACCGCCTGCGGAGTTGGTCAAGGACTACCGGTTTCCGCAGGATCAATACCCATATCTTCACCAACTCGAAGCCTGGCGCATCCTCACTCGTTCCACGCCGCAATCTATCGTCGTCGCAAGCGGCACCGGTTCCGGTAAGACGGAATGCTTCATGGTTCCCATCCTCGATCAACTGGCAAGACTCCGCGAAGAAAAACATGGCCAGTTGGTGGGTGTCAGAGCCCTATTCCTCTATCCGCTGAACGCGCTGATCAACAGTCAGCGCGAACGCTTGCGTGCTTGGACACATGCCTTCGACGGAGACGTTCGCTTTTGCCTCTATAACGGCAACACCCCAGAGCGCCCCGATCCAGCGTGGGTACAACGAGAGAATCCCTGTGAAATCGGCGACAGGGAAAGACTCAGGGCATCACCTCCACCCATCCTGGTGACCAACGCCACGATGCTCGAATACATGCTTGTGCGCACCGCAGACGCGCCGATCCTGGCGCAATCGCAAGGCAAGCTCGAATGGGTCGTCCTCGACGAGGCGCATACCTATGTCGGATCACAAGCCGCCGAAGCGGCCTTGCTCATTCGCCGCGTGCTGTTTGCTTTCGGCGTTTCGCCGGACCAGGTTCGTTTCGTCGCCACATCCGCCACGATCGGTGACCCCGAAGGAGAATCGGGTCAGAAGCTCAAACGCTTCCTGGCGGAAGTCGCTGGCGTGTCCCTAGAACAAGTTCATTTGGTCGCCGGGCAGCGCCGCATTCCTACTCTCGGCGGCAAGAAGCCCAAGACCCACACGCCACAGGGCAAGCTCGCCAGCATCGATGTGGGCAGTGAGACGTCCCCGTCGCGCTACGACGCACTCGCGAATGACATCACCGCCCGCAGATTGCGAGACCTGTTCGTCGGCGATCCAAGCAGGCCGCCCGTGGCCAGGCTGTCGGAGATATGCAAAACCATCGGCCTCGACAAGAAAGCGCTCCGCGATCAACAGCTGAATGCGTTGCACTGGATGGACCTGCTCAGCGGCACGCGCGACAACACGGGTGCAGGAACCGATGACGGCGAGTCATTCCTGCCAGTACGCTCCCATCTCTTTCATCAAACGATGTCTGGCTTGTGGGCTTGTGCGGATGCGCAATGTACGCATAAATCAGGGACAGTCTTGGATGACAAGGATTGGCCTTTCGGCCAAGTCTATTTGGAACCCAGGAAGCATTGCGACTGCGGCAGCCCGGCGTATGAAGTAGTGACTTGTAGCGGTTGCGGTGCAGCGCATCTTCAGGCCGGGGAATTCAAAAATCGGCTCGGACACCTGCAAACCTTTGCGGCACTGGATGAGTTCGAACTAGAGGCAGAACCCGGCGAAATCATCGGCGAAGATGATCAATCGGAAGACGACGAAGGTTCGGCAGCCGGCCGCCAAAAGAAAGTGCTCATCGTCAATCGTCATCTGTCCAATGTCGGCCCATTGGATGTCGAGCGATCCACGCGCCTGATCACAGAAGCTTCAGATAAAACCTTGCGCTTGCTCGCACAGGAGGAGGGTGAAGAGGGTCTGTCATGTCCCGTTTGCGGCAGCCATACGACACGCGACGAAAGGCTCTTCCAGGCAAGTCGCCTAGGGGCACCATTTCTATTGGGGAACATTCTCCCTACGCTTCTAGAATACGCCCCGGACGGCGAAAAACCAGCAGATCACCCCTGTCGCGGACGCCGCCTGCTTACCTTCAACGACAGTCGCCAAGGTACGGCACGCATGGCGGCAAAGCTTCAGCAGGATGCCGAGCGCAACCGCGTGCGCGGGTTGGTTTATCACCTTACCCTGCAACACGGCCGGGGCGTGGCAGGCGCGCAAGCGGTTGCGATCGAAAATGAAATCAAGACGCTCGAACAGATACCTGAGAGCGCTCGCAACGCAGCTCTCAACGAGCTCATCGAAAACAAGCGCAAAGAGTTGATGAAGCTGACTCGCCCGAGTCCGATCGCCTTCAATGATCTGGCGCAATATCTCGCCAACCAAGGCAAGGACTTCGATTACATGCTTGCGCACTACCGTCGCATCGCACCAGGCTCATTCAGCGACAGCAGCGGCCCTGTCGAGTTGGCGAAGATGTTTCTGGTTCGAGAATTCGGCAGACGACCAAAACGCTTGAATAACCTCGAAAGCATGGGTTTGGTCGCTATTCGCTATCCAGCGATTGACAGCATCCTTCTCCCGGATTCCATCAAGCAAGCCACCGACTTCGATTTGTCAGCCTGGCAGGATTTCCTCAAGCTCTGCTTGGATTTCTTCGTCAGAGGCGGAGGATCGCTGGCAATCTCGTTGAACTGGCGTAATTGGCTCGGCATGCCATTCCCGCAAACCCAGTTGGTAACGCGAGACGAAGTTCATGTCGGAAAGAATCAACGCCGCTGGCCGCGTGCTAGGCGAGGTGGATTGCGCAGCACCCTCGTGCGACTTCTTTCCTACGCACTGAAAGCAGACATTCAAACTTCGTACGGAGAGGATCGAGTCGACGTCGTTCTCCTAGCTGCCTGGGATGCATTGAACGCTGCCGGACTTCTTCAGCAGTCAGGAGACGGCAGAGTTCTTCCGCTCGACCGTCTTGCTTTCGCCCCCATCAGCGAAGCATGGGCTTGTCCCGTCACACGTCGCTTTCTGGACACCACCTTAAGGGGGCTGACTCCCTACTTGCCAGAGAAAGCGACTGAGCTAACGGCACGTTGCGAAAAGATTTCCTTACCCTTGTACGAAGAGCCGTTTGCCGGCGTAGCCGACGAACTCGAAAGAATTCGCTTGGGTAGGGAATGGCTGGCTCGCCACGAAAATATCGTTCAGCTGCGCGAACAAGGCTTATGGTCAGCCTTGAATGATCGAGTCTTCGAACTCTCGTCCTATTTCACCACAGCAGAGCACTCCGCCCAGCAAGACTCGCGTACGCTCGACCGCTACGAAAAGGCATTCAAAGCAGGCGACTTGAACCTGCTCTCATGCTCGACGACCATGGAAATGGGCATCGACATCGGCGGCATCAGTCAGGTGGCGATGAACAACGTCCCTCCGCATCCTGCTAACTATTTACAGCGCGCCGGGCGAGCCGGCCGTCGACGTGAGTCGCGTTCATTGGCGATGACGCTATGCAAGTCGAACCCGCATGATCAGGCCGTATTCAGCAACACCCGCTGGGCCTTCGACACCCAATTACCCGCACCTCGGGTGTCCCTGGATAGCCCGATCATCGTGCAACGTCACGTGCATTCCTTTTTGCTTTCCAGATTCCTGGCTGAAGCACTCAGAGGCAGTGGCCAAGAAAAGACTCGCCTCAATTGCGGACTATTCTTTCTTGGCGACAGTCCGCTCGTCGACCTTTACACCGCCTGGTGTAAAGGATTGTCGGCCAACCAGTCACCCGACATCTCGCGCGGCCTGAAGCAGCTACTTCGTCACAGCATCTACGAAGGAACCGAGTTCAGCCGCATCTGCGACATCGCGGCGGAATCTATGGACGAGCTCGCTCGAAGCTGGAAGCTAGAATACGCGAACCTCGAAAGAGAAGCACAAGAGGCCAGCAAGGAATCTTCGGCACTGATCGCCATCAGCAAACACATGGCGCGCCTCACCGATGAATACTTGCTCCGCGATCTATCCACCCGAGGCTATTTGCCTGCCTATGGCTTCCCCACGCATATTGCCTCCTTTGACAACCTGACGCACAGTCGGGATTCAACTAAAAAACCATTCAAGGCAGGCCGCGACGATAACCGCTTCCGCAGGCGTGAAATGCCCAGCCGTGACCTGATGACCGCGTTGCGTGAATATGCGCCAGGCTCGGAAATCGTGCTGGATGGTCTCGTCTACAAGTCGGCAGGCATCACGCTCAATTGGCACATCCCTGCCGATCAAGAAAACGCACGCGAAATTCAGGATATTCGCCTGGCCTGGCGCTGCAACCACTGCGGCGCCAGCGGCTCAAGCCACAGTCTCAGTACGGCTAGACATTGCGATGCGTGCGGAGCAGACATTTCACCAGAACACATTCGTGAGTTTCTTGAACCAGCAGGCTTCTCGGTGGACTACTACAAAGAACCTGGCAACGACATCACGACACAGCACTTCGTCCCGGTTGAACCGGCTTGGGTGGACGCGAAAGGGGTCTGGACCTCGCTGCCCAACCCATCGCTGGGCAGGTTCCGCATTTCCCCGGCAGGCCATGTGTTTCACCAGTCTCGCGGCATTCACGGTACCGGATACGCGCTTTGCCTGGAATGTGGGCGAGCGGAACCAATGACCCAAGGAGGCGAGCTACCAAAGGCCTTGGAGAAGCCGCACTTTAAGCTCCGCAGCAAGAAAGGAGAATGTAGGGGCAGCAACGATCCCTGGCGGATCAAGAGGGGAATAACGCTCGGACACGAAACGTGGACCGATGTCTTCGAAATCCAATTCAAACTCAGTAACGGCATCTGGCTGGATGACCTCAGCGCAGCGAGGACTTTGTCAGTAGCCCTGCGCGATGCTCTGGCTGATTTGATCGGCGTCCAAGCTTCTGAGCTCGGCTGTGACGTTGAGGAGGCACGCCCGGAAACTGGAATGCGGTGCCAGTCGATTCTGATCTATGACCGCTTTGCGGCAGGTTACGCGTCAAGCGTCGAGCGCTATCTGGGCAGTCTCTTCCATCAAGCGCGCAAGCGCCTGGAGTGTCCCACAAACTGCGACAGCGCTTGCCCACACTGCGTGCTCGACTTCGATCAGCGCTTTACCGCGGACAGCCTAGATCGCCATGCGGCACTGGAAGTTCTGACCGATCATTGGCTAGAGAGCCTCCGTCTTCCCGACACTTATCGCTATTTCGGAAACGACTCACTCCCAGAATATCGCCAACTCCCGGAAGCCATCTGGAAGGCAGTTACCGGTCAAAGAGCCAATGCCGTCCGCCTCTACGCCGGAGGCAATGCAGCGGACTGGGATGTTGGCATCTCGCCATTACGCCAACTCGCCTACCGTCTGGCGGGGCAGGGAATCGCCACCGAAATCGCCATACCCAAGCAAATCTTGGGCGACCTGGAAGACTTGGATCGTCATCTGATCGCCAGTCTGGCAGATCACCCTCAAATCTCGATCAACGAAATTCAGAGTTCTCCGCAATGCGGCCAAGGATGGCTATTGGCGGAAACTTTGACGAGCCCATCATCCCGCTGGGCATTTGGTGACGCGCACTCGATCGCATTCCACGACAAGTGGGGTAGCAACAGCGACGGGCCTCTGGTTACAACAACTGCCGGGACATTTCTCATTACCCCCACCGTTACGCTTACGGCCGAGTCAATTCGTCCCAAGCTGCTCGACGCAAGTGACTGCGAAGTCGAAATTCACCACGAACTCGATGGGTCCTTGCAGGGCTTTGGTACAAGGTTATGGACTCTGCTTGCTGAATCCCACCCGGCAACCCAGATGCGTCTGGCAGACAAAACGGATGATGTCGTCGCAGTAACCTACCGAGACCGGTATTTGTTCACACCCTTGTCGGTTGCCTTGCTGGCCGATCTGGTTGCCAGCCTGCGCGAGCTCGTCGGACAGCCGCGCTGGGCAGCAAGTATAATTCACGTCGTCACAACGAATCGCCGCCTGACGGGTGAAAACATCTCCAGAAACAGCATTTGGTCAGACTGGAAGGATTCAGCACTCAGAGACCAGGCGCTAGTGGCTACCTTCGGTTACCTCGGCATAGATGCCAACGTTGAGTCGACGGATATATCAACGACAGGCCACAGCCGCATACTCGAAGCTAATTGGTCGTCGGGAAAGAAGCACATTTTGCGCCTCGACCAAGGCGTCTCGTACTGGCGGGCGGCGCAAGCGAACAGCCGGACCACAACATATTTTGATACAAGCAACGACGAATTCTCCGAGATTGGCAGGCAACTAGCGGAACTCTCAATTCGTGTTGAAGGATCGACGTTACCAACTCATGTATTCGTAAAGATTAGGTCATGAATACCGAACTCGCTGCAATAGCGCAATGTCGCTGAGAAGGGCCTGGTTGCTGCCAACACTAGGTAGCAGCAGGCCGAAAACGCCTACCCTCCCCCCGGCACCAACAACAAATTCGGCCCGCTGCGCGTGTAGCCCTCTTCATCGACCAAGATGTCGAGCGCCAAGGTGGCGAGGTCATCGGCCACCGGGTCGGCGGCGGCGTCTTTGTCGCGGCGCACGACTTTGAGGTAACACTTGCAGACGCCGCAGGTTTCGGCCTGCACCAGGCCTTGGCCGCCTTCGATTTGTTGATAGGCGACGGCACTCTCACCGGCGTCGCAGGCGCTGCATTGGGCGCGGGTGAGGTGCCATTCGGTTTGGCACAGCGAGCAATGCAGATAGCGCCGGCCCGGCAAATCTTGGCTGGCGCCGATGACGCTGACCGAAGGCAAGGAGCCGCAGCAAGGGCACACGCCGGGAACGTCCAGTTCTTGCAAGGCGGCGTTGCCCAGTTGGGCCGCTAGGTGGGTCCAGTAAACTTGCAAGGCCGCGGCGATGAAAGGCAGCTTGTCGGCGTGTTCGCCAAACAACTCGGTGCGCAAAACGCGCTCGGCCAGGGCTTCGAGTCCGGCGGGCGACAGGGCATGGAGCGCGGTTAGCACCTTGGCCACATCCGCGCTCGCCTCGGGCCGCAGGGCATCGAGGATTTGCGAGAGCGCGTCGCGCCATGCGGGATGCCGCGGCCAGGTCTGCGCCGGCACCAGGGGCATGGCATGTTCGAGACTCAATGCGCGGGCGGCGTCGTCAGGCAAAGGCAATTGCGGCAGCGCATCGAGCGCGCGCTGTTGCGCTTGGGCCAAGCGCCCCATGAACTGAAGATAGTCGGCTAGGCTGTGGCCAGTCGCCAAAGCTTGAAAGCGGCGAGCGGCGTGAGCGAAAACCTCCTTCGCCACGGGTGCGAGCACGCGCGGCGCGTCCGCCACGCCTTCGGGACGGGTTCCTGCTGCGATGTCTTGGGACATGCGTTGCTTTCGAATTCGGTCGAGGAAAAACAAGCCCCGCGGGCGTCAACCCGCGGGGCTTGGTCTCTTTACGGCGGGGCTATTTGCCGGTCATTTCGCGATACCAGGCCCGATGATGCTGGCGAGCCCAGGCGCGAGTGACGGTGCCGTACCACATGGCGCGCAAAGTGCCTCGCACCCAAATGGCGGCGTAAACGTGCACCACGATCAAGACGATCATGGCCGTCGCCGCCACGGCATGCACCACCGAGGCAAAACGCACCAGATTGATGGGCGCGGTAAACTGCGCCCGCCACATCAGCAGACCGGAGACGGCCAGCAGCACGATGCAAAGCACGGTGAGCCAGAACATCATTTTTTGGCCGCCGTTGTATTTGCCTTGCTCGGGCATGTTTTGGTCGTTGCCGTCGACCATTTCGCCGATGCGATCCAGCCACTCTTTGTCGGTCTTGGTCATGACGTTGAGCCGGTGAAAGCGCAGGAACATCAAGACGAAGAAAAACGCCATGAAGACGCCGATGTAGGGGTGCAGGATACGCGCCCAAGTGCCGCCGCCCAGGAGGTTGGCGAGCGGATAAAACGCCGGATGGAAAAACGCCAGGCCAGAAAGGGCGAGGAGTATGAAGCTGATTCCTACCACCCAGTGATTGGCCCGCTCCTGCGGCGTGTAGCGTTGGAGGTCTTTCGGATCGCGGATCATGTGCTTTCCTTTTCGGCTTCCTTCTCGGACTCTTTCGAGACCTCGTTCGGACCCTTCATCACGTAATGGAAGAGCGCACCCAGCGCCACCGCGCCCAGCGCGAGCGAGGCAAGCGGCTTGGCCACACCCTTCCACAGCGACACCAGCGGACTGATCGCGGGATTGGCGGGCAGGCCTTTGTAAAGCTCCGGCCGGTCATTGTGATGCAGCACGTACATGACATGCGTGCCGCCCACTCCCGCGGGATCATAAACCCCCGCTTTGGCGAAGCCGCGCTCCTTCAAGTCGGCCACGCGTTTTCCCGCGTAGGCCAGCATGTCCTCCTTGGCGCCGAACTGAATGGCGCCGGTCGGACAGCCTTTCACACAAGCCGGTGCTTGACCGACCGCGACGCGGTCGGAGCACAGGTTGCATTTGTAGGCCTTGCTGTCGTCCTTGGAAATGCGCGGCACGTTGAAGGGGCAGCCGGTGATGCAATAGCCGCAGCCGATGCAGTTTTCCTGATGAAAGTCGACGATGCCGTTGGAGTATTGCACGATTGCGCCCGGCGCCGGGCAGGCTTTGAGGCAGCCCGGATCGGAACAGTGCATGCAGCCGTCCTTGCGGATCAGCCATTGCAGCCGACCGCCCTCTTCCACTTCGGCGTAACGCATCACCGTCCACGACTTGGCGGTGAGATCCATGGGGTTGTCGAACACCCCGTAGTTCACCCCCACCTCGTCGCGGATGTCGTTCCACTCCATACAGGCCGCCTGGCAGGCCTTGCAGCCGATGCAGGCGGACACGTCGATCAGCTTCGCCACCTCCGTCGTCTGGCGCACCGAGGGCGCAGGCGTGGTGGTCGCCGAGCGCTGCTTGATATCTAGCGATTGCAGTGCCATGGTTCCACCTCACACTTTCTCGATGTTGACCAGGAACGCCTTGAATTCCGGCGTCTCGCAGTTGGGATCACCAACCGGCGGGGTCAAGGTGTTGGTGATGAAACCCGGCTTGGTTACACCCGTGAAACCGAAGTTCAGGGGCACGCCGACGGTATGTACCTTCTTGCCGTCCACGTCCAGCGCACGGATGCGCTTGGTAACCACCGCCACCGCCTTGATGTAGCCCCGGTTGCTGCGCACCTTCACCCGGTCGCCCGCGGCGATGCCTTTTTCTTTGGCCAGCTCTTCGCCGATTTCGACGAATTGTTCGGGCTGCAGAACGGCATTGATCTTGGCGTGCTTGGTCCAGAAGTGGAAATGCTCGACTAGCCGATAGGTCGTCGCCACATAGGGGAAATCCTTCGCGGTGCCGAAGGCATCCATATCGCTCTTGAAGACGCGCGTCACCGGATTGCTGGTGGCTTTCGGATTGCTCGGATGGAAAGGATTGTTGCCCAGCGGCGTCTCGTAGGGCTCGTAGTGCTCTGGGAACGGACCTTCGGCCATGGCCGGGGCGAAGAGGCGCGCGACACCTTCGGGATTCATGATGAAGGGCATCACGTGCTCGTCCGGCTTGGCGTTGGGCCGCATGTCCGGCACATCGTAGCCGGCCCAGGCGGTGCCCGTCCATTTGATGCCCGACCGCGTGGCATCCCAAGGCTTTCCGGCCAGATCAGCGCCAGCGCGGTTGTAAAGAATGCGCCGGTTGGCGGGCCAGGAATAACCCCAGTTGAGCGTTTGCCCCAAACCCGAGGGGTCGGATGCGTCGCGCCTTGCCGTGAGGTTGCCCGCTTGCGACCAGCAGCCACCGTAGAGCCAGTTGCCGCAAGTCGTGCTGCCGTCGTCCCGCAACTGCGCGAAGCTTGCCACCTGCTCGCCCGCCTTGACCAGCACTTTGGTCTTGTCGGACGGATCAGTGACGTCCGCCAGCGCCTTGCCCGAGTATTCCCTGATGAGCTCGTCGGGTGCCGGATGGGCCGGATGGCGGTAAGCCCAGGTCAAGTTGAGGATGGCGTCGGGGAACTTGCCGCCTTCCTTGGCATACATCGCCTTCAACTTGAGGAAGAGTTCGGCCATGATCTCCGCGTCGCCCTTAGATTCGCCCGGGCCATCGACCGCTTGCCAGTGCCATTGCGACACGCGGCTCGAGCTGGTGTAGCTTCCGGTGTCCTCGGTGACGAGGTTGCAAGGCAGGCGGAACACCTCGGTCTGAATTTTCGCCGAGTCAACATCGTTGAACTCGCCGTGGTTCTTCCAGAATTCGGCAGTTTCGGTAGGCAGCGGATCGATGACGACCAGATACTTCAGCTTGCCCAGCGCATCGCTGATCTTGCGCTTGTTCGCCACTGACGCCAGCGGATTGAACCCTTGGCAGACGAAGCCCTGCATCTTGCCCTGGTGCATGCGCTCGAAGATCGCCATAGCATCGTAGGGGCCGTCTTTCTTGGGCAGCCAGTCGTAGCAGAAGCCGTTTTCCTTGGTGGCGGCGTTGCCGTACCAAGTCTTCATGAGACTGTTGAAGAACTTCGGGAAGTTCTGCCAATAGTTCATTTGGTTCGGCCGCAGCGCTTTCGGCGTGCGCTTGGTGAGGTACTCCTCGGCGGTCTTGTCGGCGTCCGTCGGCGCCCGCATGTAACCCGGCAGCACTTCGGAGTAGAGACACATGTCGGTGATGCCCTGCACGTTGGCGTGCCCCCGCAGCGCATTGACTCCGCCCCCCGCCCGACCCATGTTGCCCAGGAGCAACTGGATCATGGCCATGGTGCGGATGTTCTGCGCACCCACTGTATGCTCCGTCCAGCCGAGCGCATAGAGGATGGTCATGGTCTTGTTGGGAACCGAAGTCTCGGCGATCATGCCGCAGATCTTGAGGAAGTCCTCCTTGGGCGTGCCGGTGGTCTTGCTGACCAGTTCCGGCGTGTAGCGCGAGTAGTGCTTCTTCATGAGCTGGAAGACGCAGTTCGGGTCTTGCAGGGTCTCATCGACCATGGCAAAGCCGTCTTTGTCTTTCTGGTAGGCCCAGGTGGCCTTGTCGTACTTTCTTTTCTCGGCGTCATAGCCGGAATAGAGGCCGCCTTCGAACTTGAATCCCGGGTCGATCAAGAACGCTGCGTTAGTGTAGTTCTTGACATACTCGTGGTGAATCTTGTCGTTGGACAAAAGGTAGTTGATCACCCCGCCCAGGAAAGCGATGTCGCTGCCCGGACGAATCGGAGCGTAAAAATCGGAAACCGAGGCCGAGCGCGTGAAACGCGGATCGACCACGACGAGCTTGGCTTTGCGTTGCTTCTTGGCTTCCACCACCCATTTGAAGCCGCAAGGATGCGCCTCGGCGGCATTGCCGCCCATGATCACCACGAGGTCGGCATTCTTGATGTCGACCCAATGGTTGGTCATCGCACCACGCCCAAACGTCGGACCCAGACTGGATACCGTGGGGGCGTGTCAGATGCGGGCTTGCGTGTCGACCGCCACGACGCCCCAGGCGCGCAGCGATTTGACGGTGATGTACCCTACCTCGTTAGAAGCGGCGGAAGAAGCGAGAAAGCCGAAGGTATTCCAGCGGTTAACAGTGGTGCCGTCGGCGTTCTTCTCGATGAAGTTCGCGTCGCGGTCCTTCTTCATGTGCTTGGCGATGCGATCAATCGCCTCATCCCAGGAGATGCGCTTCCATTCCTTGCTACCCGCCTCGCGCACTTCAGGAAACTTGAGCCGGTTAACGCTATCGACCATGTCGCGCAAGCCGGCGCCTTTCGGGCAAAGCGTGCCGCGGTTCACGGGGTTGTCGGGGTCGCCCTCGATATGGATGATCTTACCTTTGATGTTCTTGGACTTATCACCTATCGTGTAAGCGAGAATTCCGCAACCGACCGAACAGTACGGACACATGTTCCGGGTTTCGGTGGCGCGGGCGAGCTTGAAGTCTCTGACTTCCGCCAAGGCCTGGGTGGGCGAGAAGCCCAGCATCGCGATGCTGGATCCCCCAAGGCCGGCGGAGCAGATCTTGAAGAACTGCCGCCTGTTGACTTGCATTGTTTCTCCTCCTGTTAGACGAGAGTCGAGCGGGTGCTCAACGGAAGAACGATAGCACCATTCGTGCCATGGCCATATGTCCGCGTTGGGACTGGTGGTCTATTTGTTGCGTTGCAACAAAGTGCGTCAGTTTGTCTCAGTTCGCGCCTGAGCCCTGGGACATTTTGTCTCAGTCGCTTCGCCGCCTGCGGCACCTCAAGGGCGCTTGCGCGAAAGAGCGGCATCACCCATCATGACCGCCTTTCCGACCGGGCATGCGAATCGAAGGGATTCAGGTATGGCGGAGCAAATGCCATCGGGCGAATTCGCCCACTGGCGGCTCTACACCGCTTTGGTGGTCGACGACGAGGAAGGCATGCGCCGCTTCCTCGAACGGGCGCTGGCCGGCCGCTGCGCCAGCGTGGCCGCGGCAGCCAGCGTGGAAGATGCCGAGGAGCTGATGCGCCGGCAGTATTTCGATCTCGTCATCCTCGACATCGCCTTGCCCGGCAAATCCGGCGTCGAATGGCTGCACGAATTGCGCGAGCGGGGTTTCTCCGGCGACGTGGTGCTCATCACCGCCTATGCCGACCTGGAAACCGCCATCGATGCCCTTCGTGCCGGCGCCTCCGATTTTTTGCTGAAGCCTTTTTCGCTGGCCCAGATGCTCAACGCCGTCAAGCGCTGCTTCGACCGCTCCCGCCTGGCACGTGAAAACTACGTCCTGCGCCGCGAAGTGCAGGAGTTGGCGGCGGGCGAAGAGCGGCTGGTCGGCCGCTCGGAGACCACACAGCGGCTGTGCGAGTTATTGCGGCGCATCGCGCCGACGCCCTCCACGGTGTTGATCCAAGGCGAAAGCGGCACCGGCAAGGAAGTGGTGGCGCGCATGCTGCACCGCATGAGTCCGCGAGCGTCGGGCCCTTTCGTGCCCATCAATTGCGCGGCGATTTCGCCCGAGATCATCGAGTCCGAATTGTTTGGACACGTGAAAGGGGCTTATACCGGCGCCAGCGGCAATCGCGAAGGCTTGTTTTTTTATGCCCGCGGCGGCACGCTTTTTTTGGACGAAATCGCCGAGTTGCCGCTCCCCTTGCAGGCCAAACTCCTGCGCGTACTCGAAGAGCGGCGCGTGCGCCCGGTGGGCGGTGAGAGCGAAATTCCGGTCGATGTGCGCATCATTGCCGCCACCAACCGTCAGCTCACTCGCGAAGTGGCCGAACACCGGTTTCGACAGGATCTTTTCTACCGTCTGCAAGTGGTCGAAGTAAATTTGCCGCCGTTGCGCGAACGGCGGGACGACATTCCCGACCTGGTGGCGCATTTGCTGCGCCAGATCGGCACCCAATTGGGTCTGGAACCGATCGCCCCCGATGCGGAGATGATGCGCCTCTTGCAAGCCTACGATTGGCCCGGCAATGTGCGCGAGCTGCGCAATTACCTCGAACGATCGCTGATCCTTGGAAGTTTCCATTGGGACCGTGGCCCCAGCGCGCCCAGCCAGCAGCCAGCGGGCGACAGCCTGGAAGCGGTCGAACGCCAACATGTGAAAGCGGTGCTGGCCGCGGTCGGGGGCAATAAGTCAGAAGCGTCGCGACGCCTCAAAATCTCCCGCAAGACTCTGGAGCGCAAGTGTCAGCAATGGGGGATGTAGCTTCGACAAATCGGAGCCACGCAGCGGCAAACCTTGCCCACCCGCTGCCGCCGGAAGGCGACCGAGGGGATCAAGCCCGCTCCCCCGAAAGGCCGCCCCAAGGCCCTGAGGTGCAAGACCCGAGTCGCAGAGCGCCTGCTGGCGAGCCCACGCAGCCCGGGAACGGAGCGCTTGAGCCAAACGTTCGCGGTCCAGTGCCACGGCGGCTTCTAACCGGCTCGATCCGCAATCGCCTGCTGGCGCTTGCCCTTTTGCCCTTGGTACTGGTGTTGCCCGCGCTTCTGGCGGTTTTGATATACGTCGGCGGCAGCGCCTTCGATCGTTTGCTCATTACGAAGGTGCAAAGCGACCTCATCGTCGCGCATGGTTATTTCGAGCGCGTACGCGAAGCCGTAGGCAACGGTGTCGCGGCGCTGGCCGATTCGGCTCAGCTCGAACGCGCCATCGCGCACCATCTCGGTAAGCCCGATGAAGAGATCATTCAACTTTTGCGCGGCGCGCAACAGCGTCTCAAGCTCGATTTTTTGCATCTTCTGGACCACGAGGCCCGCATCGTCGCCACCACCAGCGGGCTGCCCAAGAACCACCCGCTTAAGGATTGGGGGGTCGTGCGCGACGGACTGCGGGGCCGGGCCAGCGCCGAAATCGAAATTTTCGAAGAGGCTTACCTCGAAGCACTGGCGCCTGATTTGAAGCAGCGCGCCCACACGCCGCTGGTGCCGACCACCGGCGCCGCGCCCACCACCCGCAACGCCGAGACTCGGGGCATGGTGATCCACACCGCCGCACCCGTGTTCAACAGCCAAGGCGCGCCGCGCTTTCTGGTGGTGGGCGGCTCGCTCTTGAACAAGAACCTCGATTTCGTCGATCGGATCAACGAGATCGTCTATCCTGAAGGTTCGCTGCCTCTGGGTAGCCTGGGTACGGCCACCCTGTTCCTGGAGGACGTGCGCATCGCCACCAATGTGCGTTTGTTCGAAGGTGTACGCGCCATCGGTACGCGGGTCACTCAGATCGTGCGCGACGCGGTGCTCGGACAGGGGCGCACTTGGCTCGATAGCGCCTTCGTGGTCAACGATGATTACGTTTCCGCCTACGAGCCGGTAATCGACAGCACCGGCAAGCGCGTCGGCATGCTGTATGTGGGTTACCTCGAAAGACCTTTCGCGCGGGTGAAACACTATGCCCTGGGCGCGGTGATTCTGGTTTTCCTCGTCACCATGGGCGCGGCGACCTTTGTGTCACTGCGTTGGGCGCGGGCGATCTTCACGCCCATCGAGCGCATGCACGCCACCATGAGCGCGGTGGAGAGCGGCGAAGAGGCCGCGCGGGTCGGCGCGGTCGACAACCGTGACGAAATCGGCGAGCTGGCCACCCACCTCGACCACCTGTTGGAACGCCTGCATCAACAAACCGTGTCGCTACGCGAGTGGGGCAACGAACTCGACCGCCGCGTGGCGCAGCGCACCCAGGAACTGGCCGAAGCGCTGGAAAATTTGCGCTCGACCCAAAAGCAACTGGTCACGTCGGAAAAACTCGCCGCCGTGGGTCAGCTCACCGCCGGTGTGGCGCATGAAATCAACAACCCGATCGCCGTGATTCAGGGCAATATCGAAATGTTGGCGGAAGTGCTGGGAGAACACGCCGATCCGGTGCGCGAGGAGATTCGCTTGGTTCGCGAGCAAGTGCATCGCATTCGGCTGATCGTTACCAAACTCTTGCAGTTTGCCCGACCGGCAGAATTCGCCGGCTATCTGCAGACCGTCGAGCCGCGGCAAGTGGTGCAAGACAGTTTGGTGCTGGTGGGCCACCAGTTTCGCAAGAGCAACATCGAAGTGGTGGAAGATTTCCGCGCCCGCGGTTCCATCACCATCAACGCCAACGAATTGCAACAGGTGCTGATCAACCTCATGGTCAACGCCCTGCAAGCCATGCCCAAGGGCGGTCGACTGACTCTGGGCAGCGAGGACTGGGCCGGTGAGGACGGGGCACGCGGCGTTTTCATACGCGTGCAAGACACTGGCGGCGGCATCGCCCAAGACAACTTGGACCATATTTTTAATCCCTTTTTCACCACCAAAAGAACGGGTGGCAGCGGGCTGGGCCTCTGGGTTAGCCTGGGCATCGTAGAGCGCTATGGCGGGCGCATCTCGGTGGAAAGCACACTGGGCGAGGGCTCCACCTTCACCTTGCGACTCTTGGCTGAACCGCCGGCGGCCAGGGAAAGCGCACTGGGGGCGAGTGTGGACACCGTCGCTTGAGGCCGCCTACAAGCGCTCGCGACCAGGGGTTTGGCGCCAACGCCGCCGGCATCGATTCGCCTGTCGCGGCACTGCTTCACGACCCAATTCCCGCCGGGGGCAAAGGCGCTCACCGCCAGGCCAGCGCCGCCCCCCGATCGCACGGCTCGAGAACCTGCCGTGTGACCAGCACCGCGCGGCGAAAGGCTGAAACCACCAGTGCCGCGTTGGTCGGAACGTGCCAGCGCTCGCCCGGCCGGAGGATGATGTCATCGGGGCTGCCAGCGGCGGTAATCCACAATTCACCGGTAGCGCAGACCAGTTCCTGCCCGCACGCGCGGCGCAGTTCCAGTACCTCGCGTTCACCGATTTCGAAACGGGTCTCTTGCGTAATCTGGGACATAGTTCTAAGCTCCATGCAATTCTTGCATCCATCATGCAAGCTCGTGACGCGAGATTAGCCTTACTGCTTGATAGTGACAAACGATGCGTACGCATCCAATACATGAGATTTTTGCATGAATCGCCCGGGACTCCCGGCTCTGGACCCGCTCAAGGGCTTTGACGCGGCGGCGCGGCACTTGAGCTTCACCAAGGCGGGCGAGGAGCTGTTTCTCACCCAATCCGCGATCAGTCGGCAAATTCAAACGCTGGAGGAGCAGCTCGGCGTGAAGCTCTTCCTCCGGCAGACGCGCCGGCTGGTCCTCACGCCCGAAGGCCTGGCGTTGCACCGCGCCGTGGCCGAGACCCTCGATCGGCTCGCCGAGGCTTGTGCGAACTTGCGCGCGCTGCGCCAGCGGCCGCGGGTCAACGTGACTTCGGCGGTAGGCATCGCATCGTTGTGGCTGCTGCCACGGCTGGCGAGCTTCCAGGAGTTGGAACCCGAAGTGGATGTGCGCCTGTCGGCGGACAACCGCGTGGTCGATCTGGAGCGCGAGGACTTCGATCTCGCGCTGCGCTACATCTCTCCCGAAACCGCGCCCGCAGACGCGACCCTGCTGTTCGCCGAAGAGGTGTTTCCGGTGGCGGCGCCGCGAATCGCGGCGAAGATTCCGGCGTCACTCAAGGCGGAGGATTTGGCCAAGCTGACCCTACTCGATTTCGATGACCGCGGCTCAGCGCCCTGGTTCACCTGGGAGCCCTGGCTTGCCGCCTTGGGGCTCGCCAAGGCGCGCCCCAAGGCGGTGTTGCGCTTCAATCAGTACGATCAGCTCGTCCGCGCGGCGCAAGACGGCCGCGGCGTCGCCCTGGGCCGCGGCCCGCTGGTCGCCAAATTGATCACCGAAAAGAAACTTCGACCACTGCGCGGGCCACGGCGAAAGGTACCCACACGCGCCTATTTTCTGCTGCGGGCTCCCGGTACAAGCCGCCCGGAAGTGGAGCGCTACGCGCAGTGGCTCTTGACCGAGGCCAAGGCCACCGCCGAACAAACCCTCCAGTGGCGCTGAAGCCGTGGACGGCGCACGACTGCCGGACGGCGGTGAATTCAGCGCTGGGCGACCTCGCGCACCAGCCGCAGACCCAAACGGCGATCCTGGCGCCCCGCATCATTGCGGTTGCGGATGGCACAGCGTACGTAGTTCTCTTTCCCGTCGAAGGAACCTCCGCGCAAGACGCGTTCCTTTCCAGCTTCAACGAGCACGGGGTTCAATTCGGCAAGGTCGGTGCGATAGGGGGTGGCAAAGGTATCTTGAACCCATTCCCAAACATTGCCGCTCATGTCGTGGAGTCCAAGCGCGTTGCCCTCCTTGCCGCCCACGGGATGGGATTGTTTGTTGCTGAACCCTTTGAGCCAGGCGAGTTTGGCGACGTTGGAAGCATCGGCCTTGCCCGCATAGACTTGATCCTTGCCGCCATCGCGACAGGCGTACTCCCATTCGGCCTCGGTCGGCAGCCGAAATACTCCGATCTTGCGCGCGTTGAGCGCTGCGATGAATTCCTGGGCGTCGTTCCAGGAGACCATTTCCACCGGGCAGTTGTCCCCGCAGGCGCTGAACTGGGAAGGGTTGGAACCCATCACTGACTTCCACTGACCCTGGGTGACTTCGTACTTCCCGAGTTCAAAATCACTGACGCAGGCCTTGTGCACGGGTCGCTCGTGCTTCTCGCCGCGGTCGCTGCCCATCTGCATGCAGCCGCCAGGAACACGCACGAAATCGATCTTGAGCGCCGCTGGGGAGGCACCGCCTTGGACCGGAATGGGATCGGCGGCGTGCGCCGGGTCCGCGCAAATAATGCTCATCGCGAGCGCCCCCAGGGCGGCGATCATGCCTCCAGCAGATTTCTTCATGTGAATCTCCTCAGACCGGGAATTCGTTCGAATTGACCGATGGCGCCGCAAGAAGCGCCTGGGAGACGCCTATCAAGTCAAGATTCGCCATTCCGGCGATCGCCGGAATCCAGTAAGTTCACCGAAATGGACACCGGCCTTCGCCGGTGTGGCGGACTGGATCAGTGCTTCCCCAGGAAATTCTAGCGTACAAGGACGCGGCACGCATCACGTGCGGTCCTTCAAACGCTCCGGCGTCACTTCGACGGTCTGCTCGGTACCAGACCACGACAGATGCCCATCCTGAATGCTGCATACGAAGTCCATGCTGCGCTCCGCCAGAGCGGCCAGAGCCGCGGTCGCGGTCGCGGGCAGACTCCAAACGGCGAGATTGTCGAGCCGCGCCAGCTTGTCGCGGTTCTGGTCCCACCAGACCTTGACCGCGCGCCCGCCGTAGGCGAGCAGGGCGACTTGCCTGGCCCGGCCGCAAGCTCGGCGCAGCAAGCGCTCGTCGGGAAGGCCGACCTCGATCCAGGTCTCGATCGCCCCGGTGCGATCGAGGTGCCAGAGCGCCGCCTCGTCCTCGCTCGACAGGCCGCGCCCGAATTGCAAGCGCTCGTCCGCGAACAGCGCGAAAGCGAGCAGTCGTACCATCAGGCGCTCGTCGGTCTCGGAGGGGTGACGCGCCAGGGTCAAGGAATGGCTGGCATAGTAATGCCGATCCATGTCGGCGATTTGCAGATTGGCCTTGAAGATCGTGGCGCGCAAGGCCATGTGTGTAGAGGTTCCGAAAATCCGGTAAGGCTCGAAGGCGCGACCGCGCTCAGTGTTCCTGGGCGGCGAGCTGCCGCCCCGCCGCAAAGGCCTGGCGGTTAAGGTCCAGGATCGACTCGCCTTTGCTGGCGAACCGCGACAAGAGGCAGCTCTTGAGCGCCTCGGCGGGAAAAGGCAGAGCATCGGCGACCGCTCCCAGCATGACGCTGTTGACCAGGCGCAGATCACCGAGTTTGCGCGCCACCGCGCCGGCGTCGAAGTCGCGAACGCGCATGCCTTTGGAACGGATCACGGCGACCGGGTCTTCCGGGTAGTCATAGAGCCCAAGCGTGACCACCGGCGGAGTCAGACGCAGAGTGTTGACCACTACCGCGCCGCGCGGCCGCAAGTAGTGCGACCAGCGCATGGCCTCGGCGGGCTCGAAGCCCAGCAGCAGGTCAGCTTGACCAGGGGCAATTTGCGGTGACAGAACGCGGGCGCCCATGCGCAGGTGGGAGGTGACCACACCGCCGCGCTGCGACATTCCGGCGACCTCGGTCTTCTTGACGTCAAGGCCGATACTCAGGGCCGCCTCGGCGAGGATTTCCGCCGCCGTCATGACGCCCTGCCCGCCGATGCCCACGACGAGAATATTGGTCGTCGGCGAATCCGAATTGGTCATGTTCCCCTCTCCCCTTTCAGGATCGCTTGACGCTGATGACGCCGATGCCTGCGGCACTTTCAGCGGGCACGATGGCTTCGGGCGCGCAGGTCTTCATGCACATGTCACAGCCCGTGCAGGCGGCGGTTTCGATGCGCACGAAGGCGAGATCGACTTCCTTGCCGCTTGCCTTGACGACGCGGTCGCGCCGCGTTACCAGGATGGCCGGGCAGCCCACTTCCACGCAATTGCCGCAGCCCGTGCACTGGTCTTCAAGAACGGCCAGGGGTCGGAGTTTCTTGTAGTCACCAATCAGTACACAGGGCTGATCGCTGATGATCACCGAGGGCTCGTCGGCCTTGATCTCTTCGCGGATGGTCTTGAATAGTGTCGGCAATTCGTAGGGATTGACCACGCGGATGCGCTCCTTGCGCACGCCCAGGGCCTCTACCAGCTTGGCGAAATCGACGCGTGGCGCCGGCTCGCCGTGGATGTCGCGGCCGCTGCCGGGGTTGTCCTGCCCGCCGGTCATGCCTACGGCGCGGTTGTCGAGCAGGAGCACGGTGACGTTGCCGCGGTTGTAAGTGATGTTTAGGAGGCCTTGCATACCCATGTGCATGAAGGTCGAATCGCCGATTACCGCCAGAATGCGCTTGCCTTGATCCGCGTCACCGCGCGCCTTGTCGAGGCCGAGCGCCATGCCCATCGAGGCGCCCATGGAGATGCAGGAATCGAGCGCGTTCCAGGGGTGACCGGCACCCAGGGTGTAGCACCCGATATCACCGGTGATGATGAGATTCTTGAGTTGCGACAAGGTGTAATAGATGCCCATGTGCGGACAAGCGGCGCAGAGTGTCGGCGGCCGCGGGAAGACCTTGGGCGGCGGCGCCGGGTCGGCCTCCACCGCCGCCCCCCCCAAGAGCCGGGCCACGGCCGGACGCAGCACTTCCGGGGGAAGCTCGCCGGTTCGGGGCAGCACATCCTTGCCATGCACGGTGAGGCCCGCAGCACGCAACTCGGTCTCGACCAGCGGTTCGGTCTCCTCGACCACCAGTACTTTATCGACCAGGTCGGCGAGCTGTCGCGCCAGCGCCACGGGAACCGGATAGGACAGTCCGAGCTTCAACACCGGCGCCTCGGGAAAGGCTTCGCGCACGTGCATATAGGCGGGACCCGAGGCGATGAAGCCCAGACGCCGATCGGTTCCGGTTTCGAGCCGGTTCCACTCCCCATTTTGCGCGTATTCAAGCAAGGCCCGCTCGCGTTCGAACAAGCGCGGCAAACGGGCACGGGCGAAGGCCGGGACCATCACCCAATGCGCAGGATCTTTCTTGAAACCGGTGGGCGCGTGGACTTCCCGCTCCCCCACTTGCACCCTGCCCTTGACGTGACAGACTCGAGTGGTGAGGCGCAAGATCACCGGCGTCTCATACTGCTCGGAGAGCGCGAACGCGGCCTTGGCCATGTCGTACGCCTCCTGCGAATCGGCGGGCTCGAGCAGGGGAATATGCGCAAAGCGTCCCCAGAAGCGCGAATCCTGTTCGTTCTGCGAGGACGAAAGTCCCACGTCGTCGGCAATGGCGATGACCAGCCCGCCCATGGTGCCGGTGATCGTGAGCGTCATCAGCGCATCGGAGGCGACGTTCATGCCAACGTGCTTCATGGCGCAAAAGCTGCGCGCCCCCGCCATCGATGCGCCCACCGCCACTTCGAGCGAAACCTTTTCGTTGACCGACCACTCGGTGTAGAGGTCGGGGTAGCGCGCCAGCTCTTCTTGGATTTCTGTCGCTGGGGTTCCAGGATAGGCGGCGGCGACTTTGGTGCCCGCCTCCCAGACGGCGCGGGCGACGGCTTCGTTGCCGGAGTAGAACAGGCGCTGCGAAGCCGCAGCAGGCACAAGAGCGGGCACGGCGGATTCCCCTTCCGAAGGCACGGACCATCAATAGACATGATACCGGCACTTCAGAGCACTACCCTGCGACCGTATCGGGCCAAACCTTACCCGAAAACCCACGCGGCTGCACTTGATGTGCATCAACGTCGCAATGGCCGACTGTCGGCCCAGCACACCGGTTCGGAAATTCTCGCCGCCCCCCCTTGGGGAGCGACGCCGCGTCACCGGTCCATCTCTGGTGCGGCACCGCTCACCGCGCATACACTGCACCGCAAACTGCGCTATGCATCAGCATGTTCGAGCGGCGCGATTCGCGGACCAGCTCGCTCCGGCAATCCCCATCGCGAACTTGCGCCTAGGGCGACTCTGACCACACCGACCTCAGGGGGCACAGATAACGTCAGTTTGTCCTTCCGGCGAAAGCCCGAATCCTGCAAATTCAGCGACCAGGACACCGGCCTTGGCCAGTTTCAGTGTGACGGCGACGATCGGCCTACTCTTAACGAGCCGGGGCGCTCAGGTAGCTGAAGGGAATGCGGGTGCTCGATTTCAGTTCTTCCATGACCACGTAGCTATTGGTTCGGCGCACGCCTTTCAGGGTCGAAAAGACGCGATCGAGGAATTCGCGGTAGGCCAGCATGTCCCGCACCCGCGCTTTGATCAGGTAATCGAAGGGCCCGGTCACCAGATGGCACTCCATCACCTCCGGAATGTCGAGCATGAGCTTGCGAAAGGGCTCGGACTGGGCTGGAGTATAGCGTTCCATTTCCACTTCGATATAGGCGAGCAGTCCGGCGTTGAGTGCATTGGCGTTGAGCAGCGCGGTATAGCCCTGGATGTAGCCTTCGTCCTGCAAACGGCGCACTCGCTCCAGGCAGGCCGCCGGACTCAGATTGACCCGGTGGGCGAGCTCGGCGTTAGTGAGCCGCCCCTCTGCTTGCAGGTTCTGCAATATTTTGATGCCGATCTTGTCGAGCATGAAACTCCTCCAAAGATGCTGTCCGCGCTTAATTCGTTATTGTTGGTCTTTATCCGTATATTGTTTCGGATTTTTTGTGCTGTTGTCAATGTGCTACTACACTTGCTATTCTTGCATGAACATTCATCGTTGCGACGCGGAATTCGCCAAGGAGTGTACACATGAAAGTCGTCGTTCTGGGCGGCGGGGTGCTCGGCATCACCACCGCCTATTATTGCGCCCTGGCCGGGCATGAGGTCACGGTGGTCGAACGCCAGCCCGGTCCGGCGCTGGAAACGAGCTATGCCAATGCGGGCGAGATTTCTCCAGGATACGCCGCGCCCTGGGCCGCCCCAGGCGTTCCGCTCAAGGCAATCAAATGGATGTTCCAGAAACACGCCCCATTGGTGATTTGGCCGCGGCTCGACCCAGCGATGTGGCGTTGGGGGCTGATGATGCTCGCCAATTGCACCGCCGCCCGCTACGAGCTCAACAAAGGACGCATGCTGCCGCTGGCCGCCTACAGCCGCGACATACTGCGGGAACTGCGTCGTGAGACCGACATTCGGTACGATGAACGCAGTCTGGGCACCTTGCAGATGTTTCGCACCAGCCAGCAAGTCGAGGGCGCGGCGCGCGACCTCGAAATCCTCAAGCAATATGGTGTGCCCTTTGAGGTCCTGGACGCCGCCGGCTGCATTGGGGCGGAACCCGCCCTGGGACGCGTGCGGGAAAAAGTCGTCGGCGGCCTGCGCCTTCCCGGGGACGAAACCGGCGATTGCTTCAAGTTCACCAGCGCCCTCGCCGCGCTTGCCGAAAAGCAAGGGGTGGCGATGCGCTACGGAGTTTCGATCCGCGCCATCGCCACCCTGGGCGATACCGTCACGGGCGTCGAGACCGAGACCGGACGGATCGTCGCCGATCGCTATGTGCTCGCGCTGGGGAGTTATTCCCCTTTACTGCTTAAACCCATCGGCATCGACATCCCGGTGTACCCGGTGAAGGGCTATTCGATTACGGTACCGATCACCGACAGCGACGCCGCCCCGGTATCGACAGTGATGGACGAGACCTACAAGGTCGCGGTGACACGCCTGGGAGACCGCATCCGCGCTGCCGGTACGGCGGAACTGGCGGGCTACAACTTGAAACTCAGGGAATCGCGCCTCGACACCATTCGGCACGTCGTGGGCGATCTGTTCGGCGCTGGCGGCGATCTCGCGCAGGCCGAAGGGTGGTGTGGCCTGCGGCCGATGACTCCGGACGGCACGCCGATCGTGGGCGCCACCCGCTACAGCAACCTGTTGCTCAACACCGGTCATGGCACCCTGGGCTGGACCATGGGTTGCGGCTCAGGCAAGGTAATCGCCGATCTGATCTCCGGACGAAAACCCGAAATCGCCATTGCCGGACTCGGATTGGAACGCTATCGCTGAAGCGCTTTGCGGAAGTCGCGAGCTGCCGGGCGAAACTGGCCACCTCAAGATCCAATATTCCGGCGCCATCCGGAATCGTCGAAAGGCAACGAAGTGGCCGCCAGTCGACCCCGGCAAGACGACTTCAATGGTTGTTCCCCCAGGCCGGCCAGAGTCGCCGAAGTTCTTCGCCGGCTTCCTCAGGCAGTTTCGGTGAAGGCCCGATGAATGTCGGCGATCACCGCGTCGCAATCCTCCGGCGCCATACCGAAGTGGTCGAGCACGTACTTGCCGGCCTTCTGCCACTCGACGCCCCGGGCCTTGCCAGCAAATAGCTGATAGGCGCGCTCGCCCAGGAGTGCGGCACCGATGAGGTTGAGCGCTTCGGTGGACAGTTCGTGCGAATCGGGATCCAAGACAGCGAACTCGTGATGCATGCGGATCGCTTCGTAGACACTTTCGGACAAACCCCAGGAGCGCGCCAGAAGATACCCGATCAGCGCGTGATCGACCCCGATGTGTTCAGTTTCGATATCGGTGAATTTGCTCTCCACGGCGGCATTGGCGATTCCCAGCACTTGCTTGTACTCCGGGAACCGGCGCAACAACACAGCGATGCCGCAGTCCTGGAACAGTCCGTAGGTGTAGGCCTCATCACGGTCCATACCCGGTAGCCTCCGGGCGAAATGCGCGGTGGCCATCGCCACCCGCGCAGAGACGTCCCAGAACCGTTCCAGGGCAGGCTGGTCCGGCCCGCTGAAGGCCGCGCGCAGGGCCAACCCAGTAACCAGGTGAGTGATGGTACGCAGCCCCAGGAAGTTAACTGCCTGCTGCACCGAATGGACACGGGTACGCAACCCGAAGAGCGAGGAATTGGCGGTCTTGACGATGGCCGCAGACATGCCGACGTCGCGCGCGATCAAGTCGGCGATGCGGCGGAAGTCGGGTTCCAGGCGCGAGGTTTCCAGCGAGAGCCGGGTGAGCAACTCGGGTTTGGAGGGAATGCCGACCGACGCGGCAATTCGCGTCGCCTCAGCTTCCAGCATGCTGGTCTCGGTCCGCACGTATATGCCCTCTCAGGAGCACCTTGTATCGCTTTCGGCGTACTGCCGACGGTTGCCTCCCTGTCACCGCCCCGCCTCGTTTGACCATTCTAGGACCGCGCCCCGCGTCCAGGGAACCCGCTCATAACCGACAAACGGCTCCGGCACCCGCCTTACAGGGGTATGCCCTGCAAATCATGCGCGGTCGCACCGGTAATCTTGACCTTGAGCAGGTCTCCGGGCCGACCGTCGACTCTGCCGTGCACCTGCACCAGGCCGTCGATTTCCGGCGCCTCGGCGAAACTCCGCCCGACCGCGCCGTGCTCATCAAGCTCGTCCAGCAAGATGATGTATTCCTTGCCGATCCTTGCCTGCAAGCGTCGGGCACTGATCGTCTCTTGCGCCGCCATGAAGCGCGCCAGCCGCTCCTCTTTCACCTCCTCGGGTAGGGCGCCGGGCAGCGCATTGGCCGCGGCGCCCTCGACCGGCGAATAGGCAAAGGCGCCGACGCGGTCGAGTTGCGCGGCCTCGAGAAACTCCAGAAGTTCCTCGAATTCGCGTTCGGTTTCGCCGGGGAACCCGACAATGAAGGTGCTGCGGATGGCAAGCTCGGGACAGGCGCGCCGCCAGGCGAGAATTCGAGCCAGCGTGTCGTCGCTGTCCGCCGGGCGTTTCATGAGCTTCAAGAGCCGTGGGCTCGCATGCTGGAAAGGCACGTCGAGATAAGGCAGCAGCTTGCCCTCGGCCATCAGCGGCACCAGATCGTCCACCGAGGGATAAGGATAGACATAGTGCAGGCGCACCCAGGCGCCGAGGCCTGAGAGCGCCGTGGCCAGTTCCTTGAGGCGGGTTTTCACCGGCCGGCCGTTCCAGAAACCGGTGCGGTACTTCTGGTCTACGCCATAGGCGCTGGTGTCCTGCGAAATCACCAGCAGTTCTTTGACCCCGGCAGCCACCAAGTTCTCGGCCTCACGCAGCACCTCACCCACCGCGCGACTTTCCAGATCGCCCCGCAGCGCGGGGATGATGCAGAAGCTACAGCGATGATTGCAGCCTTCGGCGATCTTCAGGTAGGCATAATGGCGTGGCGTGAGTTTAATGCCTTGCGCGGGAACCAAGTCGGTGTGGGGATCGTGCGGACGCGGCAGACTTTGATGCACGGCGCTCATCACCTCGGCCGTGGCATGCGGGCCGGTCACCGCCAGCACCTTGGGGTGCGCACGGCGCACGAACGAGCCGGATTCCTTGGCCCCCAGGCAACCCGTGACGATGACCTTGCCGTTCTCCGCCAGGGCCTCGCCGATGGCTCCCAACGACTCCGCCACCGCGGCGTCGATGAAGCCGCAAGTGTTGACCACCACCAGATCGGCGCCTTCGTAGCTGGGTGAAATCAAATAGCCTTCGGCGCGCAGCTCGGTGAGGATGCGTTCGGAATCGACCAGCGCCTTGGGGCAGCCAAGCGACACGAAACCAACTTTGGGTAGGGCGCGTGCGCCGCGTCTGGACAAGTCGTCTCTCCTGGAGGATCGCCCCTGGCCACCGCCAGGACCTTGCCTATGGTGCGGTGAATGGAGCAGAAGGCTGCCATTTTACCTTGCCGCAAGGGCGTCATTTCACGCTACCATCGCGCTTAGTTCTGGGGGGATGATGTTTCGCTCGCTCGACCGGCCCGCGCTTTGGGTAGTCACCCTTTCCGCCGCGGCCATACTTGCCATGACCATGGGTGCCCGGCAATCGCTGGGGCTTTTCGTTTCGCCGATCAACACCAGCACTGGACTGGGGCTGGCGAGCATCAGCTTCGCTCTGGCGGTCGGGCAATTCATGTGGGGCTTGGCGCAACCGGTTGCCGGAGCCGTTGCCGACCGTTATGGCCCGGGCCGAGTGCTGGTGGGCGGGCTGATCATCCTGGCAATTGGCAGCGCGCTGACACCTCTCATGACCGGGACGGTGGGCATGGTCATGGCCCTGGGCGTGTTTTCGGCGATCGGTGCCGGCGCCGGTAGCTTCTCAGTGCTGATCGGAGCCGCGAGCAACCGCCTGCCCCTTGCCGCGCGCGGAACCGCTTCGGGCATCATCAATGCCGGCGGTTCCTTCGGACAGTTCGTCTTTGCGCCGATCTTACAGAAGTTGATACAGGGTTTGGGCTGGATGGGCGCGATGTGGTCCATGGCGTTGATTACCCTGGCGGCCCTGCCCTTGGTCGGCATGCTGCTGCGCACACCACCCTTGAAGGAGCACGAGCCGGTTTCCGGTGATCGCGGAGTATTGTCGGCGATGCGCGAGGCTTTGCACGATCGCAGTTATCTTTGTCTCCACGCCGGCTTTTTCACTTGCGGATTCCATATCGCCTTTCTGGTCACGCACCTGCCGGGCGAGGTGGATCTGTGCGGCTTACCGCCCGCGGTCGCAAGCTGGTCGCTGGCGATCATCGGCCTCGCCAACATTTTCGGCAGCCTGTACGCCGGCCACGCCGTCACCCGGCACCGCAGCAAATACGTGCTCTTCTGGATGTACGCGTCGCGGGCCATGCTGGTGGCGATCTATTTGCTCGCACCGCGCACCGAAACCACCTTCTATTTGTTCGCTGCTGGCCTTGGCTTCACGTGGCTCGCCACCGTTCCGCCCACCGCCGCGATCGTGGGCAAGCTTTTCGGCGTGCGCTATCTGGCCACACTCTTCGGTTTGACTCTGCTTTCCCATCAAATCGGCGGCTTCCTGGGCGCCTGGCTGGGCGGGCTCGCCTTCGTTCATCTGGGTGATTACAACTGGATGTGGTACGCCGACATCGTTCTGGCCGGCGCCGCGGCGCTGGTCAACCTGCCGATCCGGGAAGCGCGGGTGACCCGACCGGCCTACGCCTGATCACAGGGCCCAGCCCGCCGCGAAACCTCTGGCCCGTCTCGAAGCCGATCGTGGCGAAGACGCGCCGCAGTTCTCTTCTACTTCTTCTCGGTGGCGTCGCCTGCTTCGGGCGTACCGGCCGGGGGAAAACCTGGGAAGGGAAAAGAGGTGAACATGCCACGCGCCTGCTTCTGCATCTGCTGTTGCATTTCCAGGAAGACGTTGGCGCTCTGCTCCAGGTACTTGCCCATCATCCCCTGTAGAGCGGGAGTCTGCATTTGCAGGAACTGCCGCCACAGATCCGGGGTGAGCATCATCTTCTCGCCATAGACTTGGCGCGCCTGCTCCTGAAGCTTGTCCTGGATGTCGACGAAGGACTTGATGTTCTTTTCGATGTACCCGCCCATGATCCCTTGCAGAGCGTGGCCGTAGAAACGGATCATCTCCGCCAGCATGTCGCTCGAAAACATCGGCACGCCGCTCGACTCTTCTTCTAGAATGATCTGAAGCAGGATCGCACGGGTGAGATCGTCGCCGGTCTTGGCGTCGATGACTTGGAATTCAACGTGCTTGAGCACCATCTGCTTCACATCGGCGAGCGTGATGTAACCACTGCTAGAGGTATCGTAGAGGCGGCGGTTGGGGTACTTCTTGATAATGCGGACCTGCTCAGCCATGTAATCTCACTCCCGAGTTTGCGAGCCTGCTGCGGGGGTACTCCCGTCTTGTGCACCTGCGAAATAGCGAAATCCCCACCTCTCCCGAGGCGGTTTCGCTGCGTCGCCCCAAGCCGAACCCTTGGTCATAATGTCGTAAAGGACAGCGTTTATTATAACTCACTGATTCATCATAGATTCAAATTTCGCCAGAGGTGGGAGAAGAATATTGGTGCGGTGCAGCAAAATTCTCTTGACATAGCCCAGGCGCATCCCTATACTTTGAATTGTGCAGTGCAGCAATTCCGGTGACACAGCGGCCGCAAGGCCAAACCCGAAGGCTGTACGGTTTTCTTAACGTAAGTCCAAAGGAGTCAAGCATGTACAACGCAACCGAGCAATTCGCCGAACTCAACACCGCTTCCACCGACCAGGCCCTGCGTCTCACGCAGGTCGCCCTCGAGAACACCGAGCGCCTGTTCAAGCTCCAACTCGACGTCACCAAAGCGGCGCTCGAAGACAACCTCAAGAGCACCAAGGCTCTGACCGAAGTGAAGGATTTCCAGGATTTCATCAGCCTGCGTACCAAGCTGGCCGAATCCGGAGTTGAAAAAGCCATGGGCTACACCCGCAGTGTTTATGAAGTCGCCTCGGAAGCCCACGCCGAAATGAGCAAGCTGGTCGAAGAGGGTCTGGCCGCTTACACCAAGAACATCGCCAGCCTGGTCGAGAAGGCCGCTAAGAACGCCCCCGCCGGCTCCGACGCCGCCGTAAGCGCGCTCAAGTCGACCGTCGCCGCGACCACCGCCGCAATCGACACCTTGACCAAGGCCAGCAAGCAGGTTGCGAGCTTCGCCGACGCGAGCGTCAAGGCCGCCACGCAAGCGACCACCACCGCCGCCAAGACGACGACCGCGCGCAAAGCCGCTTAATGTTCTGACGGACCGTAGAGGTCCGGGTATGCCTCCTTCTGTATCATTACCCTCCTCCTAAATGATACAGCCTCACCCGCGGGGTCAAACCCGCGGGTTTTTTTCGTCCTGACTCCCCAGCGCAGTGCATTTCTTAGAACATGTGTTGGCCACCATTGATGGCGATGTTCGCCCCAGTGACAAACGCTGCCTCGTCCGACGACAGGTAGGCCACGAGCCCCGCCACTTCCTCGGGCTTGCCCAGGCGACCCATGGGTATCTGCGGAATGATTTTGCTGTCGAGCACGTCCTTGGGAATCGCCATTACCATCTTGGTGCCGATATACCCCGGGGAAATGGTATTGACAGTTACCCCTTTGCGCGCGACTTCCAGCGCCAGAGCCTTGGTGAAACCATGCATGCCGGCCTTGGCCGCGGAGTAGTTGGTCTGTCCGAAAGCACCCTTCTGTCCGTTGACCGAGGAGATATTGACGATGCGTCCCCAACCACGTTCGAGCATGCCATCGCAGACCTGCTTGGTCATGTTGAACACGCTGTCGAGGTTGGTTTTCATCACCGCGTCCCAATCGGATTTGGTCATCTTCTTGAAAGTCATGTCACGCGTGATGCCGGCATTGTTGACCAACACATCGATTGGTCCGATTTCGGCGACGATTTTCGCCACGCAGGCCGCGGCGGCATCGTAGTCGGCAACATCGCAGGGGTAGGCACGAAAACCATAGCCCATCTTGTTCATGGTCTCCAGCCACTCGGCCGCCTTGGTGTTGCTCGGCGAAAAGGTGGTTACCACGGTATCTCCGAGACGCGCGAGCTTGATGCAGATCGCCTCTCCCAAGCCTCCCATACCACCGGTGACCAATGCTATGCGTTGCGGTGTCAGTGCCATGACGCTTCTCCTCGTACCTAGTCGAATTCCGGAATACGCGCACGTCCTGGAACGTGGCGCGCCTTCCGCCTAAAAATCAGTCTGGTTTCTCGATTACGTAGCGGCCTGGTGCCGCCTCGATCGGTGGATAAGCCTTGTTGCCCAACAGCTTGGGCGCGGCCACCAGGCGGGCGCTGCGTTCGGTCAGCCATTCGGCCCAGTCCGGCCACCAGCTCCCAGGTACCTCGCGCGCCGCTTGCTCCCACGCGTCGGGAGTTTCCGGCAGGCTGCCGCCAATCCAGTAGTTGCGCTTGTTCTTGGAAGCCGGATTGATTACCCCCGCGATATGGCCGGACGCGCCCAGGACAAAGCGCTGTTGCCCACCCAGCAACAAGGCGCTGCGGTAGGCGGCGCGCCAGGGGACGATATGGTCTTCGCGCGTCGCCAGCACGTAGGCCGGCTGTCGCACCCGCGCCAAGTCGATGGGGACACCGCAAAGGGTAATGCCGCCCGGTTCGCGCAGGCGGTTTTCAAGGTACATATTGCGCAAGTAGAAGACGTACATCGGCCCCGGAAGGTTGGCACTGTCGCCGTTCCAGTAGAGCAGGTCGAAAGCGGCCGGGGTGCGCCCTTTGAGATAATTGTTGACGACGAAGGACCACACTAGGTCATTCGCGCGCAGGCTGGCGAAAGCCGTCGCCAGTTCGGACCCGGCCACGCGGCCTCCCGAGAGTAGTGCCGGCTCGCGCACCTTGAGGTAATCCTCGTCGACGTAGACGCCGATTTCGCCAGGCTCGGAATAGTCGAGCATGGTGGTCAGCAGGGTGACGCTGCTGACACTCTTGTCGCCCCGCACCGCCAATACGGCGAGGGCGCAGGAAAGCAGCGCGCCGCCGACACAAAAACCCAAGGTGCTGATGGTCGTGCTGCCACTGATGGCCTTGGTGACGTCGATGGCGGGGAAAATGCCGGACTCGAGGTAGTCCTCAAAACCCAGGTGCGCCATGGATTTCGGCACATTGCGCCAGGAAACCAGGAACACCGAAAAGCCCCGCGATACCGCGTAGCGCACGAAGGAATTCTCGGCCTGCAAATCGAGGATGTAATACTTGTTGATACAAGGTGGGATGATCAGGAGCGGACGGGCATGAACCTTTTCGGTGCTTGGCGTGTACTGAATGATCTCGATCAAATCATTGCGAAAGACCACCGCCCCCGGGGTGACGGCGAGGTTTCGTCCGACCGAAAAGGCTTTGTCGTCGCTCATGGCGATGCGGCCACGGCGCAAATCATCGGCAAGATTGGAGAGCCCCTGGGTCAGACTCTTGCCGTCGCTCGCCAAAGCGAGCCGCAGCGCCTCGGGATTGGTCGCCAGGAAATTGCTGGGCGCCACCGCATCGACATACTGGCGCACAAAAAACGCCAGTTTGCGCTTGGTGTCCGGATCGGTCGCAAGGCGCTCGGCGGCTTCGTTCCAGAACTCAGCGTTGATCAAGTAGGCCTGCTTCACCAAATCGAAGAACGGATACTCGCGCCATTCCGATCCGTGAAAGCGCCGGTCGCCGTCCTCCGCTTGCGCCACCGCCGCACCGGCTTCACCCGTCTGCTGCTGGGCCACGCTCTGCCAGAGTTCGGTCAAGCGTTGCTGATACCTTGCGCATAGCTCCTGCCAAGCCGCGATTTCGATGCCGGCGGGCGGCCCCATGCCCGACCAGGTCGGCAGCATGCCGGGCAGCATTTGCACTCCGTTGCCGAGGTTCTTTTCCGGTATTGGGACCTGCGCCGAGGCCGGCACAGCCGAAGGGCCGGGCAGCCAGAAATGCAGCCACCGCTGACCGAGATCCTGCCAGGCCTTGCCGAGCTCCTGCCAATTCGGGTCTTGCGTGTTGTGTTTGGTCATGACCGCAGCGGGTTGCGGGTGCGTGGTATGTTTATCGTAGTGTAATCGTTCGCCCGCGGCCGTACAATCGCGGCGCGTTCGCACTTGGGTTCAGTGCGCCAGGGCGTAGTCGACCAAAGCGATCATGCCGATTCCGCCGGTGATCAGCAGGACCTGCTGCAGGGTTGCCGCCGGCCCGGCACGTCGGTGGAGGCCCGGAATGAGGTCGGCCACCGCGACGTAGAGCATGCTTGCCGCCGCCAGCGCCAGGATTTCCGGCACCCAGGACTGGACCGCGGCGAGCATGAAGTAGCCCAGGAGCCCTCCCACGAGCGTCGCCGCGCTGGTACCAAGATTGAACAGCAAGGCGCGCAGCCGGCTGTAGCCCGAATTGAGCAGCACCAGGAAATCCCCGACCTCCTGCGGAATCTCATGCGCGATGATCGCCACGGCGGTGACCACACCGAGTTGGAAATCGCTCATAAAGGCCGCGGCAATCAAGATGCCGTCGCAGAAATTGTGGAAGGTGTCGCCAACCAGAATCATCAGCCCGGACCGGCCGTGATCGTGCTGATGCTCGGCGTGTTGGGCGATCTCTTCCCCGTCATCGGGATGGGAGTGGCGCCAAAGCACCAATTTCTCAAGCAGAAAGAAGAGCAAGATCCCCAACAGCACGAACGCCAGCGTCCTCTCCGTGGACTGCCCGGTCTCCAGCGCGCGCGGCAGCACCTCCAGGAAAACCGCGCCCAGCAACGTGCCCACCGCAAAGGCGATCAGGCGCGAAATGCTCAGCGTGCGCAGTACCAGGGTGGCCGCCGCGGCGGCAACGCTGAGCAGTCCGCCGCAAAAGCAGGCCAGGAGAATGGCGGTCAGTGTGGACAAAAGGTAAGCCTGTGTGCTTTCGATGCCGGCAGCATGATTGGCGGCTGATTATAGCGTTCTACTCGCCGCCCAAGGCGCGCACCAGATCAGGCAAGAGGCCAAACAACTCACCCGCAAGAATGGCGAAATCCGCCTCGAACTGTTCCTCAGCTTGCTGGCCCTGCTTGCTTGCCTCCTCCTTCAGGCGATCGGCAAAGATCAAGCGCTTCAGGCGCAAATCCTCGTCGAGCACGAAGGAGACGTGTTCACGCCAGGTCAAAGCCAGACGTGATACCTGCATGCCCGCCGCCAGATGAGCAGAAAGCTCCTCGCCTTCAAGGGCGTGGCGCAAATAGCGGATGGTGGACTTCTCCGCGCCGGGCGCACGCAACTCCGCTTCCCGGTCGATGCTGAACCCGTCGGGCGCCTCGCCAGCCGCCAGCCACTCAGTCATGGCGGAGAGCGGTGAGCGGATCGTGCGGAGCGGCGCCAGCGCCAGATTTTCCACGCTGTTGCCGAGCGCCTCGACCACTTCATCGCCGCGCGTAGCACTTGCGGCATCGACCAGAAGCCACCTCGCGCTCGGGTCGATTATCAGATAGGTGCGACTGCGTTTGGCCAAGGCGCGCGGCGCCAGTTCATCGACGAGTTGTTCGCGCATTTCGCGCAACTGCTTGCGCCCCGGTGCATAGCCCTGCTTCTGGGCGATTTCCTTGGCGCGATCGCGCAATTGCTGATTGATCACAGTGGCCGGCAGGAGTTTCTGCTCCATCCCCAGGGCCAGCATCCAGCGGCCCTGGAGCGCCTGCGCCAACGGGCCTTCATCGGCGCCCGGCGGCACCCAGCCACGACTTACCAGATCAAGCTTGCCGCAGGCCTGCAAGACCTTGCGCGCAAGTTGCTCCTCAACTTTGGCCAGGCTCTGCCTGGGCCAGTCCTTGATGCGATAGATGAGTAGATTTCTGAACCACATGGGGGCGGCAAAAAAGCGTGCATTGTACCTCCTCGAAGTGCGTTCAGGGCAGCGCACAAAATGGCGCACCGCCGATTCCCTCCGGCATCCAGGCAACGCGATAGAGCGCCCACAATCCAAAGGCCATGACGAGCAGCGCGCCGCCGCGCCGCAACCGCAGATTGGCCCCCCCTCCCGCGTTGGCGACGAGCCGATCGGCAAGCAAGAGATTGGGCACCGTGCCCAAGCCAAACGCCAGCATCATCAACCCACCGGCCAGTGCCCCACCGGCCAGAAGCGCAAGCGTCAAAGCACCATAGACCATGCCACAGGGCGTGAGTCCCCAGATTGCTCCCAGGGCAAACCGCGCCCACCACTGCGACCTGGCAAGCAGTGGCGCGAAGGCTCGGCGTACGGGCGCGAGCACCAACGCGGCGAAGCGCTCGACCCTTGGCAAAGCGCTCTCGCCCTGCCACAGGCGCCAACCCAGCCAGAGCAACAGTCCGCCTGCGAGGGCGTAGAGTCCCAGTTGCAAGGCGCGCAGTTCGCGCCAGGGCAACGCCGCGCCGCTGGCGGCGCCGGCCGCGAGCCCGAGTACTCCGTAGCTGAAGACCCGGCCCAAGTGATAGGCTCCCAAGATGAACATTCGCCGTGGCCCTGAGGCAGGAATGGTCTTGTTCAAGGCGATGGCGGAAATCACCCCGCCGCACATCGCCGCGCAATGCAGGCCGCCCAGCAAGGCCAATAAGAACACACTGAGGTAAGTCGCCCAGGGCATCATTGCCTGCCCCGGTTCAGCTCCGCGGTTGGCGAAACTGCCACCACGACTGTTACACTAAGCGATGTCGACGACTGCTCGCGGTGCGACCGCAAGAGCCCTCGACCCGCCCCGCGGTGCGCGGCCCCCAACTCCTGCCCATCCACCACCCACTGGTCATGCCTAATCGAGTGAAGGCGCCCGGCAAGTCGGCCTCTCTGGCCTGCACGAGGCCGACGGACGCGCCACCGCGCGGTTTTCAACTGCATCAATTGAAAACTGCTTGTTCCTCGTGCAGCATGCAGGAGTTGTGCCTGCCCGGCGGCCTCGAATCCGACGAAATACTCGCCCTCGAACGCTTGATCACCGCTCGAAGGCGACTGAAGAAGGGCGAGACCCTCTACCAGACCCGCGATCCTTTCGTCGGCATCTTTGCGCTGCGCTTCGGCTCCGCCAAGACCGCGATCCTTGCCGCCGACGGGCATGAGCAGGTCAGCGGCTTTCATATGGTTGGCGACATCATTGGCCTCGACGGTATCGGCACCGGCAACCATACCTGCGAATGTACCGCTCTGGAAGACACCGAAGTATGCCTCCTGCCCTTCGCCAAACTCGAAGAACTGGCGCGCGTGGTTCCCTCCTTGCAGCAACACCTGCACCGCGTAATGAGCCGTGAAATCGTGCGCGAGCACGGCGTCATGCTGCTCTTGGGCAGCATGCGGGCGGAAGAGCGTCTGGCGGTGTTCCTGCTCAATCTATCGCAGCGCTATCATCGGCGCGGCTATTCGGCGAGCGAATTCAACCTGCGCATGACCCGCGAGGAGATTGGCAGCTTCCTCGGGCTCAAGCTCGAAACCGTGAGTCGGCTGTTTTCGCGCTTTCACGACGAAGGTCTGGTGGAGGTTCAGCAGCGTTCGGTGCGACTGCTGGACCTTGACGCCTTGAGACGCATGGTCAACCGGCCGGTTTGAGGATTTGCGCGTCAATCCGCCACAACCCCGTTCACTTGGCGAGCCCCAGGGGCCGCAAAGACGATAAGTTTTCCATCGCGGCCCGGCGCGCAAGGCTACTCGCCTTCACCCAGGCGGCCATTGAGAAATGCCGCCAGCGCGGCCGAGGCAAAGCCCATGCCCCAGAAGCCGAAGAATCCCATGGTGTAGATGGCCAGGCGCGAAAACTCCAAGGGCGCGCCGAGAAAATGCAGATCGAAGGGGTCAAAGATCGCGAAGAAGATCGCTTCGGCCACCGCCGCCACCAAGAACGCAGGCCAGAGCAGGCGCGCGAGGCCCTGCACCACACCACGCCGCGGCGTCGAAATGCCCCTACCGGTTTCGATCTTCATGAGCCTGCTCGCAATTCGAGTGTAGTTTGCTGTGGTACCAACCAGGCCCCTTCAAGCCGCCAGGCTTCAGTTTCAAGTATGACGCCCCAGCGCCCTCGGGCCAGCTCGGGCAAGGGCACCTCGTAGATGCCGGGTGCGCTCGGCGAAAGACTCACCCGCCGATCGAACTCGGGGCGAGCCGCGTGGCGCAATTGCAGAATTGGTGGCGCAGTCAGTTCGGGAAGACCTTGGAATTCCACCCGCAGCGTTCGCTCCCCGCGATCCCATGCCACAACGGCCCTGAGTCCGAGCCTGGCCGCCGCAGCGTCACGCTCGAGTCGCCGCTCGACCAGCAGTCCGCGCTTGTAATAGTCGTCGGCGACCAACCCATCGGGATGGGCCAGGGCGAGCCAGAAGGTGACGGCGCCCGCCACGATCACCACCGCCGGACCGGCCATCAGGAACCAAGGCGCGCGTTGGCGATACCAGGGGGGGGGTGGAGGAATGGCGGTATTCATGAGCGCGGCAAGATGAACACGGATTTTTCGGCGGCGCCGCGTCCGCCACCGTCGACGCTCTCGATATGAAAGAGAATCGGGTTGGAGCCTGGTTTGCCCATCTCTTGCGCCACTTGCAAACGCAGCGGTACCGCCACCGTGCTGGCGGCGGCGACCTCGATCGGCTGCTCCACGCCGATCACCTTGATGCCCGGCAGGCCGCTGGCGCCAATGCGGTAGCGACGCCCTTCTTCCTCGGTGTTCGTGACCTGCAGGCGATAGACATTCTCGATCAGGCCCGGCGCCACTTCCCGGGCCAGCGCGCCACGGTCGCGAATGATATCGACCTTGAGCGGATTGCGCAGCGCGAGCCCGGCGACCAACCCGATGGCGACAAACAGCACCAGCGCCGCGTACACCAGCACCCGCGGCCGTGGCACCCGGCGCCAGATGCCTCCCCGGTCGAGGCCCTCGGCCAGGGCATTCTCGGTGGCATAGCGGATCAGGCCGCGCGGGTAGGCCATTTTGTCCATCACCTGGTCGCAGGCGTCGATGCAGGCCGCGCAGCCGATGCATTGGTATTGCAGGCCATCGCGGATGTCGATGCCGGTGGGACAGACTTGCACGCAGATCTTGCAATCAATGCAATCGCCCAGCCCGGCGGCACGCGGGTCGGTCTTCTTGCCACGACGCCCGCGCGGATCACCGCGCTGTTCATCATAGGTGATGATCAGCGTGTCGCGGTCAAACATCACGCTTTGAAACCGCGCATAAGGGCACATGTAGATACACACCTGTTCGCGCAGCCAGCCGGCATTGCCGTAAGTGGCGAAGCCGTAGAACAAGATCCAAAACGTCTCCCAGGGCCCAAGCGACAGACTCAGTACCGACTGCCCGAGCGCGCTGATCGGCGTGAAGTAGCCGACGAAGGTGAAGCCGGTCCAGAAGGCGATACTTGCCCACACGAGATGTTTGGCCACCTTGATCGCCAGCTTGCGAGGACCCCAGGGCTCGCGGTCGAGCCTCATGCGGGCCGGGCGATCACCTTCGATGCGACTCTCGATCCACATAAAAATTTCCGTGTACACCGTCTGCGGGCAGGCATAACCGCAAAACAACCGCCCCGCCACAGCGGTGAACAGAAACAATGCCAGGGCCGCCAGCACCAGCAGGACCGCCAGAAAGACTACGTCCTGGGGCCAAAACACCCAACCGAAGAGATAGAACTTGCGCGCTTCCAACTCGAAGAGCACGGCCTGCCGACCATGCATGCTCCACCACGGCAGCCCGTAGAAAAGAAGCTGGGTGAAGAGTACCAGCACCCAACGCCAATTGGCGAACCAGCCGGTGACGGCACGCGGATGGATCTTTTTGCGCACCTCGTAGAGATCGACTTCGTCACCCTGCTCGGCCGCCGGCACCACTGGGACCACCCGGCGAGGTCTGACAAGCCCGCTTGCCGCTTCGCCGCGCGGCGGGGAATTGGACTTCGTCTGCTCAATCATTGTGCCTTGGGCACCCCCCCGGTCGGGTCTTGCGATAGACCCCAGACGTAAGCCGCGACCAGGTGAATCTTGCCCTCGCTCAACAGACCCTTGTGCGCCGGCATGCGCGTCTGCCCGGGCACCAGAGCATTGCCACCACGCCCCTTCATGATGGTTTCGGCAATAGCCTGCTCGCTACCGCCAAAAAGCCATATCTGGTCGGTGAGCTTGGGTGCGCCCAACGCTTGCATGCCTGCACCATCCGGCCCGTGACAAGCGGCACAAAACGTAGCGAAAATCTCCTTGCCCGCCGCAGCGGCTTTGGCGTCGTGCTTTTGGCCCGAGAGCGAACGCACGAACTGCACCACATTCTTGACGCCCTCCTCACCCAGGGCCGGCCCCAGCGGCGGCATCACTCCGTCGCGACCGTCGGTGATGCTGGTCTTGATCTGCTCGGGTTCGCCTCCGTACAGCCAGTCGGCGTCGCGCAGGTTGGGGAAGCCCTTGGCCCCGCCAGCGTCCGACCCGTGGCATTGGGCACAGTTGTTGAGGAAGATGCGCAAACCCATGCCCCGCGCCTGAGCGTCGGCGGCCACGGTGGGAAGATCCTGCTTGAGGTAGCGGTCATAGAGCGGACCATACACAGCTTCCGCCGCGGCCCGTTCACGCTCGTATTCGCCGGTCTGAGTCCAGCCAAAAACGCCGCCGAACAGGCCCGTTCCCGGATAAAGGACCAGATAGGCGAGCCCAAACACGATCGTGATATAGAACATCGAGGCCCACCATCGCGGCAAGGGGTTGTTGTATTCGCTGAGGTCCTCGTCCCACAGGTGTCCGGTGGTCTCCACCAATCCTTCTGCCTTGCGCACCACACTCTGAGATTTCAGCAGCACGGCGCAGGCGATCACCGAAACCACCGAGACCACCAGAATGGCCAAGCCCCAGAAGCTGCTAACAAAATCGCTCATGATCCACCCCCCCCCGAGACTTCGCGCGATACCTGCTCTTCGGGTAGGACAAAAGGCAGTCGAGCCGCGGCGGCGAAGTCGTCGCTCCGCTTACGGCTGAAGGCCCAGATTACGATGCCGAGAAAGGTGAGGAACGCCAGCACGGTCAGGGTGCTGGCGAAAGTGGCGTAGTCCATGTGATTCACCGTTTTGACTTGATGGTGGTGCCAAGATTCTGTAAGTAGGCGATCAGGGCGTCCTGTTCGGTGCGCCCCGCCAGTTCGTCCTTGACCTTGGCGATGTCCTCATCGTCATAGGGCACGCCGATGCGCCGTAGCGCCTTCATGCGCGCTTCGATACCGCTGACGGACAACCCGGCCTGGGCGAGCCAGGGGTAGGCTGGCATGTTCGACTCCGGCACCACATCGCGAGGGTTGTGCAAATGATCTCGGTGCCACTCGTCCGAGTAGCGCCCACCCACTCGGTGCAGATCCGGGCCGGTGCGCTTGCTGCCCCATTGGAAAGGATGGTCATAGACGAACTCGCCCGCCACCGAGTAGTGCCCGTAGCGCTCGGTCTCGGCGCGAAAAGGACGAATCATCTGCGAATGGCAGTTGTAGCATCCTTCGCGCAGATAGATGTCACGCCCGGCCAGTTGCAAAGGGGAATAGGGCTTGAGGCCCGGCACCGGCTGCGTGGTCGAGTGCTGAAAGTACAGCGGCACGATTTCCACCAATCCGCCGACACTGACCACCAACACGATCAGAACCACCATCCAGGTGAGGTTGCGCTCGATCAGGTCATGGGTGATTTTCATCGCTTTCTTCCTCAGTGCGCCGCGACCGCGGTCGGAATCGGTGCGTCATAGGCGCGCTGTCCAGCGACGGTCTTGATGGTGTTGTAGGCCATGATCAGCATGCCGCAGAAAAACATCGCGCCGCCGGTCAAGCGTATGGCGTAGAAGGGGTAGGTAGCCTTGACACTTTCCACGAAGGTATAGGTAAGCGTGCCGTCCTCGTTGAGCGCTCGCCACATCAGGCCTTGCATCACGCCGGCGATCCACATCGCCGCGATATAGAGCACCACGCCGATGGTCGCCACCCAAAAATGCAGGTTGATCAGGCCGGTGCTGTACATCTCGGTCTTGCCGAACATGCGCGGCACCAGGTAGTACATCGAGCCGATGGAAATCATCGCGACCCAGCCCAGGGCACCACTGTGTACGTGCCCCACGGTCCAGTCGGTGTAATGCGACAAAGCATTGACGGTCTTGATCGCCATCATCGGGCCTTCGAAGGTGGACATGCCATAGAACGACAGGGAGGTGATCAGGAACTTGAGGATGGGATCGTCGCGCAGCTTCTCCCAGGCGCCGGACAGGGTCATCACGCCGTTGATCATCCCTCCCCAGGACGGGGCGAGCAGAATGAGCGAAAAGACCATGCCCAGCGACTGCGTCCAGTCCGGCAAGGCGGTGTAGTGCAGATGATGCGGGCCGGCCCACATGTAGGTGAAGATTAGCGCCCAGAAGTGCACCACCGAAAGCCGATAAGAATAGACCGGCCGGCCCGCTTGCTTAGGCACGAAGTAGTACATCATGCCAAGGAAGCCGGCGGTGAGGAAAAAGCCTACGGCATTATGCCCATACCACCATTGCACCATTGCATCCTGGACCCCCGGATAGCAGGAATAGGACTTGAAGAGCTCCACCGGAATTTCGCAACTGTTGACGATGTGCAAGAGCGCCACGGCGAGGATGAAGCCACCGAAGAACCAGTTGGCGACGTAGATATGCGGCGTCTTGCGCTTGGCGATAGTGCCGAAGAACACCACCGCGTAGGCCACCCAGACCAAGGTGATGAGGATATCGATGGGCCATTCCAGTTCGGCGTATTCCTTGCCGGTGGTGTAACCCATGGGCAATGTGACCGCCGCCAGGACGATGACCAGCTGCCAGCCCCAGAAAGTGAACGCCGCCAAGCGGTCGGCAAAAAGCCGCACCTGGCAGGTGCGCTGGACGCAGTAGTAGGAGGTCGCGAACAGCGCCGAACCGCCGAAGGCGAAGATGACTGCGTTGGTGTGCAGCGGCCGCAAGCGGCCATAGCTGAACCAAGGCGTGTCGAAATTGAGCTCCGGCCACAAGAGCTGCGCGGCGATGAGTACGCCCACCCCCATCCCGACGATGCCCCAGACGATGGTCATAATCGTGAACTGGCGCACGACCCGGTAGTTGAAGGTGGCCGCTGCTTTCATTTTTTCGCTCCCAAGGAAGATTTCCCGCCGCTTAGGCTACCGCGACGATGGTAGTCGAGGGCGGGCGTCACACTCTTGATCCAAATCAATTCTCGCCCTACCGCGCAGCGCTCTTGCTGGAGCTGTGATCTTGCGGTCTCACTCCTGCTTGAGGCCGGTCATCATCGAGCAGGATGCGCGCGCCAGCAGCATCGAGATCGTCGAACTGATCGCGCCGCACCGCCCACCAGAGGGCCACCGCGATCAATAGCGCCAGCACCACGGAGAGCGGAATCAGGAGGTAGAGGATTTCCATGCTACGTCGTCCCGCGCCAGGCGCCCGGCATTGAGTACCACGATCATCGAGGAAAGCGCCATGCCGCCGGCGGCGATCCAGGGATTGACCCAGCCGGCCGCGGCAAGAGGAATCATCAGAACATTGTAGGCAAACCCCCAGACCAAATTCTGGCGCAGGACTCCGAGGCAACGCCGCGCCGCGGCGACACCTCGGGCCAAAGGCAGCAGGCTCTCGCCCAGGAGGACCATGTCCGCCCGCGCTCGCGCCAGCGCCGATCCCGAGCCCAGAGCGACCGCCGCTTGTGCTTGGGCGAATCCCGGGGTGTCATTGACACCATCGCCCACCATCACGACAATCGCCCCGCGCCTCTGTAGACCCTCGACGAACGCCTGCTTGTCTTCCGGACTGGCACCGCCTCGCGCCGTCGCCATCCCAAGCCCTTCGGCCCAGGCCGATACGGCCTCGGGCCGATCGCCCGACAGCAGGTGCAGTTTGAGACCGGCGCCCTGCAGGGATGCCACGGTCTCGGCCGCCTGGGCGCGCGGCGCATCATCCAGAATAAACCCGGCGAGCCAAGCCTTGGCGCAGCCCAGGGCAACCAGGTTGGCGGTGGTCGCTGGCGTGCGCAGCGATGGGGGAATCGGCTTCCCGACCAACTCCGCAACCCACTCAGCTCGGCCCAAGCGATAAACCACCCCTTCGAACTCGCCAGCGACACCGCAGCCGGCCACCTCTTCGGCTGCCCCCGCAGCGGTGACATCATTCTTCCGGAACGCCTCGGCCAGGGGGTGGCGACTGGCCAGCTCCAGGCTGGCGGCAATCGTGCGCAGCAGCGCTGGTGGCAACTCCCCCAGAACCAGCAGTTGCCGAATCACCGGACGGCCAGTCGTGAGGGTGCCGGTCTTGTCGAATACCACATCGGTGGCGCGGGCGAGCGTCTCCATGGCTTGTGCGCTGGTGATCAGCAGCCCAAGCCGCGCCAGCGCCCCGTTGGCCACTGCCAGAGCCATGGGCGCAGCCAGCGACAGCGCACAGGGGCAGCTCACCACCAGTACCGCCACAACGATCACCAAGGCACGCGCCGGGTCGACGTATAACCAGAACATGCCAACCAGAGCGGCCAGCCCCATTTGCACCAAGACAAACCGCCCCGCGACGCGATCGGCGAGTAGCGCCAACCGAGGCCGCGCCGCCAGCGCGCGATCGACCAAGTGGCCGATGGCCCAGAGGCGCGTATTGGAGCCAACCGCGGCGAGGCGCACGGTGATTGGCCCCTGGCGATTCAGCGACCCAGCGTAAACCGCCGCTCCGGGGCCTTTGGTGACGGGCCAGAACTCACCCGTAAGCTGCGCTTCCTCAACCCGGGTGTCGCCGCCTACAATTTGGCCGTCGGCGGGAATCACCTCGCCAGCGGCTACCAGCACCAGGTCCCCCACGGCCAGTTCGGCGACCGCGACGCGTTCGCTCCGGACCGCCCCAGCGACGCCGGTGAGCTTGATGCACATCGCGGGCAGCGGCCGCGCCGCCAAATGTAAACCGGCAATGGCCTGCTGGCGGGCGCGCAGCTCAAAATAGCGGCTGCCCAGCAGCAAGAACACGAACATGGTCAGGGCATCGAAATAGACCTCGCCCTGGCCACCGATGGTGGCATGGGCGCTGGCCACAAAAGCGATCAGGAGCGCCAGCGTCACCGGCACATCCATGCCCACGCGGCGATGGGCAAGATCGCGCCAGGCACCGGAGAAGAAAGGCGACGCGGAAAAGAGCAGCACCGGCAGGCTCAACACCAGACTGGCCCAGCGCAGCAACGCGCTGGCATCGGAACCGAGGCTATCGCCGGTGAGGTAGGCGGGGAACGCGTACATCATCACTTGCATCATGCCAAAACCGGCCACTCCGAGGCGCCAGAGTAGGGCGCGCCGGGCCGCGCGCTGCCTGAGCTCCAGGGCTTCGGCATCGAAAGGCACCGCGTGGTAGCCCAGGGCCGCCACCGCGGCGAAGACCTGCGAGACTTGGAAGTTCGGCTCCCGCCAGCGCACTCGCAGTCGCTGCGCCGCGAAGTTGACCTGGACCTCGATCACTCCGGGCAGTCGCTGCAGATGCTGCTCATTGAGCCAGGCGCAGGCGCCGCAAACCATACCCTCCAGGGCGAGCACGGCTTCGCCGCCACCATCCTCGTCGCGCCGCACCCAGCCTTGCCGCAACGCCGGGCGATCGTAGATCGACCAATCCTCGGCGGCGGCCGGAGTGGCCTTGGCCGCCGGGCGCTGCCGCTGGACGTAAAAGCGCTCGAGCCCCGATTCATGAATCATGCTGGCAATGGCCTCGCAACCGGCGCAGCAAAAGTCCCGAGGGATTCCCCCGAGCCGTGCGCGAAAACGCGACTGAACTGGAACCGACTGAGCACAATGAAAGCAGGCCGCCACCACACTCGTGGAGGTTGCTGGTGTACCTTCCCCATACCCCGCTTCCGGCGGAGGGGGGGGCTCGGACGTGCCCCCCCGCCCCCCTCTCCGCGGGAGGGGGCGCGTGCGGTTCGGGGCCGAGGCGGGAAGCGGGGGCGCGGAATTGGAGGCCGTCATGAAGGCTTCGGGCGGCGGGCGGCAAGCCCTTTCAGCTTGGTGGGTGTTGAATTATAGCTCTTGATCCAGGTCAATGGTCACTTGGCGCGCCGAACCTCGCCCGACGGTCCGATCGTAGGGCGAACATCAGGGCCATCAAGACGCTTTGACCGCGCTTTCAGCATTGGCTTCAACGCGCATTTCTTTGCGCCTTGTGCGCAACTTTGCTATAAACATTCGGGGAATGGTGGGGGGAAATCCGCCGTTCGATGACCAAGGAATTCAATGAAACGAGTGGATGATTACCGCCTGCGTCTGGGGCAGCATGAGCTGGTTCCGCTGATCATCGGCGGCATGGGGGTCGATATCTCGACTGCGGCGCTGGCGCTCGAAGGCGCTCGCCTAGGAGGCATCGGGCACATCTCCGATGCGATGATCAAGACTGTTACCGACCGGCGCTACGACACCCATTTCGTGCGCGAGAAGTTGAAGCTCTATCGGCAGAACATCGGCAATACCGACAAGTCGATCGTGCAATTCAACCTCGAGCACCTGGCGCAGGCGCAACGACTGCACGTCAGCCGAACCATGGAAGCAAAGCGCGGAGAGGGGCTCATCTTCATCAATTGCATGGAAAAACTCTCCATGAATGCGCCCCGCGAAACTCTGCGTGTGCGCCTGCGCACGGCGCTGGATGAGGGTATCGACGGGATTACGCTATCCGCCGGACTGCATTTGGGCTCGTTCGCGCTCATGGAAGACCATCCGCGTTTTCGCGATGCCAAGCTGGGCATTATCGTTTCGTCGCTGCGCGCCTTGCAACTGTTCCTCAAGAAGAGCGCCCGCCTCGACCGTCTGCCCGATTTCATCGTGGTCGAAGGCCCATTGGCCGGCGGACATTTGGGCTTTGGCATGGACTGGAAGCAATACGACCTCACCAGCATCACCCTGGAGGTTCTGGCGTTTCTGAAGGAACAACAACTCAGCATCCCTTTAATTCCGGCGGGCGGCATCTTTACTGGCAGCGACGCCGCCGGTTTTCTGGCCATGGGCTGCGCGGCGGTCCAGGTGGCGACTCGCTTCACCGTCACCGAGGAGTGTGGCCTGCCCACCAAAGTGAAGCAGGAGTATTTCCGCGCCGCGGAGGACGATATCGAGGTCAACACCCTCTCCCCCACCGGCTATCCGATGCGCATGCTGAAGAACAGCCCGGCAATCGGCGCCGGCAATCGACCCAATTGCGAAGCTTACGGCTACTTGCTCGATGGCAAGGGACACTGCGCCTATATCGACGCCTACAATCGCGAAGTAGCGGCGCACCCGGAGGCCAAGAAGGTTTCGGTCAAAGACAAAACCTGTCTGTGTACCCACATGCGCAATTTCGACTGCTGGACCTGCGGGCATTACACCTACCGGCTCAAGGACACCTCGCGCAGGCAGCCCGACGGTCGGTACCAACTGCTCACCGCCGAGCATGTCTTTCGCGACTACCAGTTCAGTACCGAGGGGACCATTGCGCTGCCCGCCTGAGGGCGGGCGCCGAAAGCGAGGCACGATATGAACGTAGCCGGAGCGTCCCGCCGCCTGCTGCTGTTGACCGGGGGCTCGCGCGGCCTCGGTCTGGCGCTCACCCAGGCCTATGGCGGCGCCGGCTGGCAGGTCGTGGAATGGTCGCGCAGTGGCCAGGGGCCGAACCATCGCCACCTCAACCTGTGCGAACCCGAGGGCTCCCCTCCCGGATTTGATAACGAAATGGCGGCGTGCGCCGCCCAAGAATGGACCGAGGTGGTCGCCATCAACAACGCGGCGCAGATCGACCCCGTCGGACCAGTGGCCGGCATCGACGATGCAGCGCTGGTCGCGGCGCTCAATCTCAATTTCACCTCCGGCGTCCGTTTCATGGCCAGTTTCATTCGCCACTTTTCCCCCACGGGGGGGCGCCGCGTCCTGGCCAACATCTCCTCGGGCGCGGCAACGCGGCCGATACCCGGCTGGGCGCTCTATTGCGCGGCCAAGGCGGGAACCGAGCACTTCATCCGGACCGCGGCCAGCGAAGAGGCCGATCGCCCCAATCCGGTGCAGTGCGTGAACATCAACCCCGGCGTGATGGACACCGGCATGCAGGCGACACTGCGCGGCACGCCCGCGAGTCGCTTCCCGCTGGTGCAGCGCTTCCTTGCTCTGCACGCCGGCGGCGAGTTGCGCCAACCCGAAGAGATCGCCAGACGGATCGTTTCGATCCTGGGCGGAAGGCTCGAGCCCGGGGCGACTTGCGATGCCACCCGGTAGAACGGCCCAAGGCGGTTTGCCGCCGACCGCACCGTCCGCGCGATAGAGACCTTTTTTGGCCACTATTTCGCCTTTAGGCTCGCGGTGGTGAGGCCGATATTCATGTTGTGGAGCGAATCGCCGGACGGGGAACCGCAGGCGTCCCGCCACTGCCCAACGCGGTAAGGCTGCGCCCGCCCGGCAGCCGTAGCCCAAGGAGGAAACATGGACGTCTTTGCCAATTTCACCCAGCGCTACGAGAAGACGCGCGAAGAGGAATGTTCGCTCCAGGAATACCTGGAGATCTGTCGCAATGACCGGGGCGGCTACGCCACCGCGGCCGAGCGCATGCTCATCGCCATCGGCGAGCCGCAAATGGTGGATACGAGGCACGACTCCCGGCTCTCGCGGATGTTTCAGAACAAGATGATTCGGATCTACCCTGCCTTCCGCGAGTTCTACGGCATGGAAGAGGTGATCGAGCAAGTCGTCGCCTATTTTCGGCACGCGGCGCAGGGGCTCGAGGAGAAGAAGCAAATCCTCTATTTGCTGGGACCGGTGGGCGGCGGCAAGTCCTCCATCGCCGAGCAACTCAAGGCCTTGATGGAAAAGGTCCCCTTCTACTCCCTCAAGGGTTCGCCGGTGAACGAATCGCCTCTGGGGCTCTTCAATGCCGACGAGGACGGCGCCATTCTTGAAGACGACTATGGCATCCCGCGGCGCTACCTCAACAAGATCATGTCGCCGTGGGCGGTGAAACGCCTGGCGGAGTTCAATGGCGACATCCGCCAGTTCCGCGTGGTCAAGCGCCATCCCTCGGTATTGCAGCAGATCGGCATCACCAAGACCGAGCCCGGCGACGAAAACAACCAGGACATATCGGCCCTGGTCGGCAAGGTCGATATCCGCAAGCTGGAACAGTACGCCCAAGCCGACCCCGACGCCTACAGCTTCTCCGGGGCACTGTGCCACGCCAACCAGGGGTTGATGGAATTCGTAGAGATGTTCAAAGCCCCAATCAAGGTACTGCACCCCTTGCTCACCGCCACCCAGGAGGGCAACTTCAAGGGCACAGAAGGCTTCGGGGCGATACCATTCGATGGCATCATCCTCGCCCACTCCAACGAATCGGAGTGGAAGATGTTCAAGAACAACAAGAACAACGAAGCCTTCCTCGACCGCATTTTCATCGTCAAGGTACCCTACTGCCTGCGCGTGTCCGAGGAGGTGAAGATCTATGAGAAGCTGGTGCGCAACTCCTCGCTCTGGCAGGCGCCCTGTGCTCCGGGCACCCTGAAGATGATGGCCCAGTATTCGGTGCTGACGCGCCTCAAGGAACCGGAGAACTCCAGCGTCTATTCCAAGATGCAGGTGTACGACGGCGAAAACCTCAAGGACACCGACCCCAAGGCCAAGTCGATCCAGGAGTATCGCGACTACGCCGGGGTGGACGAGGGCATGACCGGTATTTCCACGCGCTGGGCGTTCAAGATCCTCTCGCGCGTATTCAACTTCGACACCACCGAGGTTGCCGCCAACCCCGTGCACTTGCTGTACGTCATCGAGCAGCAGGTGGAGCGCGAGCAGTTTCCGCCCGAAGTGGAGCAGAAGTACATCACCTTCATCAAGGAATACCTCGCGCCGCGTTATGTCGAGTTTATCGGCAAGGAAATCCAGACTGCCTATCTCGAATCCTATTCCGAGTACGGCCAGAACATCTTCGACCGCTATGTCACCTTTGCCGACCTGTGGATCCAGGACCAGGAATACCGCGACCCGGATACCGGCGAGTCCTTCGACCGCGGCGCCCTGAACAACGAACTGGAGAAGATCGAGAAGCCCGCCGGCATCGCCAATCCCAAGGACTTCCGCAACGAGATCGTCAATTTCGTGTTGCGGGCGCGCGCCGCCAATCACGGCAAGAACCCCTTGTGGACGTCCTACGAAAAGCTGCGCGTGGTGATCGAGAAGAAGATGTTCTCCAACACCGAAGAGTTGCTGCCAGTGATTTCCTTCAACGCCAAGGCCAGTGCCGAGGACGCCAAAAAGCACGAGGAGTTCGTCTCGCGCATGGTGGCCAAGGGCTACACGCCCAAGCAGGTGCGGCTCTTGTGCGACTGGTACCTTAGAGTGCGCAAGTCTTCCTGAACGCTGGACGCCGGCGGCCCCTCTCGCCGCCGGCCCTGAACCAGGCCCGGAGCCATGCAACAGCTTATCGACCGGCGGCTGAATGGCAAGAACAAGAGCGCGGTGAATCGCGAGCGCTTCTTGCGCCGCTACCGTGCGCAAGTGAAAGACGCGGTACAGCGCGCGATCAAGGGGCGCAGCATCAAGGACATCGAATCGGGCGAGAAGATCTCCATTCCAACCAAGGACGTTACCGAGCCGACTTTCGGACACGGCCGGGGCGGCATTTGGGAGACCGTGCATCCGGGCAACGAGGAATACGTCCCCGGTGACCAGTTCGACCGACCGCAGGGCGGCGGCGGCAGCGGCAAAGGCCAGGCGAGCAATGAAGGGGAAGGTGAAGACGATTTCGTCTTCGAGATCTCCAAGGAGGAGTTCCTCAATTACTTCTTCGAGGACCTTGAACTGCCCAACCTGGTCAAGACCTATCTCAGCTCGTCACAGGAATTCAAATCCGTACGCGCCGGCTTTACGGTCGACGGCACTCCCGCCAACCTCCATGTGATCCGTTCGCTGCGCGGCGCCATCGGGCGACGAATCGCCTTGGCCGGCTCCAAGATCGAGCGTCTGAAGTTCCTGGAGGCCGAGCGCGACCGGCTGCGCAAGGACCACGCCGACCACGGCGAGGAGCTGAAACTGATTGAGGCGGAAATCCACGCCCTGCGGTCGCGCATCCTGGCGATTCCCTACCTCGACCCGATCGACTTGCGCTATGTGAGCCGCGTAAGACAGCCCAAACCGACGAACCAGGCGGTGATGCTCTGCGTCATGGATGTTTCCGGTTCCATGGACGAAGCCAAGAAAGAAATGGCCAAGCGCTTCTTCATTTTGCTCTATCTCTTCCTGACGCGCGCCTACGACAAGATCGAGGTGGTGTTCATTCGGCATCACACCCAGGCGGCCGAGGTCGATGAAGAGGAGTTCTTCCATTCGCGCGAGTCGGGGGGGACCGTGGTCTCCTCGGCCCTGAAACTCACTCAGGAAGTGATCGAGCGGCGCTACCCCACGACCGAGTGGAACATCTACGTCGCCCAAGCCTCGGATGGCGATAATTGGGACAGCGATTCACCGGTCTGCCGTGAATGGGTCGAGGAGAAGATCATGCCCTTGGTGCAGTACTTCGCCTACGTGGAAATCACTGACGGCCCCGAGCAGAATCTGTGGAAAGAATACGCCAAGGTGAAGGCGGTCCACCGCTATTTCGCCATGCAAAAGATCACCAAGCCCGCCGACATCTACCCGGTGTTCCGCGAGCTGTTCAAGAAGCAGTACAAGTTCGCCGAATGAGCGGGAATCCAATGCGCGACGAAGACCGCCCTGCTGCTGGCGCTACAGCGGAACCCAAACCGCGGGAGAAGTTGCCCTGCCCCTCGGACTGGACCTTCGAGCTGATCGAACGCTATCACCAGGAGATCGCGCGGGTAGCGCGTAATTTTCGACTCGACACCTACCCCAATCAATTGGAGATCATCACCGCCGAGCAGATGATCGACGCCTACGCTTCGGTGGGCATGCCGGTCAATTATCACCATTGGTCCTTCGGCAAACACTTTCTGTCCACCGAGAAGAGCTATCGCCGCGGCCAAATGGGCCTGGCCTACGAAATCGTCATCAACGCCAACCCCTGCATCGCCTACCTCATGGAAGAGAACACCATGGCCATGCAGGCCCTGGTGATCGCCCATGCCGCATATGGTCACAATTCGTTTTTCAAAGGCAATTACCTCTTCCGTACCTGGACCGATGCCAGTTCCATCATCGACTACCTGCTCTATGCCCGGCGCTACATCAGTGAATGCGAAGAGCGCCACGGCGTGGATATGGTGGAGGATCTGCTCGACTCCTGCCACGCCCTCATGCACTACGGAGTTGACCGCTACAAACGCCCGCAGAAGCTCTCGCTCGCCCAGGAAGAAACCCGCCGACGCGAACGTGAGACCTATTTGCAGTCTCAGGTGAATGAGCTCTGGCGTACCCTGCCACAGCGCGCCGAGGCGCCCAGCGAGCGTGAGGCCGAACGCTTCCCTTCCGAGCCCCAGGAAAACCTGCTCTACTTCTTCGAAAAGAATGCCCCTCTGCTCGCGCCCTGGCAGCGTGAAATAGTGCGCATCGTGCGCAAGATCGCGCAGTACTTCTACCCGCAGCGCCAGACCCAGGTGATGAACGAAGGCTGGGCTTGCTTCTGGCACTACACCATCCTCAATCAGCTCTATGACGAAGGACTGCTGGCGGACGAGTTCATACTCGAATTCTTGCAATCGCACACCAATGTGATCTACCAGCCGCCGGCCACCGCGCGCTGGTATCGCGGGATCAATCCGTATGCCCTAGGTTTCGCCATGTACCGCGATCTGCGGCGCATCTGCGAATCTCCCACCGACGAAGACCGCGAGTGGTTCCCAGACATCGCCGGCAGGGACTGGCAGGCGACGCTCGATTTCGCCATGAGAAATTTCAAGGACGAGAGTTTCATCGCCCAGTTCCTTTCGCCCAAGTTGATCCGCGACTTCCGTCTTTTCGCGGTGCTCGATGACGACCACAACGACAAGCTCGTAGTCACCGCTATTCACGACGATGCGGGCTACCGCGATTTGCGCGAACATCTCGCCGCCCAATACAACCTCGGCACCCGTGAACCCAACATCCAAGTCTGGGATGTCAATGTCCACGGTGACCGCAGCCTCACCCTGCGCCATTCCGAACATGAGCGCCGTCCGCTCAATGACGACACCACCTTGGTGCTGCGCCACATCGCCAATCTCTGGCGCTTCAATGTCCGCCTGGAGACCGTCTCCCCCAAGGGCAAGGTCGTCCACACTTACGAGCAGCCCTACGACAAGCGCGAACATCGGCGCTAGCGCCGCGACTCGGCGCCTGAACTGTCGGCCGTGAGTCGCCGCCGCGAGTCCTCGGCGTTCCTGGGGGCGGCAAATTGACCCGCATCAAAGTTGCCGGACTGCCAGGTTTCGGTGGCCCGACCGATGCATGACACAACCCGGCCGGGCATCTTGTAGTTGGCGATTTTCCGTGATATTTATGGCATGGCAGTTGCCATCCAGGATTCACGAGGCAGAGGAGACATTGCGTTGGGCTTGTTCAATTGGGGGAAAAAGCAGACTGAACCCGGCCGGAACGGCAGTTTCGCCGCCGCATCACCCGTCGGGGGCACGGCACGGACGGCGCCCGGCACCGACATCCGCTATTACGCCGGGCTCATCGACAAGCTCAAGCGGGACCACCAGGCCTTGTTCGCTTCCTTTGGCGCCGTTCAGAGCGCCTTCAAGAACGGCGACGTCGCTAGGGCCGCGAGCGAACTCAGTCGCTTCCGGGTGGCCATCAATTCCCATCTGATGATGGAAGGCGTCCGCCTCTATGCCTACCTCGATCGCGAACTCGCCGAGGACGTGGGGAACCAGACCCTAGTCCGCGATTTTCGCCAGGAGATGGACGGCATCGGCCAGGCAGTGGTCGGCTTCCTCACCAAGTACGCCGAGCTCGGACGCAACGAGAGCCTGAGCAGCACCTTTGGCCGGGACCTCGAAGCGGTCGGCAAGGTGTTGACCCAGCGCATCCAGCGGGAAGAGGCGCTCCTGTATCCGCTCTATTCCCGCTCTGCGCGTCACTGAGCCCGGCCGCGCCCGTATTGGTCCCAGGCGGGCAGCGCCGGACGATTCGCCCGAGCGGTTCTAGTGCTGGCCAAGGTGCCGCACGAACTCGCGGATTCCGCCCAGCAGCATCTCCACCGCCATGGCCGTCAACACCAGGCCCATGAGCCGCTCGAAGGCGCGCAGGCCGCGCTCGCCCACCAGTCGTTGGATGCGCTCGGCACTGGCGAGCACGGCCGTGACGAGCAGCATGGCGCAAGTGACGGCGCCGATCCATAGCCAGATTCGATGCGGCTCCCGACTGACCATAAGCATCACCGTGGCCAGCGCCGAAGGACCGGCGATGGCGGGAATGGCCAGCGGCACGATCATCGGCTCGCCCTCCGGCGCACCCCCAAACACGCCTTCGCTGCTCGGAAATACCATGCGCAGGGCGATCAGGAACAGGATCACCCCGCCGGCGATGGACAGCGACACCTCCGACAGGCGCATCAGCTCCAGGAAAGTCCCGCCCCCAAACATGAACAGCAGCAGGATCAAATAGGCGAAGAGACACTCGCGCAGGACGACGCGGCGGCGCCTCTCGGGAGCGACGTTTTGCAGGACGCCAACGGCCAACGGCACGTTGCCGAAGGGGTCGGTGACCAAAATGATGAGTAGGGTCGCGGACAGGAATTCATTGAGCACGGCGCTTCCTTCAACCTCGGGTTTCAATCAGCCAGGCGCGATGTGGACGGCGCCGCGCGTAGTCCTCGGGCACGGTTTCGCGTGTGATCTCGCGGCAACCCTTGTGCGCGGCGATCCCCTGGTCGAGATCGAAGTCGCGCAGGTTGGTGGAAAAGAACAACAACCCGCCCGGATTCAACAGGTGCAAGGTCTGGCGGATTAGCCAAACGTGATCGCGCTGCACGTCGAGTATGCCGGCCATCTTCTTGGAGTGGGAGAAACTCGGCGGATCGAGTACAGCCAGGTCAAAGCGACAGCCCTCGCCCTGGGCTTCGCGCAGCCAAGTGAACACGTCGGCGCGCACCTGGCGATGCGCCGGAGTTTGAAATCCGTTAAGTGCCAAATTGTGCCGTGCCCATTCGAGGTAGGTGTTGGACAGATCCACGCTCAGAGTGCTCGTCGCCCCGCCCGCCGCCGCATATACCGAAAAACTCCCGGTATAGGCGAACAGATTGAGCATGCTCCGCCCCTGGGCCCGCGCCCGCAGCATGGCACGCGTCTTCCGGTGATCGAGGAACAGGCCGCTGTCCAGATGCGCTTCGAGATTCACGTAGAAGCGCAAACCGGCTTCCTGCACGATGAAATCCTCGCCCTCACCACCACCTTGATATTGCCCGCCGGTGCGACGATGCTGCTGGCGTTGGCGCAAGGTGGTGAAAACCGCATCTGGCCCAATCTCCAGAGCTACCGCGACCGCCGCGGCAACTGCTTGCAGCCAGATCTCGTGCTCGGCTTCAGTCTGCTTCCAGCCGGTCGCCATTTCCTGCAAATGCACCCGGCCCTCGTACCAATCGAGGATCAGCGGAAACGCCGGCAGATCGCGATCGTAGAGGCGATAGCAAGTGATGCCCTGCCGCTTCGCCCATTTCCCCCAGTGCCTGGCGTTCTTGCGGAGTCGGTTGCCGAACTCCCGGAATTGGGCCGGGCTGGACGAACCTTCCGTGTGGTTCACCGGCTGCGCCCGCTCCGGAGATTGGCTGGCGCCCCCTTCGGGCGGCCGGGCGGGGATTGACGAACCTTCCCCCCGGCCCCCTTCCCGAGGAAGGGGGTGAGTGTGGTTCGCCGGCTGCGCCCGCTCCGGAGATTGGCTGGCGCCCCCTTCGGGCGGCCGGGCGGGGGCGCTCATGACCGGGGGCGCCGTTTGCTGGGGTCGACGTCGGTGTAGATCCACGAGGAGGCCTGGAAGGAGTGCTTGAGATAGTTGACTACCCAGGGCTGGACCAAGTCGTGTTCGGTCAGATGATGGGTCAGGCGCCAGGGCGCATAGGCGATCACGAGCTCGGTCATGCGGCGGAACTTGGCCAGGCGCGCGGGCGAGTCAGGTAGGTTGCGGGTTTCCTCATAGAGCTTGTCGAACTCGGCCAGCTTGAATCGGGCGGCGTTTTCCTGACCGGCATTAGGCCCGTAGAGCAGTTGCAGAAAATTTTCGCCGTCCGGGTAGTCGGCGTTCCAACCCTCGCTCATCACCTGGATCTTGCCGGCACGATGGAGTTTTCGCAGTTCCGGCAGCTTGTCCTTGCGAAAGGAGAGCCGGATGCCGATGGCGTCCATACTGCGCTTCCAGAATTCGTCGGCCTGCCGCGCTTCCGTGCTGGTCACCGAGGCGCGTTCTAGCACCAGAGGTGTGCCGTCAGGCAGCTCGCGGTAGCCATCGCCGTCGCGATCGCGATAGCCGAAACGATCGAGCAGGGCGCGCGCTTCGGCTGGATTGAAGCGCGTGGCATTGAGCTGCGCCTTGGCGTCGTGGCCGTAAACGTCCTCCGGAATGATCTGTCGCGCGGGAATGGACTCGCCCTTGAAGAGTTGTCGGATGGCATCATCAGTGTCATAGGCGAGGCCTATGGCGCGCCTCAGGGCAATCTTCTCGGGCGTGTAGCCACCGACCACCGGATCGTCCATGTTGAAGAAGGAGAAATAGACATTGGGCACGGGATGCGCTTGCAGGCGTACCCCGCGCGCCGCCAACTCCGGCGAGAGCTTGCCCTGGCGGTGCGCGAGCTCGGCCAGATCCCGCGGCAGCGGCAGGACATCGATCTCGCCATTCAGAAAGGCCAGCCAGCGCGATTGTGGTTCCTCGATAATCGCCACTTCGACCCGTTGCACCAGCGGCAGACGCTTGCCCTGTAGCTTCTCGGCGATGACTTGACGCGCCTTGTCGCCGCCCGGATCGCCGACAAATCTCAACTCGCGGAACCGCGGGTTCGCTTCCAGAACGATTCTGTTGGCGCGGCGGTAGTCTTTGAGCACAAAGGGACCGGTGCCAATTGGGTGGCCACCGATGTCCTGGCCATAAAACTCCACCGCCTCGCGTGCCATGGCGCCGCTGATGGCCATGGCGAAGACCTGCGCGAAATTGCGATCCGGCCGCGCCAGGCGCAGGCGCAGGGTGTAGCGATCCGGGGTTTCCAGCCCACTCACCGGCGCGTCGTAGTCATAGTAGCCGCTCTTCTGGGCGGCCTCGCGCGCGGCATCGGCGCCGACAATCTTGCCGGCGAAGAGCCACAGCGAAGGAGATTTCAGTCTCGGGTCAAAGTGGCGGCGGATGCTGTACGCATAGTCCGCGGCGACAAGCTCCCGAGGCTTGCCTCGGAAAACCGGGTCGGGGGTGAAGTGGATCCCCTTTTGGACGCGAAAGGTGTAGGTCTTGCCGTCCGCAGAGACCTCGGGCAGACTTTCCGCGGTGTTGGGTATGAGTTTGGCCGGGCGCGCCAGGTAGTCGTAGCGCAACAGCGGCTCGATGATGTTTTCGGTGATGCTGATCGAAACTTCATCGCTCACCGAACCAGGATCGAGAGAAGCCTCGGGAGACGGGAACACCAGGCGCAGAGTTTTTGGCGCGGGTGCGGGCGCTTGCGCCAGCACCGCAACCGCCCCGCCCATCGCGCAAGCCAGGGCCACGAGTGACACGACCTGGCGGGGCATCGCCCACCGCCTCGGGCCAGGAACATTCATTTGCTCATTCACCACTTGCCCTACCCTCCCGGCGCGGATCAGCGCCGCCGATCCAGCGTTTTCCGACGCGCACGATGCTATGCACGCCGCTGTTGAATTCAGCCAGCCGTACCTCGTGCCCCATGGCGCGCAGCTTGTCCGCTAGCCCCGCGGCAACAGTATGCGCTTCGATTTCGGTGGGCCCGTTGCGGCTGCCGAGGTTGGGCAAGTTCGCAGCTGCCTGCGCGTCAAGCCCCCAATCGAGCACCGCAAGCAGGTTTCTGGCGACGTAATTGATGATGGCGCTCCCACCGGGCGAACCGGTGATCATCTTGATCCGCCCGTGCCGGTCGTACACGATCGTGGGCGCCATCGACGAGCGCGGCCGCTTACCTGCCTCGACGCGATTGGCCACGGGGCGCCCCGCTTCCATAGGAAGGAAGGCGAAGTCGGTAAGCTGGTTGTTGAGCAAAAACCCATGCACCATGATGCGCGCGCCAAAGCCATCCTCAATGGTCGTGGTCAGCGCGACCGCGTTGCCTTGCGCATCGACAATGGAAACGTGGCTGGTGGAAGGGAACTCCAGCGCCTCGTCCTCGCCCAGAGCCGCCTGCTGCACCGCCGTCGCGCTTGGCTCTCCGGGTCGCGCCCGCCCCATGGCCGCGTTCCAGCGGATGAGACGTGCACGCTCGGCAAGGTACGCCGGGTCGGTGAGCCCCTCGGGTGGCACCACGAAGTCGGGATCGGCAAGATATCGGTTGCGATCGGCATAGGCCAGTCGCCCGGCTTCGCTAAATAGATGTGCGGCATACAGTGAATTCGGCGCCAGACTGGGCAGGGCGAAGTGTTCGAGCAGGCCGAGAATTTGCAGCACGGTGATGCCGCCGGAACTGGGCGGCGGCATGCCACAGACGCGATAGACCCGATAGCGACCGCAAACTGGCAGCCGCGCCTTGGCCTGATAGCGGGCCAGATCGAGTTCGCTCAGGTCGCCTGGATTGTCCGGATGCTGGCGCACGGCGGCAACGAGGTCGCGGGCGATCTGACCCTGATAGAAGGCGTCGGCGCCTTCCTTGGCGATGCGCCGCAGCACCGCCGCAAAAGCCGGATTGCGCAGCACGCTGCCGGCGGCGCGAGGTTGGCCGTCGGGCTCGAAGAAATACTCCCGCGCCTTCGCGTCGCGCGCAAGGAACCGATCGCGGGCGATTGCCGCGGCCAGACGCGGAGAAACAACAAAACCGCTCTCGGCCAGCGCAATGGCCGGCTCGAAAAGCTTGGCCCAAGGCAGGCGCCCATGCCGCGCATGCGCCAGTTCCAGCACCCGCAAGGTACCCGGCACGCCGACTGACTTGCCGCCGACCACTGCCGCATAGAAATCCTGGGGCTTGCCTTCGGCATCAAGAAACCGCTGTGGTCTTGCAGCCCCCGGGGCGACCTCGCGGCCATCGTAGGCGATAAGTGTGCGAGTGGCCGCATCGTGGTGCAGAAGAAAGGCGCCACCGCCGATGCCCGAGGATTGGGGCTCAACCAGATTGAGCACCATCTGCACCGCCACCGCGGCATCAAGCGCGGTGCCCCCCGTGCGCAAGATCGCGCGCCCGGCCTCTGCCGCTAGAGGGTGGGCGGCGACGACCATGAACAGCTTCGCCTCCACCGCGGCCTTGACGGTCCGGCCCGAGGCGTGCTCGGGGGCCTGATCCTGCGCGCCGCCGCTGCCCGTCCAGAACCCGGTGAACGCCAGTCCCAAAAAAAGCAGCCCTTGCGCACCGGGTCGATGGCTGCGTTTCACCACGTCCTCCGCGATCGTCCTCAAAAAACCTCGCCGAATGCTAACAGAAGCGACCCGTAGGGAACACTGCCATGGCGACTCAGGAATGACGAGCCCTAATTTGTCCAGCGCCTCTTCAGCAGCAGTCCCAAGCGGCCTAGCTGGTAAAATGGCCGCTTACCCCATTTACGTGGTCGCCCCACACCAAGCTCCCCCATGAACCTCAGCACCGATCTACTCGCCGCACCCGCGGGCCTGCAAACTTTCATTCCACCCCAGCGCTGCCTGCTCGGGCCGGGTCCTTCCGAAATCGATCCGCGGGTCCTGACGGCGGCCGGACGCCCCACCATCGGCTACCTCGATCCGGCCTTCGTGACCATGATGGAGGAGTTGAAGTCCCTGTTGCGCTATGCCTTCCAGACCGCCAACCCGGTGACCTTCGCCGCCTCGGGGCCAGGCTCGGTGGGCATGGAAATGTGTTTCGTCAATCTGGTGGAACCGGGCGACAAGGTCATCGTCTGCCGCAACGGTGTTTTTGGTGGCCGCATGATTGAGAACGTCACCCGGGCCGGCGGTATTGCCGTGGTCGTGGAAGACCAATGGGGCCAGCCGGTCTCGCCAGAAAAGCTGCAAGCCGCGCTGGCAGCCAACCCCGATGCCGCAGTGGTCGCTTTTGTCCACGCCGAAACCTCCACCGGCGTGGCCTCCGACGCCGCCACGCTTTGCGCCCTGGCGGCGCAGGCGGGCTGCTTGTCCATCGTCGACTGCGTCACTTCGCTGGCCGGAATCCCGGTCGCCGTGGACGCCTGGGGGGCTGACGCCGTGTACTCGGGCAGCCAGAAGTGCCTCTCCTGCGTGCCTGGCCTCGCCCCGATCACCTTCAGCGCCCGCGCCATTGAACGCGTAAAGGCGCGCAAGCTGCCGGTGCGCAGCTGGTTTATGGACCTGAACCTGATCCTGGGTTATTGGGGAGAGACCACCCGCACCTACCATCATACGGCGCCCAACAATAGCCTGTTCGCCCTGCATGAAAGCCTGCGCCTCTTGGCCGAGGAAGGCTTGGCGGCTTCCTGGGCGCGGCATCGCCGATTGCACGAGATGCTGGCCGAGGGTTTGGCGCCCTTGGGGATCGAATTCCTGGTCGAACCCGCCTATCGGCTGCCGCAGTTGAACGCGCTCAAGGTTCCGGAGGGTGCTGACGAAGCCGCGGTGCGCCGCCGCTTGCTGGTCGATTTCAGTATCGAAATCGGCGCCGGCCTCGGCCCGCTCGCCGGCAAGATCTGGCGCATCGGCCTGATGGGCTACTCGGCGCGGGAAGAGAGTGTTCGCCGCGTCTTGGCCGCCTTGCGGGAACTGCTGGCGCGCTGAGCAACCGCTGGTGTCCAGGCGCGAACAGGGTGGCCACGGCATCGGCACCTACTGCCGCGCCGCGGCCCCTATGGCGAGAGTCAATAGCGGTAGTTCACGCCGAGGTAGTAGGACCGGCCCATCCCTGGAACGGCCGTACCCCATGGCCAGGTAGTGGTGTTCATGGACATGGTGCGCCCCTGGCCGAGGTAGGCGCCGCCCAGCGGCAAGTAGTAGCGCCGATCTAGCGCGTTCTCGACGCCGAGGTCCAGGCGCAAGCGCTTCCAGTTGTAGCTCGTGCGCAGATTGAGAAGGCCGTACCCCGGCGTGCGGATTTCGTTACGCGCCTCGGAGACATCCTCCTTGGCGCTCACACCTTGGACCTCGACGGCACTCTCCCAGTTGTTCAACTTGTGCGTGAGCGAGATCCGCGCGTTGAACGGCATAATGTTGTAAAGATCGTCGCCGCTCGTGCGGTTCTCCCCCCGGGTATAGTTGAGCAGGCCCTTCAGGTGCCATTCACCCCAGCCATTTTTTGCCAACAGCGCTGTACCAGAAAGGTCCAGACCGTGTAGTCGCGCGGACTGATTGACGTAGTCGAGCACGTTGTAGCGCAGCGCCGTAAACGAAGTTCGCCTTACAGCGTCGATGTAGTCCTGGACCTCGGTCAGATACGGAGTGGCTTTGATTGTCCAACTGCGATCGCTGGTGTGCCAGTCCAGGGTCGCTGACAAGGTGTGCGCCACCTCTGGCTTGAGGTCGGGATTGCCGACAAAGCCGTTGCCGTCGCCAACGAAATTGTTCATGGTCGCTGCCATCGGCCAACTGGACCAGGTATAGCGCTCGTAAAGGCTGGGGGAGCGCGTTTTGCGCGCCAGCCCAACTTCGAAGTCGGCGATGGGGCTGGGCGAATAGCGCGTCAAGAAGGCAAAATCCCAGTTCTGATCCCGCCGGGCGCGGTCCTTGCCGTTAAATGCGTTTGCTTCAGTGTACTGACTGCCCATGGCGGTGCTCGCCACGCTGTAGCCACGAACTTCGCCAGCGTTCATCGAAACCTGCTCAAAGCGCAACCCCGCGAGCATCAGCCACTGTGGCGCCAGTCGTGCCTCCCATTCACCAAATAGTCCGAAACGATCACGCTTGCCGTCGCGAATGTTCCAGAAAGTATCCGGCCACATCCCGCCGCCGGAAGGTGGCCACCAATCATCGAGCTGGTAGTGTTGCAGTTCGACCCCCAGGCGCAGTGCGCGCTCATCGGTAAGCGCGAGATTGGTCTTAAGCGTCAAACCGGTATTGCGACTGGCCGTGTACATGGGCATGCCCGCCGCGCAGCTATTGGCCCCCCCGCCAATCGGGGCGCAAGTGGAGCCATCCGGTTCGGTCGGACCAGAAAGTGTGCCATACCAGAAGCGCTTGTCCGGCCCGAAGTCCATATAGTGGTCGATTTGCTCGTGATAGACTCGTCCTTCCAAGCTGCCCCAGTCGAAATCCCCCAGATAGCGCACATTCACCCGCTGCTGCGTGTTTTCGAGCATGTCCATGCGCTGATTGGGATAAAGCTGCTGAGGAAGATCCTGATAGCCCAGTCGCGCCTCGACCAGATGTGGCCCTCCTTTGAAGGCGAAGCTCAAGGCATGATTACGGGTCTCGTAGGCGGTAGAGCCGACTTCGTCCAAGGGCAAGGTATGCCCGGCGCGTCCAGTGAACGCCGTGGTCTTGAACTCGCCCCCGGACCGGTAGTTGTCCCCCTGCGCGGCCGCCGCTGAATAACTGAGGCTGAAGCGTTCCGTAGCGTAAGTGGCGGCGAGGTTTCCCCCAAAGGCATCGCCGTTGCTGCGATAGAACGCGCCGACCTCGCCCTTGATCAGCGAGCCCGTTCCGGCCGTGGCGAATTCTGGTGCCTTCGTCTCAGCAACAATGCTCCCGCCAATACTGTCGCCGCCGACGCTGACCGGAGATATCCCCGCATAGACACGGAGACTGCCGACGTTCGACGGATCGAGGTAAGACAGCGCCGGGTTCATGTGGTTGGGGCAGGAAGCGATGAGGTCCATGCCGTCCACCTTGATGCGCAGGCGATCATCGGCCAAGCCGTGAATGACCGGCAGGCTCGAGACCGCGCCAGCGCCGTAGAGACTTACCCCCGGCACGTTACGCAGTAGGCTCGCGCTATCGCTGGTCGCTGGTTGCAGCGAGGAAAGCTCGCTCTTGCTCACATTCGCCGCATTGAGTGGTACCTGAAGGGATGGTGCGGTAACTTTGTGTTCCTCGAGCTTAGCGTCTTCGGCAAAAGCGCCCCAAGGCAGCAGGGCGCAGGCGAGCACAAAGCAAGGGCGCGGGAAGGGCGCGCGGCTGGGCATGACGGATCTCCGAGAAGCTGCGGTTGGCCGCAAACCCGCCTATTCTAGGAAGAACGCAACCTCAATTTCTGCGGCATGACGCCACATGCGGCGATATGCCGCAACTCAGAAAAAGGATCTCTTCAACTGCCCGGGGCCGGCACCATTCGGTACAACGCCCGTGCCGGGCGCACTAAAGCAAAAAGGCCACCGCGAGGTGGCCTTTTCGGTCTGGCAGGGGGGTCTTCGACCCCTCAGATCAAACCGCCGCAACCAAGGGCACGATCAGCAGCGCCACCAGGTTGATGATCTTGATCAGCGGATTCACGGCCGGTCCGGCGGTGTCCTTGTAGGGGTCACCCACGGTGTCGCCGGTGACGGCGGCCTTGTGTGCGTCGGAGCCCTTGCCGCCGAAGTGGCCGTCCTCGATGTACTTCTTGGCGTTGTCCCAGGCGCCACCGCCGGTGGTCATGGAAATCGCCACAAAGAGGCCGGTGACAATGGTGCCGACCAAGAGTCCGCCCAGCGCCTGAGGACCAAGCGCCAGGCCGACGATGACCGGCACGGCCACGGGCAGGATCGAAGGAATCATCATTTCCTTGATCGCCGCAGCGGTCAGCATATCCACCGCGCGCGAGTAATCGGGCTTGGCGGTACCTTCCATAATGCCGGGGATCTCCTTGAACTGGCGGCGCACTTCCACCACCACCGCCCCGGCCGAGCGGCCAACCGCCTCCATCGCCATGGCGCCGAAAAGGTAAGGAATCAGACCACCGATGAACAGGCCGATGATCACCATGTGGTTGGACAGGTCGAAGGTGACGCCCTTCAAGCCGGCCGCTTCCAGGCCATGGGTGTAATCGGCGAACAGTACCAGCGCGGCCAGACCGGCGGAACCGATGGCATAGCCTTTGGTCACGGCCTTAGTGGTATTGCCCACCGCATCCAGAGGATCGGTCACGTTGCGCACTTCTTTCGGCAACTCCGCCATCTCGGCGATACCGCCGGCGTTGTCGGTGATCGGCCCGTAGGCGTCGAGCGCCACCACGATACCGGCCATCGAAAGCATCGAAGTCGCGGCGATGGCGATGCCGAACAGCCCGCCCAGGGTGTAGGCGGCCCAGATCGACATACAAACCGAGAGCACGGGCAAGGCGCAAGCCTTCATCGACACGCCGATGCCGGCGATGATGTTGGTGGCGTGGCCGGTCTGGCAGGACGAGGCGACGTGTTTGACCGGGGCGTAGTCGGTGCCGGTGTAGTACTCGGTGATCCACACCAGCGCAGCCGTGAGCACCAATCCCACCACGGCGCAGCCGAACATGGTCATGGTATTGATCACTTTGCCGTCGGGCAGGGTCACGCCGGCGCCGATCAGCCATTGGGTGATCGGCCAATAGGCCAGAAGTGCCAGGCCGCCGGCGACGATCAGGCCCCGGTAAAGCGCCGACATGATTTTCCCGCCCTCCGAGGTCTTGACGAAGTAGCAGCCGACGATCGAGGCGAGAATCGACACACCACCCAGCGCCAGCGGGTAGAGCACCAGGTTCTCACCCAGGCCCGGCGAGGTCTTCAGCGTCAGGGCCGCGAGCACCATGGTGGCCACCACGGTCACGGCGTAGGTCTCGAACAGGTCCGCGGCCATACCGGCGCAGTCACCCACGTTGTCCCCGACGTTATCGGCGATCACCGCGGGATTGCGCGGATCGTCCTCGGGGATGCCCGCCTCGACCTTGCCGACCAGGTCAGCGCCGACGTCGGCGCCTTTGGTGAAGATGCCGCCGCCCAGACGCGCGAAAATCGAAATCAGCGAGGACCCGAAGGCCAGGCCGACCAGAGGCTCGATCACGTGATGCAGATCGGGTGTGGCGCCCGCATTGGCACGCAAGATCGCGTAGTAGCCGGCGACTGACAATAGACCCAGGCCCACCACCAACATGCCGGTGATGGCGCCACCGCGGAAGGCGACTTCCAGCGCCGGTGCGATCCCCCCGCGCGCGGCTTCAGCCGTGCGCACGTTGGCCCGCACCGACACGTTCATGCCGATGAAACCGGCCGCGCCCGAGAACACCGCACCAATCAGGAAACCGATGGCGGTGGGCCAGCCCAGCTTGGGCACGAAGCCGATGATCAAGAACATCGCCGCGCCGACAATCGCGATGGTCTTGTACTGCCGGGCGAGATAGGCCGCGGCGCCTTCCTGAATCGCTTTCGCGATCTGTTGCATGCGTTCGTTGCCGGCGGACTTACCCATGATCCAGGTGACCGACCACCAACCATAAATCAGGGCAACCACGGCACAAACCAGTGCCAAAATGAGACCCGTTGACATTTGTTAAACTCCCGTTGGATCAAAAACGATACGGCCAAAAAGGCCGGAAAGAACCTTCCCCCCGGGATGCTCCTCCCCGTTGGGGTCCCTCTTAAACCTATCTATTTTGCCAGCCATTGTGCGCTGCGTCGAGAATGTCTTGTCTTGCAAACAATAGAAGACCAGGACTATGCACGCCACGCTCGGCCCAGCGGGCCTTTCCGCCCTCCGGCCCCAGGGCTGGCGCACTCTAGACCTTGAAGGTGGTGCCGATTTTTTTCGCGACCGGCGGATTCTTCAGGCGCTGGTACCGCGGCAGGCCGTCGCGATAGGGTGGATAGGCCTCGCCACGCACCAGCGGCAGCAGATAGGCGCGTGCCGCGGCGGTAATGCCCATGCCGTCGGCGCTAATGTAACCAGTGGGCAGCATCTTCTCCCGGTTGGCGACCTCAGTGAGCGGCACACTGCCGATCTTCCAGCGATAGGGTTTGTCGGAGGTCCGTAGAATCGCCGGCATCACCCCCCCCTTCCCTGCCACTGCCATTTCCACACCGGCCTTGCCAACCGCGAGCGCGTGGTCGTAGTCGGTCTGCGACGCGAGGTGCCGCGCCGAGCGCTGCAAGTAGTCAGCAAGCGCCCAGTGGTATTTCTGCCCGAGTTTCTGGCGCACCAACTTGGCGATCAGTTCGCCCGCGCCGCCAAGTTGGGCATGACCGAAGGCATCGCGCAGGCCGCTTTCGGATAGAAACTTGCCTTCGGCGGTGCGCAAGCCCTCCGAAACACCCACGCAGCAATAGCCATGGGATCGAATGAGGCTTTCCACCCGCGTCAGGAACTTCGCTTCATCGAAGGCCACTTCGGGAAAGAGCAGCACCAGGGGCAGGTCGTTGTCTTCATCGGCGGCCAGCCCGACGGCGGCGGTGATCCAGCCGGCATGCCGGCCCATCACTTCGAATACGAACACCCGGGTCGAGGTGCGCGCCATCGAGGCCACGTCATAGGCGGCCTCGCGCATCGAAGTGGCCACGTACTTGGCCACCGAACCGAATCCCGGGCAGCAGTCAGTGACCGCAAGATCGTTGTCCACGGTCTTGGGCAAATGCACCGCGAGCAAGGGATAACCCATGGCCTCGGAGAGCTGGGAAACCTTGAGGCAGGTATCGGCGGAATCGCCACCGCCGTTATAGAAGAAATAGCCGATGTCGTGCGCGTGAAAGACTTCGATCAGGCGCTCATACTGGGCGCGGTTTTCCTCGACGCCTTTCAGCTTGTAGCGGCAGGAACCGAAGGCTCCGCCGGGCGTGGTTTTGAGCCCGGCAATGGCGCGCGCGCTCTCGCGGCTGGTGTCGATCAGGTCTTCGGTCAAAGCGCCGATGATGCCGTCGCGGCCGGCGTACACTTTGCCGATTTTGTCCTTGTGGGCACGCGCGGTTTCGATCACTGCCGCCGCGGTAACGTTGATCACCGCGGTGACACCACCGGATTGCGCATAGAAGGCGTTGCGCTTCGCGCTGCCCCTGGCCATGATCTAGCTCTTGAGCGCGGCGAGCGCCGCGTCCTTGATCTGCTCGACCGAGCCCAGCCCGGATACCTTGCGATACCGTGGTGCGGTGGCGCCTCGAGACTCCGCCCAGGCCGAGTAGTACGCAACCAGCGGCTTGGTCTGGCCATGGTAGACCTCGAGGCGCTTCTTCACGGTTTCTTCCTTGTCGTCGTCCCGTTGAATCAGTTCCTCCCCGGTCAGGTCGTCCTTGCCGGCGAGTTTGGGCGGGTTGAACTTCACATGATAGGTTCGCCCGGAAGCCAGATGCACGCGCCGACCGCTCATGCGCAGGATGATCTCGGCGTCCGGCACGTCGATCTCCAGTACATAGTCGAGCGGTACACCGGCCGCCTTCATCGCTTCGGCTTGAGGGATGGTGCGCGGAAAACCGTCGAACAAATAGCCCGCGGCGCAATCCGACGCCTGCAGCCGATCCTTGACCAACCCGATGATGATCTCGTCGGACACTAGCCCGCCGGCATCCATCACCTTTTTGGCCGCCAAGCCGAGCTCGTTGCCAGCCTTGACCGCGGCGCGCAGCATGTCGCCGGTGGAGATCTGCGGAATGCCGTAGGCGTCCTTGATGAACGCGGCCTGCGTTCCCTTGCCCGCACCGGGCGGTCCCAAAAGTATCAGTCTCATGTCTGCCTTTCCTGGTTGGATTTTGGATTCATTTTCCCGAGAACGGCGCAGCGGGTCAAATATCCGGGGCGGTACCCGAATCGGGGTAGAGCGCCCTAACCCGAACGAGATCGGCGGGCGTATCCACGCCTCCGGGCGGCGCGCCGGGCGCCTCATGCACCACGATGCGAAAGCCATGCCACAACGCGCGCAGTTGCTCCAGCGCCTCGAAAGTCTCCATCGGCGGCGCCGATAGCTGGGGAAAGCGGCGCAGAAAACCAGCCCGGTAGGCGTAGATGCCGATGTGCCGCAACACCGGCAGACCTTCGGGCAGATCCTGGGGCAGTTCGCCCGAGGAGCTCTCCGCGAGGGCGTCACGCGCATAGGGTATGGGCGCGCGGGAGAAATACAGGGCTTGGCCTTGGTGATCGGTGACGACCTTGACCACGTTGGGATTGAACCAGTCGGCGACGCTCTCGAGGCGATGCGCGGCGGTGGCGATGGACACGTACGCGGATCGGCCCAACAATCCAGCCACGGCACGGATGAGCTCGGGGTCGATCAGGGGCTCGTCGCCCTGAACATTGACGATGATCGCCTGGTCGGGCAGTTCGAGGTGCTCCACCGCCTCGGCGAGGCGATCGGTACCGGTGCTGTGGTCGGGACGGGTCAGGCAGGCGCGAAATCCGTGGGCCGTGACCGCCTGGAGAATCCGCGCGTCGTCGGTCGCCACGCACACCCTGGCACCGGTACTCTGCGCCCGCTCGGCGACGCGCACGACCATCGGTTTGCCGCCGATATCGAGCAGCGGCTTGCCCGGCAGGCGCGTCGAGGCGTACCGGGCGGGAATGATCACGGTGAAGTCGCCGAAGCGCCGCGGCGGCCCCGCCGCCGCTCCACCCGCTTTGATTTTCACGAGGTCACTGGTATTCGTCTTCGGCGAGACGGCGCGCTTCCTCTTCCAACATCACGGGAATGCCGTCGCGCACCGGGTAGGCGAGCCGCGCCGCCTTCGAGACCAACTCCTGCTTGTTCTTGTCATAGATGAGCGGACCCTTGGTGACGGGGCAAACCAGGACGTCAAGCAGCCTTTGATCCACGGAGCTTCTCCTCGAGCAGATTCACCAAAGCATCGGGCACGATGGCGCGCACGGGCAGGACCCAAAAACGATGGTCGGCAAACTGCCGGCATTTTACCGCATCCTTGGCGGTGAGCAGAATCGCTTCCGCCTGAGGAAAGACGAGATCCGCTGGCTGGTAGAAATGGTGATCGGGAAAAGCATGAGTCTCCGCCACGATACCCAACGCCGCCAGGCTCGAAAAAAACCGCTGCGGGTTGCCGATGCCCGCCACCGCCACCACCCGCAGGTTGTGAAAGTGCGCGGCCTCGGCCGTGACTTCTGGCGCGCGCAGTTGCTCGAAGCGCGCGCCTTCGAGCCTCATGATCCACTTGGCGTGCGCTGGCGCGGCCGCCGCCGCGTGCGCATGGACCACCACCGCCGTAGCTTCGATGAGCCGGTTGCGCGGCTCCCGCAGAGGCCCTGCGGGCAACGGCCAGCCGTTGCCGAAACCGCGCTGCGCATCGACCACCACAAGTTCAGCGTCGCGGGCCAAGGCATAGTGCTGCAAACCGTCGTCGCTGATGATTAGATCGCATTCGGGCCGCGCGTCGAGCAAGGCGCGGGCGGTCGCCACCCGGTCCCGTCCGGCCCACACGGGGCACCCCGAATCGCGCAGCAAAAGCGCTTCGTCGCCCACGTCCTCCGCCGTACTCTGCGGCACTACCATCCGCGGCGCCGAAAGTCTGGAACCATAAGCCCGCGTGATCAGCCCCGGATGCCAGCCGCGGGCGACCAGCGCCTCCGCCAACGCCAGCACCAGCGGCGTCTTGCCGGTGCCGCCCACACACACATTGCCAACCACACACACCGGCACCTCCAGGCGGGCGCAACGCAACAGTCCCGCGCGATACGCGGCGCGGCGAACGGCGACCAGCGCCGCGAAAACCAGCGCCAGCGGCACCAGCGGCAGCAGCCGCAAGCGCAGGCGTGGTGCGTACCAGGCCTCGACCAGGTGTTGTTCGAGATGCATCAGTTCCCCACGCTCGGGCAGGAATACCGGCTTCGCGCGGCCGCCCAGCGCGACGGTGGCACGGCGCGGCTACTTCGCGGGCGTCTGGGTGGCAAAGGTGATGTGCACAAAACCGGCGAGGCGGGCCGCTTCCATGACGTTGATCACCGACTGGTGCGTGGCCTGGGAATCGGCGTTGATGACGATGATCGGATCGGCCTCGCCTTTGGCCGCGGCGCGCAGCGCCTCGGCCAGGGGACCGACGCCATTGAAGCTCAGAACGCTGCGATTGATGAGGTACTTGCCGCTGGCATCGACCGCCACCTGCACCTCCTTGGGCTGCTGCTTGGCGGGCTGCGCCTCGGCTTCCGGCAGAGTGATCTGCAATTCGGCGAAGCGCTGGTAGGTGGTCGTGACCATGAGAAAGATCAGGATCACCAGCAGCACATCGATCATGGGTATGAGGTTGATCTCAGGGTCTTCCTTGGCACGGCCGGCACGAAAATCCATGACTGGTGTCCCGAGCTATTTGCGCTCGCCGTGGGCGAGTTCCACGAGCTTGATCGCCTGCTGCTCCATTTCCAGGATCAAGGCATCGACCTTGGCCCGGAAGTGACGATAGAAGATCATGCTGGGAATGGCCACGATCAGGCCAAAAGCGGTGTTGTACAGCGCCACTGAAATTCCGTGCGCCAAGAGTTGGGGATTGGTGCCGGCGATCTGCTGCGCGCCGAAGATTTCGATCATGCCCACCACGGTGCCGAACAAACCCAGGAGCGGCGACATCGAAGCGATCGTCCCAAGGGTGGTGAGAAAGCGGTCGAGATCATGCGCCACGATCCGACCGACATCGGCCACCGCCTCTTTCATGATCGCCCTGGAACTCTTGATGTTCAAAAGGCCCGCCGCCAGCACCTTACCGAGCGGGCCACGCTGCGCGGTATGGGCCAGGAGTTCCTGCGTGAGGCCGTGCGCTCGGTACTCGGCCAGCACCTTGTCGACCAGCCCGCGCGGCGCCACCTCGTTCTGCCGCAGCGCCCAGGAGCGCTCGATGATCACCGCCAGCGCCACTACCGACGCGAATATCAATGGCCAGATGGGCCAGCCTGCAGCCTGAATGATTGCCCACACAACGGGGATCCTCTCGGGTTCTTGGAAAAAGTGGCAATGTAGCCTGCGCGTGGTCTTTTGGGCAAGGGCGGCAGGGCTTCAGAGGTAGCGCTGCCCCAGCCACCAGGCGCAGGCCGAGATGAAGGCCGTGCATGGAATGGTCAGCACCCAGGCCCAAACAATCCGTTCGGCCACCCCCCAACGGACCGCTGAAAGCCGATGCACGCTGCCCACACCGATGATCGCGCCGGTAATGGTGTGAGTCGTCGAAACCGGAATGCCGAGCGCGGTGGCCGCAAAAAGTGTCATGGCGCCACCAGTCTCGGCGCAAAAACCCCCGACCGGTTTCAAGCGGGTGATCTTCATGCCCATGGTCTTGACGATGCGCCAGCCGCCGAACAAGGTTCCCAAAGCCATCGCCGCCTGACAGGCGATGACCACCCAAAAGGGCACGTTGAAGCTGGGGCCGGAAAGCCCCGAGGCGAAGAGCAGCATGGCGATGATGCCCATGGTCTTCTGCGCGTCGTTGCCGCCATGCCCCAGGCTGTAGAGCGAGGCGGACACGAACTGCAAGCGCCGAAACCAGCGGTCGATCCGCCGCTGCGAGGTTCGGAAGAAGACCCACCCCACCGCGGTCATCAGCAGCATGCCCAGAATCAGCCCCACCATGGGCGACAGGACGATGGCGAAACTGATTTTCAGAAAACCCGAGGCGACCAGCGCATCGGCCCCGCCCTTCCCCACCGCGGCGCCGGCGAGGCCACCGATCAAGGCGTGCGATGAACTGGACGGAATGCCGTAATACCAAGTGATCACATTCCAGGTGATCGCCCCAACCAGGGCTCCGAAGATCACATGCAGATCGACAACGTGCTGTTCGATCACGCCCTTGCCGATGGTGTTGGCGACGTTCAGCCCGAAAAACAAAAAAGCGATAAAGTTGAAGAAAGCCGCCCAGGCCACGGCATGCTGCGGCTTGAGCACACGCGTGGAAACGATGGTGGCGATCGAATTCGCGGCGTCGTGAAACCCGTTCATGAAGTCGAACACGAGGGCGAGGACGACCAGAAAGATAATCACCTGCAGCGTGGTGCTCAGCTCGGGCATGATGGGAATCTCGATTTCCGTGGTTCCGCGCGGCAACCGTTTCGTCGCGCCGTGCGCCGACGATCAGACGTTTTCAAGCACGATGCCTTCCAGAATGTTCGCCACGTCCTCGCAGCGGTCGGTTACCGATTCGAGCAACTGGTAGATCTCCTTCATTTTGATCAGTTGCTTGACGTTGGGCTCCTCGCGAAAGAGCTTGGCCATGGCCGCCCGCATCACGTAATCGGCTTCGGATTCAAGCCGGTCGATGTCGTTGCAGATCGCCAGAATGTGCTCGCCCTTTTTCATATTCGACAGCATGCCGACGGCTTCGCGCACCTTTTCCGCGCAGTTGACGCAGATTTCACCGAGTTTCTTGGCTTCTTCGGTGAGCTCGGTGATGTCATAGAGGAACAGGCACTGAGACACGTCTTCGATCAGATCGAGGATGTCGTCCATGCCGGTGATCAGCTGGTGGATTTCATCGCGGTCCAGGGGTGTGATAAAGGTATGGTGAAGCATCGCCACCGTTTGGTGGGTGATCTCGTCGGCCTGGCGCTCCAGGCGCTCGATGTTCTTGGCGCGCATTTCGAGGTTGCCAACGTCGGCGATGAGCGCGCTCATTTCTCGGGCCCCGGCGACGATCAAGTCGCCGTGCGCGACGAAGTTGTCAAAGAAGCGCCCCTCGCGAGGCATGAACTTGCCGAGCATGGTGGTCCTCTTCCCCTAGCTTCAGGGCGCAAGCCGTTCGATGCGCCAAGCCTGCTGGCCCGTGACCTCGGCCCCGGGATTGCGCGTGTAGCGAATGCGGTCATGCAGGCGCGAAGGGCGACCTTGCCAGAACTCCACGGCCTCCGGTGCCACCCGATACCCCCCCCAGTGCGCCGGGCGCGGCACGGCCTCGCCCTGGGGCGCGAAGCGCTCCGTGACTTCGGCAACCGCATGTTCGATCCATTGCCGGCCCGGGATCACTTGGCTTTGCGGCGACGCCCAGGCGCCGATGCGGCTGCCCAAGGGCCGCGACGCGAAATAAGCATCGGATTCGGCGATCGCGATCCTTTCTATGCGGCCGTCGATGCGCACCTGGCGTTCCAGTCCAACCCAGAAGAACAACAAACTGGCGAAGGGATTGGCGTCGATCTCATGGCCTTTGCGGCTGTTGTAGTTGGTGTAGAAGACAAAGCCGCGCTGATCGTAGCCCTTGATCAGGACGATCCGTCCCGTAGGACGCCCCGTCGCTGACACCGTGGAAAGGGTCATCGCGTTCGCCTCCGGCAGCTCCGCCGCAAGGGCCTGCTTGAACCAGAAGTCAAACTGTTCGATGGGGTTGGCCCGCACCTCGGTCTCGTCCAGGCTCTCGCGCGCATAGTCGCGCCGCAAATCGGCAATGTCGCTCATGGTTGTGGTCCCCGTTGCTCAATCGATCGTGGCGCGCCGGGCGGCCCGGCGCCTTGGTTCAAGCGCCCGCTTCCAGGTGGTACCGCGTGACGCGTTCGACTTCGTTGCGCGAGCCGAGAAAAACCGGCACGCGCTGATGCAGGTGCTCGGGCTGCAACTCCAGGATACGCCGCCGGCCATCCGTCGCCGCTCCTCCGGCTTGCTCGACGATGAATGCCATGGGATTGGCTTCATACATAAGCCGCAATTTCCCGGGCTTGGTGGGATCGCGCCGGTCCCTCGGGTACATGAACACGCCCCCGCGGGTGAGGATGCGATGCACGTCGGCCACCATCGAGGCCACCCAGCGCATTTTGAAATCGCGCCCTCGCGGGCCATCCTTGCCCGCGATCAGCTCGTCGATATAGCAGCTCACCGGTGGCTCCCAGAACCGCGCATTGGACGCGTTAATCGCGAATTCCTTGGTGTCGGCGGGGATACTGAGATTGGATTGAGTGAGGATGAACGAGCCCATTTCGCGGTCAAGCGTGAAGCAATGCACGCCGTCACCCAGGGTCAGGATCAGCAGCGTAGCCGGGCCATAGACCGCATACCCGGCGCAGACCTGACGGGTTCCGGGCTGCAGGAACGCTGATTCATCCGGCTCGGCGATACCTTCCGGGCAGCGCAAAACGGAAAAGATGGTACCGACCGACACATTGACATCGATATTCGAAGAGCCGTCCAGCGGGTCGAAAACCAGAAGGTACTCGCCCCGCGGATAACGGTTCGGAATCTGGTGGGGGTGTTCCATTTCCTCGGACGCGAGCGCCGCCAGGTGCCCGCCCCATTCATTGGCTTCGAGCAGGATTTCGTTGGAGATGACATCGAGCTTCTTCTGGGCTTCGCCCTGTACATTCTCCGACCCCGCGCCGCCCAGCACGCCGGCAAGGGCGCCTTTGCCGATGGCAATGCTGATGGCTTTGCAGGCGCGCGAGACAATTTCCAGCAGCAGGCGCAAATTGGCATCCACCGGGCCGTCAGCGCGCTGCTGCTCCACCAGAAAGTGCATGAGCGTCATGCGTTTCATTCTTCGAGGTCTCCCCTGGCGCCGCCACGCGACACCACTTCCAATAGGCCGGATTTTACCGCGAAGACCTCCCTCGTCGGGTTTTCTCTCTTGCGCCAAGTCAACTGGTTCGCGTTGGACGGCCACACCCCCTTGGGATTGCGGTACCTTAGATCGCGGTTCCTAATGGACGCTGCACGGCGCTGGCAGGTCTGGCCAGGCGGTGGTAAGCGGCGCAGATCGCGCCCTCCGGCGATTTGACGACGACGTCCCTCGGTGCCTTTCGAGCGCCGAACCGGCGTGCAGGGTGGCCGAATCATGTGCGGCGGGTTTGCGCCTGCGCAACTGTATTGACCCAGAGGCGGAGCAATGAACAACACCTTTCTCTTGAGCTTCGCCGTCGGCCTTATCGGCGCCATTGGCGCTCTGGCACTTGCGTCCGGACTGGTCGGTCTCGCGCTCGCCAAGCACCGCGCCTGGGCGCGCCCACTACTGCTATGTGCCACGTCCGCCGGGCTCCTGGGTGTGCTGGCTCTATTCGCCGTAGCCAGCCTCACGGACACCAACCCTGCCGGCGTGGCAGCCGGCATCGCCTTCCTCTGCGGCGCAGGCATCGCAGCGCTGGCCTGGAGCCTGCTGCGCCGGATCATGCGCGCCGAAACGCCTCGGTCCTGAGGGCAAGCACTGAAACGGTGAGATCGTTTATGCCTTGATGACGATACGTATATTAGTAATCTTGCGACAATCTAACGCCAATTGATATTTATTTAGATATTTTACCGTACATCAGCTATTTTTTTGCTCTACAATTTTGACCTCCCAGGCTAGACTTCAATCCCCGGTCCAGTGCCCAGGGAAACGCTGATCAAAGCCGGAACTCCGGCCAAGACCGGTGTCCAGTTTGTTTTTTCTGGATTGCAGCATTGGCCGGACTAACGAACCCTGAATTGATCCGCGCATCTCTTAACCCCAGGCCCCTATGAAACTCGGTGAAGTCTTGCTCCACGCGCTCAAGGACCACGGCGCGCGCGAGGTTTTCGGCATTCCAGGCGATTTCGCCCTGCCTTTCTTCAAGGTCCTCGAAGAATCGGGCATTTTGCCTTTCTACACCCTCTCGCACGAGCCTGCGATAGGGTTTGCCGCCGACGCGGCGGCGCGCATGAATTGTCGCCTGGGCGTGGCGGCCGTGACTTACGGCGCCGGAGCACTCAACATGGTCAACCCGGTGGCCTCCGCCTACGCCGAAAAGTCTCCGCTGGTGGTGATCTCCGGTGGCCCCGGCAAAGGCGAAGCCAAGACCGGACTGCTGCTGCATCATCAGGCCAAGACCCTCGATTCGCAGATGGCCATTTTCGAGGAGATCACTTGCGCGCAGACCCGTCTTGACGATGCCGACCGTGCCCCAGCAGAAATCGGGCGCGTGCTGGCCGCCGCACGCAGTAATTCACAGCCGGTCTACATCGAACTGCCACGCGACATGGTCGAGGTGCCCTGCGGGGCCGCAACCAGCCTGCCTCGGGTGGCACCCGAACCCGAGGCACTGGCGGCCTGCGCGGAAGAATTACTGGAGCGCATTCGGACCGCCCGCGCACCGATCATGATGATCGGCGTGGAGGTTCGTCGCTTCGGGCTGGAAGACCGGGTGGCCGAACTGGCGCGCCGACTCGAGGTACCGGTGGTCACCTCACTCTTGGGCCGGGGCATGTTGGTCGAGGCCAAGGCTGACCTCCTGGGAACCTATCTCGGCGTCGCTGGAGATCAGGAGATCGCCCAACAAGTCGAGCACTCCGATGGTCTGCTGCTGCTCGGAGTAATTCTCTCCGACACCAACTTCGGCGTTTCGGAAACAAAGATCGACCTGCGCCGTAGCATCATCGCGCTCGACCAGCGGGTCAGCATGGGCTACCACGTCTATGCGCCGATTCCCCTCGAAGCGTTGGTCGACGCCCTGCTCGCCCGCTTGCCAGAAAGGCCTGACGCGCCGGCGCACCGCCATGCCGAGCCGCCCTATCCCCTGGGTCTGGTGGAGGACGAGCAACCGATCTCGCCCACCGACATCGCCACCGCCATCAACGACCTCCAAGCCGGCCACGGCCGCATGCCCATCGCCAGCGACGTGGGCGACTGCCTGTTCACGGCACTCGACATCCGCAACACCGATCTGGTGGCGCCCGGATATTACGCCACCATGGGCTTTGGCGTGCCCGCGGGGCTGGGATTGCAGGCGAGCACCCGGTTGCGGCCGCTCATCCTGGTGGGCGACGGCGCCTTCCAGATGACCGGTTGGGAATTGGGCAACTGCCGGCGCTACGGCTGGGACCCGATCGTGGTGCTCTTCAACAACCGCAGTTGGGAAATGCTGCGCGCATTTCAGCCGGAATCGAAGTTCAACGACCTGGGCGAATGGCAGTTCGCCGACATGGCCGCCGGCATGGGTGGCGTGGGGCGCCGGGTGTCGACTCGGCGTGAGCTCGGCAACGCCCTGCGCGCGGCGATGGCCGAACGCGGCCGCTTCCAGTTGATCGAGGTGATGATCCCTCCTGGCCGCATTTCCCCCTCGCTGGCGCGTTTTGTCGAGGGCGTGCAGCGGCTGCGCCCACGTTCGCCTTGAAAGTGTGCCGGAGCAAGGCCGCAAGGACGGTCATAGGCCTGTGCTATCCGCTGGATCGACACAAGTCATTGGCCAGGGGCGCGCCAAAGCGTTAGCATTTGTAGGTCGCGCACGATCGCGCAGCAACTGGAGGCAAGGCCAATGAAACAAGCCATCGACATCGGTATCAGCGAAGCCGCCCGCGGGGAAATCGCGCAAGCGCTGTCCCGGCTTCTGGCCGACAGCTACACGCTCTACCTCAAGACTCACAACTTCCACTGGAACGTCACCGGGCCGATGTTCCAAACCCTGCACTTGATGTTCGAGGCGCAGTACACGGAGTTGGCGCTTGCGGTCGATTTGATCGCAGAACGCATCCGTGCCTTGGGCTTCCCCGCTCCGGGCAGCTACCGCGAATTCGGACGCCTGACCTCGATTGCCGAAACCGAGGGCAAGATCGAGGCTCAGGCGATGATTCGCGACCTGGTCGCCGGCCAGGAAGCCGTAGTGCGCACGGCCCGCGCCGCCGTCCCGGTGGTGGAAAACGCTCACGACGAACCAACGCTGGACCTCCTGACCCAGCGCATGCAGGTGCATGAAAAGAATGCCTGGATGCTGCGCAGTTTGCTCGAATAGGCAAGCCGATATGACGCCAGGCCTCCAACCCAAAACCGCGGCTTCTGACGGCGGAACCGAGGCCGCCGATCCGCCCAGTGGCCCCGCGGACTTTCGGCGTCGCGCCGTCTGGCTCGTGGTGTGCCTGGTGGCTGGCGGTACCGTCGGTCTGATCGGCCAGACTCTGACCGGCAAAGACTTCTGGTACCTGGCGCTACCCGGCGCGGTTGCCTTGGGCTGGCTGTATTTCGGCCGGCCCGAGAACTGCTCCCGTTGCGCGAACGCGGAGCCCCGACCGGGTATGCCGTCGCGTTCCTGAGCCCGCGACCAAGTCCTGAGGCAGCAACCTTGGCACCCGATTCGTGCGGCGCGAAAGTAGCCGCCAGGCTGTTGCATTTGCACCGCGTCGGCGAATCGGAACGGGCATCGTCGCCGATCACCTGGGAGTATAGCCATGACCCGGGGAATTCAGTGCCACGCGGCTTGGAGCAAGCGCCTCGAGGCATCGATTGCATCCTCGATGTCGCGGTGCAGAGCGGGCAGCGTGGGCTCCGCGGTGCCGCCGCCGGAGACTGTCTGCATCCTCAACCCATGGCTGCAACTCGATACATCTAGCCGTGGAATCATCGACTTCATCGCTTCCTGGGTGCTGGGCGCCGGGCAGATGGCGCCAGGCGATATTGCTGGCTGCGCCAAAGACTTGAATACGCTGGGCGGGACGAGTATTGCTTCTTGCTCAACCGCTACCTCCTGCGCGCACAGCGTGTCGGATGCTGGGCCGGCCGAAGCGGGTACCGTGCAAGACCCGAGGTCGCATCGCCACAGGCGAGGCCACTTGATCCTCCGCGAATAGTGCCCGAGCAATTGTCGCCACCCGGTATCGAGCATACAATTAGACCCCCTGGGTAAGCTTGAACTAAAAGCCTGCGCGGGACTAGTACGCGGTCGCGAACATACCAATTATCAGGACCTGCCATGCGCACAGGCCTTCCGTGTCTTCCCCGCCCCCACCGCTGGCGACTTACGCACGGCAAGCCCCGGGATCGGCATGGAAGCTGAAAGCGCGCCACAAACCTATCCGAGAGAGCGCTCGCGGCGCGTGGCGCGCCGGGCGACCTTTGGATATCTGCTCGTCTTCGGGCTCTGGGTCTATCTCTCGGAATTCACTTTTCCCAACTATTTGGGCGCCTCGACCCAATTCCTGCCCGAGCGTCTGGTCGCCAACCTGGCCTTCATGACGCTGTCGGCAGCGGCACTGTACGTGGGCTTGCGCTTGCTGATCGAGAAACCCTGGTTACAGGCACAGCGGCCTGGACAACTTGGGCTCCCGGTCCCGAAGGCATTTACCCATCTTTTGCCGCTCGGTGTTTTCACCGCCCTGGCGCTGGGTGTGAGCGTGGCGGGTTACCTCCTGTTTCAGCAATTCGTGCGCGAGGTCAAACGCGAGCGCCACCAGGAACTCCACGCCGTGCTCGCGCTCAAGGTGCACGAAGTCCGCGCATGGCACCAGCAGCAAACTCAGACGCTGCGGGCGCTCATGCGCGACCACGACTTCGACGATCTGGTGGTGGGCTGGCTGGGTGATGAATACGCAGGCGATGTGTTGGAGAGACTGCGGCGAAGGTTGAATGCCGTTGCCGGCACCGGCGAAATCGACAGCGCATATTTGTTCGACGAAGACGGAACGCTGCGCTTCATCTCCAATCCTCGGGCCAAGGGCCTTGGCGAACCGGTTGCAGCGGCGGTACGAGCGGCCATGCAGACCAAGGAACCGGCCCAGGTTCTGTTGCAAGCTGATGACCCCGAGGCAAACTACCGCCCGCGCCTGGGTTTCATTCAACCTCTGGATCCGCACCACGGCCAACTGTCTTCACCTGGAGCGCTACTCTTTCGCGTCAATCCGGCGGCGACGCTGCTCCCCATGCTGGAAACCTGGCCCACAGCCAGCCGAACTGGCGTAACCGTGCTGATGCAGGAGTCGGAAACCGGGCTCGTTCACCTCAGCCGACAGCGCCACGCACTTTCCACGGCCCCGCCCAGGGGTGGTGCAATCGACGCAGCGCAAAGTCTGGACCAGCAACTACTGGCAGGCAAGACCGGGCCGCTCGAAGGGCTGGACGATCTCGGCCAGCCGGTAATGGGTGCCGGTCTTAAACTCGCCGGCACGCCCTGGTATCTCCTCACCACGGTGGACATCGCCGAGGTCGAGGAGCCGCTCGCCTCGCGCGCGTTCTTCACCGGTGCGCTGGCGCTGGCGTTCGTCTTCGGTGCCGGCCTGGTGGTTTGGCTCTGGTGGCAACGCCAGCGCGCCTGGATGACCGCCCGCGAGGTGGAGGAAATCAAGGTCGCTCAGGCGGCTTCGCGCGAAAGCGAACAGCGGTTCCGTGATCTCACGGAAATGTCCAGCGACTGGTACTGGGAGCAGGACGCGGAATTCCGCTTCACCCTGCTCTCCGAAGGACTGCGGCGGGTGGGTCTGCATCCAGAGACCTATCTGGGCAAGACCCGTTGGGACTCACCGGGAATCGATGGCTTGCGTTACAACGACTGGACAGCACATCAGCGCCTCGTCGAGGCGCACCTCCCCTTCGACAACTTCGAATATTGCCGGCGTACCAATAGCGGCGAACTGCTCTGGCAAACGCTGAGCGGACGGCCGGTTGTTGATGCCCAGGGACATTTCACGGGCTACCGCGGGGTCGGCCACGACATCACCGAGCGCAAGCGCGCCGAAGAGCAGTTGCGCCGCCTCAACGCCACCCTGGAGGAACGGGTGCAAGCACGCACGCGCGACCTCGAAGCGGCCTTGGCCGAACTCGAGGCCTTCAGCTATTCGGTTTCCCACGACCTGCGCGCGCCGTTGCGGGCGATCGACGGTTTCAGCGCCGCCCTGGAACAACACTGTGGCCAGGGTCTCGACGCGGAGGCCCGTGGCTACCTCGCCCGCACCCGCGCCGCGGCGCAACGGATGGGCGTGCTTATCGACGATCTCTTGGAGTTATCACGCGTCGGCCGCGCCGGAATCTCGCTTACCACCGTCAATCTCTCCGCCATCGCCACCGAGCTCGCGCGTGACATGGCCGCCAACGAGCCCCGGCGGCGCGTTGATTGGGTGATCGAACCCGATCTCTATGCCGAGGCCGACCCGCGTCTGGTGCACCTGGTGCTGCAGAATCTGCTCGGCAACGCCTGGAAATACACCTCCCGGCACGAAACCGCGCGCATCGAATTCGGTCGCGCCTACAACCGCGATCAAGAGACGGAATTCCTGGTCCGGGATGATGGCGCTGGATTCGATATGGCTCATGCCAAGCGCCTCTTTGGCGCCTTTCAGCGCCTGCATCGTCAGGACGATTTCCCCGGCACCGGCGTGGGCCTCGCGATCGTGCAGCGCATCGTTACCCGACACGGCGGGCAAGTGCGCGCCGAGGCCGCGGTGGAAACCGGCGCGACCTTCTACTTCACACTGCCCCCCTCCACACTGAGCTAAGCCCCCGCCCGGCCGCCCGAAGGGGGCGCCAGCCAATCTCCGGAGCGGGCGCAGCCCGCGAACCACACTCACCCCCTTCCTCGGGAAGGGGGCCGGGGGGAAGGCTCGTCCACCCCCCGCCCGGCCGCCCGAAGGGGGCGCCAGCCAATTCCCGGAGCGGGCGCAGCCCGCGAACCGCTCTCACCCTTCCCCCGGGAGGACGATAGAGGGAGGGCTCGTTCAAGCCAGCGTCGAGGCGGCGAGTCGCTTCACAAAGGCGCACCGAACGCGTAGCCTTGCCCCTCTTTGTGGCACGGCGCGGGACGGCGATGCTCGAATTCTTTCGTAATTGGCGCAAGCAGTGGGGCGCCGTCAGGGCGCAGTACGCATGCCAGGCACTGATCGCCCTGGCGCTGCTCCTTGCCGGACAACTGGCCGCGTTGGCGGCGGACCATCGCCCCGAGCCCCCCGCCACGCGTGCCGACCCGACCACGCTCAATCATTGGGGCGTTGATCTCACTGACCCCTACCAATGGCTTGAGCGGGTCCAGGCGCCCGAGGTCAAGGCCTGGTTCCAGGCCCAGAACAACTATGCCCGCGAGGTGTTATCCGGCATTCCCGGGCGCGCGCCTTTGCGCCAGCGCCTGTCCGAGCTCTATGACAACGCGCCGCAGCTCCACAGCATGCAGGCCGCGGGTGAGGCTTTGTTTTTTCTGCGCCGCGATCTGGGGCAAAGTCAGTACCGCTTGTACCTGCGCACGCGACTGGGCGCGGAACACTTGCTGGTTGATCCCAAAGCCTTCGACCGGGACGGCCAGCCCGCCGCCATCGACTACTACTACGCCTCGCCCAACGGCAGGCGCGTGGCCTTTGGGGTGTCCCCGGGCGGGTCGGAAGACAGCACGCTCCACGTGATTGAAGTCGCCACTGGGGCGCCTTTGGGAAAACCGATAGCGCGCGCGGAAGACGCCCGACCGGTCTGGCGCATGGACAGCGCGGCACTCTACTACACCCAGCTCGCCGCGCCGCGGCCGGGCGACTCGCCCGCGGCCCGCTACCGCAACGCTCGCGCATACGCGCGCGAGTTTCGGCTCGATCTGCCTGGTGGAACACGAGATCTCGCGCTACTCGGGCGGGGCATGAACCGCGCGGTCGCGCTCGACCAGGACGATGTACCCAGCATCGTGGTATCGCCGATCTCGCCCTGGGCGGTCGGTTCCATACGCCAGGGCGTGCGTAACGAGCTAGTGCTCTATGTCGCAGCCGTTCCCACGCTGCGGGGACCGAACACGCCCTGGCGCAAGGTGATCGATATCGAGCACGGCGTTACCGCTTTTGATTTGCGTGGCGACTACCTCTACCTGCTGAGCCACGACCAGGCACCGCGCTTTCGCATCCTGCGCCTGCAGCTTTCCAGGCCCGGCACTGTGTCGCTGGCCGAGGCCGAAGAGGTGGTCCCGCACAGCGATCGGGTGATCACCGCCATGGCCATCGCCAAGGACTCGCTCTACGTCCGTCAGATCGAAGCCGGGTATGGGCGCCTGCTGCGCCTCCAGTTCAATGTCAAACCGCCGAAGGGCGCGCGTCGTGCCGCCGCAGCCCGCGCGCCCAAGTCTGTCAAAACCGCCAGGGGCAAGAAAGTTGCGAACGTAAAATCGCCGCTGGTGCGGAAAGTCGCTGGCGTGGCGCTGCGCCAGGACGTGGCGCTACCCTTCCAAGGTGCGGTGCAGGAATTGACCACCGACCCGCTGCAACGCGGCGCCTGGATCAAGTTGAGCGGCTGGACCGAAGCGCCGCGGGTGATCGAGATCGACGGTAAGACTGGCAAGACCACGAGCACCGATCTCTTGCCGCCAGGAACTGCCCCCGGGATGCGCGAAATTCAGGTTGCGCAAGTGCGAGCAACCAGTCACGACGGTGCGCAGGTGCCGGTTTCGATTCTGCACGCCAGGAACCTCAGCCCAGACGGTGCCGCGCCGACGCTGCTCGTCGCCTATGGCGCCTACGGCATCATCATGGAACCCCGCTACAACCCGCTGCTGCTCGCCTGGCTGGAACGCGGCGGCGTGATCGCGGTGGCGCATGTGCGCGGCGGCGGCGAATTCGGCACCGACTGGCACATGGGCGGCTACCAGAAGACCAAGCCCAATTCCTGGAAAGACACCATCGCCGCCGCCGAGTACCTGATCGCCGAGCGTTACACCAACCCCCGGCGGCTGGCGGCGATGGGCGGCAGCGCCGGCGGCATCGTCATCGGTGGCCTGCTGGTCGAGCGTCCGGAGCTTTTCACGGCGCTAGTAAGCCTGGTCGGTGTCCATGACTCGGTGGCGGCGGAGATCTCTGCCAACGGCCCACCAAATATTCCGGAGTTCGGCAGTGTCACCACTGAAGAAGGCTTCCACGGGTTGCTGGCTATGAGTTCCTACCACCGACTCACGGCCGGCAAGCACTATCCGGCGATGCTCCTTACCACCGGCATCAACGACCCCCGGGTCGACTCTTGGCAGCCTGGCAAAATGGCCGCCCGTTTACAAGCCGTCAATCACGGCCAGCAAGGAAGCGGCAAGCCGGTATTGCTGCGGGTGGAATACGCTGGCGGCCACGGGCTGACCTCGACCCGCGAGCAAGTCATCGACGAAGTCGCCGACCGCTACAGTTTTTTGTTCTGGCGCATGGGCGTGGCAGGATTCGGCCGCGCGCCAGGCCCGTGAACCGGAGTAACCCGCCATGACAATCAAGAGAAACACCGCGCCGCAGGGTCGCATCCTCACCCTGGAACACCAATCCCGAGTCCTGCGCGACAACGCCCTGGGCGACCCGCATGTTCGCAAGCTCCACGTGTGGCTGCCGCCGCAATATGACCTGGGCGCCTCGCGCGGGAGGGGCAGGCGCTTTCCGGTACTGTTCGATCTGGTCGGCTTCACCGGCTCTGGACCCGCGCACCTCAACTGGAAACCCTTCAGCGAGAACCTGCCGGAACGCGCCGCACGGCTCATCGAACAAGGCGCCATGGGGCCGGTGATCCTGGTCTTTCCGGACTGCTTCACCGCTCTGGGCGGCAACCAATACATCAACTCCACCGCCGTCGGGCGCTATGCCGATTACCTAACCAAGGAACTCATTCCACTGGTGGACCGCGAGTTCCGCACCCTGGCGAGCCGCGAGCATCGCGGCTGTTTCGGCAAGTCCTCGGGGGGCTATGGCGCCATCATCCACGGCATGAAATACGCGGCACACTGGGGCGCCATCGCCAACCATTCGGGCGACGCCTATTTCGAGTTCGTCTATCAACACGACTGGCCCAACACCCTCAACGAGCTGGCGCGCTATCGCCAACCAGCGCGGCTTCCCGGCGGCTACCAAGCGCTCGCCGCGAGCCGCCTCGCCGAACTCGATCAGGGCCGCGACGACGGTCGGGTAAAGCGCTTCCTCGATGCGGTCTGGGCGAAAGAGAAACTCTCCACCGCTGAGGGCCACGCCATCATGAACGTATGCATGGCGGCCACCTACGATCCCGACCCCAAGGCGCCGTTGGGCTTTCGCCTGCCCTTCAACCTTGAAACCGGCGAGCGGCTGGAGCCACGCTGGAAGCGCTGGCAGCGTCATGATCCAATCCATCTCGTCGCGGAGCATGCCCTGGCGCTCAAGTCGCTCAAAGGCCTCTATATTGACTGCGGCTCGCGCGACCAATATCACATCCAGTACGGCACGCGCATCCTCTCCCGCCGCCTCGCCGCCGCCGGCGTGCGCCACCGCTATGAGGAATTCGACGACAACCATAGCGATATCGACTACCGCATGGATGTCAGTCTGCCGTTCTTGTACCGGGCTTTGAAGGGCTGATCTCGGGCGCAGCCTGGAGAAGCAGGCAAGCGTGCAGCTGCAAACAACAAAGCCCGCGATCAGGGCGGGCTTTTGCTTGCCGCGAACCGCGGTGGGCTGGGTTCGCGAAGAATTGGTTGCGGGGGCAAGATTTGAACTTGCGACCTTCGGGTTATGAGCCCGACGAGCTGCCAGACTGCTCCACCCCGCGTCAGAGAAGTCAATTATACGCGGCCCACACCTGGCTTGTCAAAGGCGAAAACGCCCTCGCCGCGCGGCGGCCGCTGCCGTTCAGATCACGCGCCGCGTGGCGAGATCCGCGATCTCTTGCTCCGAATAATCCAGTTCCGCAAGCACCTCGCGGGTCTGCTCCCCGAGGCGCGGTGCCAAGCTGCGCAGGTCTCCTGGGGTGGAAGAGAGTTTGGGCACGAGGCCCGGCACTTTGAGCGGCGTGCCATCGCGCAAGGTGATGTGGCGGATCATCTCCCGCGCCGCATATTGCGGGTCGCGCAGGATGTCGGCGACGCTGTAGATCTTTCCGCCGGGCACCTCGGCCGCCTGCAGGATGGCCACCGCTTCGTCCGCGGTCTTCCGCGCTGCCCAATCGGCGATGGCGGCATCGATTTCTTGCACCCTCGCTACTCGCCCGGCATTGTTGGCAAGCGCCGGGTCGGCGGCCAGGTCGTCGCGGCCTATGGCCTGCATCAGGCGCTTGAAAATACTGTCGCCATTGCCCGCGACCACCACGTTCTGCCCGTCGCGCGTGGTGTAGGTGTTGGAGGGCACGATGCCGGCCAGCGCGGCGCCGGTGCGCTCGCGCACGTAGCCGGCGAGGTCGTACTCCGGCACCAGGCTTTCCATCATCGCGAACACGGCTTCGTAGAGCGCCACATCGACCATCTGGCCCTCGCCACCCGCGACATCGCGGTGGCGCAGAGCCATCAGCGCGCCGATCACGCCGAACATCGCCGCTAGGGCATCGCCAATGGAAATGCCGATGCGCACCGGCGGGCGGTCGGGATGTCCGCTCACATAACGCATGCCCCCCATGGACTCGCCCACCGCGCCAAAACCCGGCTGATCGCGATAAGGACCAGTCTGGCCGAAGCCCGAAAGTCGCAGCATGACCAGGCGCGGGTTGAGCGCATGCAGGGCCTCCCAGCCCAGGCCCCACTTCTCCATGGTGCCGGGGCGGAAGTTCTCGATCAAAACGTCCGCCTCGCGGGCGAGGCGGCGAACGATTTCTTGCCCTTCGGCCTGGCGCAGATCGACGGTGATCGACTCCTTGTTGCGTGCCTGCACTTCCCACCAGAGCGAGTTGCCCTCGTGCAGGATGCGCCACTGGCGTAAGGGATCGCCCTGGCCCGGCGGCTCCACCTTGATCACCCGCGCACCGAATTCCGCCAGCAGCTTGCCGGCGAAGGGGCCGGCGATGAGCTGCCCCAGCTCGATGACTTTGAGCCCCGCGAGCGGGCCGAAACCCGGAACCGTCCTGGCTACACTCATTCCCGTCCCCCGGCGGGCCGCACGGCGAATTTTGCATTGGGCCACAAGGCCGACATCTCCGGCGCATACATCGCTTCGATGCGGCTGGCGGGCATCTGAAACTCGCCGTTCTGGTTGAGCCGCAGGAGGTAACTCTTGGTCCAGCGGCCACGCGGCACGAAGCGGTAATAGACGCGATAGAGATCACTCTGGCGCTCTTCGAAGGCGGTCCAGGGGCCGTCCCAGGTACCGCGGCTCGCCGCGCTGCGCGCCAACACCGCGCTGTCGCCGCCCAAGCCCGAGCCCACCACCGTAGCGCCCGGGGGCAGAGGATCGGTGAGCGCGACCCAGGTGAGATCGGCCGGAGCGTCGAACTCCAGAGTCACCCGCAGCACGTCACCGACACGCCAGGCGCCGCGTTCGGCCTGCTCGACCACCTCGATCTTGCGCGTAAGCGCGAAGCCGCGCGCCAGCGGTTCGGTCACCGGCACCGCGGCGATACTTTGCAGTGTCACCCAAGGCTTGCCGCCACCCTGATGCTCCAGAGTCAGTTCAGCGCTTCCGGCCGGCCAGGCAAAACGCATCGCTTGCCCGGGCTTCTCGTCTTTCCAGGCCACGCGCTGGGTTTGCTGCTCCAGGCTGCCCCGGGTTTCGCCATCGACTTCTGCCGCTTCGTGCAGGCTGGAGAAGCGCTCGAAAGCGATCACGCCCCAGGCGTTGGCGGGCGTCGTGTTCCAGTGCCCGCGCTGTTGCCTCGCCAGCGCTCCGCGCGCGAGCTTGCCGATGTCGGCGCGCCACTCGGCGTCGTCCGCCAGTTGCCAGAGCATGCGGTTGATATTGCTGTCGCCCGAAACCATGAGCCACCACAAATAGTCGCCGCGCTCGGTGGACAAAGCCGCGCTCGTGCCTTGCCAATTAAGCCGCGCCCGCAAGACCTCCTTGGCCTGAGCCAGACGTTCAGCGCGGCGCGGCAGCTTCTCGGCCCGCTGCAAAATGCCCAGCCAATCGAGCACTGCGGAACTGGGCCATAGGCCAGGGTCGATCACCAGGCTGTCGAGCCACTTGGCTTCAAAATGGCCATGGGCAGACAGCGCGGCCATGGCGGCGAGGCGCCGGTAGGAAAAATCCGCCGTGGCCAGTTCGCTGGGACGTTGCAGCCGTCCTTCGACAAAGGCGCGCAGGCCGTTGCGCATGCGTTCTTCCAGTGCGTCCGGAATTTCCCAGGCGTTGGCGGCGGCAAGCTGCATGAGGTAGGCGGTGAGCACTTCGCTGCCTTCACGCATGAGCCCGAAATATTTCGCCAGCCCCTGCCCATCCAGCAGGCCGGGAAGCTCAGCCATCAATTGCTCCCAGCGCTTTCTGTCCCTAAGCGCAACCGCCACCGAAGCCCGCTGTTCGGTGCAGCTGTAGGGATAGGCGCCCATGTAGGCCGCCACCCCCGTGAGGCTGCCGGCCAGGCGCGGCGACAGTTCCACGCGCGGCCCGCCCCGCCCGGGCAAAGCCGCCGCCGGTGCGGCCAGCGGCGTCTGCCAGCGGCCCTCGAGCTGCACCAGGGTGGCCTGCTGCACTTCCAGCGGCACCACCGGCACGACGTTCTGGCGCACCCGCAGGCGGTCGGCCAAGGCCTGGCCTTCGCGGGCACCAAGTTCCCAGGTCAAACTGGTCACGCCTTGCGGAACCGCCAAGGGCCAATGCAGGGCCACCGCGGCCTCTGGCCCCAGAGTGATTTCCCGCGGCGCCAGGGGAAGCTTGGCTCCGGCGGGCGCAGGCGTGACTTCGCCGCCCACCACCAGGCGCTTCTCGGTTTTCGTGGTGTTGCGCAGGGTGAAACTGGCATCGAAGCGATCACCTTCGCGCACCACTTGCGGCAAGGCGCTCAGGAGCATTACCTCCTGCGTGGTGCCAAAACTCGCCTCGCCCGTGCCGAAGAACTGGCTAGCCCCTTCGGCGACCGCAACCACACGAAAGCGGGTGAGGCTGTCGTTGAGCGGCACTTCCAGCCGCGCCTCACCTTGCGCGTCGAGACGCACCCGCCCGCGCCACAGCAGCAGGGTATCGAAAAGCTCGCGCGCGCCCATCTGCCCGCCGCCGCCACCCGCGGCAACGGCCTTCTTGCCGAAATGCCGCTTGCCCACCACCTGCTGCTGCGCACTGGCGGTTTCGACTTCGATGCCGCGCTTTTTCATCATCGCATCGAGGAGCTGCCAGCTCTCGTTCTTGCGCAACTGCAGGAGACCCTCATCGACCACCGCCACGGCGAGTTCCGTGTCCTTGGGCGGTAGGCTGCCGTCGGCGCGGCGAACCGCGAACTGCACCTCGGCCTTTTCGCGCACGCGGTAAGTCTCCTGGCGCGGCGCGACCTTCACCTCGAGGCGATGCCCGCTCCAGCCCACCTCCAGCGCCGCAAGCCCCAAACGGAAGGTCGGCTTGGCGAGATCGACCAGAGCCGTCGGCGGCGGCGCCTCGACCCGGCCGCGCACCACCAGCGCGGAAATGTACACGTTGGGGGCATAGTGCGCCTTCATCGGCACTTCGATGATGCTGCGTTTGGGGTCGAAAGTTTGGGTGTAGGCTTCGAGCACACCTTCGCGCTCCACCGTCACCAGCACCGTGCCGCTTTGGAACGGCGCACGCATTTGCAGCCGGGCCGTCTCGCCCGGCTCGTAGCGGCGCTTTTCGGGGATGAGGTCCATGCGATCGTTGGCCTCGGCCTTGAACCACCAGTCCTCTTCACCCGGCACCCAGACTTCGCGGTGCGCCGTGGCCACCCGGCCCGCCTCATCCCGGGCGCTCACCTGGAAGACATGCTGGCCGCTGCCCTTGGGGGTATAGCTGCACAGGAACTCGCCGCGCGCATCGCTTTCGCCCGTGCAGGCGAGTCCCAGGCTCCGGGTTTCGGTGAAGTTCTGGTAGGCGTAAAACCCTCCCACGAGGCGCTTGCGGTGGGAGTAGTCGCGCCGGCTGAAGGCTTCGACCTGAAGCGGCACCTTGGCCAAAGGCTTACCGGCCAGATCGAGCGCCAGGAGCTTGAGGCGCACTTCATCCTTGGCCGCCGCCCATTGGTCGCTGGCGATGCCGACATCGACCGCGGCGGGCCAGATCATCACCTGGCGCGCGGCGCTGGCGGTTTCGCCGTTGGCCTCGCGGTACTCGGCTTCCAGGACGAGGCGCTGCGGCTGATCGCTAACGGCGATCGGGCCGAAGCCCAGCTTGCCGGAACCGGCCGCGTCCAGGGTGATCGCTTTGGCGCGCAGAGCCCGCCCCAGCGGCGGGCGATCGTCATCTTCTTCGTCGAATTCGGCTTCGCCCTCCTCCTCGGCGCCGTGCTCGCGCTTGCCTTCGGTCACCTTGCCATTGCTGAAGCTGAAGGTCTCGTAGTCGCCACGCTGCCAGCCATGCGGCAGGACCAGGCCGCGGCCATTGACCGCCAGGCCTGCCGCAGCCCCGCCCGAGAGGTAGCTGATCTGCACACCCAGGTCCACAGCCTTGGCGCCGACCAGCGGCGCGCCGCTGGCAAGCAGTGCGGCCTTCAAGGTCGGCACCCGGAAGGCCTCGACCCGGAGATTGCCGACGCTGCGCTCGCGCTCTTCGCCATCGGCCCGATCGGCGAGGCTGATGCGATAGCTGCCCAGCTTGGCTTCCTTGGGAATACGCCACTTCGCTTCGGCGCTGGCACGCGCGTCCCACTTTACCGGCACTTCGAACTTCTCATCGCTGCCCTCATGCACCAGACGAACGACCTTGGGCAGCAGCTTGGCGTCGACGAAACTGAAACCCTGGCCGGTCTTGCGCCGATAAAGGAGCTTCATGGACACGGTTTCCCCGGCGCGCAGCAGGCTGCGATCGAGAATGGCGTGCGCCACGACCGGCCCTTCCCAGCCGCCCCCGGGCAAATTGAAGCGCCAGGGCTGCAGGCCTTCGTTCCAGCCCGACCAGACGAAACTGAAGTCTTCGCCCAGGGTCGCGCTTACGATCAGGCCACCGCCCAGGCCTTCGCAATACGCCAGCTTGCCGCGCTTGGGCAGTACCGCGGGAACGCGCGCGAGACCGCTGCCATCGCTCGTCCCTTGCCAGTATTCGCGCCCCTTGCAGTCGTTGATCCTCACGCGTGCGCCAGCGACGGGCTGGGCCAAGTCGAGCGAGGTTACCCACACCAGGGAGTTCTCTCGCCCCTGCTTGAAGTGCACGCTCAGGTTGGTGACCAGGGCCGCGGTCTGGGCGAAATAGGGCTCCTTTTTGCCGTGCAAGGCCGCACCCAAGCGCGGGCTCGCCACTTCGACGACATAGAAGCCGGGCTTGGCGAGGGGAATACCGAGCACCTCGAAACTTCGCGGACCACCGGGCTTGGGCAGGGTGAAACGCTTCGCTTGCGCTTGGGCACCGAGGAGCGCCACGCTGCCCGGGCGGATTTCGCGCTGGCGCTTGCCGCCAGCCTCCGGCACCCAGTAGCTGTATTCGGCCCGCTTCACCTGGCGCAGCCAGTCCAGCACTTGGCGCGGCGCGTCGGCGGCATCAGGGTCAGCAAGGCGCAGACTTTTGCCGGTGACCGCGGCGCTCGACAGTTCCAGAGTTTTGCCGGCGAGCTCGGCTTCGAGATTGCGCAGGGTCACAGGCAGGACCGCATCGTTCGCTTCGATGATGCCAAAGCGTGCCGGAAATTTGGCCAGCGGCGGGTATTCATCGGTGCGCAGCTTGAGCGGAAAGCGATGGGCGTTGGTGAGCCTGCGGCCGGCGTCGTCGGAGAGCTTCGGGGGCAATTCCAGGCGCAGCTCGGCGCGCTCCGGAAACGGCCCGCGGAAGGTCACTCGCTCGCCTTCGCCAGGATCTTCGTCAATCTTGGGCACGAAGGTGCGACCCTCGGCGCCGGAAAGTTTCACACCCGCAAGTTGCTCCCGTGGCACCGGCGCACTGAAGATCAGCTCGATCGGCAGCATCGGCAAGCAATCGGCCTTGGGGTTCGATCGGCTGCAACTCAAGCGCGCCGAGAACTGCGGCCGCACTTTGTAGGCCAAGCGCTGCGGCTGCTTGGTGGCCAGTCCCGAAGTGGCGGTGATGCCGGCGCCCCAAACCAGCGTGAGCGTACTTTTTGGCGGCAAGGGCCGCTGGCATTGCAGCGCGACGACGGGCGCCGCCTCGGCCTTGGCACCGGGGTGCGCACGCTGCCACTCCTGGCGGAAATGCCGTAGCGCAAGGCGACGCGCGGCGAGCAACCTGGCGCGCTCCTCGCCAAGCAGCAGGCGCACCGGCAGCCGCTCACCCACACCGGCGACTTCGCAGGAGGCCTGCGCCGCGATCGACTCGGCGCTGGCTTCGGCGCTCAGACCGAGCAGGAAGATCTGGTTTTCGTCGATCGCCTGATGACCTTCAGAAGGCTCCTGCCAGACCACTGCCGGGCCGCCGGTATTGAAACCGCTGGTCGCCGCCAAAACCGGCGCATCCGCCGCGTCGCGCAGGTTTTCGCGCGGTTTAAGTTCGCAGCGCACGCCACCGGGAAGCTGGCGCGCGAAATCGAACACCCAGACATAGGCATCGAGCCAGCGCCCTTTGCCTTCCTGAACTGGCAGACAATCGACGGCATAGGGCGCGGGTCGCTCCGGTTCGCCGAAGGGCACCATGGCCGTGGGAAAGCGCGCCATCGCTTGGCGCACCTGCTTCACTTCCCCGCGCGGGGAAACCAGCACCTCGGCGGCGTCGACTTGCGCGACAGCGAGCACAGAAGCCAGGCACAGCAGCAACCAGGGTTGGTTCATCCTTTTTCCTTTCCTGCCCAATGGCGCCCGGTGGCGCAGGCTTCAAGGGCGGCGAGTCTGGCTGATCGCGTTGATTTCTTCGGCGCTCAAGCCCAGCAGTCCGCCCAGAATTTCGTGATTGTGCTGTCCCAGCAAGGGCGGCGGCAAGTCATAGCTCACGGGCGTGGCGGCGAGCTTCATCGGGCTCCCCACCAGAGGCACTTTGCCGGCCTGGGGATGCGGCAGATCGACGCGCATTTCGCGCTCGGCCACTTGCGCATGGGCGAAGACTTCGTCCAGCCGATTGATCGGCCCGCAGGGCACCCCCGCGGCCTCCAGCGCTTCGAGCCACTCCTCGCGCGGCCTGAGCCGCAGTCGCTCGGCGACGAGCGGCACCAGAATGTCGCGATGGCGCACCCGCGCGGCGTTGCTGGCGAAGCGCTCGTCGCTGGCCCATTGCGGACAACCCGCCAGTTGCGCGAAGCGCGCGAACTGGGCATCGTTGCCCACCGCCAGGATCAAATGCCCGTCGGCGGCCTCGAATACTTGATAGGGCACGATGTTGGCGTGCGCGTTGCCAAGGCGCCGGGGCGCCTGCCCAGAGACCAGGTAATTCATGTTGATGTTGGCGAGCATCGCCACCTGGCAGTCGAACAGTGCCATGTCGATGTACTGCCCCTCGCCGCTGCGCTCGCGATGGTAAAGCGCGCCCAGGATGGCCACGGAGGCATACATGCCGGTCATGAGGTCAGCCACCGCCACGCCGACCTTCTGCGGACCACCCCCGGGCAGATCGTCGCGCTCGCCGGTGATGCTCATCAAGCCGCCCATGCCCTGGATCATGAAATCGTAGCCGGGCCGCGAAGCCAGCGGTCCCTGCTGGCCAAACCCGGTGATCGAGCAGTAAACGAGGCGCGGATTGACCACCTTGAGGTCTTCCCAGGCCAAGCCGAAGCGGGCCATGTCGCCGACCTTGTAGTTCTCCATGAATACATCACTCGCCGCCGCCAGGCGCCGCACCGCGGCGCGCGCCTCGGGCAAGGAAAGATCGAGCGTAATGGATTTCTTGCCGCGATTCGCCGCGAGGTAATAGGCCGCTTCGCTGGTATCTAGTCCAGCGGCATCCTTCAGATAGGGTGGACCCCAGGCGCGGGTATCGTCGCCGCTGCCCGGCCGCTCGATCTTGATCACCTCGGCGCCAAGATCGGCGAGGTTCTGGCTGCACCACGGCCCGGCCAGAACCCGGGTCAGATCCAGCACACGCAAGCCTTTCAGCGGACCGGCCATGTCAGTGGCGCCCGGCCGTCCGAAGCCACTGACACGCCCCCAGGGGGGGCAGCGAGCGCAGCGAGCGTGGGGGGACCTTCATCCAGTGGCGCCCGGCCGTCCGAAGCCACTGACACGCCCCCAGGGGGGGCAGCGAGCGCTGCGAGCGTGGGGGGACCGTCATCCCGTGGCGCCCGGCCGTCCGTAGCCACTGACACGTCCCCTCGGGGGGCAGCGAACGTGGGGGGAGCTTCATTCAGCGGCTCCCCTGCCCCGATTGCCAGAACGCCATCATGCCCTGGCGCCGCCGCGGCTCATGCTGCTCCAGGCTCTGGAGCTTATCGCGCATGGCCTCGCCGACAAAAAGCTGCGGCTCCGATGGCGTGAGTTTCTCCGCCCGCTCGCGTTCGGCGATGATGCGCCGGGCGCGCTCGAAGGCGCTGAGAAGACCGCGCTCTTCCCGCAGCGCCTCGCCAAAAAAGGCCTGGCCGAAATAAGTGAATTCGTCTTCGTCGCCGCAGCCGAAAGAGCTGCGATCAGCGCGCGAAGCGGTCATGATCACACTGAATTCATTTTTCAGCGGGCCGATGAAGCCTCCGGAATAACACGCCGAGACCACGATCACCCGCCACCGTATGCCCGCTTCGTCGAGGGATCGCGACAGCGCGTCGGGCGTGAGCGCACTCAATTTCATGGGCGGAAAATCGACTTCCAGCCGATGCTCAGGCGAACCGTGGCTGGTAAGGTACAGGAAGAGCACATCCTCCTCCGAATCCATCACTTCGCCCACGGTGTTGAGCACCAGGCGCAGATTGCTCACCGTGGCCAGCGGTTCTTCCAGGGGCGTGGCGGGATGGTTGAGCAGGGCCACGCTGTGCCGCTGCGTGTCGTAGCGCGCCTCGATGGCTTCGCGCGCCAGGGCAAGGTCACGGCGGAAGACCTCGGCGCCGGAATAAGGCGCGAAGCCCACGAAAAACACGTCGGTGTGTCCGGCACGTTGCTCGTCGATGTCGTCCAGGGCCTGGGCCAGGAGCTGCATTTGCGCCGCCAGCACCTCCTCCGAGAACAGCTCGGGCCGGTTGCCGGGCTGCTGCTGCGAGGCAAGCGCCGGAACCAGAAGCTGCTCCAACGGAATGAAATTTTGCGGCAGTAGCAGCACTCCAGCCAGCAAACCCGCGCCGAGATGGGCCTGCCACCAACGCGCCGCCCCCCGAGGAAACAGGCTCACTGAGACACTGCGCCACAGCCAGAACAAGAGCCACAGCAAGAGCAGCACCGAACTGGCTTGTTCGATCCGGGGCCAGGACTGGCGCAGGGCCTCGACAGCCAGGCGCTCGCCCCAGCCGATAAGCTCAAAAGTGGGCAAGCCGGCCAGCAGGATGCAGGGAAGCGCCAGGCTCAGGTGGGGCTGACGCAGTGCATGCGCCAAGGCTGCGGCCACCGCCAGGAGCAACGCAGTGTAGAAACCCTCCTGTACCCAGCCGCCGGGCGCAAGCTGGAATGCGAAACCGGCGCTGCCAGCTTCATCGAGCATGCGTAGCACGATGCCCAGCAGCAGGAGCGCGGCGAACTGGGGCAGATTGCAGCGAAAGTCCAGCAGCTGCACCCGCTGCCCGGTCAGTAGCCGAAAGCCGGCGAGGAGGTTGCGCTTTAGGTCGCGCAAGTGGTGACGCAAAACGAATCCTCGGCGCGATCGGGGTGCTTATCCGGCATGCGCAGCAATGAAGTTCTTGACCACGACGGCGTCGGCATCGATCAGCTCGCAGCGCTGCGGCAAGGTCTCCAGGTTTTCGAAACCCGCTGGGCGCGGCGGCTCGGCCCCGAGAGCTTCGCGCAGGGTCTGGGCGAATTTGGCCGGCTGCGCGGTTTCCAGGCAGACCATGGGCACGCCGGGTTCGCGATGTTCGAGCGCCACTTTGAGGCCGTCGGCGGTGTGGGTGTCGATCCACACGCCATAGCGCTCACGCGCGAGGCGTATGGTCGCTAGGCGGTCGGCATGGCTGCTGCTGCCGGTCTGGAAACCGAACTCGGGCAGGCGCGCAAACTCCGCCGTGCCCGACAGATCGAAGGCGCCGCCGGCATCGACCTTGGCCCACAACTCGCGCACCCGGGCGCCATCCCGACCCAGAAGATCGAAAACGAAGCGCTCGAAATTCGAGGCTTTGGAGATATCCATGGACGGGCTGGAGGTGACCCGCGTTTCCGCCGCCGCGCGAGGTCGATAGCACCCGGTGCGGAAGAACTCGGCGAGCACGTCGTTTTCGTTGGTGGCCAACACCAGATGGCGAATGGGCAAGCCCATCATGCGGGCGATATGCCCGGCGCAGATGTTGCCGAAATTTCCCGAAGGCACGGCAAAGGAAACGGGCGCGCCGGTTTCGCGCGTCGCCGCGAGGTAGCCTTTGAAGTAATACACCACCTGCGCCGCCACCCGTGCCCAATTGATCGAGTTCACGGCGCCAATTCGGTAGCGGGCCTTGAAGGCGGCGTCGTTGGACACGGCTTTGACGATGTCCTGGCAGTCGTCGAACATGCCGCGCACTGCCAGGTTGAAGATGTTCTGGTCCTGTAGCGAATACATTTGCGCGCGCTGAAAGGCGCTCATCCGGCCGTGGGGCGAGAGCATGAACACCCTTAGCCCGCGTTTGCCCCGCATGGCGTATTCCGCCGCCGAACCCGTGTCGCCGGACGTGGCGCCGAGGATGTTGAGTTCTTCCTTGCGCTGCACTAGCACATATTCGAAGAGCTGGCCCAGAAGCTGCATGGCCATGTCTTTGAAGGCCAGCGTAGGGCCGTTGGAGAGTTCCAGGAGGGCGAGTTCCGGTGCCAGTGGCGTGAGCGGCGTGATCTCGCGAGCATCCGCGCCCGGCCGGCAATGGCGATAGACCTCGGGCGTGTAAGTTCGGCGACATAGCCGCAACAACTCCGCTTCAGCGATGTCGTCGATGAACTTGCCGAGCACCGCCGCCGCGAGATCGGCGTACGGCAGGCCCCGCCAGCTCTCCAGCTCGGCCAGCGCAACCTGCGGGTAGTTTTCCGGCAGGTAGAGCCCGCCATCGGGCGCCAGACCACCCAGCAGAATGTCGCAAAAGCGCTCCGCGGGCGCCTGCCCGCGGGTGGAGAGGTAATTCATCAGTTGAGCTCTTCCAGCCGCAGCCTGACCACCTTGCCTTTGACCACCGGCAGTGCCTCGACGCGGGCGATGGCGGCATTGGCATTTTTCTCGCGGGTGCGATGGGTGAGCATGATGATGTCGGTCTGCTCCTCGCCTTCGCCGGGTTCGCGCTGAATCATGGCATCGATGGAAATCTGCTGATCGGCGAGGATGCGGGTGATGTCCGCCAGCACCCCGGGACGATCTTCGACCCGCATACGGAAGTAGTACGAGGTTTCCACCTCGCCCATCCCCAGGATCGGCGTCGCTCTGAGCGCACTGGGCTGGAAGGCCAGATGCGGCACGCGGTTCTCGGGGTCGGCGGTGTGCATGCGCGTGACATCGACCAAGTCGGCGATCACCGCGCTGGCCGTGGGTTCGGCACCAGCGCCTTTGCCGTAATAAAGCGTCGCACCCACCGCGTCGCCCTTCACCAGCACCGCGTTCATCGCGCCTTCGACGTTGGCGATCAAGCGCTTAGCGGGAATCAGCGTGGGATGCACGCGCAGCTCCACGCCTTCGGGCTGCTGTTTGGTGATGCCCAAAAGCTTGATGCGGTAGCCCAATTGTTCGGCGTACTTGATGTCTTCGGCTTGCAGCTTGCTGATGCCTTCGACGTGCGCTTTGTCGAATTGCATGGGAATGCCGAAAGCGATCGCCGACATGATGGTGAGCTTGTGCGCCGCGTCCACGCCTTCGATGTCGAAGGTCGGGTCGGCTTCCGCGTAGCCAAGGCGCTGCGCTTCTCTGAGCACGCTCTCGAAGGAAAGTCCCTTGTCGCGCATTTCCGAAAGGATGAAATTGGTGGTGCCATTGATGATGCCGGCAATCCATTCGATGCGATTGGCGGTGAGACCTTCGCGCAAGGCCTTGATGATCGGAATGCCGCCCGCCACGGCGGCCTCGAAAGCTACCATCACGCCGCGCTTTTGCGCTGCGGCGAAAATTTCATTGCCGTGGGTAGCCAGAAGCGCCTTGTTGGCCGTGACCACGTGCTTACCCGCGGCGATGGCCTTGAGTACCAGTTCCTTGGCGATGCCATAGCCGCCAATGAGCTCGATGACGATGTCGATTTCCGGGTTGGCGATGACCGCCTGAGCGTCATCGGTAAGCGTCACCCCGGAGGCGTCACCCACCACGCCGCGAGCGCGCGCCAGGTCTTTGTCGGCCACCATGGTGATCTGTATGGGCCGCCCGGCGCGGCGCATGATTTCTTCCTGGTTGCGGCGCAAGACACTGAAGGTGCCGCCGCCCACGGTGCCGATGCCCAAAAGGCCGACCTGTATGGGTTTCATCACAAAGCTTTCCTGAAGTTGAACGAGGGAATGACGAAGCCCTCGCGAAAGTAAAACTTGTGCGCGTGAGTGCGCTGCGTGCCGGAGTCGAGCACCAGGTTGTCGCAGCCGCAGGCGCGAGCCCGAGCCGCGAGGTGCTCGATCAGCGCGTGGCCCACACCCGAGGAGCGGCGCCCTTCGGTGGTGACCAAATCATCGACATAACACTTCTTGCCGCTGAAGGTATCGGCATAAACGCGGTAGAGCCCCACCCCGAGCACTGCCTCGCCATCGACCGCCACGCACAACCGCCCACCGTCACGAAAGATTGCACCCATGGCTGCCACATAGGGCGAGGGGATCTTCGGCCGCAGTTCGCGGTGTACCGTTTCCGCGCGAGCGAGCCATAGCGGTTCAGCGACCTCGCCTGCGGCATCATTGATTTCGAGGATTTGCATCGCTAGGGGCTCAGCGCAGCAGACCGTCCTCGCGGAACATCGGTTTGATGCCACGAATCGCCTGGCGGGAGCGCGGCGTTTTGGCTCCGGCCGGCGCTATGCGCCTTAACGTTCGCTGCGCTCACGTTAGCCTGCGCCGAAACAAAGAGCGCTCCTTGGGCTCTCATAACAAGCCGTCGTCCCGGAACATCTGTTTGATGCCACGAATCGCCTGGCGGGAGCGCTCTTCGTTTTCAATCAACGCGAGGCGGACGTGGTCGTCGCCGTAATCGCCGAAGCCGATTCCCGGGCTGACAGCGACTTTGGCTTGGGCGAGGACTTTTTTGGAGAATTCGAGCGAGCCGAGCTTGGCATAGGGTTCGGGGATCTTGGCCCAGATGTACATCGAGGCCCTGGGGTTCTCCACCATCCAGCCGGCTTCGTGCAGGCCCTTGACCATGACATCCCGCCGCCTCTGGTACTTGGCTCGAATCTCCTCGACGCAATCCTGAGGACCTTCCAGCGCGGCGATGGACGCCACTTGCAAGGGCGTGAAGGTGCCGTAGTCGTGATAGCTCTTAATCCGCGCCAGGGCGTTTACCAGTTCCTTGTTGCCCACCATGAAGCCGATGCGCCACCCCGCCATGTTGTAGCTCTTGGACATGGTGAAGAATTCCACCGCCACATCGCGCGCACCCGGCACCTGCATGATCGAGGGCGCCTTCCAGCCGTCGAAGGTGATGTCGGCATAGGCCAGATCGTGCACCACCAGGATGTTGTGTTCGCGCGCCAGGGCAACCACGCGCTCGTGGAACTCCAGCTCGACACACTGCGCCGTCGGATTGCTTGGAAAACCCAGGATCATCATCTTGGGCTTGGGAAAGGACTCGCGGATGGCGCGTTGCAATTCCTCGAAGAAATCTACGCCTGGCGTCATGCGCACCGACCGGATGTCGGCTCCAGCGATGATCGCGCCGTAAATGTGAATGGGATATGAGGGGTTGGGCACGAGCACGGTGTCGCCGCGATCGAGCGTGGCGAGCATGAGGTGCGCCAGGCCCTCTTTGGACCCGATGGTGACGATGGCTTCGGTATCGGGATCGAATTCGGCGCCATAGCGGCGCTGATACCATTGACAAATCGCCCGGCGCAGGCGCGGAATGCCCTTGGACACCGAATAACCATGGGTGTCGCCACGCTGCGCCGCCTCCACCAGCTTGTCGACGATATGCTTGGGCGTAGGGCCGTCGGGGTTGCCCATGCTCAAATCAATGATGTCCTCGCCCCGGCGCCGCGCCGCCATCCTGAGCTCCGCGGTAATGTTGAACACATACGGCGGGAGACGTTTGATACGAGCAAATTCGGCCATGGCGGGAACTTCTGGGGAAATCGAGGGAAAGGGTATAATCCTAACCAAACCGGCCATTTACCGCAATGCACAAAAGGCTTTTTTCACGTCCCTTTGCGGCCTGCTTGACGTTCCGGCGCAGCCTATGAAGCTCCATCGCAGCACCTTTTCCGGCAACCTCATTCGTGCCTATGGCGCCGACCATGTGCTGGTCAACGAGCGGCGCTTCACCACCAGTCTCGTCCTCGCTCCCGATGAGGTGCTTGAACACTGGGGCCGGGGCGGCTTCGAAGGACTTGCCGAAACTGATTTCGCGGCGATCCTGGTGTTCGAACCAGAGTTGGTCGTTTTCGGCACCGGCCAGCACCAGCGCTTCCCCTCACCCGCCCTCTTGCGCCCTCTGATTGAAGCGCGCATCGGCTGCGAAGTCATGGACACCGGCGCCGCCTGCCGCACCTACAACATCCTCGCCGCGGAAGGGCGCAGGGTGGCGGCAGCGCTGTTGTTGGAAGGGTGAGCGCGGCGCAAACCACGGCCATGTGAAATGCCGACCAACCCACGTCACACCGGGGCAAGTCGGCGTTCAGTACGTCGGGGCATCCTCGATTCCGGCCTTCGCCGCGATGACGGATCTCGATCCGACCAGCGTCTTCCCTACTCCCCCATCTGCAGCAACATCCCGTGTTCGCGCGCGTAGCGCAAGGCGGCGAAGTAGGCAAGGCAGCCGAGAAGGAGATAGACGGCGTTGATCGCCAGCGCGGTCCAGAAGAGTTCGAATTCGAAGCGTCCGTGGATGAGCACGGCGCGCATGCCTTCGAAGACATAGCTCGCCGGTACACCGGCGGCCATGGTTTGCAACCAGTCCGGCAGCACGCCGATGGGGTAGTACACGCCCGAGACCGGCGCCAGCAGAAAGATCGCCGCCCAGGCGAGTTCCTCCGCGCCCAGCCCCCAGCGCAGTACCATGCCGGAGACCATGAGGCCAATGGCCCAACCGGTGATCAGCAAATTGACAAAGAATGCCAGCAGCGGAAAACCCAGCTTAAACAGCGAATATTCGAACAGTAGCCAAGCAAACAAGGTCGCGCCACCGACGCCGATCAAGGTGCGGATGACGCTCATCGTCAATTGCCCGGCAATCAGCTCCCAGGGCCGCAAGGGACTCACGAACAGATTGCCCAGGTTGCGCGCGTAGAGTTCTTCGAAGAAGGTCAGCGACACCCCGAGCTGGCCACGAAACAGCACATCCCACAAGAGCACGGCGCCGATGAAGAATCCGGGCGCGTCGCGCAAGAAGTCGTTGGTGGGGGCCAGATACTGCGTGACAAAAGCCCACAGGACCATGGTCACGGTCGGGTAATAGGTCATTGACACCAGGCGTGGCCAAGACTTCGACAGCAAGTAGGTGTGGCGCAGCACTAAGGCGTGGATGCGCCGCAAGGACATGCGCCAGGCGGGCGTCACGGCCCCGGCGCGAATCAGCGTGCGCTTCATGCCTGCACTCCGCGATCCTCGCGCCGCGCGATATCGAGAAACACTGCCTCCATGTTGTCGTGGCCGTAACGTTCCGCGAGCGCTTCCGGCGAACCCTGGTCAACCACCTGGCCGGCACGGAGCATGATCACGTCGTCGCACATGCGCTCCACTTCGCCCATATTGTGGGTGGCCAGGAGCATGGTGGCGCCGGTGCGCCTCTGGTAGTTTTCGAGCAGGCTGCGCATGCGATCGCCCACGTCGGGGTCGAGCGAGGCCGTGGGTTCATCGAGCAGCAGCACCTCGGGCCGATTTAGAAGCGCCTTGGCGAGGCTCACCCGCGTGCGCTGTCCCGCTGAAAGATCGCCATACGGGCGCGGCAGCAGCGCGTCGAGATCGAGTTCCCCGGCCAGCTCTGCGATGCGCCCACGGGTATCGGGCACGCCATACAAACCTGCATAGACCTTCAGGTTCTCGCGCACTGTGAGCCGCTTGGGCAAGTCCACATAAGGCGAGGTGAAATTCATGCGCGGCAGCACTCGGTAGCGATGCCTGCGCATGTCTTCGCCCAGGATGTGAATCTCCCCCGCGCTGGGCAAGAGCACGCCCAGCAGCATCGACAAGGTGGTGGTCTTGCCGGCGCCATTGCCCCCCAAGAGCGCGGTGGTCGTGCCGCGGCGCACGCTGAAATCGATGCCGCGCACGGCTTCGAGCGTTCCGTAGCGCTTGGCCAATCCTCTCACTTCGATGGCGTGCTCTGGGCTCACGGTGCGCGTCGCGAACAAAGTGCCGGACTATAGCGCGACCCCGCGATTGCCGCAGCAGGATCCCTGGTCCAGCCTTGGCCTGTTCCTGCTCGCAGGGCCATCAGATTTCGGCGAGGGCGCGCAGATGGGCCACTACGCTGCGGCCCAGGGCCGAGAGCGCGTATCCCCCTTCGAGCACCGAAACGATTCGCCCCCGGGCGGATTGCCCGGCGATGCCCACCAGTTCTCGGGTAACCCAGGCATAGTCCGCCTCCACCAATCCCAGACTAGCCATGTCATCCTCTCGATGGGCATCGAAGCCGGCCGAAATGAACAGCATCTCAGGACTGAAGTCCCTCAGCGCGGGCAGCCAGTCGGCGGTCACGGCGCGGCGGAATTCCTCACCGCCATCGCCGGCCGCCAGCGGCACATTGACCATATTGGTGGCTGGGTGCTCGGTGCCGCTGAAGGGATAGAAGGGATGCTGAAAAGTCGAAACCATCAGCACCCGCTCCTCGCCAGAAAAGATCTCTTCCGTGCCGTTGCCATGATGCACGTCGAAATCAACCACGGCGACCCGCCGCAATCCCCACTGCGCCAGGGCGTGCGCTACCCCGATCGCGACATTATTGAACAGGCAAAACCCCATGGCCCGCCGGCGTTCCGCGTGATGCCCCGGCGGGCGCACCGAACAAAAGGCGTTGCTCACCTCGCCGCGCATGACCATGTCGGCGGCAAGCACCACCGCCCCGGCGGCGTGGTAAGCCGCCTCCAGGGAATGTGCATTCATGGCGGTGTCGGGGTCGAGCTGAATGAGGCCGTGGGATGGGCTCGCGTCTTCCAGTCGATCGACATAGGCGCGCGGATGGACGCGCTGGATCTGTTCACGCGTGGCACGCGGTGCCTCGTGGTGATCGAGATACTGCGCCACACCCGAGATGATCAACTGGTCGGAAATCGCCGCCAAGCGCTCCGGACACTCGGGGTGATAATCGCCCATGTGGTGCCGGGCGCAGGAGGGATGGGTAATGAAAGCAGTAGTCATAAGCAATGTCAGGCAAACCCGCAAAAGCACTCGCGAACGGCATCGGCACAAGCATTTCGCGATTCCGCGACGAGAGAAAGCGCGGCGCTTGGCTTGGTCTAGTCCACACCTGGCTCAGCCCAAGTGATGACCTGCCGTAGGGCAAGAGGATAGGCGAGGACTGCCGCGTGCGCAACGCATAGCTCGGGCTCGGCACACATCCAGAACGCCTGGCGACGGTGACGCGCAGGGCCACGAGCGGCGCGGCGCGACCGCTTCGATCCGGTGTTCCAAGGGGCTCGCCGGGTGCTTCTGCGCACCGCGCCCGCCCCCCCGGGAAGGCGTGGTCCGTGTCCCTGTCCGGGGTAGGGGCAAGCCTCGCCCGTCGGCGACCGGAAGCGCTTGTCCGCACTCCCAGGCCGCCCTATAGTGGCAGCTCCTGCAGCCGATAACACTGGGCATGAAACCACTCGAACCGGCATTGCGCACCGATCTACTGCGCCGCATACAGACTCAGATCGGCGGCATCGTCGTGGGCAAACCGCGGACCTTGCGCCTGGCCCTCGCCTGCCTCTTGGCCAATGGTCACCTCTTGATCGAAGATCGCCCTGGCGTGGGCAAGACCACGCTGGCCCGGGCCCTGGCCAGCACGCTGGGCCTGCCGTTCCGAAGAGTGCAGTTCACCAGCGATCTCTTGCCCGCGGATATCATTGGCGTGTCAATTTTCGATACCAGCAACCAGCGTTTTCGCTTTCAGCCGGGGCCGATCTTCACCTCGGTGCTGCTGGCTGATGAAATCAACCGCGCGCCGCCCAAGACCCAGAGCGCCTTGCTCGAAGGCATGGAAGAGCGCCAGGTCACCAGCGACGGCGAGACCCGGGCACTGCCCGACCCCTTTTTTGTGATTGCCACGCAGAACCCGGCGGAACAGTTGGGCGCGTTCCCGCTCCCCGAATCGCAGATCGACCGCTTTCTCATGCGCGTGGAACTCGGTTACCCCGACGCCCAAGCCGAACGCCTCCTGCTCTCCGGCGGCGACCGGCGGCAGCGCGTCGATGACCTGCCCGCCCTGGCCGACACCGTCGTCTTGCGCGAACTGCGCGGTCACGCCGCCGGGCTACACGTGGCCCCCGCCCTGCTCGACTACTTGCAGGCGCTGCTGGCCAAATCCCGCGACGGCTCCATCGCCGAGCACGGCCTGAGCCCACGCGCCGGGCTCTATTTGTTGTCGGCGGCCCGCGCCTGGGCCATGCTGGAAGGTCGCGAAATGGTCGTGCCCGACGACTTGCAGGCGATCTTTCCCGCCGTCGCGGGACACCGTCTCTGCGGACAAGGCGCCACCGGACAGGCCATGGCCGAACGCATCCTGCGCACGGTCGCCATTCCGTGAGCAGTGCCACGCTGTCCCGCGAAGGCTGGCGGCAGCGGTTCTGGCGAACTCGACCGCTCGACCCGCCACGCGTCGAACTGGAGCACGCGCGCATCTACATCCTGCCTTCGCGCCGTGGCATCGCGTTCGGCCTAACCCTGATCGCCATGCTGGTGGCGGCGCTCAACTACAGCACCAGCCTGGCACTATTCCTGGTCTTCGTTTTCGCCGGCGCCATGGCGGCCGGACTCTTACATACCTTTCGCAACCTCGCTGGCCTCAGCTTACGCCAGGGTTCGGCCCCCCGCGGGCACGCTGGCGGCGATTTGCACTTCGTGTTGGCGCTGGAAGCTCGTGGCGGCCAGGTCCGTTCGGGGATCCGCTTGCGCGCCGATCGGCATGGCAGTACCGCGGCCTGTCCCGATCTACCCGGCGGGCAGAGCGCCGCCGTCAAAGTGATCGTGCCGGCCAGGCAGCGCGGCCCACTGGATTTGGGCCGACTCACGCTCTGGACGGACTATCCGCTAGGTCTATGGCGGGCCTGGGCCTACGTGCATTTCCCCTGGCAGGGCTTGGTTTATCCCCATCCGGAAGACGCGCCGCCGCCCGCCCCAGCCAACGCCGGCGTCGGCGATCAAGCCGGCAACGGCCCCGGCAGCGAGGACTTCGCCGGCTTTCGCGTCTACCAGCCGGGCGACCCGCTACCGCACGTCGCCTGGAAGCAACTGGCGCGCGGCCAGGGTTGGCTGACCAAGCAGTATCGCGGCGGCGGGGGTGGCGATTGTCATTTGCGGCTGGCCGAACTGCCCTCGGGTATGGACCTCGAAGCGAAGATCTCACGCCTTGCCGCCTGGGCGATACGCTCTGAAAACGCGGGACGGCGCTACGCTCTGGCGCTTCCCGAGAGCAGCCTGCCATTGGCTCATGGCGCGGCCCACTTGGAGCGGGTGTTGAGCGCACTGGCTTTGCATCCGCCGCTGCCTCGAAGCGAGACCGCGGGCAGGCACGAGTCATGAGCCTTTTCCGGCGCCCGGACCAAATCCAGCCGCCCCCATCGTCGCTGACGTTGCGCTGGCTCACGGTCGGCGTCCTGCTCACTCAGGCGCTGCACGCCTTTCATTTGCCCATGTCGCTTGCCACGGTGGGACCGATCCTGGCGCTCTTGAGTTACGCCATGCATCGCCGCGGCTGGCGTCTGCCTTCGCTGGTGCTGGTGCTGATCGCCGCGACCGTGGCGTTTGCCGTGCGCAAGGAACTCGGCTACCTCATCGGGCGCGACCCGGGGGTCGCCTTTCTGGCCCTGGCCGCGGGCATCAAGCTCATGGAGGTTCGCACCCGCCGCGACGTCAGCTTTCTGCTCTGCCTCATCGCGTTCCTGTTGCCCACGGTCTTCTTCTATGGCCACGCCATCGCCACTACGCTGGCGGTAATCGGCGTTGCCGTCGTGCTGCTGGGCGCGCTGGTGGCCACGCGCGATGACGAGGCGCCAACACCTTGGAGGGCGGCGCTGCGTCTGGCGGGCACCCTGGCACTGCATGGCTTACCGGTGGCTCTGGCTTTGTTCGTGCTGTTCCCGCGCCTGTCCGGACCCTTGTGGACCCTTACCTCGGAACGGGTGGGCCGCACTGGCTTGTCCGAGCGCATGGATCCTGGCATGGTGAGCAAGTTGAGCCTCTCCGACGACATTGCCTTCCGGGTCGATTTCGAAGGTGAAGTACCGGCCGCGCGCGACCTCTACTGGCGCGGACCGGTGCTCACCCAATTCGACGGGCGCGGCTGGTCAACCTCGCTGGCTCCCGGCGAGGGACACGTGCTGGTGGAGCAAGGCCGCAGCATCAGTTACCGAGTGTCCCTGGAACCCCATGATCGTTTCTGGCTGTTCGCCCTCGATCTGGCCGCCAGCGTTCCGCCCGAAGCGCGATTGACGCGTGAGCAGCAGCTCTTCTCGCTGCAACCGGTATCCCAGGCGCTGCAATACCGCCAGACCTCGATCCTCTCCGACCGCTACCCGGCGCGCCATGCCGACGAACTGCGCCAGGCGCTGAGCCTGCCCTATTCGGGCAATCGCCGCGCCCGCGAATGGGCAGCGGCGCTGCGCCAGGAGTCGACCAACCCAGGGGATTTGGTCGATCGAGTGCTGGGCACATTTCGGCGCGAAGCGTTCTACTACACCCTGGAACCGCCGGAGTATGCGCAGGACGGCATCGACGCCTTTCTCTTCGACCAGCGCCGCGGTTTTTGCGAGCATTATGCCGGTGCCTTCGCCTTCCTGATGCGCGCCGCGGGTATTCCGGCACGCGTGGTCACGGGCTACCAGGGTGGCGAAATGAGCCCGGTGGGCGGCTACATGATCGTGCGCCAAGCCGACGCGCACGCCTGGGTGGAAGTCTGGATCGACAACCTCTGGCGCCGCATCGACCCGACCGGCGCGGTCGCGCCCGAGCGCATCGAACGCGGCCTCGGCGCCGCGCTGCCGGCGGGTGAACGGGTGCCCTTCCTGTCGCGCCTCGATGACTCGGTGATCAAGACCCTGCGCCTGCACTGGGATGCCGTCAACTACCGCTGGCAGCGCTGGGTGGTGGAGTTCAACAAGGAACGCCAGCAGCACATGTGGAAAAGCCTCGGTATGCCGCGGCCCCAACCCTGGCAAATCGTCGCGGTGATGCTCGCGGTCGCCGGCATCTGGCTGGCGCTGCTGGCGGCGTGGATGTTCCGCCACCGTCAGCGCGATCCGGCCCAATCGGATTGGGATAAATTCTGCCGCCGGCTCGCTCGCGCCGGTTTGCCTCGCGCCGAGCATGAGGCACCGCTGGCCTATGTCCGCCGTGCGGCACGACGTTGGCCAAAGGCGCGCGAGGCGCTCCTGGCGGTGGCGCAAAGCTATTGCCAAGCCCGCTATGGGCCGATTCCGGCGCGGGCCGGGCTCAAGGCTCTGCACGATGCCATGAACACATTCGCGCGCGTTCCCATACGTTGATGCGCCAGCGGCCAAGGCACGAAGAAACGCGCCCACGCCGATGACTCGGCGGCGCTGCGCCCGCCAGAAAACCGGTACGCGCAGGCCGTAGGGTGGATTGCGGCCCGCAGGGCCGAATCGACCAAAAGCCGCCGCCGCATCGTGCACCGCGGCCGAAGTCTCTCGGACGCGGTGGTTGCGCGCGCCCCCCGCGCCGAATCCACCCGGCGAGAACTACGGGAACGCTAAGAAGTAGGCGCGGCGGGCAGAAAGCGAGCTGGATCGACCGGCTTGCCGAAGCGCCGAATCTCGAAATGCAGCTTGGGTTGATCGGCGTCCGTGTTGCCCAGTTCGGCAATTCTCTGGCCTTTGCTCACGGCGTCGCCTTCCTTGATGAGGATTTCCTTATTGTGCGCATAGGCCGAGAGGTAGGTCTTGTTATGCTTGATGATGATGAGTTTGCCGTAGCCGCGCAAGCCGCTGCCCGCGTACACCACCCTTCCGGCGGCGCTGGCCAATACCGCCTGGCCGGTCTTGCCGGCGATGTCGAGGCCCTTGAGATTGGCGTTCTCGTTGAAAGGCGCGATCACCTTGCCGCTGGTGGGCCAGATCCAATCGACGCGGTCTTCCTCGCCTGCCCCGGCAACGGTTGCCATGGCCGCTTCGGGTTTGGGCTCGGGCTTGGCCTCCGGTTTCGCTTCCGGCCTGGGTTCTGGCGGCGCCGCGGGCCTGGCCTCGGGCCTCACTTCGGGTTTGGGTTCCGGCATCGGCAAGGGCCTGGCCTCGGCACGCGCCTCCGGCAGGATCGCCGGCAAGGCCGCTTTGGCGACCTGGGCCAGCGCCTGATCACTGTAGGGCAGTTTGATCGCCTTGGGCTGTGTCTTCAGGGCGCCGCCGGTCGCACTTGGCGGGGGGGCGAGGGGCCGAGCCTCGCCCACCGGGACCGTCGGCGCCATCGCGGTGGTGGCACTCCCGGTGCCGTTGGGCGAGGGCGCCGACCCGTTCGCCGGAATCGCCGTGGACGACGGCGGTCGGACACGAAGTGTTTGCCCGACGCGAATCACATTGGCGTTCTCGATGTTGTTCATCGCCGCCAACTCGCGGTAATCGAGCCCATGCTCCAGCGCGATGCTGTAGAGCGTGTCGCCGCGCTTGACCAGGTACTGCTCGGGGCGCGGGTCGATCGCGATCGCTGGCAAGGGTGGCGCCGCCGGGATCGGAGCCGGCACCACACTGGCCGGAGGCGGCGGCACCGCCACCCTTTCAGTGACTGGCGCGGGTTGTCGGGAAGCACAGGCCGCCAACAACGTGGCCAAGGCGATCACAAGCAATGTTCGGCGAGTTCTCAAGTTCATGCCATTCCTGTAAGCAAAGGGACAAAGCGAACCGCCTCGTGAACGGTCTCATGCAGGTCGTCCGCGGTCTTTTCGACCACCACCAGGCGCTGCTCTCCACCCTGCGCGCGCGGCAGGGTCAGCGGCAGCACCAGCCGCCCGCCGTCGATCAGTTGCTCGGTGAGGGCCATCGGCACCAGGGTTGAGCCTGCGGCGACGATGATGCCTTCGAATTGCAGGTCCTCGGGCAGTCGCGCCGCGCCATCGGCGTGCTTGAGGCGAACATTGGACGCCCGCAAGCTCAAGAGGTTGCGCCGCGCTTTGGCCAAGAGGGCGCCGATGCGCTCGACCGAATAGACTTCCTTGCAAAACTGCGCCAGGACCGCGGTTTGATAGCCACAACCGGTGCCCACTTCCAGCACCGCGCCGAGGTTCTTGCCCTGGCGCATCAGCTCGCACATGCGCGCGACCACCCAGGGCTGGGAAATGGTCTGGCCAAAGCCGATCGGCAAAGGAGAGTCTTCGTAAGCACGCGAAGCCAGTGCCTCGTCCACGAAAATATGGCGCGGCACGGCCTGCATGGCCGCCAGCACCACTTCGTCCTGAATGCCTTGCTCGCGCAGGCGTTCGACCATGCGCTGGCGCGTGCGCGCCGAGGTCATGCCGATGCCCGAGAAGCGGTCGCTTGATGCCACCACGTCAGCGCTTGAGCCAGGCCTCTACGGCCTGCACTTCGTGGTAGTGGGTGAGGTCCATTTGCAAAGGGGTGATCGACACCTTGCCACTAGCGGTCGCGCCAAAATCCGTGCCCTCGCCCGCGTCCGCCGCAGGCCCGGCGGCGCCGACCCAGTAGATGATTTCGCCGCGCGGACTCTGCTGGCGAATCACCGGCTCGGCCTTGTGTCGTTTTCCTAGGCGCGTGACCTGCCAACCGCGCAAGTCCGACGCCGGTACATTGGGTACATTGACGTTCAAGAGCCAGGGTGTGGAACCTTGCTGGCGCTGGAAGCGCTGCACGAGCTGCGCCGCGACCTGGGCCGCGGTTTCGAAATACTCTTCGCCGCCGCCGTCGTGGCGGCTCACCAGCGACACCGCGATCGACGGAATGCCGAGAAGAAAACCCTCGGTAGCCGCCGCCACGGTTCCCGAGTAAATCGTGTCATCCCCCATGTTGGCGCCCAGGTTGATGCCCGAAACGATCATGTCGGGCAACTTGTCGAGAACACCAGTGACCGCCAGGTGTACACAGTCGGTCGGCGTACCGTTGACGTACAAAAAGCCGTTCGGCGCTTGGCGCACGGTGAGCGGGCGATCGAGGGTGAGCGAGTTGCTGGCGCCACTGCGATCTCGTTCAGGGGCGACGACGACGATTTCGGCATGCACCGCCAAGGCGGCCGCGAGTCGTTCCAGACCGGGCGCGAAATAGCCGTCGTCATTGCTGAGGAGAATGCGCATGGGGTGGTTCTGGTCCGCGTTCGGTGGAAGAGCGACTAATTATAAGCCAGGGGCCGCCTGGCTGTCCCATCGGACCCTCATCCCGCAACGGTTAGCCGCGACTCTCGCGCATCTGCTATATTCTCCCGAGGCCTTCCGCTCTGCCGCGAATTGAACTCCAACGCACTCCCGCCTACGATCAATGCCTGGACCACCCCGGCGTGGCTAGATCTCATGAACATTGCGCGGGATGGTGGCCCGGATTCGCGCGCGCTGTTCGCCGCCGAGCCTGAGCGCTTCGCGCATTGGTCCTTCCAGTGTGGCGATCTGCTGGTCGACTTCTCCAAACAGCGCTGGCACGCCGAAGCGCTGGCCGCGTTGCTCGCGCTTGCCGAGCAGACGGCGTTGTCGGATTGGATCAACGCGCTGTTCGCCGGCGCCCACGTAAACAACACCGAAGATCGGGCCGCCATGCATTGGGCCTTGCGTCGATCGACGGTGGACGTCAATTCACCCAGCGGCTTGGAGACCGAGGTCTTGCGCGTACGCAAGCGAATGTACACGCTAGCCGAGGGACTGCGTGGTGGCCGGCAGCTCGGAGCGACCGGCCGGCCGCTGTCCTGCATTGTCAACCTGGGCATCGGTGGCTCCGACCTCGGGCCGCGCTTGGTGTGCGACGCGCTGATACCGTTCGCGCAGCCGAATCTGCGCGCGGCCTTCGTCGCCAACGTCGATGGCGCGGAACTCTCCCGGGTTCTGCACGACGCTCCACCCGAGAGCACGCTGTTCGTAGTCACCTCGAAGACCTTCACGACGCAGGAGACCTTGCGCAACGCGCTAAGCGCGCGCGACTGGCTGCGGGCGAAGCTCGGCGCCGAAGCGTCGATCGGCGCCCACTTTCTGGCGGTAACCGCCAACCCCAGCGCGGCCGGGGAGTTCGGCATTGATGCGGAACGAATTCTACCGATGTGGGACTGGGTTGGCGGGCGCTATTCAGTCTGGTCGGCAGTGGGTTTCACCGTCGCCGCGATGATCGGACCAGCGGCCTTCGAACTATTCCTCAAGGGTGCGGCGGTGGTCGATGAACACTTCCGCAAGCGGCCCCTGGCACGCAATGTCCCGGTCCTGATGGCTATGGTCGGCATCTGGAACCGCAACTTCCTGGGCTATCCGGACCACGCGGTGGTGCCGTATGCGCGCGGTCTGGAGCTTTTCGCCGCGTATTTGCAGCAATTGGAGATGGAGAGCAATGGCAAGTCGGTGGCGCGCGACGGCAAACTCGCGACGCCGGTAACCTGTCCGGCGGTATGGGGGACGGTGGGCACCAGCGGGCAGCACGCCTATTTCCAGTGGTTGCACCAAGGTACCCTGGGCGCACCAGTGGACTTCGTGCTGATCGCGCGAGGCGAAAGCAGGTTGCCGGACCACCAGGAAATGCTCCTCGCCAATGCCTTGGCTCAGGCACAAGCCCTGCTCCACGGCAAAGAGCAGGCCGTGGCCGACGCGGAACACCCGGGGGCACCGCAACTTGCGGCGCAGCGCAGCTTCGCCGGTGGACGCCCTTCGACCACGCTGGTGCTGCCCGAACTTGACCCGTTCCACCTGGGGCAGTTGTTGGCGCTCTACGAACACAAGACTTTTGCTCAGGGCGTGCTCTGGGGAGTCAATCCCTTCGACCAGTGGGGCGTGGAACTGGGCAAGACCCTTGCGGCACCTCTGCTCAACGCGCTGCGTGGCGGACTCGAACCGAATGCGCTCGACGGCTCGACCCGCGGCTTATTGCGTCATCTGCTGAAGCTTCGGCAAAGTTAGGCCTCCCCCTCTAAGGCTGCGGGCGGCCGAAGGCACCCTCGCGCAAGTCTTCCAGCGCCAGCGCTCAGGGCGCAGCACGCGCCTCGCGCAAGGCCTGAGCCAGATCCCACACCGCGCTTGCATAAAGGCGCGAACGGTTGTATCGCATCAGGACCTGGAAATTCTGCATGGCGAAGCGGTACTCCTCACCGTCGGAGCCCTCAAGCATCACCAGCATGCCCATGGGGTCACTCTCGATCAAGCCCGCGTCGGCGAGGCTTACGCCCAGTTCCATCCAGCTACGCAGGGCGCGCCGCGAACTGAGCCCACGGTCCAGTTCGGCAGGCGCACTCTGCCCCGCCACCGCCACCGACACCAGCGCCGGCTCCCCCGCCGCCCAGCCGTGTTCCAGCAAGAAATGGGCGACGCTGCCAACGACATCCGGGCCGTCGTTCCAGATATTTACTTTGCCGTCGCGGTTGAAATCGACGGCATAGCGCCGATAGCTGCTGGGCATGAATTGTGGCAAGCCCATAGCGCCGGCGTAGGAACCTTCTGGCGCCAAGGGCGAAATTCGCTGCTCGCGTGCCAACAACAGGAACTGCATCAGCTCTCTGCGAAAAAACTCGGCGCGGCGCGGATAATCGAAGGCAAGCGTGGCCAGCGCATCGATCACGCGATAGCGACCAGTATTGCGGCCGTAAAACGTCTCTACCCCGATGATGGCCACGACCACTTCGGCGGGAACGCCATACTGAGCCTCGGCGCGCTCCAGCGTCACCAAATTGCGTTGCCAGTAGGTGAGTCCGCCAGCGATTCGCGCCGGCGTAACGAACTGCGCCCGGTATTCATGCCACTTCGGCGGCGCCACTACCGGCCGAGAAATCGCGTCGAGCACCAGGGGTTCACGCTTTACCTGCGTGAACAGGACCCGCAACTGGCGGGCGCTGAAACCATGCTCGCGGACCAATTCACCAATCAGTTCGGCGGTTTCCGGGCGCTTGCTGTATTCCCCCAGCCGTACCGGCTTCGCCTGGACGACACAAGCCGCCAGACCGATGACGATCATCATCGCCGCCCGTCCCAGGGAGGAACACCGGGGAGCAATCAGCATGAAGACTCCAAGCCTGCCAATGAGCAGGTGATATTATCCCGCATTCCAAGCTTCGAAATGGGTGCCGCGCGCCTCGCCCATCCTGTGAAGCCTCCCGCTCACGAAATTCTCCGACATGCTCTACCGCCTGCTGCGCCCGTTGCTTTTCCGCCTCGATCCCGAATTGGCCCATCAATTGGCCTTTGGCGGCCTCGACCTTGCCGCGGGCTTGGGCCTGGCCGGGTGCCTTGGCATGCGGACGCCGGGCCGCCCGGTTCGGGTTATGGACCTGGAGTTTCCCAATGCCGTCGGTCTGGCGGCGGGCCTCGACAAGAACGGCGAACACCTCGACGCGCTCGGCGCCATGGGTTTCGGCTTCATCGAAATCGGTACCGTCACGCCCCGGCCGCAATCCGGCAATCCCCGGCCGCGCCTGTTTCGCCTGCCCGAAGCCGACGCGTTGATCAACCGCATGGGCTTCAACAATCAGGGCGTCGAGGCTGTGCTGGCGAATGTCTCCCGCAGCCGTTATCGCGGCATATTGGGCATCAACATCGGCAAGAACGCCGATACGCCGATTGAAAGTGCGGCCGACGACTATCTGACGTGCCTGCGCAAAGTCTATGGGCGGGCAAGCTACGTGGTGGTCAACATCTCGTCGCCCAACACCAAGAATCTCCGGGATCTGCAAGCGGCATCATCGCTCGATGCCTTGCTCGCGGTCTTGAAAGCAGAACAACACATTCTGGCACGGGAGTATGGCCGTTATGTCCCCATGGCGGTAAAGATCGCCCCGGATCTCGACGAACAAGCCCTGCGCGCCATCGCCGCGCAATTGCTAGCCCATCAGATCGACGCCGTGATCGCCACCAACACCACGCTGTCGCGCGCCGGCGTGGAAGGCCTGCCGCATGCTGAAGAAAGCGGGGGGCTTTCCGGTAGGCCGGTATTCAAGCCGGCGACGAAGGTGTTGCGTATCCTCGGCGAGGAGTTGGCCGGAAAGCTGCCGATCATCGGAGTCGGCGGAATCTTCTCCGCGGAGGACGCACGCGCCAAGGTCACGGCTGGCGCGTCGCTGGTGCAGGTTTATACGGGGTTCGTCTACCGCGGCCCGAATCTGGTCGCCGAATGCGCGCGGGCGCTGGCAGAACCGAGCGCCCGCGACGAACTCAGGCCGGAACGGCGACCTGCTCGTTGAGTGTTTCCATCATGCTGAAGATGGCGCGGTCCATCAAGGGCTCGACATCGACCAAGCGCGCGCGGTTGCCGCGGAAGCGCTCGATCAGTTCGTCGCGGGAAACCGCCAGCGCCTTGTAGCCCTGCCGATTGGTGAAAAGGTAGTTGCCGCGCAGTGGACTGACCCAAGCGAGTTTGCTGCGCACCCACACGTTTTTGTCGTTGGCGAATTCGATCCATGAGCCGCGCACCAAGCTCGCCACCATGCGGCTGGCGGAGCCCGCTTCAGGCCGCCGCGCGGCACTCGCCCGTTCACGCTCGGCAGCGATGGTCGCCTCGGTGAGTGAGGGCGCGGGTGCGCTCGCCGGTGCAACCGCGGCAACGGTCTCTGGAATGCCGCCGCCGAATGCCGCCGGCGCAACCGCGGTCACGGTTGGCGAGACGCCACCCCCTGCCGGTGCGATCGTAGGATTGGCGACCGTCGCGACCGAGACCAAGGTAGGTACGCCCTGAGCGAGTACCGCTCCAACCGGCGCTCCGGCCGGCATTTGATGCAGGCTGGCCTTGACCGCGCCGGCGTGGGCATCGACCAACTGACTGAGGAAGGCCTCGCGCGCGGCGGGCTCCCATTCAATACCTTGCAGCCCTGAATAGAGACGCTGAAGCAGGCCAGGCAAAAGACTGACCAAGCGTTTTCGATCATCGATGCTGCGCTTGGGCTGAACGCTCCAGATCAAGTCGTCCATCGTCTGCACGGCCTTCTGCCAGGCCTGACCGTCCTCACCCTCGCGGAAATGCGCCTGCTGCATGGGCGCAACCCAGCGCTCGCGCAAGAAGCTCAAGAGGAAATCGGGCATGATTTCCAAAGCCCCAGGCGCGGCGCGGCGGTCGATTTCCGCCAGTGCCACGAGGCGTGCGATCTCGCTGCGGTCGCGCTGATGGAGTTCTTCGGCCGAGGATTCCACCAGGGCCTCGGCGGCTTTTTCCTCGGTTTCGAGGAAGCCCTCGAAGGCCTCTAGTTCGCGCGCAAAAATTTCGACCTGATCGACGAATTCGTCCTGGATGCGATGGATCACGCCTTCGATCGCCCTGAACAGGGCATCGTCGGTTCCGGCCTCGGTGGTCCAACCGATGCCGGCCTCCGCCAGCCGATCGACCAGCCGGCGCGCCGGGTGCGACCGCTTGGAGAAGAACGCCTTGTCCAGCATCGACGCCTTGAGCACCGGGATTTGCAACCGCCCCAAAAGGGCTTTGATCGCCGGAGCCAGGTTCTTGTCCTCGTAGATGTAGTCGAAGAGCATCGCCACCAATTCGATGGTCATGGCATCGACATGCCCGAGTGTAGCCACTCCCGAGGAACTGATCTCGCGCAGGATGTTGCGATCGCCATTCAAAGGCAAATCGAGATCAAGGGCGGCACCGTTGGGCATCACAAAATGCCCGTTGCCATGCTGAAGCTGGGTCAGGGAATCGAGCATCGAAAGCATTGCCTGCTGCGCCTGCGCAGCCGTCATCGGCCCCGCCGCCGCGCCTGCGGACGCACCGGGTGACATACCCGCCCCGCCTGGGCTGCCCATGGCGCCAGGCATGCCACCACCGATTCCGGCCCCCGGTGATCCAGCCCGCGCCTGCATACGCGAAAGCAGGAATTGCAGGGTCGCGAAGACATCGTCACCTTCGGCAAAATCACCGCCTCCAGCGGCGGCTTGGTCGCCTGCTTGTGCACCAGCCGCCATGGCGGCAGCCGCCGCCGACTTCATTCCTTGGCGGGGGTTGCGGCGCAGCATGGGCCGCAGCGTGGGCAACACCTGCGCATTCACCAGGTGCCGGTTCAAGTCGGCGTAGATCGAATTGATATCGCCCAGAATGTTCTGGTTGAGCTGGCGCAGAACTGCGAGCTTGATTTCGGTGTCCGCCTGCAGGGCCTGAAAGGCGTCCTTGAAGGCGCGGCAAATCGCCTGCGGACTGAGCGGATTCTTGGCCTGATCGAGCTCTTCGTTGCCGAGCAAATAGCCGACCCGCTGGTTAAAGGCAGAGAACTGTTCCTGGCAGACCTCTTCGATGGTATGCGCAAGTTTGCCCATCGCGACACCCTGTTCGATTTCGTCGGAATCGACCAAGCTCAGGTTGTCGGCATTCCATTCATAGTCGGCCTGCACCCCCTTGCCACCCGACTTGATGCCGTCGTCGACGCCGGTGCGCAATGCCCGCTCGAATTCGCCAGCGACGCGGGCGCGTTCTTTTTGAATCAGGGTGCGGGCGGCCAGAAAGAGGTTGACGTCATCATGCCGGACGGACTTCTCGGCCTGCTCGAACAGCAGGGTGGTAAGCCGGTCGAGCATGGCGGTGAAAGACAGCAGCAGCCGGTGGATCGCCAGATCGCGGCATTCGTCGAGCAGCTTGGCTGGATCTTGTCCAAGTTCCGCGCTGCCTTTTTGCCGCCGGTCCTCGTAATCGCTCAACTTGAATACGCCCATGACTGCCTCTTCGCCGGGGGACATGCTGGACCCCTAAATGATGATGAACCAACGCCGGACAGGTACCCGGCCTCTTGCCATGGCGGCGCGCCAAAACCCTGCGGCAAACAGCCCGCCTCATGCTAAACGCTAAGCTACACCCGGGCTTGCGGACTGTAAATACCAATCATCGGTGCGAGAGGTCCGCCCAGAGCTTCTCCAGGCGTTTTTGCGACACCGGAAACGGGGTCTTCAGTTCCTGTGCAAACAGTGATACCCGCCATTCCTCGATCCACCAGCGAAACGCTTCCAGGTCCGCGGGGACCCGACCCTGGCGGCGGGCGACGGCAAGGCGATCCTGCCAGCGCCGCCAAAAGGCCTGCACCACTGGCGCATGGCGAGCGTCCCGGGCGGGGTTGGCGGGGTATTTTTCCAGCCGCCGCCGCGCCGCCCTGAGATAGCGCGGCAAATCGCCGAGCCGTTCCCAGGGCGTGGCGCTAAAAAACCCTGGGTAGATCAGCGCCGCACGCTGGCTGGCGATTTCATCGCCCAACGCCCGCAAAACGGGCGACAGCCCGATCAGGCTGCGCCCAAGCTCCTGGAACTCGGCGGCGATTTCCGCCGAAAGGCGCCAGGCACTAGCCGCCACCGCAGGCAGGCGAGCCCGGGCACGCTGTTTTTGGTCCTCGTAGGCCGCCGCGTTGCGGGGGCAGGCATCGTCTCCGAGCAGCGCCCGGGAGCAGATGCCATCGACCAAATCGACCAGAATGCTCTCGGCATTACCCAGCGCGCGCAATTGCAGGGCGATCTGGGCGAACTGTGGAGGCCCTTTGGCAAGTGCCCGCAAATTGTCGCGCAGATCCAGCCGCAACAGGCGAATGACGCCCCGCCGGGTTTCGCGTTCCGCCTCGTCCAAGGTGTCCAGGAGCCGGACTCCAACGCCCTCCCCTTCGTCCACCAGTGCCGGAAATCCCGTGACTGGGCGGCCGTCGCGCTGAAAAACTATGGACTCCGGTAGGTCCCCGAAGTCCCAGGCCTTGATGCCGCTGCGCTCCCAGCCCGGATCGGTGCTGCCGAAAGTGAGCCGAGCCGCCGCACCCAGGCTCTCGCGCAGTTCCTGAAGATCCCGACCCATGGCCAGTTCGGCGCCGGATTCGTCCACCACCCGAAGGTTCATCCGCAGATGGGCGGGGAGTTCCGGGGCCAGGCCGAGTTCCAGGGGAACTGCCTCGGCAAGCCTCAGGGCCAGGAACTCGCGCAGCGCGGTCGCCAGGAGCTTGCACCCTGGCGGAGTCGCTTCCAGAAACGCGGTGACGAACTCGCGATGCGGCAGGATGCGATTGCGCCAGGCCTTGGGCAGCGCTTTCACCAGGGCGTTGACTTTGTCGCGCACCAGCCCCGGGACCAGCCAATCCAAGGTCGCCGCGTCGAGCTGGTTGAGCAGCGGCAAGGGAACCGTCAGCGTCACGCCGTCGCGTGGATGTCCGGGCTCGAAGCGATAGGACAGAGGCAGAGCGCCCGTGGCCAGGGGCAGGAGCTTGGGAAATTGCTCCTCGGTGACCGCGCCCGCTCCTGGACGCAGCAGTACTTCTCGGCTCAGGAACAGACGCCGAGGTTCGGTCTTTTCGATCTCCTTGCGCCAGGCCTCAAACCCGGCCCCGGTGCAGATATCTTGCGGAATGCGCGCCGCGTAGAAGGCCCAGATCGCGTCGTCTTCGACCAACACGTCCTGGCGCCGCGCCTTGTGTTCAAGCTCGCGCACGCTTTCGATCAGGCGATGATTGTGCGCGACGAAGGGTGCTTTGGTCTCGAATTCGCCCTCGACCAAGGCCCGGCGCAGGAAAATCTCATGGGCCTCCCGCGGCGCAATGGCGCCGTAGGAGACCCGTCGGCCGCGCGCCAGGACGAGGCCATGGAGCAAAACCCGCTCGCTCGCGACCACTTGTCCCGAGCCCTTCTCCCACCGCGGGTCGTGGTAACTGCGCTTCAAGAGTGGCTCGGCGGCGCGCTCGATCCATTCGGGCTCGACCCGCGCCACGGTGCGCGCGTAGAGCCTCGTGGTCTCGGTCAATTCCGCCGCCACCAGCCACTGCGTTCCTTTGCGTGGCACGCCACTGCCTGGGTGGATCTGAAGCTTGAGTCCCCGCGCCCCGAGAAAGAGCTCGCCGTCCTCGGCGCGGCAGGCGATGTTCCCCAGCAGGCCAGGCAGCAGCGCGCGATGAATGGCCTCGAAACTCGCCGGCGGCGACACTTCCTCGGGCAGGCGCCAGCCCAGTTCGGCGAGCTGCTCGCAGAGCTGCGCATGGAGATCGCGCCATTCGCGCAGCCGCAGCCAGGAAACGAAGCTCACCCGGCAACGCGCCACCTGCTTGCGCTGCGAGCCCTCTTCGCGCACCAGCTCGGCGTAGAACTCCCAGAGACGCAGGAGGCTCACGAAGTCCGAGCGTTCATCGCGAAAGCGCGCTTGGGCCTGGGCGGCGGCCTGTTCCTGCTCCGCCGGCCGCTCCCGCGGATCCGGCACCGAGAGTCCGGCGGCGATGATTAGAACCTCCCGCAAGCAACCCTCCTCGCGCGCCGCCAAGACCATGCGCGCCAGCGGCGGTTCAATGGGCAAGCGCGCGAGATCCCGGCCCACCGCGGTCAATTTGCGCTGCGAATCGACCGCGCCCAGCTCCTGCAGGAGCTGCACACCGTCGGCGATCGCTTTCGGCGCCGGAGGATCGACCAGGGGAAAGGCTTCGATATCGCCCAGACCCAGCGCCAGCATGCGCAAGATCACCGCCGCCAGCGAGCTGCGTTGGATTTCCGGGTCGGTGTGCGCCGGCCTCGCCGCGAAGTCCTCGGCGGTGTAAAGCCGGATGCAAATACCCGGGGCGATGCGCCCGCAGCGCCCGGCGCGCTGGTTGGCGGCGGCGCGGGAAGTCTTCTCGATCTGCAGCAGCTCGATCTTGTGGCGCACCGAATAGCGGGCGACGCGCGCCAGACCGGTGTCCACGACATAATGTATCCCGGGGACCGTCACCGAGGTCTCGGCGACATTGGTCGCCAATACCACCCGGGCGCTGCCGCTGGGATGGAAGATCCGCTGCTGCTCGGCCAGGGACAGGCGCGCGTAGAGCGGCAGCAACTCCGTGCCCGGCTTCAACTGTGGACGCAGGAGATCCGCGGTCTCGCGAATTTCCCGCTCGCCGGGGAGGAACACCAGAATGTCGCCCCTACCCAGACGCGCGAGTTCCTGCACCGCCTCGACCACCGCTTGCTCGAGTTCGCGCTCGTCGTCGTCTTCCTCCTTGGCCAGGGGCCGGTAGCGGATCTCTACCGGATAGCCGCGCCCGCTGACCTCGATCACCGGTGCGCCGCCAAAATGCACGGCGAAACGCTCGGCATCAAGCGTGGCGGAAGTAATGATGAGGCGCAATTCCGGCCGACGGGGCAAGAGCTGTTTGAGATAACCGAGGAGAAAATCGATGTTGAGGCTGCGTTCATGAGCCTCATCGATGATCAGGGTGTCATACGCAAGCAACTGCCGATCGGTACTCATCTCGGCCAGCAGGATGCCGTCGGTCATGAGCTTGAGAAAGCTGCCCGGCCCGGTCCGATCGGAAAAACGCACCTTGCAGCCCACGGCGAGGCCGATCCGACTCCCCAGTTCCTCGGCGATGCGCGCCGCCACCGTGCGGGCCGCCAGACGCCGGGGTTGCGTGTGGCCGATCAGGCCACGCAGGCCCCGCCCGGCCTCCAGGCAAATCTTGGGCAATTGGGTGGTCTTGCCCGAACCGGTCTCGCCGCAGACGATGACCACCGGATTCTCCCGAATCGCCGCGGCAATTTCCTGGTGGCGGGCCGATACCGGCAGCTCCGGAGGGAAACTGAACTGGGGCAGTTGCTCACGCCGCGCCTCGGCCCGCTGCATCGCAACGGCGAAATCCCGGGCAAAGCGTTCAAGCGAGGAAGCGGCAGCTTGGCCCTTGAGGTGGTTCCACTGGGCGCGCAGGCGGCGCTCATCGGCGAGACTCAGGGACGAGAATTGTGCGGCGTACTCGCGCCAGGCAGGAGCGGCTTTGTTCATGGGCGGCGGGCATTTTACCCCGGCCGCGCCGATCAATGCGCCGCAGATCGCCCCCCCACGCCGCAGATTCTCGCCGCCGCGCCCATGGCACCCCCCCGCGCCATTGACCGGAAGTCTGTTTGCCGGAACGCCTCGCGCTGCGTTCCCGCTGGCGCATGAAGACTCCGCACCTACCGCGCCGCCAGCGCCCCGATGCGCACGCGCCAGGTGGTTCCGCGGCAAGGATCCAGGGATCAGGCCATCAGCGCAACCAGCACTTCGTCCAGCATCTTCTTGGCATCGCCGAAGAGCATGCGGTTGTTTTCCTTGTAGAAGAGCGGGTTGTCCACGCCGGCATAACCCGAGGCCATGCTGCGTTTCATGACGATGGAGGTCTTGGCCTTCCACACCTCCAGCACCGGCATGCCGGCGATGGGGCTGGCGGGATCCTCCTGAGCGGCCGGATTGACGATGTCGTTGGCACCGATCACCATGGCTAGGTCGGTTTCGGGGAAGTCGGCGTTGATCTCGTCCATCTCCATCACGATGTCGTAGGGCACCTTGGCCTCGGCCAAGAGCACATTCATGTGCCCAGGCATGCGCCCCGCCACCGGGTGGATGCCAAAGCGCACATTGACGCCCTTTTCGCGCAAGTGCTTGGTGATTTCGAACACCGTGTGCTGGGCCTGCGCCACGGCCATGCCGTAGCCCGGCACGATGATCACGTTCTTGGCTTCGCGGAGCAGCTCCGCGGTCTCCACCGCGCTCACCGCCACCACTTCACCGGCCGGTTGGGCGCCCGCCGCCGCCGGGGTGCCGCCACCAGTGCCGAAGCCCCCGGCGATGACGCTGACGAAGTTGCGGTTCATGGCGCGGCACATGATGTAGGAAAGGATCGCGCCGCTCGATCCGACCAGCGCGCCAGTGACAATCAGAAGGTCATTGGAGAGCATGAAACCGGTCGCTGCCGCCGCCCAGCCTGAATAGCTATTGAGCATCGATACCACTACCGGCATGTCGGCGCCGCCGATGGCCATCACCATATGGATGCCGAAGAGCAGCGAAATTACCGTCATGATGATCAGCGGCGTCATGCCCGCCTGCACCGTCGGGGCATGCAGAAACTCGCGGCCGAACCAAAGCACCACCAGCAGGCCCGCGAGGTTGAGCCAGTGGCGCGCCGGCAGCAGCAGCGGCTTGCCGCCGATCTTGCCGGAGAGTTTGCCAAAGGCGATCACTGAGCCGGAAAACGTCACCGCGCCGATGAGGATGCCGATGTAGATCTCGATTTCGTGGATGGCCTTCTCGGCGCCGGAGAACGCGATCGAGGTGTCGATGTAGCTCGCGTAGCCCACCAGGCAAGCCGCCAAACCTACCAGGCTGTGCATGATGGCCACCAGCTCGGGCATTTGGGTCATCTGCACGGCGCGCGCGGCGTAAAGCCCGATCGCCCCACCCGCCACCATGGCGGCGATGAGCCACGGAATGCCGGCGGCTGCCACCCGCGGCCCGAACACCGTGGCCAGCACGGCGATGGTCATGCCGATGATGCCATAGAGATTGCCGCGGCGAGACGACTCCGGGTTGGAGAGTCCTCCGAGGCTGAGGATGAAGAGGATGGTGGCGCCAAGGTAGGCGACGGTCGTCAAGCTTGCGGACATTAGCGTCTCCCTGGACTATTTGCGGAACATCGCCAGCATGCGGCGGGTCACGGCGAAGCCGCCGAACATGTTGATGCTGGTCAACCCGATTCCAACCACCGCTAGCCATCGTATCAGTTCATCTGGTCGGTCGCCGGTTGCGCCGCCCGCCAGGAGCGGCGGCGCGATTTGCACCAGCGCGCCGATGGCGATGATGCTGGAAATGGCGTTGGTGACGCTCATCAGTGGGGTGTGCAGCGCGGGCGTGACATTCCAGATCACCATGTAGCCGATGAAACAGGCCAGCACGAAGACCGTAAAGTGGCCCAGGAACGAGGCCGGAGCGTAGGCGCCCACCAAAGCGAAAAGGACCGCGGCGACGCCAAAGACGATCGCCAGCGTACCCGCCGCCATCGGTTCGCCCCCTCCGTGGCCGTGCCCCTTGGGCTGCGGGACCACTGCCATGGCGGGTTTGGCGCCCGCCGGCGCCGCCGCGGGGAGCTTGAGCGCTGGCGGCGGCCAGGTGATCGCGCCGTCCTTGATTACCGTGAGGCCGCGGATGGCCTCGTCTTCCATGTTGACGTCGATGACGCCGTCCTTGCTCTTACACAGCTCCTCGGCGACCCGGAACAAGTTGTTTGCGTACAGTGTCGAGGCTTGCTTCGCCAAGCGCGAAGGAAGGTCGGTGTAGCCGATGATGGTCACGCCGTGTCTCACCACGGCTTGGCCGGGCTCGGTCAGTTCGCAGTTGCCGCCCTGTTCGCCCGCCATGTCGACGATCACGCTGCCCGGCTTCATGCTTTTCACCATCTCGGCGGAAATGAGCTTGGGCGCCGGCTTACCGGGAATCAGCGCGGTGGTGATGATGATGTCCACCTCTCTGGCCTGCTTAGCGTACATTTCGCGCTGGGCCTGCTGGAAGCCCTCGCTCATCACCTTGGCATAGCCGCCCCCGCCGGAACCCTCTTCCTCATAATCGACTTTGACGAATTCACCACCCAGCGACACCACCTGGTCGGCTACTTCGGCGCGGGTATCGTTGGCGCGCACAATGGCGCCCAGGTTGGCGGCCGTGCCGATTGCCGCCAGGCCCGCCACGCCGGCGCCGGCGATGAAGACCTTGGCTGGCGGAACCTTGCCGGCAGCGGTGATCTGGCCGTTGAAGAAGCGACCGAAGGCATTGGCCGCCTCGATCACCGCACGATAGCCGCTGATGCCGGCCATGGAAGTCAAAGCGTCCATCTTTTGCGCGCGGGAGAGCGTCCGCGGCAACGAGTCGATGGCCAGCACGGTGGCCTTCTTGGCGGCGAGCTGCTGCATCAGCTCCGGGTTTTGCGCCGGCCAGATGAAGGAAATCAAGGTCTGCCCGGCGCGCATCTGCGCGACCTCGTCGAGGTTGGGCGCACGTACTTTGAAGACGATGTCGCATTCAGCCCAGATGCCCTCGGCATTGGCGGCGACCACCGCACCGGCGGCGCGGAAGGCATCGTCGGAGAAATTGGCGGCGTCCCCGGCACCCGTCTCGACGGTCACGGAAAAGCCCAATTTGATCAACTTCTCAACGACTTCGGGCGCGGTAGCCACCCGCCTTTCTCCGGCAAAAACCTCCTTCGGTACGCCTATTCTCATGACGTTTGCTCCCCTTCGAATTGAACATGCGGTCCCGCCGCATTCTGCCACAAGCGTTGCGGGATTGGCAGCGAACGGGGGCGTTTCAGCAGACGAGCCATGACGACATCATGGTTGGCGGAAGTTTCTGGCCTAGCAATCAAGGACTCGCCACGCAACTTGCGCTTGCGCTTTGCATTTGCCGCCGCATACAGTACGATCTAGGTCAAATTTCGCGCAAAAACAAGCCTCCAGGGAAGTTCGCATGACCGAGCGCAGTAGATCCTCAGCAGTCCGCAAGACCCCCCCCGCAACCAAGCTGTTCGTGCTCGACACCAATGTTCTGATGCACGATCCGACGAGCCTGTTCCGCTTCGAGGAGCATGACTTGTATTTGCCCATGCTCACGCTCGAAGAGCTGGACAACCACAAGCGCGGCATGACCGAAGTCTCGCGCAATGCCCGCCAGGCCAGCCGCTTCCTCGATGAACTGGTGACCGCGGTCGCCGACGGCATCGCCACCGGTGTGCCGCTTTCCAGCCATAGCGGCGGTGCCGCCACGGGCAGGCTCTTCCTGCAGACCGAGGCGGTGCCGAACCTCCTGCCCGCCGGTTTGGCCGGCGGCAAGGCGGACAATCAGATCGTCGCGGTGGTGATGCATCTGCAAAAGACCTTTCCCAAGCGTCTGGTGATCTTGGTCAGCAAAGACATCAACATGCGCATCAAGGCACGCGCGCTGGGGATCGCCGCCGAGGACTACTTCAATGACAAGGTGTTGGAGGACACCGAGCTCCTCTACACCGGGCTGCGCGAACTGCCAGCCGATTTCTGGGACACCCACGGCAAGGGCATGGAATCCTGGCAGCAGGGAGGAACGACCTTCTACCGAATCTCCGGGCCGCTGGTGCCCCAGCTCCTGATCAACGAATTCCTCTACCAAGAGGGCGAGAAGCCGCTCTTCGCGCTCGTGCGCGAAATCAAGGGCAAGACCGCAGTGCTACAAACCCTGCGCGACTACAGCCACCAGAAGAACGGCGTCTGGGGAATCACCGCGCGCAATCGGGAACAGAATTTCGCCCTCAACCTGCTCATGAACCCGGAGGTCGATTTCGTCACCTTGCTCGGCCAGGCGGGCACCGGCAAGACCTTGCTGACGCTGGCCGCGGGTCTGTCCTTGACCCTGGAGAGCAAGCTCTACAGCGAGATCATCATGACCCGGGTGACCGTGCCGGTCGGCGAGGACATCGGGTTCCTACCGGGCACTGAAGAAGAAAAGATGAACCCCTGGATGGGCGCCCTGGAAGACAACCTCGACGTTTTGAACAAGACCGATGACGAGGCCGGCGACTGGGGCCGGGCCGCCACCCGCGACCTGATCCGCTCGCGCATCAAGGTGAAGAGCCTCAACTTCATGCGCGGCCGGACGTTCATCAATAAGTACCTGATCATCGACGCAGCCCAGAACCTCACGCCGAAACAGATGAAGACCCTGATCACGCGCGCCGGCCCCGGCACCAAGGTGGTGTGCCTGGGCAATATCGCCCAGATCGACACCCCCTATTTGACCGAGGGCAGTTCCGGCTTGACCTATGTCGTGGATCGGTTCAAGGGCTGGGCGCACAGCGGACACGTCACGCTGCAAAGAGGCGAACGCTCGCGCCTCGCGGACCACGCCGCCGAAGTACTCTAAGACCAAAACAGGGAGACCTCACACCATGCGTCCCGCCATCCAGATTCGCCAGGCCCGCGAACGTCTGCGCCTGGCCACCGACGATGCCATGCGCCTGTCCTCGCTCCTTGATCTATGTACCCTGGAGATGCGCTCGGGCAACACTGGCGAAGCCCTGCCCCTCGCCCAGCAGGCCCGGGACCTCGCCGCCCGCATGGGTGACCGCAACGCCCAGGCCAGCGCCATGCTGTGCGTGGCCGATTGCCAGATCGAGCGCGGCGATCTTTTGGGAGCGCTCGACGCCGCGCTCAACGCCCTGCCGGTCTATCAGGATCGCGGCGACGCCACCGGCACCGCCGCCTGCCTGTTGCTCGCCGGCACCTGCCTGGAGCGCCTCGGTGCCAACGAGGAGGCGTTGCAAGCACTGTTCCGCAGCCTGGCCTATTGCAGCCAGGCGGGCGAGAGCGAAATGGAGGTGCGGGCGCGCATCCTCATCGGCATGCTGCTCGCCGAGTTCGGTAGCTATCCGGAGGGGACCGAGCACTTCCGCGCCGCGCGGGTGCTTTCCGAACAGGCTGGACTCAAGGCACGCACCATGCAAGCCATGCTGGCCCTGGCGGACATGCATCGCCACCGCGGCGAGCGCGCCATGAAGGATGAACCCGATTCCGCGCGCATGGCGTTCCTGATCGCGGCCTCGCTGGTTCGCGAAGTGAAGGAAATGCCGGAAATCGAAGAGCACCCGCGTGAAGCCGCCCATGGTCACGCCACCCTGGGACAATTACACCTGCTCTTGCAGGAACCGGCCCGGGCCATGATGCAGTTTCGCGACCTGCTGCGTCTGGCCCAGAGCATCGACGATGCGGCCATGCAGGCGGCGGCGCTGCACGACCTGGCACGCTCCGCCATCGAACTGGCGCGACTGTCCGAGGCCGAGTCCTGGCTGGCGCACGCGCGCGAATTGGCGGAGAAGAACGGCCTCACCGAGCTGGCGGCGGAGATCACCGAAACCGCGTCCGCACTGAAATCGCGCGAGGGCGACGACACCACCGCGCTCAAGCTCTACCGCGAGTTCCATCAACTCTGGGTGCGCCAAAACGAGGAAGGGCAGCGCCTGACCACGCGCGCACAGAAAATGTGGACGGCTCTGCCGGCGCAACGGGACAGCGCGAGTTCGGCACTGACCCGCAGCATCAGTGGCCCGGAAATGCCCAGCGGCGCCGAGTTTGAAGACGGACTTACCGGCCTCCAGAATCGCCGCTTCCTGGAATTGCGCTTGCAGCAAATGATCGAACAATGCCGCCGCGACGACATTCCGCTGCATCTGGCGCTGATCGATATCGACCGTTTCGAGGAAATCACCCGAGGCACCCCCGAGGTCGTCGGCGATGCGATTCTGCGCGGCGTCGCCTGGATCATGCGCGACGCGTTCCGCGCCAATGACCTGATCGCGCGCTACGATCAGTATCGTTTTGCCATCGCCCTGGCTGGAGCCGCATCGAGCGAAGCCTCGCGGGTTCTGGCGCGCCTGGCCAAGCTGATTTCCGGCCACGACTGGTCGGAGTTGCACCAAAACGTGGCCATCCGCGTCGTCTGCGGTTCCGTGGAAGTCGGCAACGAGGACGACTACCACAGCGCCCTTGAACACGCCGAAGACGCCATCAAAGCCTCCAGGGCGACGGGAGCTCTGGGAGCGCGCACCGCGTGACCACGGCTTGGCACCGTTGCTTCCTCCCGCTTGCAGTTTGCCTTGGGTTTTCCGCTGGGGCGGCCGGCGATCCGGCGCTTTCCCTGGTGTTGCAGAAGCCCGTCAAGCCGGTCGCCCTGGACACTATCGTGATCGAGAGCCAGCGCGACCCGGAGGATCGGCGCAAGCGCGTCAAGCCGCCGGCGCAGCGCTTCCGCGAAGCTTTGGCAGCAAGCCCCCGGCGCAGCGGCGTGGCGCAACTCGATGACGGCAAGCCTTTGCCGCCCGGATTCCAGCGCTACACGCCCCATGGCGCGGTAACCGCGTTCCGGGCCGGGTCCGAGGGTCCCGGTTATTGATGCCGAAGGCTTTCTGCCACTCGATCTTAGGGCGGCGCGGATTGGCGCTGTCACAGTGCCCGAGGTCAGTGTCCAGGCGGCAAAATTTCTCGGCTTCCGGCTTTCCCCGGTATGACCAATCGTGCTTTGCTCAGATTGTCTTTGGGGGCCAGCGGGCAGAACGCTTGGCGTAAAATAAGGCTTTGCCATCGCCCGCCGCACCATGTCCGTCCTCACCCCCGGCCTTGCGCCGAACGAGCCCCCGCTCAGCCGCGACGAGCAAAGGCAAGCCTTCGAAGCCAACAAGCTGGCCAAGCGCTTGCGGCGCCTGAGCGCCAAGGCGATCTCGGATTACGCCATGATCGGACCTGGGGACAAGGTCATGGTCTGCCTGTCGGGTGGCAAGGACAGCCACGCGCTCTTGGACATTCTTTTGTTTTTGCAGCAGCGAGCCCCCTTTCATTTCGAAATCGTGGCGGTCAACCTCGACCAGAAGCAACCCGGTTTCCCAGCGCAAGTGCTGCCCGAATACCTCGCCGGGCGCGAGGTGCCGTTTCGAATCGTCGAGCAGGATACGTACAGCGTGGTCAAGCGCGTCATCCCCGAGGGCAAGACCTATTGCTCCTTGTGCTCACGCCTGCGCCGCGGCGTGCTCTACCGCGTCGCCATGGAATTGGGCGCCACGCGCATCGCCCTGGGGCACCACCGCGACGACATCCTGGCGACCTTTTTTCTCAACCTTTTCTTCGGCGGCAAGCTGAAGACCATGCCGCCAAAACTCGTCTCCGATGATGGCCGCAACGTCGTCATCCGCCCTTTGGCCTACCTTCCCGAGAAGGACCTCGCACGCTACGCGGTGGACCGGGCCTTTCCCATTATTCCCTGCAATCTCTGTGGCGCGCAGGAGAACCTGCAACGCCAGCAGGTGGCCCAGATGCTGCGAGATTGGGAAAAGCGCTATCCAGGGCGGATCGAAACCATCTTCAACGCCCTGCAGCACGCGGCCCCCACCCACCTCCTGGACCGCAAGCTCCAAGACTTCCTCGCCATTGAAGCAACCGGCAGGCCCGAGCCGGAAGGGGACCGGGCTTTTGATCCCGAGAACTTGCCGATGCCGGGCTTCGCCTCCGCGGACAACTAGCGCACCACCTCTTTCCCTTGCCCAAAGAGGATTGCCTTGGCCTTCGCGTCATCCACGGTCGGCGCGGCATTGACCTCCTTGGCCCGGGCATAGGCGCGCTGGGTGGCCGGGCGGTTCGCGATGGCGGCCCTCCAGCGCGCCAAGTGAGGGAAGTCGCTGAGGTCCTGACCCTGCCGCTCCGGGATCACCCAGGGATAGGACGCCATATCGGCGATGGAGTAGTCGCCAGCGAGGTACTCCCGGTCGGCCAGGCGTTTGTTCATCACGGCGTAGAGGCGTCCGGTTTCCTTGACGTAACGATCGATGGCGTAGGCGATCTTCTCCGGCGCGTAATGGGCAAAATGATGGTTTTGCCCGGCCATGGGACCCAGGCCGCCCATCTGCCAAAACAGCCATTGCAATACCTCGGCGCGGCCGCGCAAATCGGCGGGAAGGAAGCGGCCGGTCTTTTCCGCCAGATAGAGCAGAATCGCACCAGATTCGAACAAGGACAAAGGCGCACCGCCATCCGCCGGGGCGGTATCGACGATCGCAGGAATGCGGTTGTTGGGTGAAATCTTCAGGAATTCTGGAGCGAACTGCTCGCCAGTCCCGATGTTTACCGGGCGCAAGTGATAAGGAAGCTCGGTCTCTTCGAGAAACATCGTCAACTTGTGGCCGTTGGGGGTGGTCCAGTAGTAGAGTTGGATCATGGTTCATGCCTAGGATGTTGTTGGAACGCAAGCCGCGAAAGCGGGTCGGACCGGAGTCGCCAGCAGGTGCAACCGCGGAAGTCGAGGAGACAAGTCATGGACGAATTCGTTCGCATACCCGAGGGCAAGCCCTCCTCAGGATCATGGTGCGAGACCACCGTGCCCACCGATCCCTGGCTCGAACCATGGCTGCCGCTGCTGGCCGACCACACCGGCGATGCACCGATCTTGGAGCTGGGCTGCGGCACCGGGTTGGATACCGCAGTCTTGACCGAGGCCGGGCATGCGGTGGTGGCGATCGACATTTCCGCCGAGGCAATCGAGCAAGCGATGCGACGTGCGCCGACCGCACGATTCCTTTGCCAGGACTTGCGCAACGATTGGCCGCGGCATCCAGAGGGCTTCCGCGTCGCCCTGGCCAGCCTTTCCTTGCATTACTTTCCCTGGGCGGAAACTCTGAACTTGGTCGAGCGCATCCATGACGCCCTGCGTCCGGGAGGCATCCTGCTGTGCCGACTCAACTCCATCAACGACCACAATCACGGCGCCAGTGGATATCCGCAGATCGCCGAGAATTTCTATCTGGTGAACGGCAAGACCAAGCGTTTTTTCGATCGCGATTCTCTGGGCGCCCTTTTCGGAGCATGCTGGCGCACGCTTGCTATGGAAGAACGCGTCATTCACCGTTACGCCCAGCCCAAGAGCGTTTGGGAATTGGCGTTGGAGGCACGGCGCTAAGGCGCTTCCGCAGATCGGCGCGGGTGCGAACGTGCTCGCCCGCCCCCCGTCCGCCAGCCGGGCCTCCCGGATACCGAAAGATCGTTCCCCGATCACTCAGGGCATGCCCCTCTCGCCGCGCCCGCGTTCGCGAGCGATTTGGCCACGCGATGCTCAAAACGCGCCGCCGATTCCCTGCGCCAGGCGCACCGGCGCGAAACTGCGCCGATGTTCCGGGCAGGGCCCCAAATGCGCCAGCGCCTCCAAATGCACCGCCGTGCCATAACCCTTGTGTCGGGCGAAACCGTAACCCGGATAGCGGGCATCCAGATCCTCCATGACTGCGTCGCGAGCGGTCTTGGCCAGTATCGACGCGGCAGAGATCGCCGGCACGCGGCGGTCCCCCCCGACAATCGCGCGCATCGGCAAGGCCAACCGCGGACAATGCAGCCCGTCGATCCAGGCAGCCGTGGGTGTCACCGGCAAGGCTTCGAGGGCACGCCGCATGGCCAGTAGCGTCGCTTGGAGGATGTTGAGTTGGTCGATTTCCGCCACGCTGGCCTCGGCGATGGCCCAAGCCACAGCCTCGGCGCGGATGGTGAGGGCCAGGCGCGCACGCTGACCGGCGCTCAAACGCTTGGAATCGTCGAGGCCCCGGATGGGGCGGGCGGGGTCCAGGATCACCGCCGCGGCGAACACCGCTCCGGCAAGCGGGCCGCGGCCCGCCTCATCGACCCCGGCAAGGAGCGCGGGCATTTCGCTCCGCGGCAGGAGCGCCAATTCAAGTTGTGCTTCCGAGTGGCTTCGCGCCATGTGGGCTCAAGGCGACAACAGCGCGCCGACCGCATCGGCAGCACGCTGCGCATTGCCTTGACGCAGGTCGCGATGCAGCTCAGCAAAGTGCCGCTCCAGGCGCTCCCGCACGATTCGGTCGGCGCGAAGATTGAGCAAAGCCTGAGCGAGGTTCGGTGGCGTGGCCGCGTCCTGAAAGATTTCCGGCACGACGAATCGGCCTGCCAGTACATTGGGCAGCGCCACATACGGCAGGCGCAGCTTCTTCTTCACCATGCGGTAGGTGGCCGCGCTCAAGCGGTAGGTGACCACGTGCGGGCAACGATACAGAGCGGCCTCCAGAGTCGCCGTGCCCGAAGCCACCAGGGCGAGGTCCGCCGCGGCCAGGGCCTTGCCGGCGTGGCCATAGAGCAGCGCCATGGGGGGTGCGCTGGAACCGGCAGCGTAGAGCACGCCCTCGAACTGGCGGCGCGTCTCACGCGTCGCCAGGGGCACCAGGAACTGCGCCTCGGGAAGCTGTCGCGCCACTTCCTCGGCGGTCTGCACGAACAGCGCCGCATGCATCTCGAGCTCGCCTTGCCGGCTACCCGGCAGCAGGGCGAAGACCGGATGCTCCGGGTGGAGCTTGAGCGCGGCCTTCTCGAGGGCGCGATCGGGATCGAGTGGTGCCAGATCGGCCAGAGGATGGCCGACGTAGGTGACCGGCACTTGCGCGGCTTCGTAAATGGCGGTTTCAAACGGGAACAGCACCAGCATGTGATCGACCGCCGCACGAATCTTGCCGATGCGCTCCCCGCGCCAAGCCCACAACGAGGGACTGACGTAGTGAACGGTAGGCAGGCCTCGCCGCTTCAGGGCGGCCTCCACACCGAGATTGAAGTCGGGCGCGTCGACGCCGATGAACAGCGCGGGTTGCTCGCTGATCAGTCTGTCGATCAGGCGCCGGCGCAGGCGCAGGAGGCGCGGCAAGTGCCGCAGTACTTCGGTATAGCCGCGCACCGCGAGTTCCTCGGCCTGATGCCAAAGGGTGCAGCCCGCGGCCTGCATCTGCGGCCCGCCGATGCCGGCGAAGCGCACCTGCGGCAACCGCCGGCGCATTTCGCAGATCAGTTCGGCGCCCAGTAGGTCACCCGAGGCCTCGCCGGCCACAATGCCGATCAACACCGGATTGCTCCTCCCCATCCTGGCCGGTATGGCCTCTCGGCGGCGTCTTGGCGACCGCCGTCTCCCGCCGTAATTCTAGCCCGCCCGTGGCCGGGCAATGCCGCGCCCCGGAGCGCCAAGGAACGTCAGCAAAGGCTCCAGTACCGGCAGCCCCGCAGCCTCGGCGAGGAGCTGCGCGCGTGCCTCGTCGAGCGTCAGGCCTCGACGATACAAGGTTTTGTAGGCGCGCTTGACCGTCGCCAGGTCTTCCGCGGTGTAGCCGCGGCGCTTGAGCCCTTCGCTGTTGGTGCCATGCGGACGCGCCGGATTGCCCGCGGCGGTCACGAAAGGCGGGATGTCCTGGACCACCACGCTAGCGATGGCTGTGATCACATGCGCACCGACGCGGCAAAACTGATGCACGCCAGTGAAACCGCCCAGTACGGCGAAGTCGCCGACACTCACGTGGCCGGCGAGTTGGGTATTGTTGGCGAAAATGGTGTCATTGCCGACCACGCAGTCGTGGGCGATATGCACGTAGGCCATGATCCAGTTGCGATGCCCGATGCGGGTGAGCCCCTGGTCTTGCACGGTGCCGACATTGAGGGTGCAGAATTCGCGGATCAGGTTGTCGTCACCGATTTCCAGGCGGGTCGTTTCACCGCGGTATTTCTTGTCCTGTGGTTCATCGCCGATCGATGCGAACTGGAAAATGCGGTTCCGCGCGCCGATCCGGGTGTGGCCCGTGATGATGGCGTGGGGGCCAACGCGCGTGCCGGGGCCGATGACGACATCGGGCCCGACGATGCTGAACGCGCCCACTTCCACATCGGCCGCGAGTTCGGCGCGCGGATCGACCTGGGCACTGACGTGAATGCGCGCCACGATCCTTAGACCTCGCGCAGTGCGGCCATGATTTGGGCTTCGGCGACCAAGGTGTCCCCGACCAAAGCCCGCCCGCTGAACTTGGCCACACCGCGCACCAGGCGGTGCAGATCGACCTCCAGACGCAATTGGTCGCCAGGAATCACCGGCTTCTTGAAACGCGCGCCGTCGATGCCGGCGAAATAAACCACGGACTTCCCGTCGGGCTGCCGACCCATGGTCTTGAACGAAAGAATACCCGCCGCCTGCGCCATTGCCTCGATCACGATGACGCCCGGCATGACCGGATTGCCGGGGAAATGACCCACGAAGTATGGCTCGTTCATGGTCACGTTCTTGAGCGCGACGATGCGCTTGCCCACCTCCATTTCCAGTACCCGGTCGATCAACAGGAAAGGGTAGCGGTGCGGGAGATATTGCAGGATCTCGCGAATTTCCATACCGTCCATGAACTAGCTTCCTTCGTTGCGCTTGAGCCGCTTTTCGAGCTCGCGCACGCGGTCGGCGAGTTCCTCGAGCTGGCGGATGTGAGGTGCGGAGCGCAGCCACTTTTCGTGCGGCGCCAGGGGATAGACGCCAGTGTACACGCCCGGCTTGGTGATCGACTTGGAGACGAAGGACCCCGCCGAAATCACCACTTCGTCGGCGATGGCGAGGTGCCCGATGATCATCGCCGCACCCCCGATCTTGCAATGCCGCCCGATGCGTGTGCTGCCGGCGATGCCCACGCAGCCGGCGATGGCGGTGTGGGCTCCGATGCGGCAGTTGTGGGCGATCTGAATCTGGTTGTCGAGCTTGACGCCGTCTTCGAGCACGGTGTCGTCCAGGGCGCCGCGATCGATGGTGGTGTTCGCTCCGACCTCAACGTCGGCGCCCAGCACCACCCGCCCCAACTGCGGAATCTTGATCCAGACGCCCTGGTCCTCGGCCATCCCGAAGCCGTCGGCGCCGATCACCGCGCCGGCGTGGATGATGCACCGAGGCCCAATGACGCAGTCGTCATAGACCACGGCATTGCTGTACACCCTCGTGTCATCACCCAATAAGACCCGTTCACCGATCACCGCCCCGGGAAGCAGGACCACCCGCTCGCCGACCACGCTGCCCGCCCCCACATGCACGCCAGCCGAGAGCGTGGCGCTGGCGGCGATGCGGGCACCCTCACCCACCGTGGCATCGGGTGCGACGCCGGGGGCGAAGGCCCGCGGCGGATTGAGCAGGCCGGCGACGCGGGCATAACAGGCATAGGGTTGCTCCGTTACCAGCCGGGGCAAGGTGGTATGCACCGCGTCCTCGGGAGCCAGAATGACCGCGCTCGCCTGCGTGGTGGCGAGTAGATGGCGGTATTTCGGGTTGGCAAGAAAGCTGATGGTCCCCGCGCTGGCAGCGTGCAGGGTGCCGATTTGTCGAATGCGCGTGGCCCCCTCGCCTTCGACGAGGGCACCGCAGGCCGCGCCCAGTTCGCGCAGCGTGAAGGTCGGAGCGGGCATGATCGGCCGCGAATTGTCGATGCGGCGGACTACTTGTCAGCGAGCGCCCTCAACACCTTGTCGGTGATGTCGACACGCTGACTCACCCAAACCGCTTCCTGCAGGATGAGATCGAGCTTCTCGCTTTCGGCGATCTGCTGAATCGCGCGCTGAGCGCGCTCCTGCACGCCAGCGGTCTCCTCGTTGCGCCGGATATTCAGATCCTCGCGGAATTGTCGCTCTGCGCGCTGGGTTTCGCGGCTCAAGTTAGCAAGCTCGCGTTCCTTGTTGCGACGCTCACTCTCGGGCAAAGCCAAACCCTCTTTTTCGAGGTAGGCCTGCATGTCCCGCACCTGTTTGGACATGCGTTGGATCTCCACGTCGCGGCCGGAGAATTCCTTCTCCAGCTTGGCCGCGGCACGCTTGGCCGGAACGGCCTCGCGCAGAATGCGCTCGGTGTTGACGAAGCCGATCTTGTATTCGGCCGCCTGGGCGGCGCCTGCCGCCGTCATGGCGACGACGCCGGCAATTCCCACCAGCCCTCGAAGCGACATCTTGCCGAATTCCACTGGCGTCTCCTTAAACAGCGGCAAGCGTCAGAAAACGTTGCCGAACTGGAACTGGAACCGTTGCAGCCGGTCGCCATCCTTAGCGTTGAGCGGCACGGCATAGCTGAATTTTAGCAGGCCCATGGGCGACTGCCAGGTGACCGCGGCGCCGGTCGAAAAACGAAAGGTCTCGAAATCACCCTGGGCGCCGTCGCCACGAACGCGTCCGGCATCAACGAAGAAGCTGCCGCGCACCGACTTATCCTGCTTCATGCCCGGAAACGGGAAAAGCAGCTCTGCATTGCCGACAATACGCTGCTTGCCCCCCAGGACCTCATCGTTGGTGTCGCGCGGCCCCAACGAGGCGGTGTCGTAGCCGCGCACCGAGCCCACTCCACCGGCGAAGTAGTTCTTGAAGAACGGCAGCGGCTTGCCTTTCAGCCCGTCGCCGATGCCGACCTCACCGTTGAGCATGAGGGTGAAGGGATGAAACACCGGCATGAACCACTGGTGCTGGTAATTAAGCTTGTAGTAGGCCAGGCTCGAGACCGGAAAGCCGATCTCGCCGAACAGGCGCTGATAGCGTCCGCGCGTCGGGTAGAGAATGCTGTCGCGGGTATCACGCGCCCAGCCCACCGTGCCGATAATACTGTTGGTCATGAGACCAAAAGTGTCGGCGAAGTTAATGTAGCGCTGTGGACTATCGAGATAAAGGGTGAGCTCAGTCTGCTCCGCGGCCAGGCCGAAATTGACCGTGTCGTTCTCGGTCACCGGCAGGCCAAAGCGTACCCCCGCGCCGATGGTCGAGGACTTGTAGGTCCCCACGCCCAGCGAAGTGGGATCGACGTTGCGCTGGTAGACGTCGAAGCCGCGACTCACACCATCTGGGGTGTAGTAGGGATTGGTGTAGGACACCGAGAACACCCGGTTGACCTTGGAGCTATTGACCTGGGCGGCCAACGCGTTGCCGCTGCCGAAAACGTTGTTCTGCGAAATCGAACCGGTGAGAACCAGTCCGTCGCCGCTGGAGTAGCCGATGCCGAACAGAATGTTGCCGGTCGGCTTCTCCGTGACCGACAAATCGAGATCAACCTGATCCGGCGTCCCCGGGACCGATGGTGTCTCGATATTGATGTCGGAGAAGTAGCCCAAGCGTTCGACACGTTCCTTGGAGCGCGCGATCTTCGAGGCGTCGTACCAGGCGCTTTCCAGCTGCCGCAACTCGCGCCGAACCACCGCGTCCCGGGTGCGCGTGTTGCCCAGAACGTTGATGCGTCGCACGTAGATGCGGCGGCCCGGATCGATCAGAAAGGTAAACGCAACTTGGCGCTTTTCCTTGTCGACTTCAGGCACCGCATTAACATTGGCGAAAGCATAGCCCTCGTTGCCCAGGCGATCGGCGATGGCCTTGTTCGATTCGGTGAGCTTGGCCCGGGAGAACACCGCCCCCGGCTGGAGCTGGATGAGCTTTCTGAGTTCGTCCTCCGGAACCAGCATCTCCCCGGCGAGGCGCAGATCGGAGACGATGTATTTCTCGCCTTCGGTCACGTTGACGGTAATGAAGATGTCCTTCTTGTCCGGGGTGATCTGCACCTGGGTCGATTCAATGTTGAAATCGAGATAGCCACGGTTGGTGTAGAAGCTGCGCAAAGCTTCGAGGTCGGCGGCCAGCTTCTGCTTGGAATACTGGTCGTTCTTGGTGTACCAGGTCATCCAGCCCGGTGTCGTGAGCTGCATTTCGTCGAGCAGATCCTTTTCGCGATAGACCTTGGTACCAACGATATTGATCTGCGCGATGCGCGCCACCTCGCCTTCGGCAATGGCAAAATTCACCGCGACGCGGTTGCGCTCCAGCGGCGTGACCGTGGTCGTGACCTCGGCGGCGTAACGGCCGCGGCTGATGTATTGCCGGCGCAATTCCTGGTCGGCCTTGTCGAGCAGCGACCGGTCGAAAATTCGCGATTCGGCGAGGCCGATGTCCTTCAAGGCCTTCTTCAGCGTGTCCTTGTCGAACTCCTTGGCGCCATTGATCTCGATCTGGCTGATGGTCGGGCGCTCCAAAACCGCCACGATCAGCACCCCATCAGAACCTTCGATGCGCACGTCGCGAAAGAACCCGGTTGCGTACAGCGCCTTGATCGCCTCAGCCGCCTTGGCGTCGTCGATCCGGTCACCCACTTTGATCGGCAAATAGTTGAACACCGTTCCAGCATCGGTGCGCTGGATGCCCTCGACGCGAATGTCCTTCACCGTAAACGGCTCAATGGCGAGCGCGGCGGACGAGAACAGGGCCAGAAACAGGGCAGCAAGCGGTTTACGTCGCATCATCGCGGCTCGAATCGAGAATCAGAATTTGGAGAGGAGGTGATTAAAGTCGTTGTACAACGCGAGGCTCATGAGCAGCAGCAACATGGCGATGCCGATGCGCTGCCCGATGTCTGCGACCCGATCACTCACGGGACGGCCAGTTACAAGCTCGGCCGTATAATACATCAAATGCCCGCCATCCAGCAGCGGAATGGGCAGCAGGTTCAAGACCCCGAGACTGACGCTGATCAGCGCCAGGTAACCCACAAAAACGATCCAACCCGCGGCCACCGACTGTCCGGCGAAATCGGCCATGGTCAAGGGACCGCTGATGTTCTTCAGCGAGGCTTCACCGAAAACAATGCGCTTCAACATCTTCAAGGTGAAGATCGAGAGGTCCCAGGTCTTCGCCACTGCCTGCGCGAAAGATTCCGCCGTGCTGTACTGTGCCGTGACGCGAAGATGAGCCACCGTGGCGGGGTCCACCCGGGGCGATATGCCCACCCGGCCGACCCGCCGCTCGCCCTGGGTAAGGCTTTCGCTGCGCACCACGATCTCGCGCGCCACCCCGGCGCGCTCGACTTGGAACACCAGTTCGGCATCCGGGCGCGCGTTAATGTACCGTGCCACCGCCTCCCAATCGGGAAGCGCGTCGCCGTTGATGGCCAAGACGCGGTCGCCCGGCCGCATTCCGGCACGTGCCGCCGGCTTTCCTTCGAGCAGTTCGCCAATGACCGCATCAAGCCGCGGCCGGAAGGAGTGGAGCCCCAGAGCACCCAGAAAATCGGCCTCCCAATCCTCGCGCTTCAGGGAACGCAGATCGAGCTGGCGGTCCAGCGTGCTGCCGCCACGATCGAGGCCCAGCACGAGCGATTCGCTTCCCGAGGCTTGCAACACTCGCCAGCGCAGGTCCTGCCAGGTCTGCACCCGGCTGCCCGCAACACGGTGAATTTCGTCGCCGCGCTGCAGGTCGGATCGCTGCGCGATGGAGCCCGCTGGCGGCGCCTCGAGCACCGGGCGCAGGCCCTCGACACCATTGGCAAAGATCACGGTATAGAGCAGCACCGCCAGGCCCAGATTTGCCACCGGACCGGCGAGCACGATGGCGAAACGTTTTCCCAGGTGCTGGCGATTGAAGGCGCGCGGCGCCTCCTCGGGAGCAACCTCGCCCTCGCGCTCGTCGAGCATCTTGACGTAGCCGCCCAGGGGAATGGCGGAAATCACCCACTCGGTTTGGTCGGGGCCGTGCCGGCGCGACGCGAGCACGCGCCCGAAGCCCACGGAAAAGCGCAGCACTTTTACGCCGCACCAGCGCGCCACCAAGTAATGCCCCAGCTCGTGAAAGAGCACCAAGAGGCCAACCGAGAGCAAGAACCCGAAAGCGCTTTGCGCCACACCAGTCATCAGGCGGCCTCGTCCAAGCGCAGACAGCGCCGCGCTTCCCGGCGTGCCGCGGCGTCGGCGGCGAGCGCCGCGTCGAGACTGTCGAGCTCCGTGGTGGGTAGCGACTCAAGCACTTGCGCGCAGGTGGCGGCGATCTGCGGAAAACGGGCTCGGTCGGCGAGAAAGGCGGCGACCGCCACTTCGTTAGCGGCGTTGAGCATGGCCGCGGCCGAGCCTCCCGCCTTGAGCGCGTCGTAGGCCAGGCGCAGGCAGGGAAAGCGCAACAGGTCCGGGGCGTAGAACTGGAGCGCGGCGATGCGCGTCAGCTCGAGCGCTTCGACGCCCGCGTTGACCCGCTCGGGATAGGCCAGGGCATGGGCGATCGGCGTGCGCATGTCGGGGTTGGACAATTGCGCCAGCAGCGACCCGTCGAGGTACTCCACCAGGGAATGGATCACACTCTGCGGATGAATCACGACATCGATGCGTTCGGCCGGCAAACCGAACAGCCAATGCGCCTCGATCACTTCCAACCCCTTGTTCATCATGGTGGCCGAATCAACCGAAATCTTTCGTCCCATCACCCAGTTCGGATGCGCGCAGGCTTGGTCGGGACTCACCTCAATCAGCTCTTCCAGGGGCAATTCGCGGAAGGGCCCACCAGAGGCAGTGAGCACGATGCGGCGGACCCCCGCCCGGCTCTTGCCCTGTGCGTAGTCGGCCGGCAGGCATTGAAAAATGGCGTTGTGCTCGCTGTCTATGGGAAGCACCGTGGCGCCGCTTTCAGCCGCGGCACGCATGAACAGACCACCGGCGAGCACCAAGGTTTCTTTGTTGGCGAGCAGCACACGCTTGCCGGCGCGCGCCGCGGCCAGGGTGGGCATCAAGCCCGCGGCACCGACAATCGCGGCCAGCACGGTATCGGCCTCAGGGGCTTGCGCAACCGCGACCAGACTCGCCTCGCCACCGAGAACCTCACAGGGCAGGCCTTCCTGGCGCACCGCGCGCGCCAGGCTCTCAGCCGCTTCGGGTTCCAGCAAGGCCGCGTAGCGCGGACGGAAGACCCGGCATTGTTCGAGCATCAGTTCCCATTGGCGCTGCGCGGCCAGGGCGAAGATTCGATACCGCTCGGGGTGGCGCGCCACCACGTCGAGCGTACTGCGCCCGATCGATCCGGTGGAGCCCAGCACGGTGATGGAACGCTGCAAGGGGACCATGGCGGCGCTTCAGCTCAAGGCGTACAGCATGAACAGCGCCGTCGCGGGCATGGTCGGCAGCAGCGCATCGATGCGATCGAGCACGCCGCCGTGACCGGGCAGAATCCTGCCGCTGTCCTTGACGCCACGCACTCGCTTGAGCCAGGACTCGAACAGATCGCCGGTGATCGCCAGCACGGTCAAGAGCAGGGCGAAAATCAGCCAGGCAAAGATGCCTGCGAAGTCGAGGGGCACGCCCGGCCGTAGATCCGCGGCAAAAGGCAGCAGCGCGGCAGCGTAGACCAGGACCCCGACGACGGCGCCGCCGACGCCTTCCCAGGTCTTGCCCGGACTGATCGCCGGGGCAAGCTTGCGCCGACCCAGAGCCCGGCCAGTGAAATAGGCCGCGATGTCGGCCGCGGCAACCAGAGCGATGGCCGCCACCACCAGCCAGGGCGAGCGCCTTTGGAGGATCACCAGCGCGCACCAGGTGGCCAGCAGCAAGACCACGCCCAAAAGAAAGAATGGAATCGGCGCTGGCGTGCGCCAGCCTTGCCGAAGCCACAGCGGCGCCACGAAAATCCAAAAAAGAGAGGCGGCCAGCGCGAGGTAGCGGGTCACTTCGGCAAAACCCGCGCTACCCGGCGCCATTGGCCCAAAAAGCAGCATCAGGGCGAGCCCGCCCAAGAGCAGCACGAAGGCACCGGCAAGTCCGGCGGACCACGCGCCCAGGCGCGCCCACTCGTGTCCGGCCAGAAGCAGCAAAACCAGCGCCAGGAGTCCCCAGCCCCAAGCAGGGAGCAGGAACAAGACGCTCAGAACCAGAACCGCGAGGATCAGTGCGGTGACCACCCGCTGTTTAAGCATCCGCGCCAACCTGCTCGCTGGTGCGGCCAAAGCGCCGCTCCCGCCCCTGATAGGAGGCGATGGCGCCGACCAGCGCGGCACGGTCGAAATCCGGCCACAACGTATCGGTGAAGTAGAGCTCGGTGTAGGCAAGCTGCCAGAGCAGGAAATTGCTGATGCGCTGCTCGCCCCCGGTGCGGATGAACAGATCGGGTTCGGGCGCATAGGCCATGGAAAGAAACGGCGCGAGATCGTCGGGCTCAAACCCCGCTGCCTTCTCCGGCGCAACTTTCAGCAAGCGCGCGACCGCCTGGGTGATGTCCCAGCGACCGCCATAGTTGGCCGCGATGGTCAGGGTCAAGCGGGTATTGCCGGCGGTGAGCGCCGTGCCGCGCTCGATCAGTTCAACCAGGCGCGGCTCGAAGCGCGAGAGGTCGCCAATCACCCGGAAACGAACGCCGTTCCGGTGCAGTTTGTCGACTTCCTGCTCCAGCGCGCGCACGAAGAGCTGCATCAACAGTGAGACCTCGTCGGCCGGGCGACGCCAGTTTTCGCTGCTGAAGGCGAACAGCGTGAGATACTCGACGCCCTGCTCGATACAGCCGCGGATGACTTCGCGCACCGCTTCGACGCCGCGCTTGTGGCCAGCGACGCGCGGCAACAGCCGTTTCTTGGCCCAGCGGCCGTTGCCGTCCATGATGATGGCGAGGTGCCGCGGTACCTTGCCGACCTCGGGCACCTCGCGGGTGGAACTGGAGAACACCGGGAAAACGTGCGCCTTAGATGTGAAACCGCGGGCTTCAGATCACCATCAGGTCCGCCTCTTTGGCGGCAAGGACCTTGTCGATCTCGGTGATGTAGCGGTCGGTGAGCTTCTGGATATCCTCCTGTGCGCGGCGCTCGTCATCCTCGGGGACTTCTTTCTTCTTGAGCGCTTCCTTCAGATGGGTGTTGGCGTCGCGGCGGATGTTGCGCACGGCGATGCGGGCATTTTCGGCCTCGTGCCGTACCACCTTGATGAGGTCCTTGCGCCGCTCCTCGGTGAGGGCGGGCATGGGCACGCGGATCACCTCGCCTTGGGTGGCGGGATTGAGCCCGAGATCGCTGTCGCGGATGGCCTTCTCGACCACCGGAATCATCTTCTTTTCCCAGGGCTGCACGCCGATGGTGCGCGAATCGATGAGATTCACATTTGCCACCTGCGGAATGGGCATCATCGAGCCGTAGTAATCGACTTGCACGTGATCGAGAATGCCGGCGTGCGCGCGGCCGGTGCGCACCTTGCCCAGATCGGCCTTGAGGGTCTCGATCGACTTGTGCATCTTCTGTTCGGCGGACTTCTTGACCTCGGCAATCATGCTCACTCCTCGCTTGTTCCGAAACCGTTCGGCGCTCAGCAATGCACCAGGGTACCTTCGTCCTCGCCCATCACCACGCGCCGCAGCGCCCCCGGCTTGAAGATGCTGAAGACCTTGACCAGCATGTTCTGATCACGGCATAGCGCCAGCGCGGTGGCGTCCATGACCTTCAGGTTCTTGACGATGGCCTCGTCGAAGGTGAGCTCGGTGTAGCGCTCGGCACTGGGGTGCACCTTGGGGTCAGCGGTATAGACGCCGTCGACCTTGGTGGCCTTCAGGACGATATCGACGCCCATTTCGCGCCCGCGCAAGGCGGCCGCGGTGTCGGTGGTGAAGAAGGGGTTGCCGGTGCCCGCGGCGAAAATCACCACCTTACCTTCTTCAAGATAGCGCAGCGCCTTGCCGCGGATGTAGGGTTCGGCCACCTGCTCGATGGTCAGCGCCGATTGCACGCGCGACAAGATGTCCGCGCGGCGCATGGCATCCTGCAACGCCAACGCGTTCATCAGCGTGGCCAACATGCCCATGTAGTCGGCGGTGGCGCGGTCCATGCCGGCCGCGCCGGGAGCCACGCCACGGAAAATGTTGCCGCCGCCGATGACCACGCCTACTTGCACGCCCATCGCCACCACCTCGCCCACCTCGGCGGTGATGCGGTCGATGACTTCACGGTTGATGCCGTAGGGATCATCGCCCATCAGCGCTTCTCCGGAAAGCTTTAGGAGAATGCGCTTGTAAGCTGGCCGCGGCGCGCTGCTCATGCTCAGCTCTTGGTCATGGCGGCAACTTCCGCGGCGAAGTCTGTGCTTTTCTTTTCGATGCCTTCACCCACCACGTAGAGCGCGAAGCCCTTCACCGTGGCGCCATGGGCCTTGAGGTGTTTCTCCACGGTGTCGTCCGGATTCTTGACGAAGGGTTGGCCCAAGAGCGTGACTTCCGCCAGGAATTTCTGAATGCGGCCTTCGACCATCTTCTTGGCGATATCGTCGGGCTTGCCCGATTCCTTCGCCTGGGCGAGGTAGATCTGGCGCTCGCGCTCCACCAATTCCGCCGGAACCTGCTCGCGCGACACGCACACCGGGCGAATCGCCGCCACGCTGGCGGCGATATGCATGGCCACATCCTTGCCCACGGCATCGGTGCCGCCGGCGAACTCGACGGTCACGCCAATGCGTCCACCGCCGTGCAGGTATTGAATGAGCCGAGCTTCCGACTGGAACCGCGCGTAGCGGCGCACACTGATGTTCTCACCGATCTTTTGCACCAGCGCCTGGCGTTTGGCTTCCACCGTGCCGCCGTCGATGCCCAGATCGGCGATCGCCGCGACGTCGGCGGGGTTGCGCGTGGCCACCAATTCCGCGATGGTCGCCGCAAACGCACGAAAGTCCTCGTTCTTGGCGACGAAGTCGGTTTCGCAGTTCACTTCGACCATGGCCGCAAGCTTGCCGTCGCTCGCCAGGTAGGCACCGACGATACCTTCAGCAGTAACACGGCTGGCCGCCTTGGAGGCTTTGGCGCCGCTCTTCACGCGCAGCAAATCCTCCGCCGCCTTGATGTCGCCGTTCGTTTCGGTGAGCGCCTTCTTGCACTCCATCATGCCGAGCCCAGTGAGCTCGCGCAGTTCTTTGACCATGCCTGCGGTGATATCCGCCATTGCTGTTCCTTACCGAATTGCGTTGATCTGTTTGCTTCGCGCCGGCCGGTGAAGTGAGCGCCAGCCGGCGCGCCATGCTTAGGCCGAGGGCGCGTCGGCTTCGACTTCGACGAACTCGCCGGCTTCGACGATTTCCTGCACCACCTGGCTGCGGCCCTCGAGAATCGCGTCGGCCACGCCACGGGCGTAGAGGCGAATCGCGCGGCTGGAGTCGTCATTGCCGGGAATCACGTGGGCGATGCCCTCGGGCGAGTGGTTGGTATCGACCACGCCGACCACCGGAATGCCGAGTTTCGCGGCTTCGGTCACGGCGATGTTCTGGTACCCGACATCGACAATGAACAAGGCGTCGGGCAAGGCGCCCATGTCCTTGATGCCCCCCAGGCTCCCCAAGAGCTTATCGAGTTCGCGTTGCAGGCTCAGCGCTTCGCGCTTGGCCATTTTCTCGAAAGTGCCGTCGGTCTTCATGGCTTCGAGATCCTTGAGGCGCTTGATCGACTGCTTGACCGTCTTGAAGTTGGTCAGCATGCCGCCCAGCCAACGCTGATCGACATAGGGCATGCCGCAGCGGGCGGCCTCTTCGGCGATGATTTCGCGGGCCTGGCGCTTGGTGCCGACGAAAAGAATGCTGCCGCGGTTGGAGGCAAGCTTGCGCACGTATTTCAGCGCTTCGAGATACATCTCGAGCGTTTTTTCGAGGTTGATGATGTGAATCTTGTTGCGATGGCCGAAGATGAAAGGCGCCATCTTCGGATTCCAGTAGCGGGTCTGGTGGCCGAAATGAACACCGGCTTCAAGCATTTGACGCATGGTTGCGGACATGTTTAACTCCAGTCAGGGTTTAACCTCCATCCGCCACCACCGCCCGCGGCGCGGGCACCCTGGCTATCGACGGATGTGTGAGATGTGTTTAGCTCATGCCGCACCTGGTTTCCCGGCTCCGGCGCCGCGGCAAAAGCCACGTTGGCCGGGGTGAAAAAAACCGCCGAGATGGTCGGGCACGAACCGAGCTAACTTTGAATTATATCAGCTTTCACCCTTCCCAAGCCAATTCCTCGTTTTCCGGAGAACATGTCACAGTGGCCTGACCTCCTTGCCCAGCAAGGCGCGCGATGGCAGGCGGAGCGCTGCTTCGACTTTGGCGCGCCGCCGCAGGAACACCGTGCGGCAGCGACCGGACCCGTCCTGGCGCCGCTCCAGAGCTGGGCGACGTGGCGCCTCAGCGGCCCCGATGCCCAGTCCTTCCTGCACAACCAAACCACCAGCGAGGTCGCCGCGCTTGCCCCCGGTGCCTTGCAACTGTCCGGCTATTGCACTCCCAAGGGGCGCTTGCTGGCAACCTTCACCCTCTGGCGGCGCGACCCCGAGACGTTCTTCGCGCTTCTGCCCGCAAAGCTTGCCGAGGAGGTGTTCGCGCGCTTGGCGCGTTATGTGCTGAGGGCCAAGGTGAAGATCGCGCCCGCCCCAATGGTGGCACTGGGCCTGGGCGCAGTGGGGGCGGAGGCGGCACTGGCCGCAGCCGGGTTCACGGTACCCGCGGTGGGCAAAACCGCGCGCGATGCCGACACCGAGCTGCTGGCCCTCTCCCCGAGACGTTTTGTTCTGCTCACCGAAGCGCCCAGCGCCGCGGCATTGTGGCAGCGCCTCCGGGTCCAGGCCACCTCGGTCGGAGAGCCGGTTTGGGACGCGCTGGCCATCGCCGAGGGCATCGCCACGGTGTTGCCCGAGACCCAAGAGGAATTTGTGCCGCAGATGCTCAACCTCGATCTGGTGGGCGCGCTCTCGTACACCAAGGGCTGCTACCCCGGCCAGGAAATCGTCGCCCGCATGCACTATCTGGGGCGCCTCAAGGAGCGGCTCTACCGCGCCCACGTGCTCACCGCGCCGCCGCAACCCGGCGCGCGGCTATTCAGTCCGGTATTCGGCACCCAGGCCTGCGGCACCGTGGTCCTCGCCGGCCCGAGCGAAAATGGCGGCAGCGAGCTACTGGCGGTGATGCAAACCGCCGCCGCCACGGGAGAGGTGCGTCTCGCCACCACCGACGGCCCGGTGCTCGCCTTCCTGCCGCTGCCCTACGCCGTGCCGGAGTAGTGCAAAAGCGCGCGGCTGATCCACCAGGGTGACGATTCTGAGCAGTGCTTCCCTAATTCGCTACGCTACGCTGCGCTCGATTCCGGATTGGCCCCGACAATCCGGCCGTCCTGCATGCGCAAGACGCGATCCATGCGCGCTGCGAGTGACAGGTCGTGGGTTACGATCACCAGTGCCGTGCCATAGCGCTGGTTGAGCTCGATCATGCGTTCAAATACCTTGTCGGCGGTGGCACGATCGAGATTGCCGGTGGGCTCGTCGGCCAGCACCGCCGCTGGTCGAGTGACCAGGGCGCGCGCCAGGGCCACGCGCTGACGCTCGCCGCCGGAGAGTTCCCCGGGCAAATGCTGGAACCGCGCCGCCAGGCCGACCTCAGCGAGCATTTCACCAGCCCGCTGCCGTGCGACTTGCGGCGCCTCGCGCCGAATCATGAGCGGCATGGCGACGTTTTCCAGTGCCGTGAATTCGGGCAGCAAGTGGTGAAACTGGTAGATGAAGCCCAGCGCCACATTGCGCAATGCGCCTCGTTCGGCATCGGACAAATCCGCCAGCGCGCGCCCCTGCACCTGCACCTCGCCCGAAGTGGGTAGATCGAGTCCGCCCAGAAGATGCAGGAGGGTACTCTTCCCCGCGCCGGACGCACCAACGATGGCCACTCGTTCGCCGGCCTGGATCTCCAGATCGAGGCCCAGCAACACTGGCACTTCGAGCGGGCCGGAAACGTAGGTCTTGTGGAGCTTCCGGCAGGCCAGGACCGGAGTGGTCTCACTCATAGCGCAGCGCCTCCACCGGATTGACGCGCGACGCCCGCCAGCTCGGATACAAGGTGGATACAAATGACAGCGCCAGCGACACCAGGGCGATGGTGAAGACGTCGCCGCGCTGCAAATCGGAAGGCAGGCTGCTCAGCATGTACACCGATTTGTCGAGAAACTGCACGCCCAGCACGTGCTCCAGCGCCGGGACCACGATGTCGAGATTGGTCGCCAGGAGCACGCCGCCCAGTACCCCGGCCAAGGTGCCCACCACGCCGATCAGCGCACCCTGAATCATGAAGATCGCCATGATGCTGCCCGGCCGCGCCCCCAGGGTGCGCAGGATAGCGATGTCCGGCTGCTTGTCGGTGACCACCATCACCAGGGTCGAAACGATGTTGAACGCCGCCACCGCCACGATCAGGGTGAGGATCAGGAACATCATGCGCTTTTCGATTTCCACGGCGCGGAAGAAGTTGGCGTGGCTCCGGGTCCAGTCGCGCACGTCGATCGACATCGGCAGGCTACCGGCCAGTTCGCGCGCCACCCGGGGGGCGCGGAAGAGGTCATTGAGTTTCAGGCGCACGCCGCTGACCGCATCGCCCAGGCGGTAGAGCTTCTGCGCATCGGCCAGATGCACCAGCGCGAGACCATTGTCGTATTCGAACATGCCAATCTCGAACACCCCGGCGACGCGAAACTGCTTCACGCGCGGCAGCACTCCGGCGGGAGTCATCTGCCCCTGCGGCGCATAGACCACCACCGCTTCCCCCACGCTGACACCCAGAGCACGCGCCATCTCGGTGCCCAGGACGATGTTGAACTCACCCTCCCGCAGCGCGTCGAGGCTGCCGGACTTGAGATGGCTGGCGAAATCCGCGACCTTCACTTCGCGCTGCGGATCGATGCCGCGCAGAATGCCCCCGCGCGTGGCGTTGCCCGCCACCACCATCGCCTGCCCCGCCACATAGGGGGCGGTCGCCCGCACATGGCCGTTGGCGCTGGCGATGCCGGCAACCGCGGGCCAATCGCGCAAGCCCGGATCGTAGCCGCGAATCTCGATATGCGAAACCACCGCCAGGATGCGGTTGCGCACTTCTTCCTGAAACCCGTTCATCACCGAAAGCACCACGATCAGCGCCGCCGCGCCCAGGGCGATGCCACCCATGGATATGATCGAAATGAAGGAGATGAAATGATTGCGCCGCTTGGCGCGGGTGTAGCGCAGTCCAACCAGAAGTTCGTAGGCCGCCATGCGACTAGGCCAGAAAGTCGACCGCTTGCCGGTCGGTGCAAGCCGCCACCACCGCCGGCTTGCAGGCCAGATGCGCCGGGTGGTCCTGATAGGCAGCCAGCGCCGCGGCATCGTCGAAATCGGCATCGAGCACCAGATCGCAAGGCCGCGCATCGAGCCCCAAATCGCGCCCGAGGACCAGGCGCCGCAAACCCGGTATCACCCCCGCCAGCGCCTCCAGTTCGCGCTTGATCTGCGCAAACGCCGCGTCGCCGTCGACCTCCGGCTTGAAGCGCCACATCACGATATGTCTGAGCATTGCCCGCCCTGGATGGGAAAGGCGCGAGTGTGCCATAAGCACGAGCCGTCCGCCAAAAATGGCGCCAACGGCAGCGCGCATGCCCCCTACCTTGCCATCAGGCCCGCAGTGCTCTGGGCTCGGCCAGAATTTGGCCCAGCAAGCGGTTCTTGGTCGATGTCATGCTTCCCGCATGCCCTATCGTTACAGCATTACTACGCACTATTGCTTGACTGCACATAAACACCGCGAGTAGCATGCCGCTCCAATAACCGTCCGCCGGCCCCGCGCGATTGCCGCCAGCGGCAGGACTGGGGCGCAGCGCGCGAGACCGCATGGGAAAGGGAGGATTCCGGTGTTCACTGATCGACTGATAGCCATCGATGCCTTCATGGTGTCCATCTCCCCGGCCCGAACCGCGGGCGGTTCACTGGCTGGAGCGCAGCGCGTCGCACCGCCGAGGCGTGTTTTCTCGTTGACGCGCTGGGGGGTCTGGTGCCTCACCGCCTTGGCTGCGCTGGCCGGCGCCGCGCAGGCCCAGAATACCGATTACGTCTACGATGCCCAAGGCCGCCTGAGCACCGTGCTGTCGCCCGCCGCCGGTGCCTTGCGCTACCAGTACGACGCCGCTGGTAATGTGATCACCGCGACCCGAAACGCCCCCACCGATTTGCTACTCATCGATTTCAGCCCCCGGGCGGGATTTGCCGGCACCACGGTCACGCTGCGTGGCAGTGGCTTCCTCTCGACGCCCTCGGCCAACACCGTGCAGTTTGCCGGGACTCCGGCCGCGGTGACTTCCGCCTCGCCCACCCGCCTGACCGTTGCCCTGCCAGCGGGTGCCACGAGCGGGCCCATCAGTGTCGGCAATGCTCATGGTCTGGCAGTTTCCGCCCTGCCCTTCGAAGTCTATACACCGCTCGCCATCACCGGCTTTGCGCCGCAAATCGGCGCCCCGGGCAGCAGCGTCACGATCACCGGGCAGAGCTTCGACGCCGTGGCCGCGAACAACCAGTTGCGCTTCCACCTCACCCCGGCCACGGTCAGCACGGCCAGCGGGACGAGTCTCAGCACCACCGTTCCTTCCGGGGCGACCTCCGGCCGGCTGCGCCTCACGACGCGGGGCGAAACCGTCACCAGTGAAGCCGATTTCTTCATTCCGCCGAGCCCCCACCTGGCGAGCGACATCGGCGCCACCGCCCGGCTGATGATCGATGGCCCGGCAGCCACGGTCAGTCTCGCGCCAGGCAAGAAAGCCCTGCTCGCCTTCGACGGCGCCGGCGGTCAGAACATCGGCTTGGGCAGCACTACGCTCTCCGGTAACCTCAGCTTCACCGTTTACCAACCCAACGGCGCGAGCCTCTACACCACCTACGCCAACCAAGCCTTCAGCGCCGACTTTCCGGTCCTCCCCGCCACCGGCACCTATACCCTGCTGGTGCAACCCGCGGGGTCGTCATCGAGCAGCGTGACCCTGGCACTGTCCAACGATCTCACCGGCACCCTGCCGGTCGATGGCAGCAGCCAGATGTTCAGCACCACACGCGCCGGGCAAAACGGCCGCTACACCTTCGCGGGCAGCGCCGGTCAAATCGTGGGCATCGAAATCGGCGCGGTGAGTTTTGCCAACGTCACGGTCGAGCTGCGCCAACCCAGCGGCGCCACCCTGGTCACCAAGACCGTTAACAGCTCAGGTGGCAGCATCGCCCCGCGCGCCTTGCCGGTGACCGGCACCTACACCGTCTTCGTCAACCCCTCGGCAGCCAGCACGGGCAGCCTCACGCTCAAGGCGGGCGCCGCGGATCTGGTCATCAGTAACATCTCGGTCGGGTCCGTCACGCTCAATGCCAACGGTTCCTTCAAGGTTCCCGTAGCCTACACCGTGACCAACACCGGAAACATCGCCGCGCCGGCCTATTGGTACGACCAGGCCTACCTCTCCCCCGACGCCACCCTGCACGATGGCGACGCCGCGCTCACTGGCGCCAGCTATCGAAGTGTCGCGCTGGCGGTCGGCGCGAGCTACACTCAGAGCGTCAACTTCACCACCTCGAATACCACCGCGCCGGGCGCCTACACCCTGTTCCTCAAGACCGATGGCCGCGGACCGAATGTCGGAGGCACAGCCACCGACTCCGGTTTCCTGACCGAACCCAACGAAGCCGACAATCTGGTCGCACTGCCGCTGACCCTGCCCAATCGGCCCGACCTCGTCTTGAGCAACCCGAGCCTGGGCACCATCGCGGTGAGCGCGGCCGGCGCCTACAGTCTGCCCCTGAGCTTCACCGTCACCAACGCCGGCGAATCGGCAGCACCCCCTGCTTGGTACGACGCCGCCTATCTTTCGAGCAACGGAGTGCTCGACAACACCAGCCTCAATCTCGCCGGCTACAACTATCAATCGGCCGCGCTGGCCCCTGGAGCCAGCTACACGGTCACACGAACCTTCGGCACCCCGACCACCACCAGCCCCGGCGCCTACACCGTGTACCTCAAGGCCGACGGCCATGGCGCATATATCGGCGGCACCAACACCGATGCCGGCGCGATCGCCGAAGCCAATGAAAGCAACAACACGCAGGCGCTGGCCATCAACCTGCCGGCGCGCCCCGACCTCGTGCTGAGCGACTTTGCCGTAGGCAGCATCACCAAAAACGCCAATGGGTCCTACACCATTGCCGCGAGTTTCCGGGTGAGCAACCAGGGCGGCATCGCCGCGCCGCCCGCGTGGTACGACGCGGCCTACCTCTGCGGCAATGGCCTGCTCGACAGCGCCAGCGTCAACCTCGCGGGCTACAACTACAACGCCGCGGCCCTTCCCGCGGGGGCGAGCTACACCGTGAACCGCAGCTTCACCACACCCACCACCACACCCGCGGGCAACTACACGCTGTTCGTGAAGGCCGATGGCCACGGAGCGCAAATCGGCGGCAGCAACACCGACAACGGCAGCATCGCCGAAGGCAACGAAACCAACAACGCCTTGGGCGTAACGATCACTCTGCCGTAAGGCCGGAGAAGGGAGACGAGATGAAAATTCGCTTGCTGCTGTGCCTGATGCTCTGCCTGGGGCAGAGTGTTGCCTGGGCGACTCGGACGCGTGTGCCTCCTTTTCACCAGGAATCTTGGCTCATAGAGGAGTGGTACCGCGATTACGAAGCCGCGCGTGCTGATTGTGATGCCTTTGCGGCCAACTTGGGCTATCCGGGGCAATGCGCGGGTTTTGGTGGTGGGTTAATACACGGCGTTCCAGTGGGTGTCGTTTGGGGGGGGAACTTTTGCCACTACGGCCCCAATTGGTGGGAATGCCAGCAACCCCATATCTGGGAACTGGGCCGCTTCTACTACGACTACCCCTTCGAAAAAAACGTCGGCCCCGACTGCCCCGGCCCCTGCACGCCCAATCCCATCAACATCGGCAACGGCAACAAACATCTGCGCGAGGTGGACTTTCGCGGTGGCGGTGCCCCGCCCCTGGAGTTCTCCCGCACCTACAATTCCCTGGCCTGGACCGAAGATGGCAGCCTGGGCGCCAAATGGCTCAGCAATTACGCGCGCTGGCTCGACCCGCTCCACCTGGGCACGCGCCTGCGGGTGCGCGCCTTTCGACCCACCGGCAAGAGCTTCGGCTTTCAGTTCCTGAACGGCACCTATGTCGCCGATGCCGACGTCAATGACCGCCTGACCCACACGACTGCGGGCGATGGCACCATCACCGCCTGGCAATACCGGGTTGCCTCCGACGACTCCCTGGAAACCTACCGCCCCGACGGCAAACTCGCTTCCATTGCCGCGCGCAATGGGCTGATGCAGGTACTCCAGTACGGCATCCTGCCCACTCCCGACGGTCCCACCGCCCAGGCGGAACTTCTGGTCCGCGTAACCGACAGCTTCGGGCGCGAACTGAGCTTCGCCTACGACACCGCCGGCCGTCTGGCCGCCCTCACCGACAGCCTCGGCCACCATTATGGCTATGGCTACGATGCTCAAGGCGACCTCGTCAGCGTCTCCTATCCCGACGGGGGCACGCGGCAATATCTTTACAACGAGGCCGACTATACCTCGGGTGCCAATCTTCCCCACGCACTCACCGGCGTCATCGATGAAAACGGCAGCCGTTTCGCCACTTATCGCTATGACAGCGACGGGCGCGCGGTGTCTTCGGAACTGGCCGGCGGTGTCGCGCGCTACGCCTTGAGTTACCCCGACCCGGTGCGCAGCTCGGTGGTCACCGACCCCCTGGGCACCCAACGCACTTACCAATTCCAAAACATCCTCGGGCGCCTGAGCAACACCAGCGTCGCCCAGCCGGCGGGCGCCGGTTCGCCCGCCGCCACGCAAACCACGAGCTTCGACGCCCACGGCAACATCAGCGCCCGCACGGATTTCAAGGGCACCAGCACCACTTACCAGCACGATCCGGTCCGCAACCTCGAAACCTCGCGCACCGAAGCCGCGGGCACCCCCGCGGCCCGCAGCACCAGTACCCAGTGGCACGCCCTCTACCGTCTGCCCACTCGCATCAGCGAACCCGTGAGCGGCGGCAGCCGGGTCACCGAGTTCAGCTACGATGCCAGCGGCAATCTGCTCACCAAAACCATCACCGCCCCCAACGGCCTCGGCGGGAGCGAAACGCGCACCTGGCACACCACCTACAACGGCTTCGGTCAAGTCCTCAGCGTGGATGGTCCGCGCGGCGACGTCGCCGACCTCGCGAGCTACACCTACTACGCCAGCACCGACCCCTCGGGCAACTACCGACTTGGCGATCTGGCCACCAGCAGCAACGCCCTGGGGCAGACCACCGTCTACCAAGCCTATGATGCCGCCGGCCGCCTGCTCAAAACCATCGACCCCAACGGCCTGGAAACCCGCCTCACCTATACCCCGCGCGGCTGGCTCGCCTCCCGCGCCGTCGGCACGGCGGCCGAAGGTTTCGCCACCACCAGCTACACCTACGATGCCGCCGGCCAACTGCTCACCGTCACCCTGCCCGAAGGCTCCACGCTGCACTATCAGTACGACCCCGCCCATCGCCTCACCGAAGTGCGCGATGGCACCGGCAATCGCTTGCGCTACACGCTCGACGCGCTGGGCAACCGCATCAAGGAAGAAGCCTTCGATCCCCAGGGCGCTCTGGCGCGCACCCGTTCCCGCGCTTTCGACGCCCTCGCCCGCCTGGCCCAGGAATGGGGCGCTTCGACCGCCGCCCGCACGGTCTACGGCTACGATGCCAACGGCAATCTCACCTCCTCCACCGACCCCTTGGGCCACCTCACCACCCGCCAATACGACGCCTTCAACCGCCTGATCGGCCTGACCGATCCCCTGGCTGGCCAGGTGCTCTACCAATACAGCCCCGACCACCAGCTCACCGCACTCACCGATCCGCTCGCCCGCAGCACCACCTTTGCGCACAACGGCTTTGGCGAGGTGCTGGCGGAGGACAGCCCGGACCGCGGCGCGACGCAGTATCGCTATCTTGCCGGCCAGCTCCTCAGCAAGACCGATGCCCGTGGCGAGGTCGTGCAGTTCCAGTACGATGCCTTGAACCGGCTCAGCCGTTCCACGTTTTCTGACCAGAC